>NZ_PGFQ01000001.1:641377-1282754 GCF_029870955.1 Sulfitobacter faviae | reverse complement strand
CGCTGAAAGCCCGATCAAGATGACCCCGCCCCATGGTGTGGATGTGACCGTTTGGGTCGGCGCGGCGGAGCGGCCCGTCTTCCTCGAACAGGCCGAGAATTTCGCCCGCAGTTGGGGCGCGAAACATGTGGTGGCCGAGGGCAAGCACCATTTCGACGTGATCGATCCGCTGTCAGAGCCGGACAGCGACCTGACCAAAGCGCTGCTGGGCAGCTAAGGCCCGCATTTTGCGGCAAATGTCGCGTGTTAATGCGCGTAAGGCATTTGCCGCAGTGCCGCGGAAACACTATGTCAGAAGGGCAAAGGCCCCTGTCCGGCCGCGCGACCTAATGGAAAGGGCCGAAGATGAGAATCGTTAAATGGGTGTTCTGGGTGACCGTCTGGGTGCTGGTGGGGGCGTTCTTCCACTATACCCTGCCGCAGACCGATATCGTCCGCGTCACGGACACCTATGAAAAGCGGATCGACTTCGGCAACAACTCGATCTTCTGGTCCGGCTCATCGACTGATAGCGCGGGGCAGGCGGTCAACCGCGATGTCTTTTTCATCCAGACCCGCCGGGCCAAGGGCGATGTCATGGTCTACCGCAACGAAGACACCGGCTGGGGCTGGCCGCCCTATTTCAAGTTCGACACCGCCAACCTTCAGGCCGAGGCAGCCGATGCCCGCAGCACCACCGGCGCGCCGCAGTATTACGCGCTGAAACACTATGGCTGGCGCAGTGAACTGTTGTCGATCTACCCCAATGCCATCTCGCTCCGCCCGGTCGAGGGGCCGGAGGCGAGCAAGGGCATCCCCCTCGTGACCATCATCGTGCTGACCCTCGCCGCGGCACTCTTCTATGCGATCTGGGTGCGCTGGCGGCGGTTCCGCCGGGCGCGGCTGGACCCCAAGATCGAGGCGATCGAGGATGACATCGCCGCGCGGCGGGGCCGCTTTGCCCGCTGGCGGGCCGAACGGCGCGCGCGGAAATAACCTCACCACGAACTGCAGGCGCTGAGCGGGGCAAGAAGCGCCCCGCATTCAGCTAAATTCTGGTATTCCATCCTATATGGACATCATCCTCGTCACCACGGTCATTGCGTCGCTCTTTGTCGTTATCGGCTTGGCCGAGCCTTTGGCGGCGCGGTTGCAACTGCCCTACAGCGTGATCCTTGCGGTGCTGGGCATCCTGATCGGGGTCTCGGCGACCTTTTTCCTGCGGACCGATCTGACGGATGCGCTAAACCCGGTGGCGGCGGCCATTCTGGGGCTGCCGATCCGGTCGAACGTCTTTCTATACGTCTTCCTGCCGACGCTGTTGTTTCAGGCGACATTGGGAATGAACCTGCGCCGCATGGTCGACGATTGGGTGCCCATTCTGGTGCTGGCGGTCGTGGCCGTGGTGGTGGCGACGGTCAGCATCGGCTACGCGCTTTTCTGGGTCAGTGCGATCCCGCTGGCGGCCTGTCTGCTGATCGGGGCCATCGTCTCGACCACGGACCCATCGGCGGTGGTCTCGATCTTTCGGTCGATCTCGGCCCCGCGGCGGCTTGCGCGGATCATCGAAGGCGAAAGCCTGCTGAACGATGCCGCCGCCATCGCGCTTTTCGGCCTGTTCATGGGCTATGTCATGCTGGGCATTCCCGACCCGGAACTGGGCAGTGCGCTTGCGCAATTCCCAATGCTGATCGCAGGTGGGGCGCTGGTGGGCTGGCTGGGCGCGCGGATCGCGGTTTGGGTCATGGCGCTGTTTGCGCGGCATGAATTGGCGCAACAGTCGATCTCGGTCGCGCTGCCTTATCTGGCCTATATCGTGGCCGAGCAAAGCGTCGGCGCTTCGGGGGTGATCGCTGTGGTGGCGGCGGGGTTGACGCTGAACCTCACCGCGCCGGGGCGGCTGCCGCCACAGGCGTTGACCAACCTGCGCGAGCTTTGGGACGTGCTGGCCCATTGGGCCGGGGCGCTCATCTTTATCCTCGCCGCCCTGCTGATCCCGCGGCTGCTTGAGGAAGTCCGGCTGGAGGATTTCTTTCTTATCGCCGTGGTCGTGGTGGCCGCCATTTTCGCCCGCGCGGTGATCCTTTTCGGCCTGCTGCCCCTATTGACGGCGGCGAAGCTTTCGCCTGCGGTCGAGCGGCCCTACCGGGTGGCGATCCTCTGGGGCGGTTTGCGCGGAGCGGTCACGCTGGCGCTGGCGCTGGCGGTGACGGAAAGCGTGCGGGTGCCGGATGACATTCAGCGGATCGTGGGTATCTTGGCCACCGGCTTCACGCTCTTCACCCTGCTGGCCCAGGGTACGACGCTGCGTTGGATCATCGGGCGGTTGGGGCTCGATCAACTCTCGCCCATCGATCACGCGCTGTCGCGTCAGGTCATCGCCGTGGCCTTGCAGACCGTGCGCGAAGACGTGGCCCAAACGACCGAGAATTACGACCTGAACCGCGACATCGTGCGCTCCGAGGCGAAACGGTTTGGCGAACGGCTTGAGACAGCGGTCAAAACCGCGGAGGAGGCGACCGATATCCTCGACCGCGACCGGATCGCCCTTGGGCTGATCGCGCTGGCGGGGCATGAGCGTGACACGATCCTTGCACGGGTGCGCGAGCGGACGATCTCGGCCCGGATGGCCGATCTGGTGCTTTCGGATGCGGACCGGCTGATCGAAGGGGCGCGGACCCAAGGGCGCAGCGGCTATCAACGCGCGGCCCGGCGCAGCGTGGCCTATGGCCGCACATTTCGCGCAGCGGCAGTGCTGCACGGGCGCTACGGCGTGTCGGGGCCGCTGGCGCGGATGACGGCGGACCGCTTTGAAATGCTGCTGTCGCAACGGTTGATCCTGCGGGATCTGGGCACTTTCATCGATGGCCGCATTCGCCGGATCCACGGGCGGCGGGTGGCGGAATTGCTGCACGACCTGTTGGCGCGCCGTATCGAAGGGATTGAGACCGCGCTGGAGGGGCTGCGCTTGCAGTATCCCGGCTATGCTGAGGAGTTGGAACGGCGTTTCATCCGCCGCACGGCACTGCGTTTGGAAGAACGCGAATATACATTGATGCGCGAAGACGGTCTTTTTGGGGCCGAAGTCTATACCGCCTTGATGCAGGAACTGGCGACCCGGCGCACCGCGGCAGAGGGGCGCCCGGGGCTTGACCTTGCCGTGCGGCGCGGCGCTTTCATCGAACAGTTTCCGCTGTTTGCGGATCTAGAGGAGGGCGCGCTCAAACGGCTGAGCCGGGCGCTCAAGACCCGCTATGTCGATATCGGCGACGTGGTTTTGCGCAAGGAAAGCCCGGCGCGCAGCGTGTTTTTCATCGCCTCGGGTGCGGTCGAATTGGAAAGCGCGGGCCAGACTTGGCGATTGGGGCGGGGGAGATGTTCGGCCAGATGGCCATCCTGACGAACCGCGTCCGTCGGGTAGATGTGCGCGCCATCGCGCCGACCACGCTTTTGGTTCTGGACGAAGACCGGTTCCGCCGCCTGCTAGAACGAAGCGCGGCCCTGCGCGAGGCGGTGCGTGCCAGTGCGGAGAAGCGCGGGATCGATCCGGTGGATCTGGTCTCGGGCGGGCGGGGTAGCTCGGCGCGTCAAACGCTGGTGGAGCGTTTGGGGCCGGTGTGGTGCAGGGTATTTGAGAAAGGATGAAGATAGGGGGTGCGGCCGGTAGAGGCGGCCGCACCTTTGGCTGGGGTCAGTCGTCGGGGGTGATTTCGCCGGTGGTGGCGTCGATCAGCAGCTCGCGTTCGCCGGTGGCGTCGGTCAGTTCGACTTCATAAACCATGCGGTCATCTTCATCGTCGAGCGAGACTTCCTCGATCCATGTGCCGTCTTGGCCTTCCAGCTCGGTCAGTGCGGTCATCAGCACATCGCGGGCCGTGCCAGCGGCGCGCAATTCGTCCTCTTGGAAGAGGCCGCTGAGGAAGCTGGTGAGTTGCTCTTCGGACTGCTTCATTACATCGCCGGTGGCGGCATTGACGGTGACTTCGTACACGGATTCGCCGCGGACCAGGTCGATCTCATAGACCAGCGCGTCGCCTTCGGTTTCGATTTCGGCTTCCAGCACGCCGCCATCGATGCTGCTTTGTGCGGATTTGATGGCTTGGGACATGCTGATGCGCTCGGCCTCGGGGGCGGTCTCTTGCGCGAAGAGGGCTGCGGGGGCGAGCAGGAGCGATGTGGCGAGGGCGGTGAACTTACGTGTCATGGAAAACCTCTTGCGTTGTGGTGCGTCGGGCCGCGGGGCGGCGTTCTTGGTTCAACGCTTGGCGCGGAGGGCTGTTCCAGACGGTAGGGGCGGGCGGCGCTAATCTGCGAAGAGGCCTGCGGGCTGGACGATCGCGCGGGCCTCGCCTTCGGTCACCTTGAGGAAGTAGGCGAGGGCTGCGGCGTTGGTTTCGGGGGCGGCGTATTCGGAGAGGCGGCTGTAGTTTGCGAATTGGGCGTCGCGGATTTGGTCGACCTCATGCAGCATGTTCCCGCGGATCGTGGGGAGCAGGCGGGACAGGTTTTCTTGCGATGTTTGCGCGCCGCTCAGGCCGATGCGCCGCGCGTGGCCGCTGAGATAGGCGTCGGTCAGTTTGCATTCGACTTCGAGCATGCGCACCTGCGCGCGATCCGAGGCGAAATCGCGGAGCAGGTCGAGGTTCGACGTGTCGATGCAGACGATCAGCCGCGTGCTGTCGTAGTAGTCGTAGAGCATCCTCATCAGGGCGCGGCGGTGGCGGGTGCGTTTTTCCAGCGTGGTTTGAATGCCGCCGAGATCGGGCAGGGGGTGTCTTCTTCGTTGAAGAGGAAATCCACCGCCGGGAGGCCGGTTTGCTGGCGTATCCGTCCGACGAGCCGTTTTGCCACATGCCATTTCTTGGCGATGATGATCAGCAGTTCACGTTCGCGGCCAAGGCTGGATTCCCTCTCCCAAAAGCGGGGGGCGAAACGGCGGCCAATGCGGCCGCGCGCGGTGAGAAATTCGAATAGGTTGCGGCCTTCGTCGCTGATCTGGAAAGGCACGCCTTGCGCGGCGTAGAGCAGGCCGAGGCGGCGTTTGAGGTCCAGTGCCTCGGGGCTGATTTTGCGGGCGAAGAGGTGGTTCTGGCCGAGCAGCAGGTCATAGTGGTCATTGTAGAAGGTGACCGGCATGCCGTAGTCGGAAAACAGCAGGAAGGTCAGGCTCCGGTTGGCGATTTCGCCTTCGGGGACGAGGTGGCGCACGAGGGTTTGAAAGAAGGTCTCATCCGGGATCCACGTGCTGCGAAAAAAGCGGATGACATCGGGGCGTTCGCGGCTGAATGCCATCAGCGCCTCGACGGTGCGGCGGCGCAGGCACCACCATTGGCTGCCGATCTGCACCTGAAGGTCGGCAGGGATCTTGCGGGTCAGGCCGAGACGCTTTTGCGCCTCGAACATCGCATAAAAGCGTTTGCGCTGCGTGCGTTCGTTGAACCAATGGCGATAGATCAGCCGCTCTTCTTTCCAGCCGGTCTTGATCCAATCGCTTTCGAAGTAATCCACGCTTTCGATGAAATCCGCGTTATTTTCATCAAGGAACCGATGCGCGTATTCGGCGGATTTGATCGCCATGCAATCGCCCGAGAGCAGGTAGAAATGCGTGGCGCGCGGAAAGGCTTCCATCGCGGCGGTGAGCGTGTCGAGCGTGGCTTGCACCAGTGACCACTCGCCCCAGCCGCAGCGGATGCGTTTGCGCGGGAAGGCGACGTTGGGGTTGTCGCGCAGGGCCGCGGTGATCTGGGCGTAGTCTTCGGCGCTGGCGGAGGCGTCGAAATGGATCGCCATGTAATCGCCCACCGCGGTCAGCCGCTCGGCTTGCCGGATAATGGCCTCCGGATCCTTGTGGCACAGCAGGATATAGGCAATTTTCGCCATGCAGGATACCGAATGTCCTTGTCGCGGCCCGCTTGCATCGGCCTTTTGTCGTGGATCACCTTCCTAGTTAATCCTGAAGACCGATTGAATAAACAGCATTTCTTTGCTTTTTTGCACCGAGGTCTGACTGTTGCTCAAAACAGCCAACGCCAGCAGGAGGCAGGACGCGCATGGGTTTTCCCGGAACATGGATGACGGAAAGTGAGAGCATGGTGTACCGCGTGGTGCCAAAATGCGCCTGTTCGACCATTGGCCAGATCATGTATTATTCCGACCATGGCGAATTCTTTGACGGCGACATCCATGATGCCAAGTCGGGCATTCATAAATGGGCCTTGGATGGGTCGCAGGGGCCGATCACCGAGAATGTGACGGCGCGCAAATCCTATGCCTTTACCTGTGTGCGCAACCCTTACACGCGAATTCTGTCGTCTTTCTTTGACAAGATTTGCGGCATTCAGCGCAACGGGCGGCGCTATCGCGGCAATCTGGTGCCGCTGCTGGTGCAGAAATACGGGATAGACGTAGGCGGTGAGGACGGCAGGGAGGAGTTCGACCAGATCGCGAGTTTCCGGCGGTTCCTGCTGTTCGCCCGCGATACCATTCGTTGGCGGCGGCCAATGGACCCGGACATTCACTGGTCGGCGGTCTCGGGCCATGTCAGCACCTTTATCGTCAACGGCGGCACCTACGACCAGATCTTCTGGACCGAGCGGTTCAACGATGGGATGCAGCAGGTGCTCGATGCCGTGGACACGCCGCACCCCGTCGATCTGGCCGCGATCCCGCGCTTTAACGAGAGCGAGGGCCATGGGCCCAAGCGGGCGCATCCGGTCGAGGATTACTTTGACGATCTGTCGATGCATCTGATGCGCGAGATCTACAAACGCGACTTCGATCTGTTCAAATATGACTTCGACAACCCCGGCAATAAGCAACCCCTAGGGGAGATCGATTTGGATGAGGTGTACGCCAAGCTCGGTGACTGAGCGGCAGCATCTTGCACCGGGGCGGGGGGCGCTCTACATGCTTTGGCATGTCACAGGTCAAATCCAGTTCCAAATCCGATCCGAATTACAAGGTGATCGCCGAAAACCGCCGCGCGCGGTTTGATTACGCGATCGAAGAAGATATCGAATGCGGTATCATCCTTGAGGGATCCGAGGTGAAATCCCTACGCGAAGGCGGGGCGAATATCGCCGAGAGCTACGCCGCCGTGGAGGATGGCGAACTGTGGTTGGTGAACTCCTATGTGGCGCCCTACAAGCAGGCCAAGACCTTTCAACATGAGGAGCGCCGACGTCGGAAGCTTCTGGTGAGCCGCAAGCAGCTCGCTGACCTGTGGAACGCGACGCAACGCAAGGGCATGACGCTGGTGCCCTTGGTGATGTATTTCAACCATCGCGGCATGGCGAAGATCAAGATCGGCGTGGCCAAGGGTAAGAAGCTGCACGATAAGCGCGAGACGGCGGCCAAGCGCGATTGGTCGCGGCAGAAGCAGCGGTTGTTGAAAGATCACGGGTAAGACGCGCGGCAGGCCCGGAATCAAGCCGTAGGCGCCGGGCCATCGCCTGCCCGCCCATCACGCCAGAGGCGTGCCAGAATACACTAGGCGCACCTTTGGTGCGACCGGGCTGGCGATTTGGTGAAGCGGGCGCCTCCTTGACGGCACACATCAAAGTTGAACCATAAAGTGGTGCCAACAGCCCGTAGCATCGCCACCCCACGGGCAGGGGATGGCCCTCCTTACACCTCTCACCGCCCCCCTTCCACTTGCCAGCATCCCCTGCCGGTTATAGGCATGGGCAACGCCCGCGACGAAGGAGGCCCCCATGGCCGACGATCCCAAGACATTGGTGTCAACCGATTGGTTGGCTCAGCATCTGAAAGACCCGGACCTGCGCATCCTTGATGCCTCGTGGTATCTGCCCGACGCCGGGCGCGATCCGAAGGCGGAGTATGACGCCGCGCACATCCCCGGCGCGCGCTTTTTCGACATCGACGATATCTCTGACGCGCGCTCAGACCTGCCGCATATGGCTCCGCCGATCGAGAAATTCATGTCGCGGCTGCGCGCCATGGGTGTGGGTGACGGGCATCAGGTGGTGGTCTACGATGGCGCAGGCCTGATGTCGGCGGCCCGGGTCTGGTGGCTGTTCCGCCTGATGGGGCAAGAGAATGTCGCCGTGCTGGATGGCGGGTTGCCCAAATGGCAGGCCGAGGGGCGCGAGACTGAAGATATGCCGCCTGTCCCGCGCGACCGCCATATGACCGTGCGTTTCCAGAACCAATTGGTGCGCGACGTGACACAGGTGGCCCATGCCTCCAAACTCGGCGATCCGCAGATCGTCGACGCCCGTGCCGCAGCACGTTTCCGCGGCGATGCGCCTGAACCGCGCGAGGGGCTGCGCGCAGGCCATATTCCCGGCGCGCGTAACGTGCCCTTCACCGAATTGCTCAACGACGACAAGACGATGAAGACCCCCGAAGAGACCCGCGCCATTTTCGAGGCGGCGGGCGTGGACCTGTCGAAACCCGTCATCACCTCCTGCGGCTCGGGCATCACCGCCGCCGTGCTGGCGCTGGCGCTGGAGCGGCTGGGCCACCGCAAATGGTCGCTCTACGATGGCTCATGGGCGGAATGGGGCATGTTCCCCACCGTGCCCGTGGCCACCGGCGCGGCTTAACCTTTTACCGTTACCTTCCAACCGGAGAACCCAATGTTCGAGACGCTCAAGGCGCAACCCGCCGATAAGATCCTCGCCCTTGTACAGGCCTACCGCGAAGACCCGCGCGACACGAAGATCGACCTCGGCGTCGGTGTCTACAAAGACGCCAGCGGCAACACCCCGGTGATGCGCGCCGTCAAAGCCGCCGAACAGCGCATCTGGGAAAACCAAGACACCAAGGTCTACACCGGTCTGGCGGGTGATCCGACCTATACCAATGCGATGGCTGCGCTCGTTCTAGGCGATGCCGTGCCGCGCGGCGCGATTGCCGCTGCCGCCACCCCCGGTGGCACCGGTGCTGTGCGTCAGGCCTTTGAACTGGTGCGCATGGCCAACCCCGAAGCGCGGGTTTTCGTCTCTGATCCGACATGGCCGAACCACCTGTCGATCCTGTCCTATCTGGGCATGGAAGTGGTGAACTACCGCTATTTCGACAGCGCGACCGGCGGCGTGAACTTCGACGGCATGATCGAAGACCTCAAGACCGCCAAGAAAGGCGATGTGGTCCTGCTGCACGGCTGCTGCCACAACCCCACGGGCGCGAACCTCAACAGCGCGGAGTGGGACGCGGTGATCGAAGTGCTGCAAAGCACCGGTGCCGTGCCGATGATCGACATCGCCTATCAGGGATTTGGCGACGGGTTGGAGGCGGATGCCGCTGCGACGCGCAAAGTGGCCGCCTCGGTGCCTGAGTGCCTGATCGCGGCAAGCTGCTCTAAGAACTTCGGCATCTACCGCGAACGGACCGGCATTCTGATGCTGGTGGCTGCCGAGGCGGCGCAGGGGCTGAACCAAGCCACTTTGGCCTTTCTCAACCGCCAGAACTACAGCTTCCCGCCCGATCACGGCGCGCGGATCGTGTCGACCATCCTGACCGATGACGAGCTCAAGGCCGATTGGATGGCCGAGCTTGAGGATGTTCGCAACGCCATGCTGGGTCTGCGTGAGCAACTGGCGGGTGAGTTGCAGAAACTTTCCGGATCGGACCGCTTTGGCTTCCTTGCCCAGCACCGGGGCATGTTCTCGCGGCTTGGCACCACGCCGGATAAGGTCGACGCGCTGCGCGAAAAACATGGCATCTATATGGTTGGCGACAGCCGTATGAACATTGCCGGACTGAACCAGAACAGCGTGCCCATCCTTGCCCGTGCGATCATCGACGTCGGCATCTAATCGCGCTCCGGGCCGCGCATGTCGCGGCCCGATCAGCCTTCGATTGTTGCGGAACAATCGCCCTATGCCTCTATTCTGGCCTCTTTTAATCAAAACTTGGTCGAAATGGCATGTTTGGATAGCTTGAGTGAAAACTCAGGGTCGGGCCAATTTTAGAATCATTCTTACATTGCATCCGCTTGGATGTGAGCTTGCCAGCGGTAGAGCTGGTAATCGTGACAGCCACGCTTGTCACCGTGTTGGGCTATTGGGTGCGCGGGCATAGCAGTCTGCCCGGTAAACATTGGTTTTTGCTGGCCATTCTGGCCATGGATTTCTGGCTTTTGTCGGTCGGGGTCGAGCTTTCCGCCACCTCTGCCGCCTGCGCATTTGGGGTCAGCCGTTGGGCGTGGATCGGCTTCGTGCTGCTGCCGACCTTCTGGGCTTTCTTCCTCTATGAGTATGCGCTCGGGGCCAAGGTGCCGCGATGGCTCGTGCCGCTTTGCGCGGGGCTTGCGCCTGCGCTGATCACCCTCGCCGCGGTGACGAGCGGTTGGCATGAGAAGTTCTATGGCCCCGAAACCAAGTGGTTGCTGAGCGCAGAGGGGGCCTATGTCCAATCCGACCACGGCCCGCTGTTCTTCATCGCGATCACCTATCTTTACATGGTCATCATGGCGGCGGCGGTCGTGGCGGGGCGGGCGGTGCGTTCGGCAAACCCGGCGGTGCGCAGCTTTTTCCTCAAGCTTTTTGCCGCGACGCTGATCCCATGGTGGCCAATCTGGCCTATATCTTGGGCGGCATCACCCTGTTCAACACCGACCCGACGCCTTTCTCATTCGCGCTTTCGCTGACGCTGGTGGTCTGGCTGGTGGCCGATAACCGCTGGATCGACGTGAACGCAATCGCGCGCGAGCTGTTGTTCTACAACAGCACCGATCCGGTTTTTGTGGTCGACCCGAGCGGCGCTGCGATTGAGACCAATCCAGCCGCCGCCGACCTCTTGCGTCGGGAGGCCGACCCCGAGGCCCCGCTGAGCGCCTTTGGGGAGTTGGGGCCGATCATCCGCTATCTCGCGGCCCATGGCAGCCTGCCCGATGTGACCGATATCCAATTGGGCCACCGCCATTTCGCCGTGCGCGCCCATGCGATTTCTCTGGGTGCGGGGCAGAAACAGGTGGGCTGGGCCGTGGCGCTTTTGGATGTGACCGTGCAGAAGATCGCCGCCGAAAAGGCCATCGCCGCCGAACAGATGCAGGCGCAGTTCCTCGCTACGGTCAGCCATGAGCTGCGCACCCCGCTGACGGTCATCAACGGCGCGCTTGGCCTGTTGTTGCAGGGCGGGGCCAAGGTGAGTGATGCGCAAAAGGCGCGTCTGCTGGCAAAGGCCGCGGGCAGCTCCGAGACGCTGACGACTTTGGTCAATGATCTGATCGACACCCAAAGCCTCAGCAGTGCCGAGTTCAGCATCGACCTGCAGCCTGCCGCTCTCGCCCCGCTGGTGCAAAAGGCCGTGGCCCGGGCGGAGAGCCTGCAACCGGAGAAGGATATCCGCTTCCGCTGCGAGATGCCCAAGGCGGTGCTGACGGTCCAAGCCGATGCAGAGCGGTTGGGGCAGGTCTTTGGCAACGTGCTGTCGAATGCGGTGAAATTCTCTGCCCCGGGCGGGCAGGTGGAGGTCAGCCTACAGCAGTCCGAAGGCATGGCGCATGTGCAGGTCAGCGACAGCGGCTGTGGCATCCCCCGGGCGCGGAAGAGCAGGTCTTTGCGCCCTTTTCGCAGGTCGACGGCTCCGACACCAAGGTCGCCTATGGCAGCGGTCTGGGGATGCATATCACCCGGCAGATTTTGGACCGGCACGGCGGCAGCATCCGCTATGTCAGCGCCCCGGGTGTCGGCACGACCTTTACCATTTCTTTACCCCTAGTGGCCTAACGCAAACCGCCCGGCCATTGCGGGCCGGGCGGTCAATTGTTTGACGATGTCGCTGGGGCTTAGCCCTTGGCGAACTCGGGGTAGGCTTCCATCCCCAGTTCGGACATGTCCAGACCGGTGATCTCGGCCTCTTCGCTGACGCGGATGCCACCGGCGGCTTTCAGGATCAGCCAGACAACGAAGCTGACGATGAAGACAAAGAGGCCAACCGCGGCGAAGCCGATGATCTGTGTGACGAAGGATGTACCTTCGGTATAGACCGGCACGACCAGCGTGCCCCAGAAACCGGCGATCAGGTGAACCGGGATCGCGCCGACCACGTCGTCGATCTTGAACTTGTCGAGCATCGGCACGGTCAGCACCACGATGACACCACCCACGGCACCGATCCAAAGCGCACCAAACAGCGTCGGGTCAAGCGGCCCTGCGGTGATCGAGACGAGACCGGCCAGCGCGCCGTTCAGCACCATGGTCAGGTCGACTTTCTTGTACATCACCTGCGTCAGGATCAGCGCGGCGACGGCACCGGCGGCAGCGGCCATGTTGGTGTTGGCAAAGATCTGCGCCACGGCGTCCACGTCTTCGATGGTGCCCATGGCAAGCTGCGACGCACCGTTAAAGCCGAACCAGCCCATCCACAGGATGAACGTGCCCAAAGTGGCGAGCGCAAGGTTGGAACCCGGCATCGGCACAACGCGGCCATCCTTGCCGTATTTACCCAAACGCGGCCCCAGAACGATGGCCCCGGCGAGGGCGGCGAAACCACCAGCGGCGTGCACGAGGGTCGAGCCGGCGAAGTCGCTGAAGCCCATGGCGGAAAGGAAACCGCCGCCCCACTGCCACGACGCTTCGATCGGGTAGATGAAGCCGGTCAGCACGACCACGAAGATCAGGAAGGGCCACAGCTTGATCCGCTCGGCCAGCGCACCCGACACGATGGAGGCGGTGGTGGCGCAGAACATCAGCTGAAAGAAGAAGTCGGAGGCGTTGGAATAGCCGCCTGCGTCGATCTCGGTCTTGATGTCCTTGGTCGCGAAGGTGCCAAAGACGCCTTCCATGATCCAATTGCCGTCACCGGGATACATGATGTTATAGCCCACCAGCCAATACATGACCGCGGCAAGCGCAAAGAGGCCCATGTTCTTGGTCAGCTGCGTGGTGACGTTCTTGGAACGCACCAGCCCCGCCTCCAGCATGGCGAAACCCGCCGCCATCCAGAAGACGAGGAAGCCGCCGATCAGGAAAAGCAGGGTGTTGAAGATGAAGGTCGTATCCGCCAGCGTCGCGTATTCCGCGTCCTGTGCCAGCGCCAGCCCGGGCAGGGCGCTGACCGCCGCTGCGAGGGGAAGTATTAAGATGGGTTTCATATGGTCGTTTCCTGTCTGCGGGTCCGAATGCGTGCTTACCGAAGCGGGCGGCTGCCCGTGCAGCATGAGAAAACCGGATATCGGACACTCTTGGACAGGTTTGCCTGCCATATTTGCGCCATTGCGTGGCAGTGCCGCCTAAAAAGCGGGCGCAGGCTGGAATCTGCCTATAAATTAATCAGACATTTGACGCCGATTGGACCTTGCAGCGCTAAACAAACCGCTGCAGTCAGGCTAAAGTGGCGAAAAATAGGGCCGAGCAGGCGATATTATGACCGACAAGAACAAGCGCAAACGCCCTTTGGTGGCCGACAAGCGGTATCCCGGTAAGGCCAAACCCAAGGCCAAGACCGCGGCGCGAAGCAAGCCGGCCACGCGCAAGGCCGCGCCCGCCCGCCGCAAAGCCGCCCGTCCCAAACGCCCCCGGCGCGGCGGTATCCTCGGCTTTTTTGCGGGGTGGCCCGTTGGATTTGGCGGCTGATCTGGACCATCACATGGCGGGTGAGCCTTGTGATCTTCCTCGTGCTCGCCTTGGCCGTTGGCTATATCTACACCACGATCCCGCCGCTCGAAGCGCTGCTGGATGGCCGCGCGCGTGGCTCTGTCACCATGCTCGACCGTGAGGGAGAGGTCTTTGCTTGGCGCGGCGACCAGTTTGGCGGCGTGGTCTCGGCGGAATCGGTCTCCAAACATCTGCGAAACGCGGTCATCGCCACCGAGGACAAGCGATTCTATCGCCATCTGGGCGTCAGCCCGCGGGGCATCGCCTCGGCTGTGCGCATCAACCTGAGCGAGGGGCGCGGGCCGCTTTCCGGCCACGGCGGTTCGACCATCACCCAGCAGACAGCCAAACTGCTCTGTCTGGGCGAGCCCTATGACCCCAGCAGTGGCATGACGGAAAAGGAATATGAGGCGGAATGCCGTCGTTCGTCCTTGGGCCGCAAAGCCAAGGAAGCGCTCTTTGCCATCGCGATGGAGCTGAAATACACTAAGAACGACATCCTCTCGATCTACCTTAACCGCGCCTATATGGGCGGCGGTGCCTTCGGGGCAGAGGCCGCGGCGCAGCGGTTCTTTGGCAAGCCCGCAGCGGCCCTCTCGCCCGCCGAAGGCGCGATGCTGGCCGGTCTTCTGACCGCGCCCACGACGCTTTCGCCCACCAACAATCTGGACCGGTCGCAAAGCCGCGCCGCCACGGTGATCCGCCTGATGGAAGAGCAGGGCTATCTCTCTGCCGCCGAGGCTGATGAGGCCATCGCCAACCCCGCGCAACTGTCCGAGGCGGCAGAGGCCGAGGCGGGCGGTTACTTTGCCGACTGGGTCATGTCTTCGGGGCCGGAGTTCTTTACCCGCAACACCACCGAAGACGTGATCATCAAGACCACCCTTGATCAGCGCATCCAACGCGCGGCTGAGGAGGGTTTGAAATGGGTGTTTGAGAATAAGGTCCGCGAAGGCTCCAAGGCGCAGGCGGCGATCGTGGTGATGTCCTCCGATGGCGCGGTGCGTGCGCTTGTGGGCGGACGCAAGACCAAGGTCGCGGGCGCCTTCAACCGCGCCACGCAGGCGATGCGTCAGACCGGCTCGGCCTTCAAACCCTTCATCTATGCCGCGGCGCTTGATCTGGGCTATTCACCCGATGACATCATCGTGGATGAGCCCTATTGCCTGAACATTCCCGGCTCGGGGCAATGGTGCCCCAAAAACTACACCAAGAGTTTCAAGGGGCCGGTGACCCTGACCGAGGCGCTGAAAAGCTCGCTGAACATTCCGGCGGTAAAAGTCTCGGAAAGCGTGGGCCGCGAAACGGTGAGTTCGGTCGCCACCCAGTTCGGCATCAAAAGCGATCTGGCCGCCGGTCCGGCGCTGGCGCTTGGCGCATCGGAGAGCACCCTGCTTGAAATGACCGGCGCCTATGCCGGTATCCTCAACGGCGGCTCATCGGTGACGCCCTACGGGTTGGTCGACCTGCGCCTTCTGGGCGAGACGGAGCCGCTGATGGGCACCGGCGGTGGCATCAACGAACGTGTGATCCAAGAAGATGCCGCGCGCCAGTTGGTCTATATGATGGAAAAGGTGATCTCCGAAGGGACCGGCCAGCGCGCCAAGTTTGGCGGGCGGCAACTGGCGGGCAAGACCGGCACCACCTCGGCCAATAAGGATGCTTGGTTTGTGGGCTTCTCGGCGGATTATGTGGCCGGGGTCTGGATGGGCTATGACGACAATACGCCGCTTACCGGGGTCACGGGCGGCGGCCTGCCCGCAGAGATCTGGCGCGAAACCATGAGCCGCGTGCATGAGGGGATGCCCCTCAAGGAGTTGCCGATGCAGGCGCCCGCCCCGCCCAGCAACCTGAGCGAGGCACAGCCCGAACCGCAGCCACAGCCGCAACCCCAAGGCGGTGGCAACCAAGGCGGCGGCGCGGACAATGTGATCGACAGGGTTCTGCGCGATATCTTTGGCGGCGGCAGCAGCGGCAGCGGGGCCAGCGCGCCCGCGCCGAACTTCCTTGACCGCTGAGGCGGTCGGGGACGGGCCGAAAAATCAATAGCATTGGGTTGTTAAACTCAGTATCAATTCCCCAAAGGCGGGAAGGTGCTGCGCGCGTGGCGGGCAGCGTTGAAGGGGTTTGATGCAAAGCGATGTGGTGAACAGGGGGCTGTCCGAGCTGCGTCGCGTGCGCAGGCGCAGCCGCGGGCTTTATTGGGCGGTGGCCCTGTTCAGCCTTTTTGCCAATATGCTCATGCTCACTGGCCCGCTCTATATGTTGCAGGTCTACGACCGCGTGCTCGGCTCTGGGTCAGAGGAAACGCTGATCGCCCTCTCGGTTCTCGTCGTCTTTCTCTATGCGGTGATGGGGCTTTTGGACTACACGCGCGGTCGGATCATGGCGCGGGTGGGGGCGCGGTTTCAATCCGATCTCGACCGGCGGGTCTTCGACGCGGTGGTGCGCAAATCCGCCGTGGCGCCGGATGTGAAAACCAACGCGGGCCTTGCCGATCTCGAAGCCGTGCAGCGCCTCATGACCTCCCCGGTGCTGATGGCCGCCTTTGACGCGCCATGGGCGCCGATCTTCTTTGCCGCGATCTTCCTGTTCCACCCGATGCTGGGCTGGCTGGCCTTGGGCGGTGCCGCCGTGCTGGTGGCAATCGCGGTGGCCAATCAGATGCTGTCGCGCGAAAGCCAAGCCCGGGCTGGCATCTCGGGGCAGGTGGCGGATGCCATGTCGGGCCAGATCAGGGTCGAGGCCGAGATGGTGCAGGCCATGGGCATGCGCGATGCCGCCTTTACCCGCTGGCAGCAGGCCCGGGGGCAGGCGCTGGCGCAGCAGGTGAAATCGACCGACGTGGGCGGCACCTTTACCGCGATGACCAAGACGCTGCGGTTGTTTCTGCAATCCGCCATGCTGGGCCTCGGTGCTTGGCTGGTCTTGAAAAACCAGATGACGCCGGGCGCGATGATCGCAGGCTCAATCCTTTTGGGCCGGGCGCTGGCGCCGGTGGAACTGGCGTTGAACCAATGGCCGGTGGTGCAGCGGGGCCGGGCCGGTTGGGCTAATCTGGCGCAGCTTCTGGGTGCGGTGGGGGAGGAGCCCGCGCGCACCGCCCTGCCACAGCCAAAGGCAAAACTCGCCGCAAAGGCACTGACCGTCGTGGCACCGGGTGAGAAACAGGCGGCACTCAAGTCAATCAACTTCACCGTGGAGCCGGGGCAAGCGGTTGGCGTGATCGGCCCCTCGGGGCGGGGAAATCGACCTTGGCCCGCACGCTCACCGGGGTCTGGCCGCCTGCGGGCGGCTCTATCCGCCTCGACGGGGCCGCGCTGGAGCATTACGGGAGCGAGACCTTGGGGCGGCATATCGGATATCTGCCGCAGCGCGTTCAGCTGTTCGACGGCACCATTGCCGAGAATATCGCCCGGCTCTCGCCCGATCCCGACGACGCCAAAGTGGTCAAGGCGGCCAAGATGGCGGCGGCCCATGAGATGATCCTCGAATTCCCGCAAGGCTATGACACGCCCATCCGCGCGGGGCAGGTGCGGCTTTCGGGCGGGCAGATGCAGCGGATCGGGCTCGCGCGGGCGCTGTATGATGACCCGGTGATCGTCGTGCTGGATGAGCCGAACTCGAACCTCGACAATACCGGCTCTCAGGCGCTGAACCACGCGATCCGACAGATGAAGGCCAGCGGGCGGTCCGTGCTGATCATGGCGCATCGCCCGGCGGCCATTCAGGAATGCGACACGCTGCTGGTGCTGGATAACGGCATGCGCAAAGCCTTTGGCCCCAAGGATGAGGTGCTGGCCGGGATGGTGCAAAACCACCGCGAGATCCAGAAAGCGCCCGCGCGCTCGGGGGCGTGGTATGAACGCCCGTGAGGACAAGCGCTGGTCGGCGGCGCGGCCCCTGATCCTTGGGTTCATCGGGCTGCTCCTGCTCTTCGGCGGTTTTGGCACATGGGCGGTGACCAGCCAAATCGCCGGGGCGGTCGTGGCCTCGGGCCGGATCGAAGTCGACCGAAACCGGCAGATCGTCCAGCATGAGACCGGCGGCGTGGTGGCCGACATCCTTGTGGATGAGGGCGACAGCATCGCCGCCGGGGATGTGCTGCTGCGGCTGGATGCGGAACAACTCACCTCGCAATTGGCCATTGTCGAAGGGCAGCTTTACGAGCTTATGGCCCGGCGTGGGCGGCTAGAAGCGCAGCGCGATGAGGTTGAGACGGTCACTTTCGACGAAGAGTTGCTGACCGCCGGGGCGACGAACCCTGACGTGCAGGAATTGGTGGACGGGCAGCGCAACCTCTTTGACGCGCGCCGCGTCAGCGTGGCGCAAGAGCTTGAGCAATTGGGCAAGCGCCGGGCGCAGATCAACGCGCAAATCCGCGGGGTCGACGCGCAGGAGGCCGCGCTTTCGCGGCAGTTGGAGCTGATTGAAGAGGAATTGGCCAATCAGCAATCGCTGCTGGACCGGGGCCTGACGCAGGCCTCTGCCGTCCTGACGCTGATGCGCGAACAGGCCCGCCTGCGCGGCCAAATCGGAGAGCTGTCGGCGCAAAAGGCGCAGTCGCAAGAGCGTGTGACCGAGATCGACATCGAACGGCTGAAACTGCGCTCCGCCGGGCGGGAAGAGGCGATCACCCAGTTGCGCGATCTGCGCTACCGTGAGTTGGAGATGGCCGAGCAGCGCCGCGCGCTTAGGGCTGAGATCGACCGCCTTGATATCCGCGCGCCGGTGTCGGGGGTGATCTATGGCATGCAGGTGCAAACCCCGCGTTCCGTCGTGCGCGCGGCGGAGCCGCTGATGTATCTCGTTCCGCAGGACCGTCCGCTGATCATCGCCTCGCAAGTGCAGACCATTCACATCGATCAGGTCGCCGTGGGCCAAGAGGTGAACCTGCGTCTTTCGGCGCTGAACCAGCGCACCACGCCGGAACTGGTGGGCAAGGTCTTGCAGGTCTCTGCCGATTCCATCGAGGATGACGCCACCGGTCAGAGCTATTACCGGGCCGAGATCGCGCTGAACCCCGGTGAGACGGATAAGCTTGAGGCGGGCACCATCCTCCTCCCCGGCATGCCGGTTGAGGCTTTCATCCGCACCGGGGAGCGCTCTCCCATGGCCTATTTGCTGAAACCGATGGCCGACTATTTCGCCCGTGCCTTCCGCGAAAGCTGAGGCCGGGCAGGTGGCAAAGGGGCTTTCCCTTGGCGCGGCGGGCGGTTAGCGTCCGCCCAGAACCGCAACCAAAGGAAGCCCGTCATGTCCCTGACCGCCCGCCTTGCCGAACTCGGCATCACCCTGCCCGACGCGCCCGCACCCGCTGCGAACTATGTGCCCTTCGTGGTCACCGGCGATACCGTCTATGTCTCGGGCCAGATCTCCAACGGGCCGGATGGGTTGATCACCGGGCGTTTGGGCGCTGATATGGACGTCGACGCCGGTGCCGCCGCCGCGCGCAGCTGTGCGCTGAGCCTTCTGGCGCAGGTCCGCGCCGCCTGTGATGGCGATCTGGACCGGCTTAAACGGGTGGTGAAACTGACTGGCTTCGTGAACTCCACCGCCGATTTCACCGACCAGCCCAAGGTGATCAACGGCGCCTCTGACTTCATGGTAGAGGCGTTGGGCGATGCGGGTCGTCACGCCCGCTCGGCGGTTTCTGCCGCATCGCTGCCGCTGGGTGTCGCCGTCGAAATCGAAGGCATCTTTGAGATCGAATGACCCTTCCTGCCGCCTTTTTGAACATTCCGCTGGCGCATCGCGCGCTGCATGACCTCGCCGCTGGACGGCCCGAAAACAGCCGCGCCGCCGTGCGCGCGGCTGTCGATGCGGGGCTAGGCATCGAGATCGACCTGCAACTCAGCGCCGATGGCAAGCCGATGGTGTTCCACGATTACGGGTTGGAACGGCTGACGGCAGAGCAGGGCGCGGTTCGGCTGCGCGACGCAAGTGCCCTTGCCGCGATCCCGCTAAAGGGCGGTGATGAGGGGATTCCGACGCTTGAGGACATCCTCGACCTCGTTGCCGGGCGCGTGCCGCTCTTGGTGGAGTTCAAGGATCAGGATGGTGCCATGGGGCCGGATGTCGGTGCGCTTGAGGCCGCCGCGGCGGAACTGCTTGGCCGCTACCGCGGTGATCTGGCGGTCATGTCCTTCAACCCGCATTCGGTGCGCGCGCTGGCCCGGCTTTTGCCCGAGGTGCCGCGCGGCCTGACCACCAGCGCCTATCGCCCCGATGAATGGCCGCTGCCCGCCGCGACCTGTGACCGGCTGCGCGAGATTCCCGATTACGCCGACAGCGGGTCTTGTTTCATCAGCCATGAGGCCGACGATCTGAGCCGCCCCCGCGTGGCGGAACTCAAGGCCGAAGGGGCGGCGGTGCTCTGCTGGACGATCCGCAGCCAAGCGGAGGAAGAGATCGCGCGTCAGGTGGCGCAGAACGTGACCTTTGAGGATTATCTGCCGCGCCCGCGCCCTTGATCTGCGAGGCCGAGGCCACACATAGGACCCAAGGCAGGCAAGGCTCAGATGAACGCGCAGGAAATCGAGATTACCGTGGTGCCGGAATTGGCGCAGATCGGCCAAGAGGATTGGGGCGCCTGCGCCTGTCCCGAGGCCGCGGATGGGGGCCGTCCGCGCGACCCTTTCACCACCTATCGCTTCCTCTCGGCGCTTGAGCGCAGCGGCTCGGTCGGCCCCGGCACCGGCTGGCAGCCGCAGTATCTGGTGGCGCGGATCGCAGGCCAAGTGATCGCCGTCGCGCCGATGTATGCCAAATCCCACAGCCAAGGCGAATATATCTTCGATCACAACTGGGCCCACGCCTATGAGCGCGCGGGCGGGCGCTATTACCCGAAACTCCAGATCGCGGTGCCGCATACCCCCGCCACCGGGCGGCGTTTTCTGGTGCGGCCCGGGTTCGAAGAGGCGGGCACCGCCGCGCTGGTTCAAGGCGCGGTGCAGCTGACCGACAACAACGCGCTGTCGTCGCTGCATGTGACCTTTTGCACCGAGGGCGAAGTCGCGCGGGCCGAAGAGCTTGGCCTGATGAGCCGCAAGAGCCAGCAATTCCATTGGCACAACCGCGATTATGCGGATTTCGATGGGTTCCTCGCCAGCCTGTCCTCGCGCAAGCGCAAGAACATCCGCAAGGAACGCGCGCATGCGCAGGATTTCGGCGGCACGATCCATACCTTCACCGGTGACCAGATCGAGCCGGAACATTGGGATGCCTTTTGGCAGTTCTACCAAGACACCGGCGCGCGGAAATGGGGCTCACCCTATCTCACGCGGGAATTCTTTGACCATGCGCAGGAAAGCCTGCGCGACGATATCGCATTGGTGCTGGCCGAACGTGACGGGCGTTGGGTGGCCGGGGCGCTGAACTTTATCGGGCGCGAGACACTCTTTGGCCGCTACTGGGGCTGTACCGAACATCACCCCTTTTTGCATTTCGAACTATGCTACTATCGCGCCATGGATTTCGCCATCGCCCATGGGCTTGCCCGTGTCGAGGCGGGCGCGCAGGGCGAACACAAGCTCGCGCGGGGCTATCTGCCTTCGCCCACATGGTCGCTGCATTGGATGCGCGACCCGGGCTTTGCCGCCGCCGTGGGGGAGTATCTGCAGGCCGAACGCGACGCCGTGGACGAAGAGATCAGCGTGCTGACCGACTACGGACCTTTCAAAAAGACGACGATCGAGGAACAAGAATGACCGAGAGATTGAGCATCGAGACCCGCAAGACGCTGCTGCAACCGCTGTTCAACACGGGCTGGGAAATGGTCGAAGGCCGGGATGCGATCCACAAGACGTTCAAGTTCAGTGACTTCGTCGAAGCCATTGGCTGGATGACAAGGGTAGCAATCTGGGCGGAAAAATGGAATCACCATCCGGAATGGAGCAACGTTTACAACCGGGTGGAGGTAACGTTGATCACCCATGACGTGGATGGGCTCAGCTCGCTCGACGCGAAGCTGGCGCGTAAGATGGATGGTCTCTTTGGGGCCGGCAAAGACTGACGGAGAGACCGGATGCAAGATTTGTTTGAAACCGAGTTGTGGCAGGGCAAGACAGTTGCCGATCTGCTGACGCTGGAGTTCTTGGCCAGCGCGGCGGGATCGGTGATCGCCGCGATTGCCATTCTGCTGCTGGGCTGGGTCATCTCAAGCTGGCTGCAACACCGGGTCGAGAATCTGGGCAAACGGCATAAGCATCTCGATGAGATGCTGTTCGAATTCCTCGCCTCCATCGTGCGCTATGTGGTGCTGGGTTTCACCGTTCTCTTTGTCCTCAATACCTTCGGGGTCAAAACGACCTCGGTCGTGGCAGTCATCGGTGCGGCGGGTCTGGCGATTGGTCTGGCCCTGCAAGGCACCCTGTCGAACGTGGCCGCGGGCGTCATGCTGATCCTGTTCCGCCCGATCAAGATCGGCGATTTCGTCGTGATCGCGGGCGAGATGGGGACGATCAAACAGATCAACCTGAACTACACGGTTCTCGCCGATCTCAGCAATGTGCAGGTCATCGTGCCGAACTCCGAGGTTTGGGGCAATGTGATTACCAACTATTCGGTCAACCCGACGCGCCGGGCGGAGTGGACCTTTGGCGTGGGCTATGGCGCGAACCTCAAGACCGCCGAGGATATCATCCGCAGCACGATCATGTCGGATGAGCGCGCGCATACGGATCCCGAGCCCTTCATTCAGGTGAACAATCTCAACGACAGTTCGGTGGATTTCCTCGTGCGGGTCTGGTGCAGCGCGGACGATTACTTTGCCTTCAAGGCCGATATGACCCGCAAGGTCAAAGAGGCGTTGGATGAGGGCGGGGTGGATATCCCCTTCCCCACGCGCACGATCGTTCAGGCGGCGGAGTAAGGCTTCTGAAGGGGCGATGCCCGGTGTGCCACCGGGCGGATCGTAGCAAGGGCAGCGCCTGATCCGCTTAGCCGCTGCCCGTCACTCTACATATTGTCCAACAGCGCTTCGCCGCCGGAAATCTCGCAGGTGCCTGCGCTTTCTTCGGGCTGCCAGAGCGTCACCTTCCCGTCTTCGACCAGCATCGCATAGCGTTTTGACCGGCCCACCAGCCCGGCGCCCTCGGCGTCGAACTCCATGCCGATGGCGCGGGTGAATGCGCTGCTTGCGTCGGCGAGCATGGTGATCCCGGCCTCGGTTGCGCCGGTCGCCTCGCCCCAAGCCTTCATCACGAAAGGATCGTTGCAGGAGATGCAGATCACCTCATCCACGCCCTTGGCGTCGAACCGATCCTTGGTGCGCACGAAGCTGGGCACATGGGCAGAGTGGCAGGTCGGCGTGAAGGCGCCCGGCACGGCAAAGATCACCACTTTGCGGCCTTTGACCTTGTCGGCCATCTGCACCGGTTCGGGCCCATCGGCGCCCATCTGAACCAGTTTCGCGTCTGGCAATGTCGAACCTTGAGAAATCGTCATGGGATAGCCTCTCCTGTCATTGCGGTTGTCTTGGGGCCAGATATAGGCTTTGACCGCGACTGAGACCAGATCAATCGGGGGGTGGCAGATGCAGCATGTGGTGGTGATCGGAGCCGGGCAGGCGGGGGCGTCATGCGTGGCAAAACTGCGGAGCGGCGGGTTCGAGGGGAAAATCACCCTCATCGGCGCCGAGCCGTGCCCCCCTTACCAACGCCCGCCCCTGTCCAAAGGCTACCTGCTGGGGGAGATGAGCCAAGAGCGTCTCTTGCTCCGGCCCGAGGCATTCTACGCCGATCAGGGGATCACGCTGAAGACCGACTGCCGCGTCACGGCGATTGACCCAGAGGCGCGGGTGCTGAGCACCTCCGACGGGGCTGTCGCCTATGACGAACTGGTGCTCGCCACCGGCTCGACCCCGCGCCGCTTGCCCGCCGCGATTGGCGGGGCGCTGGAGGGTGTCTTTACCGTGCGCGATCTGGCGGATGTCGATGCCATGGCCCCGCGTTTCGTGAGAGGTGCGAAAGTGCTGATCGTCGGCGGCGGTTATATCGGGCTGGAGGCGGCAGCGGTCGCGGCCAAGCTGGGGCTTGAGGTCACGCTGGTGGAAATGGCCGACCGGATCCTGCAACGGGTCGCGGCGCCGGAGACCAGCGATTATTTCCGCGCCCTGCACGAAAGCCACGGCGTGCGCCTGCGCGAAGGCGTTGGGCTGGAGCGGCTCTTGGGCGAGGGCCATGTCACCGGCGCACGGCTGAGCGACGGCACAGAGATCGCCGCCGATTTCGTCATCACTGGCGTCGGCATTGAGCCCGACATCGCGCTGGCCGCCAGCGCGGGGGTCGAGATCGACAACGGCATCAAGGTCGACGCGCAGGGGCGCACGAACCTGCCTAGCATCTGGGCGGCAGGAGACTGCACCTCATTCCCCTATCGCGGCGGGCGCATCCGTCTGGAAAGCGTGCCGAACGCCATCGAACAGGCCGAGGTCGTGGCCGAAAACATCCTCGGCGCGGGCAAGGAATATGTCGCCAAACCGTGGTTCTGGTCTGACCAATACGATGTGAAGCTGCAAATCGCCGGGCTGAACGCAGGCTATGACCGCGTCCTCACCCGCCGGGGCGCGGGCAGCGCGTCCTTCTGGTATTACCGCGGTGAGACTTTGCTGGCCGTCGATGCCGCAAATGATCCACGGGGCTATATGGTCGGCAAACGGTTGATTGAGGCCGGCAAATCGCCCGATCCTGCCTTGGTTGCGGACCCTCAGACGGACCTCAAGGCGCTGCTGCGGGCATGAGGATCATCGCTGGGAAATACCGGGGCCGCCCGCTGGCGGCACTTGGCAAGGGCGACGCCGGGGCGCATCTGCGCCCGACCTCGGACCGGGTGCGCGAAAGCCTTTTCTCGATGCTGACCCATCACGACGTGATCAAAGGCGCGCGGGTGCTGGACCTCTTTGCAGGCACCGGCGCGCTTGGGTTCGAGGCACTGTCGCGCGGGGCCGCATCGGTTTGTTTCGTCGAAAATGGCCGCAGCGGGCAGCGGCTGATCGGGGAGAATATCCGCAAGCTGGACACGGCGGCGGACACCCAACTGCTGCGCCATGATGCCACGCGGCTGGGGCCGTGGACGCAGGCGGCTTTCGATCTGGTCTTTCTCGACCCGCCCTATGGCAAGTCCATGGGGCAAAAGGCGCTTGCCGCGGCGGCCGAAGGCGGCTGGCTCGCCCCCGGGGCGATGGTTGTCTGGGAGGAAAGCGCCCCCATGCAGGCGCCCGAGGGATTCGCCCGGATCGACACGCGCAAATATGGCGATACCCATGTGACCCTGTTGGAAAGGGCCACCAATTAACGGGATTTCGCAGGTTCAGCCCGCCTGAGGTTGTACCTTGTCTTTTCCGACAAAATAAGTCACCTATTGCCCGAAGGCCCGATACGCCCTGTGTCGGGACCGTGGTGATTTTCAAGGAAGGACATCCGATGCGCCTCAAAGCGTCCACGGCCATTGCGCTGATCACATTCGCCGCCGCCCCGGCATTCGCCCAAGGCAAGGCCGAGGTGCTGGACACCTATGCCGACATCGCGCAGGCTGGATACGAAGACAGTCTGACCACCGCGCAGACCCTGCAAGCCGCCGTCGAGACGCTGATCGCCTCCCCCTCTGCCGAGGCGCTTCAGGCGGCGAAAACCGCATGGCTGGCCGCCCGCGTGCCCTACCAGCAGACCGAGGTGTTCCGCTTTGGCAATGCCATCGTCGATGACTGGGAAGGCAAGGTAAACGCATGGCCGCTGGACGAAGGTCTGATTGACTATGTCGACGCCTCCTATGGCGGTGAGACGGATGAGAACCAACTGGCGGTTCTGAACGTCATCGCCAACCCGACCTTCACGCTCGGCGGGGAAGAGGTGGACGCCACCGAGATCACCCCCGCACTGCTCGAAGGGCAGTTGCATGAGGCGGGCGCGGTCGAGGCCAATGTCGCCACCGGCTACCATGCCATCGAATTTCTGCTCTGGGGCCAAGACCTGAACGGCACCGACCACGGCGCGGGCGACCGTCCTTGGACCGATTACGCAGCGGGCGACGACTGCACCGGCGGCAATTGCGACCGCCGTGGGCAATACCTCAAGGCCGCCACCGATCTCTTGGTCAGCGATCTGGAATGGATGGCCGGTCAATGGGCCGAAGGCGGCGAGGCACGCGCCGCCGTGCTGGCCGACGAAGACGCCGGGATCGACGCGATCCTGACCGGCATGGGCTCGCTCTCCTACGGCGAACAGGCCGGGGAGCGGATGAAGCTGGGCGTCATGCTGAACGATCCCGAGGAAGAGCATGATTGCTTCTCGGACAACACCCACAACAGCCACTACTACGACGGTCTGGGCGTGCGGAACGTCTATCTGGGCGAATACCTGCGCGTCGATGGGCGTGTGGTCTCGGGCGCGTCGCTGTCCGATCTGGTGGCCAGTGCCGACGCGGGTGTCGACGAAGACCTGCGCGCCAAGCTGAACGCTTCCATGGTGGAGCTGGGCCAGATCAAGACCGCCGCCGAAGCGGGTTTCAGCTATGACATGATGCTTGAGCGTGGCAATGCCGAGGGCGAGGCGCTGATCATGGGCGCGGTCGACGCGCTGGTGAACCAGACGCGCGCCATCGAACGCGCAGTGACGGCTCTGGGCGGTGACGAGATCGCCTTTGAAGGCTCCGACAGCCTCGACGCGCCGGAGGCCGTCTTCCAGTAATCCTAAACTTTCCCCCGGGCCGCGCTGTCGCGGCCCGGGGCCAGCCAAGGAATACGCAACACCATGATTGTTTGTCACTGTCAGAACATCACCGATCGCGACATCAACAATGCCATCGACTGGATGCGCGCCTCTGACGCACGCACGGTCATCACGGCCGGTAAAGTCTACCGCGCCTTGGGCAAAGCGGCCGATTGTGGGGGCTGCATGCCTCTGTTCTTGTCTACCATGCGCGGAAATGGCAACTTTTCCGTGCCGGTGCTGACAACCACTCTATGTCAGGCAAAACCAAACAAGGAGACAGGTTCATGAAGGGCGACGACAAGGTCATCGAATATCTCAATGCGGCATTGCGCAGCGAATTGACGGCGGTCAGCCAGTATTGGCTGCATTACCGCCTGCAAGAAGACTGGGGCTATGGTCGGCTTGCCGATAAATCGCGCGAGGAAAGCATCGAAGAGATGAACCACGCCGACAAGCTGATCGAACGGATCATCTTCCTCGAAGGGCACCCCAACCTGCAAAAGCTGGACGCGCTGCGCATCGGTGAGACGGTCAAGGAATGTCTGGAGGCCGATCTCGCCGCCGAACATGAGGCCCGCACCCTCTATATCGAGGCGCGCAATCACTGCGATCAGGTGGGCGATTACGTCTCGAAGAACCTGTTCGAAGAATTGATCGCCGATGAGGAAGGGCATATCGACTTCCTCGAAACCCAACTGGCGCTTCAGGCGGAACTGGGCGAGGCCGTCTATGGCCAGCTTCAGGCCAAGCCGACGGACGACAGCAAGTAACCACGACAGGCAGGCCCGGTTTCGGGCCTGCCGCTTATCCAAGGCATTCCCCATGCGTTTCCTCATTCCGATGCTCACGGTGGCCGCCGCGAGCATGGCCGCCGCCGCTCCGCAAGCCTTGGAGGAACCGCATCTGAAGGTGATCCCCCGCACTGCGGAAGAGGCCGCCCGGATCGCCAAGGTCACCGCCCCCGCGACCGAATTCGACAAGCCCGAACCCTTTGAAACGAACCCGGCAGGGGCCGCCACGGTCAGCCCGCGCGGCAATGCCGATGCGTTTTCGCTGCCCTCGGGCAATATCCCCTTTGAGCGTGAGTTGGACTTCAAGGTCGGCAACGGGCTGTTCAAAAAACTGTGGGTCTCTTCGCCCTCGTCGACGCTGGCCTCTGACGGGCTGGGGCCGCTCTTCAACGCGCGTTCCTGCCAGCGCTGCCATCTGAAAGACGGGCGCGGCCATCCGCCCGAGGGGCCTCAGGATGATGCGGTGTCGATGTTCCTGCGCATCTCGGTCCCCACGCCCCCCGAAGAGGCGATGAGCGAGATCGAGGCCTTCCTGCTCTCGGTGGGGGATGAGACCCCGCGCACGCGGCCCGATCCGGTCTATGGTGGGCAATTGCAGGATTTCGGGGTGGCGGGACATCCGGCGGAGTACCGTCTCGGCGTGCGTTATGAAGAGGTGGAGGTCGCCCTGTCGGATGGGGAGACCGCCAGCCTGCGCCGCCCGACCTACAGCGCCGAAGACCTCGGCTATGGCCCCTTGGCCGAGGGTGCGATGCTCAGCCCCCGCGTCGCACCGCCGATGATCGGCTTGGGCCTGTTGGAGGCGATCCCAGCGGCAGATATCCTGGCGCTGGCCGACCCGGAGGACGCCGATGGCGATGGCATTTCGGGCCGGGCGCAGATTGTCTGGTCCTTTGAACACGCGCGTCCGATGCTGGGCCGTTTCGGCTGGAAAGCCGGCGCACCGACGATCCGCGAGCAATCCGCCAGCGCCTTTGCAGGCGACATTGGCATTTCCTCCCCCATTTTCGACGCGGCATGGGGCGATTGCACGGCAGAGCAGACCGCCTGCCGCGCGGCACCCCATGGGGATGGTGACGACCGTGGCACCGAGATCGACGCCGAAGGGCTGGATCTGGTGACTTTCTACAGCCGCAACCTTGCCGTGCCCGCCCGACGTGATGTCGGCGCGCCTGAGGTGCTGCGCGGCAAGGCGGTGTTCCATGAGGTCGGCTGCACCTCCTGCCACCAGCCGAAATTCGTGACCGAACGGTTGGAGGACCAGCCCGAGCAGAGCTTTCAGCTGATCTGGCCGATGACCGATCTTTTGCTGCATGACATGGGCGAAGGGCTGGCCGACAACCGCCCTGAGGGCCGCGCGAACGGGCGCGAATGGCGCACCGCGCCGCTCTGGGGCATCGGCTTGACCGAACAGGTCAACGGCCATACCCAATTCCTGCACGATGGGCGGGCGCGGTCGCTGCTCGAAGCGGTGCTCTGGCACGGCGGCGAAGCCCAGCCCGCCCGCGATGCCGTGGTCGACATGCCCAAAGCCGACCGTGACGCCCTGATCCGCTATCTGGAGAGCCTCTGATGCGCAGCCTGCTGACCGCCACCTTCCTTCTGACCGCCGCCCCCGCCCTCGCCGGGGTGGAAGAGGTGATCCAAGATCACGCGCTGCCCGGCACCGCCCGTTTCGCCTCGGCCACGGCGGCGCTTGATACGGCGGCGCAGGCCGATTGCACCGATGCCGCCCTGCGCCCGGCCTATCAGCAGGCCTTCGACGCATGGATGGGCATCGCGCATCTGACCCTTGGACCGCTAGAGGAAGACGGGCGCGGGCTGGCCATCGCCTTTTGGCCCGACACGCGCGGCATGGTGGGGCGCAGCGTGGCGCGGATGGTGGCCGAAGAAGACCCGATCGCGACAAGCGGTGATTACGCCGAAGTCTCCATCGCCGCGCGCGGGCTCTTTGCGCTGGAACGGCTGCTTTATGACGATGATTTCGCGGGCTACGAGGCTGACAGCTATAGCTGCGCGCTCGCCCGCGCGATGGCGGCCGATCTGGCGGAACTGGCGCGGGAGGTCGACACCGCATGGCGTGAGGACTTCGCGACCACGCTCCGCAGCGCAGGGGAGGCGGGCAACGACCGTTTCCTCAGCCCGCGCGAGGCGTCTCAGGCGCTCTATACGGCTTTGGCAACAGGGCTGGACTTCGTCGCCGACCAACGTCTGGGCCGCCCGATGGGCCGTTTCGACGCCCCCAAACCGCAGGTGGCCGAGGCGCGCCGTTCGGGCCGCAGCCTGCGCAATGTGGTCCTGTCGCTCGAAGCATTGCACAGTCTGGCCGACACGCTGTCGGACGCGCCCACCCCAAGACCGATGCCGCATTCGACCGCGCATTGAGCGCCGCGCGTGCATTGGAAGACCCCGTTTTTGCCGGGGTGGCCGATCCGATCAGCCGTATCCGGGTCGAGGCGCTGCAAAACGATGTGCGCGCCATTTCCGAGGCGGTGGGGGCAGAGATCGCCCCGGCGCTTGGCGTCTCGGTTGGGTTCAACTCGGCGGATGGGGATTGATGCCCTCGCGCCGCCATTTCCTTGCCGGTCTCGCCGCCGCGTCGAGCCTACCGGCGATGGGCTGGGCCGCCGCCGGAAGCCCCGTCTACCTTGCCGCCGCGCGTGACCCATCGGGGGCCTATGCGCTTTTCGGACTGGATGGGACGGGCCACGACATTTTCCGCATCCCGCTGCCCGACCGGGGCCATGCCGCCGCCGCCCATCCTACCGCGGCCGAGGCGGTCGCCTTTGCCCGCCGTCCGGGCCGGTTCGCGCTGGTGATCGACTGTGTGAAGGGCCGTGTGGCCCACAGGCTCGACGCGCCGGAGGGGCGACATTTCTACGGGCATGGGGCGTTTTTGCAGGGCGGGGCCATCCTCGCCACCAGCGAAAATGACATCGACAGCGGCGAAGGGCGCATCGGCCTGTGGTCCCGCGCCAAGGGCTATGCCCGGATCGGAGAGATTGCCTCGGGCGGGGTCGGGCCCCATGAAATCCGCCGCTGGGCCGAGGATGTGCTGGTGGTGGCCAATGGCGGCATCCGCACTCATCCCGACAGCGGGCGGGAGAAGTTGAACATCGATGTCATGCGGCCCAATCTGTCTTATGTCAGCCTCGCGGGTGAGGTGCTGGAGCAGGTTTCGCTGCCTGATGACCTGCATAAGAATTCGATCCGTCATCTGGCCTTGGCACCGGACGGGCAGGTGGCCTTTGCGATGCAATGGCAGGGGGAGCCGGGCGACGGCGTGCCGCTGCTGGGGCTGCATCGTCGCGGGGAAGACCCGATCTTGGCCGAGGCCGATCTGGCCGAGCAAATCGCGATGCAGGGCTACGCGGGCAGCGTGGCATTTGCGGCGGATGGCGGGGCGGTCGGGATCACGTCACCGCGCGGCGGGCGGTTGCATGTCTTTGACAACCGTGGCGCATTCCTCGCCAGCCATCGCCGCGCCGATGTCTGCGGGTTGGCACCGGGCCGGGGCGGTTTCGTGGCAACGGATGGGCTGGGCGGTATCCTGTCGCTGCAAGAGGCGACGCTGTCGCGGCTGACCACGGCCAAACGGGCGTGGGACAACCATTTGGTTGCCATCGACGCATAGGCGGGCGGGGGCCGTGCCCCCACCGCGCTTTAGTCGGTCTTGTAGGTCGGGTGGAACAGACCGCCGGGCGAAAGGGTGAAGATCTCGACCCCGTCTTCAGTCACGCCAACCGAATGTTCGAACTGCGCCGAGAGGGATTTGTCGCGGGTGACGGCGGTCCAATCGTCGGCGAGGGTCTTGGTCTCGGCCCGGCCAAGGTTCACCATCGGCTCGATGGTAAAGAACATGCCCGGCTCAAGCACAGCACCGGTTCCGGGGCGGCCATAGTGCAGCACGTTGGGCGGCGCGTGAAAGACCTGCCCCAGGCCGTGACCGCAGAAGTCGGTCACGACCGACATGCGGTGGCCTTCGACAAATGTCTGGATCGCATGGCCGATGTCGCCAAAGGTATTGCCCGGCTTCACCGCGTCGATCCCGCGCATCAGGCTGTCGTGGGTCACGTTGATCAGCCGCTCGGCCTTGCGCGACAGTTTGCCCGCCACATACATGCGGCTGGTGTCGCCGAACCAGCCATCGACGATGACGGTCACGTCGATGTTCAGGATGTCGCCGTCTTTCAGCTTCTTGTCGCTGGGGATCCCGTGGCAGACCACATGGTTCACCGAGATGCAGCTGGCGTGTTTGTAGCCCTTGTAGCCGATGGTGGCGGATTTCGCCCCGGCGGCGTTGACCTTCTCTTCGATCAGGCGGTCCAACTCTCCGGTGGTTTGACCGGGGAAGACATGCTCTGCGATCTCGTCGAGGATGGTGGCGGCGAGACGGCCCGCTGCCTGCATCCCGGCATGATCGGAAGGCTCGTAAATGCGAATGCCGTCGCGCGTCTGGCGGCCTCGGTGTGCGTTGTTCACCGCTCTCTCCATGCTTGTGTTCGCTCCTACTTAACGTGGCTTTCGGGCGAGGGCCAGAGCGGCTCAGCCCGCGAAGGGGATCGGTTGCGCCAGTGTGACGGCTTGGGGCGTGATATGGGTGCCGATGGCGTAGATTTCCAGCCCCGCCGCCCGCGCGGCATGGGAGGCGGCGGCATAGGTCGGGTCGATATCGGTGGCGAGGCGCATCCGCGTGCAATCTGTGCGCTGCACCAGATAGAGCAGCACGGCGCGGTGCCCGGCCTGCGCCATCCGCGCCAATTCGCCCAGATGTTTCGCCCCGCGCGCGGTCACGCTGTCGGGAAACTCGGCCAGCCCGGTTTCGCGTGACAGGGTGACGGATTTCACCTCGACATAGGCAGCGGGCAGGCCATCGCCGTTGAGCAGGAAGTCGATGCGGGAGTTTTCGCCGTATTTCACCTCGGGCCGCACCTCGGTATAGGCGGCGAGCGGGGCGACCTCACCCGCGATCAGCGCCGCCTTCATCGCGCGGTTGGGCAGGGCGGTGTCGACGCCGGTGAAATGGCCGTTCTCATGGTCCACCAACCGCCAGCCGTAGTTCAGCTTCTTCTTCGGATCGTCGTTCGGCTCCAGCCAGATGCGGCTGCCCGGTTCCGCCAGTCCCATCATCGAGCCGGGGTTGGCGCAATGGGCCACTACCTCTTCGCCCGTCTCCTCAAGCCTGCAATCGGCCAGAAAGCGTTTGTAGCGGCGGATCAGCCGGGCGGGGACAAGTTGGGTTTGAAAGCGCATGGGGCGCGGCCTATACCGAAGGGACGCCATCCTCAAGGAGCCGCCCCATGTCAAACCCCACCGCCGCGATGATCGTGATCGGCGACGAAATCCTCTCGGGCCGGACCCGCGACAGCAATATGCATCACCTTGCGGGGGAGTTGACGAAAGTGGGGATCGACCTGCGCGAAGTGCGCGTGGTCTCGGACGATCACGGGGCGATCATCGCCGCCGTGCAGGCGCTGTCGTCGGCCTATAGCCATGTCTTCACCTCGGGTGGGATCGGGCCGACCCATGACGACATCACCGCCGATTGCATCGCCGCCGCCTTTAACCGCGACATCGACGTGCGCGACGATGCGCGCGAGATTTTGGCGGAACATTACGCCCGCGCCGGGACCGAGATGAACGCGGCGCGCCTGCGCATGGCGCGCATCCCTGAAGGCGCCGCGCTGATCGAGAACCCGGTCTCTGCCGCGCCGGGCTTTGTGGTTGAGAACGTGCATGTCATGGCCGGGGTGCCGACGGTCTTTCAGGCGATGGTTGCCAGCGTCCTGCCGGGGCTGACCGGGGGCAGCCGCTGATCAGTGAGACGCTGCGCATCGACCGGGGCGAGGGCGATATCGCCGGACCACTGGGCGCGTTGGCCGAGGAATATCCGCATCTGTCCATGGGCAGCTACCCGTTCCAAAAGGACGGCGTCTTTGGCGCGCATGTGGTGATCCGGGGCAGCGATCCGGGGATGGTCGAAGCCGCGATGGCCAAGCTCAAGGCTGCTTTCGCATGAGCGAGGCGCAGACGTTTTTCGACGCGGGCGACGCGACATGGCCCGCTGCGCGGCGCTTTGAGCACGGCCCATGGATACTGCGCGAAGGGCAGGGTGGCGGCAAACGCGTCTCGGCGGCGACGGCACGCGGAGCGATAACAGGTGCCGACATTCCGGCTGCCGAAGCGGCGATGCGCGAGATGGACCAGCGCCCGCTGTTCATGGTCCGCGCGGGGGAAGATGACCTCGACGCGCTGCTGGCCGCGCGGGGTTACGACGTGGTCGATCCGGTCACGGTGCTGAGCCTGCCGATCACCCGACTGACGGATTTGCCGATGCCCCCGGTCACCGCCTTTTGCATTTGGGAGCCGCTGGCGATCATGGCCGAGGTCTGGGCCGCCGGCGGGGTCGGCCCCGCGCGCCTTGCCGTGATGGACCGTGCCGCAACCAAGACCGGCATCCTTGCCCGCTGGAACGAGAAACCCGCGGGCGTGGCCTTTGCCGGGGTGCACAATGATATCTGTATGGCCCACGCGGTCGAGGTGCTGCCCCATCAACAACGCCAAGGCGTGGCGACTTGGCTGATGCGGGCCGCCGCCCATTGGGGGCAGGCGCAGGGGGCCGCGCGCCTGTCGGTGCTCTGCGTAGATACGAACACCCGCGCGCAGGCGCTCTATGCCAAGCTGGGCTTTGCCCCGGTCGGGCACTATCATTACCGTCAAAGCACCGAGTGAAGGATAAGACCATGGCCAACGACATGCCCACCGCCCTTGATCTGCCGATGGTCGATCCGCTGCCCGAGGCGACGCAGAAGTATTTCGCTGTCTGTCAGGAAAAGCTCGGGATGGTACCCAATGTGCTGCGCGCCTATGCCTTTGACATCGACAAGCTGAATGCCTTTACCGGCATGTATAACGATCTGATGCTGGGCGACAGCGCGCTCAGCAAGCTTGAGCGTGAGATGATCGCGGTGGCGGTGTCTTCGGTCAACAAATGCTACTATTGCCTTGTGGCCCATGGGGCGGCGGTGCGCGAAATGTCGGGCGATCCGCAATTGGGCGAGGCGCTGGTGATGAACTACCGCGTGGCCAAGATCAGCGCCAAACAACGCGCTATGCTGGATTTCGCGGTCAAGCTGACCGAGGCGAGCGCCAAGGTTGAGGAGGCCGACCGTCAGGCGCTGCGCGACGTAGGCTTCACCGACCGTGACATCTTTGACATCGCCTGCGTGGCGGGTTTCTTTAACATGACCAACCGGGTGGCCAGCGCCACCGACATGCGCCCCAACGACGATTACCACGCGCAGGCGCGATGATCCGGGCGCGCGTCGCTGCGGCTCTGGCCGGGGTGCTGCTGGCGGCCCCGGCGGCGGCGCTTGAACTGGCGCTGCCCAGCACCGCGCGGCTGACGGCGGAACGCAACACCGCGCCGGATCGCTACGCCGCGCCCGTGGGTGTCTATGCCGAAGGGCAGGTGGCGCGGGTCAATGTCGATGGCGACGTGCGCCGCGCCGCTTGGCGGATGGACACGCCGGGGCTGACCGCCTTGCAAGTGATGCGCCCGCTGCGGCGGCAGCTTGAAGAGGCGGGGTTGGACATCGTGCTCGACTGCGCGGCGCGGGACTGCGGCGGGTTCGATTTCCGCTTTGCGATAGAGGTGCTGCCGGGGCCGAACATGTATGTGAACCTGCGCGCCTTCCATTTCATCACCGCCCTGCGGCGAGATGAGGATGGCACACCGACCGAGGCGATCAGCATCCTTGCCAGCACGGCGGCGACCTCGGCCTATGTGCAGATCATCCAAGCCCGCAGCGGCGATGCGCCGGAGGGCGACAGCCCCCCGTCACGCCCGCCCCAACCGGCGCGGTGCCCCTTGCCGCCGCCACGGAGGATTTCGCGGCGGTGCTGAAGGCCGAGGGGCATCTGGTGCTCAACCGTTTGGAGTTCGAGACCGGTACCTCCGCGCTTGGCCCCGGCCCCTTTGCGACCCTCGCGCGGCTTGCCGAATTGCTTAAGGCAGAGCCGGGTCTGCGGGTGGCGCTGGTGGGTCATACCGATGCGGTGGGCAGTTTGGAGGCCAATACCGCCCTGTCACGCAGACGGGCAGAAGCGGTGCGGGATCGGTTGGTTGAGCGCTATGACGTGGCCCCCGACCGGCTGGAGGCGCAGGGCGCGGGCTATCTCGCGCCGCGCGACAGCAACCTGACCGAAGCGGGGCGCGAACAGAACCGGCGGGTCGAGGTGGTCGTCCTCTCGGTGCAATAGCCTAGGTCGTGACCGTCATCTGGGTGGCCAGCAGCAGGTTCGTCTCGCTTGAGCTTACCCCCTGAATGCGGCGAATTTGGCCTAACACGCTGTCGAGTTCTTCGACGGTCTCCGTCCCCGTCTCGACAATCAAATCCCATTTGCCATTGGTCGCATGGATTGCCTGCACCGCGGGCATGCCTGCAAGAATGCGTTTGATCCGGTCGGTGCCCGCCCCTTCGATGGCCAAGAGCGTATGGCCCCGGATCGGGCTGTGGCGCATGTCTTCTTTCAGGATCAGCGTGAAGCCCAAAATCGCGCCCGAGCTGACCAGACGTTCCACCCGCGCCCGCACCGTCACCCGCGACAGGCCGGTGGTGGCGGCCAGCGCGGAATAGGACATGCGCGCGTCGCGGCGCAGTTCCGCGATGATCTTGTTGTCGATCTCGTCCATCAGCTTCCCGTCTTTTGCACGGGGCCATGTTTACGGCAGCGCGGGCGGGCTGGCCAGTCTTCGCAGATGCGCAATTGACGACGCCCGTGAAACCCATAATCTGCCGCGGAAAGGAACACTTCCATGCAAAGCCGCGCGCCCCTGTTCACCCCGGTCCTGATGGTCGGATGTATCATCATCATGGTCAGCTTCGCCGTGCGGGCCTCCTTCGGCGTGTTCCAGATTCCCATTGCCGAGGAATTCGCATGGGCGCGCAGCGAGTTCTCCCTCGCCATCGCGATCCAAAACCTCGCTTGGGGCATTGGGCAGCCGATCTTTGGCGCGCTGGCCGAGAAGATTGGCGATAGGCGGGCGATTATCATCGGGGCGGTGGTCTATGCCGTGGGGCTGCTCTTGTCGGCCAATTCCGCGACGCCGATCGAGCACCAGACCTATGCCTGGCTCGTGGGCTTCGGCATCGCGGGCACTGGCTTTGGCGTGATCCTCGCCGTGGTGGGGCGGGCGGCCTCGGACGAGAACCGCTCGATGGCGCTGGCCATCGCCACGGCGGCGGGCAGTGCGGGGCAGGTCTTCGGCGCGCCGGTGGCGGAATGGATGCTGGGCTTCATGTCCTGGCAAATGACCTTCGTGAGCTTCGCGGGCGTGATCCTGCTGATGCTGCTGACGCTGCCGATGATGCGCGCGCCTGCGATGGCGAGCCGGGCGGAACTGGAAGAGTCGATGGGCCAGAACCTCGGCAAGGCCTTCCGCGATCCGTCCTATACGCTGATCTTCCTCGGCTTTTTCTCCTGCGGCTACCAGCTTGCCTTCATCACCGCCCATTTCCCGGCCTTCGTGACCGAGATGTGCGGCCCGATCCTTGCGGGCGGCGTGCTGCACAACATCGGCATCACCACCACCTCGGCGCTTGGCGCGGTGGCGATCTCGCTCATTGGTCTGGCCAATATCGCGGGCACGCTGCTGGCGGGCTGGGCTGGCAAGCGCTATTCCAAGAAATACCTGCTGGCGGGGATCTATGTCGGGCGCACGGTGATCGCCGCGGCCTTCATCATGTTCCCGATCACGCCGATGACGGTGATCCTGTTTTCTGTGGGCATGGGCGCGCTCTGGCTCGCCACGGTGCCGCTGACCTCCGGCCTCGTCGCGCATATCTACGGGCTGCGCTACATGGGCACGCTTTACGGCATCGTGTTCTTCAGCCACCAGTTGGGCAGTTTCCTCGGCGTCTGGCTGGGCGGGCGGATGTACGACATCTACGGCAGCTACACTGCGGTCTGGTGGGTTGGCGTGGCCGTGGGCGCCTTTAGCGCTGTAGTGCATCTGCCGATCCGCGAGAAACGGCTCGAGGGGCTGGTGACCGCTTAACCCGCGCGCCAGCGTTCGAGGATGTGGTTGGCGGTCATCAGGTCGAGATGCGCGCCGCCGCCGTTCTTGAATAGGGTGATTTCGTCATCGCTCTGCCGGGTGAAGGCCGAAAGGTCGTAGTAATCCGCAACCAGATGGTCGCGGGTGATGGTGCCCCCCTCAAGCGGGATGTTGATCTCTCCGATATGGCCGATGGTGGTGTCGAAACTGTCGACGAAGACGCGGGCACGCAGCAGCGCCGTGTCGTCCACCTCGCGCATGTCGGGGCGGTAGGCCCCGATGAGATCAACGTGCTGGCCGGGTTGCAACCAATCGCCCTCGATCAGCGGGTCGGTCGACATGGTGGCAGAGGTGACGATATCGGCGGCGCGCACGGCTTGCTCCAGATCGGTCGCCACGTTGATCTTGAGCTCTGCGGCCATCGCCTCGGCGTTCTTGGGCGTCCGGTTCCAGACCGTGAAACGGGCCTTTGGGAAGGCTGCGGAATAGGCGGCGTGCAGCGCCCGGCCTTGGGTGCCCGCGCCGACGATCAGGATGTTCTCACTGTCCGGTCGGGCCAGCCGACGCGCGGCCAATAGGCTGTCGCCCGCGGTCTTCCACTTGGTGACGAGGTGGAAGTCCACGATGGCGGAGAGCGTGCCTGTGACATCATCGAAAAGCGAGACGCCGCCGTTGACCATCGGCACCTCGCGGTCCGGGTTGCCGGGGAAGATCGTGGCGGATTTCACCGCGATGCCCAGCCCGTCGATCCATGCCGCCCGGCTCAAGAGTGTGTCCTTGCCACGGTAGAGGAAGGTGTCTCCGATCTCGGCCTTCGGCAGGTCATGGCCCGCGGCCAGCGCGTCGGTGAGCGCGATCCAGTCCAAGAGCGCCTCGCCCGCGTCGAAAGAAATGTTGGGGATGTCGGTCATGCGGCCTCCTCCCGGGTCAACAGACCTGCGGCGACGAGGCGGTCGGCCCAGCCTTGTGGTCCGGTGAAATGGTGGGTTTGCCAGCCCCGCGCGGCGGCGGCGGCGATGTTGTCGGCGCGGTCGTCGGTGAAGAGCAGGGCTTCGGGCGGCAGGCCGCTCCCTTGCTCCACGGCCTCGTAGATCGAGGGCGCGGGTTTGATCATGCCGAGGTGGCCGGAGATGAAATCACGGTCGAACTCGCGCAGGAAAGGGTAGTGGGTGGCGGCCAAATCATAGCTTTGAATGCCGAAGTTGGTGAGCGAGAAGACCGGAACGCCACGCGCTTGCAGCGCATTCTTCAACCGCAGGGAGTGGTCGATCACCGGGGCGGCCATCTCGATCCAGCGGTCGTGCCAGAGGCGGATTTCATCGCCCCACTCAGGCGTCGCCTCGGCCATGGCATAGATCGTGTCTCGGAAATTCTCGCCGCTGTCGACGCGGTCGTTCATGCCGTGCAGGTCCACGGCGTCGAACATGGCGCGGCGGCGGTCGGGGCCGATCACGCTGTCGTAAAACCGCTCCGGTTGCCATTCGATCAATACGTTGCCGATGTCGAAAACGACCGCCTGTGGTGTCATATCACTTGCCCTAACAATTGCTTAACGCGGGCCTACCCCCGCGCCGCCGCGCGCAGTTCCCGCTCCAATGCTTCGAGGAAACGGGAGCGGTCGGCCTTTGTAAACCCCTTGCCGCCGCCTTGGCGAAAGGGGTCGGCGGCGCGCAGGTCGGCCATCAGGTCGCGGGTCGCCAGCACGTTGCCGATGTTGCGCGCGGTCAGCGCCTCGCCGTTGTGTTTCAGCACCCTTGCGCCCGCCTCGACGCATTTGGCGGCCAGCGGGATGTCCCCCGTCACCACGACGTCACTTGGACCGCAACGCTCGGCGATCCACATGTCGGCCACATCGGGCCCGTCGGGCACGATCACCACCTCGACCAACGGGTTCTGCGACAGGCGCAGCCCGCCGTTGGAGACGAGGAACATCTTGATCTTGTGCCGTGTCGCCACCCGCTCGGCCTCGGCCTTCACAGGGCAGGCGTCGGCGTCGATGTAGAGCGCGGTCATGGCTCAGCCCGCGTAGAGCGCGTCGGCATGGAAGGCGACGTGATCTTCCATAAAGCTCGCCACGAAGAAATAGCTGTGGTCATAGCCCGGCTGCATGCGGAAGCTGCCCTGCTGGCGTTTTGCCGCCATGGCCTCGGCCAGCGCTTCGGGCATCAAAAGGTCGAGGAACTGGTCGCTCGCCCCTTGGTCGATCAGCACCGGCCCGTCGAAGCCCTTTTCGCGCATCAGGAGCGTGCTGTCGTGTTTCGTCCACGTGCTCTCGTCGGACCCGAGGTAGGCGGTGAGTTGCTTTTTGCCCCAATCGCTCGCCGTTGGATGGGTGATGGGCGCGAAGGCGGAGACTGAGAGGAAACGCCCCGGCAGGTTCATCGCCAGCGTCAGCGCGCCGTGGCCGCCCATGGAATGGCCGGTGATGCCTTGACGCTCCATATCGAGGGCGAAATTCTCGCCCAGCAGGGCGGGCAGTTCCTCGGCCAAATAGTCCCACATCTGGTAGTGCGCCGCCCAAGGGTCTTGGGTCGCGTTCACATAGAACCCCGCGCCTTTGCCAAGGTTGTAAGCGTCATCATCGGCCACAGCTTCACCACGCGGGGAGGTGTCGGGGAAGACCAGCGCGATGCCATGCTCCGCGGCCCAAGCCTGCGCGCCCGCCTTGGTCATGGCGTTCTCATGGGTGCAGGTCAGGCCCGAGAGATACCACAGCACCGGCACCGGGCCGTCCTGCGCCTCGGCGGGGAGAAACAGGCCGAATGTCATGTCGCAGCCGCAGGTGTCGGAGGCGTGGGAGTACACCCCTGCGTGCCACCGAAACAGGCGTTTTCCGAGATGGTTTTCATGGCAGCGTTCCTTTCGAACTTGAGTGTGTCACAGGGCCGAGACCCAGCCGACGACAAGGCTGACGGTCACGATACTGACCGTGGTTGAAACGAGAATGGCGGCAGAGACCCGCTGAGGGGCGACGCCGTAGTGTTGGGCGAGCATATAGACATTGCCCGCGACCGGGAGAGAGGCCGTGGCGATGATGACCCCGGCTTTATACGGGTCGACGCCGAAGAGAAACAGCGCGCCAAAGGCCACGAAGAGCGGGTGCAGCACCAGTTTGCAAAAGGTCAGCCAGCCCGCGATCTCGATCCGCTCGGCGGATTTTGAGGCCAGCGAGGCGCCGATGGCGAACAGCGCACCGGGGGTGGCAGCGCCGCCAAGGATGGCCAGAAATTCGTTCAGCGGCACGGGGATCGGGATGCCGAAGCCGGACCAGAGGAACCCCAGCGTGATGGCGACGATCATCGGGTTTTTCAGCAGGCCAATCCCGACGATCTTAAGCGTCGCCAGCCGCAACTGCCCCTCGCGGGAGCCGGTGATCAGGATCACGATGAGGCTGGAAAAGATGATCATGTCGACGGTCAGTGCCAGCAGCACGGGGCCGATGGCATCCGGCCCTAAGAGCAGCGTCAGCATCGGCACGCCCAGAAAGCCGGTGTTGCCGATCACGGCGCATTGCGCCTCGATCCCGTTGGTGGCCACGTCGAGCCCGCGCAAAAAACCGACGAGGCTGGCGATGGCATAGACGAAGGTCGTCCCCCAGAGGTAGGCGGCGACAAGGCGGCTGTCCCAGACCTCGGCCAAGGACAGATTGGCGGAAAAGCGGAACAGCATCGCCGAAAGGGCGAAGTAGAAGACGAATTTGGTGAGATAGGCCGTCGCTTCGGCTGAGAAGAACCGCGTGCGCCCGGCCCAGTAGCCAAGGCCGATCAGCGCAAAGAACGGCAGGGTTTTCAGGAAGATCGCGACCATGGGTCAAGCATTAGCCAGCCCGCCCTTGGGGTGCAATGGGGCAGGGGCTTGGGCCTTGGCTGAACCGATCGACACCACCCGCGCGCTCATGCGGCTGCGGCCAGCGGGATCGCCCCGGGCAGCCCCGTGATCTCGCCGCCCCAGCAGTCCTATCGGCAGGTTCCGGCAAGGGCAAAGCGCCCGGCCCTTGGCGGGGCGGGTCAGGGAGCTACCTGTTGCGGGATGGACGCCACGCGAAGAACGAGGTTTGGAATATGAGAGTAGTTTTCTTGGCACCCCTAGTGCTGGCCGGATGCGCTGAATTGTCGACAGCGCCGGTGCAGAACCCGATCCCGGCTCCCGCGCCTGCGGCCACCACACCCCCGCCTCCGCCGCCATCGCCGGAACCCGTGCCTTCGGCCCCGGCGCGGTCCGAAACCCCCAGCAGCCCGGCCAAGCCCAAACCGCTGCCGGAGTCGGTCGTCAACGCGGTGAACGACAGCTCCAGCCCCTCTGAAGATGACGGGCAAGAAGAGCTTGCCGCCGCCGAGCCGCCGACCGACACCTGCAAAGAGGGCAGTTGGTGGGGGCTGATCGGTCGCCCGAAATCGGCAGCGAGCATCGTCTCCGAGCCCAAGCGCGTCTATACAGAGGGCGACCCGGTGACGATGGACGCCAATCCCAACCGCACCAACATCGTCTTGGACGCGGAAGGCAAAATCGCCAAAGTCACCTGCGGCTAGGGGCGTCCCCTAGCCCTTGGGGCGGTTGTCGAGAATACGCACAGCTTTGCCCTCGGACCGGGCAACGCCGCCCACGTCCATGACCTCAACCGTGACCGAGATGCCGACGGTCTGTTTGATATGTGCCGACAATGCCTTGATCGCAGCAGCCCGGGCATCGGTGGTCACGCTGGCGTCAGCGCATTCACACAGCACGCGCATCTGGTCCATCCGGTCGGGGCGCGAGAGTTCGATCTGGAAATGCGGGGCCAAGCCCGGCGTGGCCATCAGCGCCTCTTCGATCTGGGTGGGGAAGACATTGACGCCGCGCAGGATGATCATGTCGTCACTGCGCCCGGTCACCTTCTCCATCCGCCGCATGGAGCGCGCGGTGCCCGCCAGCAGCCGGGTCAGATCGCGGGTGCGGTAGCGGATGATTGGGAAGGCCTGTTTCGTCAGTGAGGTGAAGACCAACTCACCCATTTCGCCATCCTCGACGGGGGCGCCAGTCTCGGGGTTGATGATCTCGGGGTAGAAGTGATCTTCCCAGATGTGCAGCCCGTCCTTGGTCTCTACGCATTCCATTGAGACGCCCGGCCCCATGACTTCGCTGAGCCCGTAGATGTCGACCGCATGCATGTCGAAGGCCTGCTCGATCTCCTGCCGCATGGCGTTGGTCCAAGGCTCAGCCCCGAAGATGCCGACTTCGAGCGAGGATTGGCGCGGGTCGATGCCTTGTTTGGCAAACTCATCCAAGATCGACAGCGCGTAGGACGGGGTGACCGTGATGCCCTTGGGGGCAAAATCTTCGATCAGGCGCACTTGGCGCGGGGTCATCCCGCCCGAGATCGGCACGGTCGACAGGCCAAGCGCATCGGCGCCGAGGTGGATGCCCAAGCCGCCGGTGAACAGCCCATAGCCATAGGCATTGTGCAGCATCTCGCCCGGGCGCATCCCCGCCGCGCGCAGGGAGCGGGCGACGACTTGCCCCCAGTTCGCCAAATCGTCCTTGGTATAGCCAACCACGGTCGGCTGCCCGGTGGTGCCGGATGAGGCGTGAATGCGCGCCACCTGATCACGCGGCACGGCGAACATGCCAAAGGGATAATTGTCGCGCAGGTCAGTCTTTACCGTGAAGGGAAAGCGCGAAAGATCGGAAAGCTGTTTCAGATCATCAGGATGCACGCCCGCCTCATCGAAGCTTTGCTTGTAGAAAGGGACGTTGTCATAGGCATGGCGCAGGGACCATTTCAGTCGGTCCAATTGCAGGGCGCTGATCTCGTCCCGGCTGGCGATCTCAATCGGGTCGAGCGTATCCTTCGCGGGGTCAGGTCTTTCATCAGGTCGGCTCCTCCTCGGTAAATAGCTGGCCCTTGATGCTGCGGGAGAGCCCGCGAAACAGGGCCACGACACGGTCATCCTCGCCCGTGACGGTCACGTCATAGATGCCCGACCGACCGCTGCGCGACACTTCGCGTGCGGTGGCGGTCAGCCGCTCCTCCGGCTGGCCGGGGCTGAGATAGGTGATCTGGTTCTGCTGGGCGACAGTGGTCTGGTTGTAGCTGTTGCAAGCAAAGGCAAAGGCGCTGTCGGCCAGCGTGAAGATGAAACCGCCGTGGCAAATCCCATGCCCGTTCAGCATGTCCGGACGCACTGACATTGACAAAACCGCGCCCCGGGGGTGACTTCGTCGATCCTCATGCCCAATCCGGCCGAGGCGGAATCTCGGGCGAACATCACCTCGGCACATTTGCGGGCGCGGGCGTCTGGGGTCATTCCGTCATGCCTTTGTGTTTCATTTTCAAGATTGGTTGCACAATTCTGTAACGCTTTCAAGAAATTTTGAGCCGCGCTTTCGGCCATGTCAGGGCTTGATTTGGCCCCCGTCAGGGTCAACTGTAAAGCCATGAGCATAGAGCCCCCATCGCCGATCACGGCTTTCGAGCGCCCTGTCGAACAGGTCGCCTTTCACCGCACCGAACTGTCGCTGATCTTATCGCTCTACGGGCGTATGGTCGCGGCGGGGGAGTGGCGTGACTACGGGATTTCGCACCTTAAGGACGTGGCCGTCTTTTCGGTCTTTCGCCGCACGGCTGAGATACCGCTTTACCGGATCGAAAAGCGTCCCAAGCTGCGCAACCGGCAGGGGATGTATGCGGTGGTGGGCACCGGCGGGCAGGTGCTGCGCCGGGGCCATGACCTGAAGGCCGTGCTGCGCGTGTTGGAGCGCAAGCTGATCCGCGCAGTAGATTAAACGCCGGGGCGGCGATGGGCCGTCACCGGGCCGTCACCGCCCGCTTCGATCCGGGCGATGGCCTCGGCGATGTTTTCATAGCTCACGGCCATGGCGTGGGCATTGGCGTGGATCATCGTCTCGCCATCCACCACCAGCGCGACATGGCCTTTCCAGAACAACAGATCATTGCGCTGATAGGCGCCGCTGACGGGGGCGCCCACCGTCTTCTCTTGCTGGTCGCTGTCACCGGGGCAGGGGATGCCGCAGGCCAGCAGCGCCGCTTGGACGAGGCCCGAACAATCGATCCCCCAACGGCTGTTGCCGCCCCAGAGATAGGGCGTGCCAAGGAACAGCGCGGCGATCTGCGCGGGGTCGGCCTCTCGGCTCTCGACGGGTGCAAGGTGGCCCAGCGGAATGTGCCCCTGCGGGGTTTCGGCGAAATCTTTGGCCTCTGCCGTGACCGTGACGCGCGCACCGTAGCTGAGGCTCAGCAGGTCCGGCGATTTCAGATCGGCGTCGCGATAGGCATGGGTGGCAGGCACGCAGACGCGGTGGGTGGCGCTGCGCGGGGTGCCAAGGGTGCTTTGCAGAACATGCCCGCAATAGCCATCCTTCTCGGCCTTCACATAGGTCCAGCCCGACGCCTCATGCAGCACGGTCACCTGCTCGCCGAACAGCAGCTGCCGGTCGCGCGGCCCGTCGGGGCGTCGGCAGAGGTCGGCCACCGGCGCCGCCACCTGCGCGGGGCGGTTCTGGGTCGCCAGCGCCGGGTCTGGGGTGAGACGCGGGTCGCTCATGATTTCAGCAAGGCAGGCAGGGCGGCATAGATCGCGCGGGTGCCTTGGCCGGTGCCGCCTTTCGGGCGGGCGGGGGCGTCGGCAGGTTGCCAGCCGTAGATGTCGAAATGCGCGTATTTGCTGTCGGTCACAAAGCGGCGCAGGAAGAGCGCGGCGGTAATCGACCCGGCAAAACCGCCCTTGGGCGCGTTGTCGAGGTCGGCGATGCCGGGTTCGATCAGCGCCTCGTAGGCATCATGGAATGGCATCCGCCAGACCGGATCGGCAGACCCGGCAGCGGCGCTTTCCAAAGCCGAGACGAAGGCGGCGTCGTCACTGTAATAGGGCGCAAGGTCCGGCCCCACGGCCACGCGGGCGGCCCCGGTCAGCGTCGCCATCGAGATGATCTGATCGGGCTTGTCCTCATCCGCCAGCGCCAGCGCATCGGCCAGCACCAGACGCCCTTCGGCATCGGTGTTGTTGATTTCAACCGTCAGCCCCTTGCGCGAAGTCAGGATGTCGCCGGGGCGGAAGGCATTGCCGGATACGGAGTTCTCAACCGCCGGGATCAGCACGCGAAGCTGCACCTCCATGCCGGTGGCCATGATCATATGCGCCAGCCCCAGCACGGCGGCGGCCCCGCCCATGTCCTTTTTCATCAGTGCCATCGAGGCGCCGGGCTTCAGGTTCAGCCCGCCAGTGTCGAAACAGACGCCCTTGCCCACCAGTGTCAGCTTTGGCCCCGCGTTGCCCCATGTCATGTCGATCAGCCGCGGCGCGCGGTCGGCGGCGCGGCCCACGGTGTGGATCATCGGCAGGTTGTTTTCCAGAAGGGCATCGCCGGTGGTTACCTCGATCTGCGCCCCATGCCGCTCGGCCAGTTTGCGCGCGGCGGCTTCAAGATCGGGCGGCCCCATGTCGGAGGCGGGTGTGTTGATCAGGTTGCGGGTCAGCATCTCACCCGTGGCCAGCGCGGTGATCTGCTCGGCGTCGACCCCCTCGGGCGCGACGAGGCGGGCGGTCAGCGGGGACTGGTCGCGGTAGCGGTCGAAACGATAGCCCGCCAGCAGCCAGCCAAGCGCCTCTGTCGCCGCCTGATCCTCGGGCAGGCCGCTTTCGATCCGGTAGTCCCCGGCAGGAAGCTTGGCTGCAGCGGCGGCAAGGTGAAAGCGGCCCCGGCGGCGGGCAGCCTCGGACCCGTAGCCCGCCAGTGCCATCACCGGCGCGCCCTCGGCCCCCGGCACCACAAGCGCTTGCCCAAGGCCGCCGGCAAAGCCGCTGGCCTTCACCCATGCCTGCACAGCGCCGGGCTGATCGGCAAGCCAGCCTTCAAGCGCGGTCTCGCTCAAGACATGAAGCGGCAGGGCATTGGCGGAGGGGGCGGCGAATTCGGCGGACATGACAAACCTTTGCAAATCTGGATTTGCGCGCAGCCTACCTTTTCCATCGCCACCCGCAAGCGATCAGATCGTGATCTCTGGCAGGTCCCATATCGCGGTCAGCGACCGTTCGCCGCTGCGGATCAGGCGCGACAGCGTGGCCGCGGTGGCGGTCTCATCCCCCGCGTCGATACAGGCCATCACATCCGCCGCCACCCGAGCGACGAGCGCCATGCCGATTTGATCGGCGATGGCGATCAGGCGGTGCACGCTTTTGCGCAGCCCGGCGCGGTCTTGGCCCTCATGGAGCCTTTTGCAATGGGACAGGCGCAGGGCCAATTCCTCCATCGCGCGGCAGAGAACATCTTCGGCTCCCACCTCACCCAGTTGTGTGTAGAGCAGCGCCAGCCGCTCTTGATCGACGCAGACCTGTTCGGTCGGGCGAATTTGCATAAGTTGCATTCCAGTCATCCTTCGATCGCCCCCACGGCCTAAGGGCAATATGGCGCATGAAGGTGTGCAAAGGGTTGCGATGATTGTGCCTTTTCTCTCGAATTCGTATGGCATTTGCGCTATCTGCGCTAAAACCGCATCACGCATTAGGGACGTTTACACATGGACAAGGCCAAGGCTCTGCCGTCGTATCTGTTGCAACGCTATCACGGGTGGAAGGCGACCGGCTATGCCGAGAACCAGTCGTGGTATCGCCGCCTTGCTTCCGAAGGGCAGCATCCACGCGCCATGGTAATTTCCTGCTGCGACAGCCGGGTGCATGTGACCTCGATCTTCGGGGCCGATCAGGGCGAGTTCTTTATTCACCGCAACATCGCCAACCTCGTGCCGCCTTACCAGCCCGACGGCAACCAGCACGGCACCTCGGCGGCGATCGAATATGCGGTGACGGCGCTGAAGGTCGCGCATGTGATCGTGTTGGGCCATTCCAGCTGCGGCGGTGTGGCGGGCTGTGCCGCCATGTGCCGGGGCGAGGCGCCGGAGCTTGAGAAGAAAGACAGTTTCGTGGGCCGCTGGATGGACATCCTGCGCCCGACCTTCGATTCCGTGTCCAGCATCAAGGACAAGCGCGAGCAGGAGCGTCAGCTCGAGAAGCTCGCCGTTGTCACCTCGCTGGAAAACCTGATGACCTTCCCATGGCTGAAAGAGGCGGTCGAGAAGGACGAGTTGTCGTTGCACGGTCTTTGGACCGACATCGGCGAGGGCGGGTTGGAGCATTACTTGCCCGAATTGGGCGCGTTTGAGCCGGTCTGACCGTCGATGAATCGTAGAACGAAAAAGGGGGCCGATTGGCCCCCTTTCTTGTTTCTATGCTAAGGCTGAACCTCAGCCCTTTTTCAGCACTTCGCGGCCCAGCAGCTCGGCGATCTGCACGGCGTTCAGGGCGGCACCCTTGCGCAGGTTGTCGCTGACGCACCACAGGTTGATGCCGTTGTCGATGGTGCTGTCCTGACGGATGCGGCTGATGAAGGTGGCGAAATCGCCGACGCATTCCACCGGCGTGACGTAGCCGCCGTCTTCGCGCTTGTCGATCACCATGATGCCCGGCGCTTCGCGCAGGATGTCGCGGGCTTCGGCTTCATCAAGGTGGTCTTCGAATTCGATGTTGATCGATTCCGCATGGCCCACGAAAACCGGCACGCGCACGCAGGTCGCGGTGACCTTGATCGACGGATCGACGATCTTCTTGGTCTCGGCGACCATCTTCCATTCTTCCTTGGTCGAACCGTCTTCGAGGAAGACGTCGATATGCGGAATCACGTTAAAGGCGATCTGCTTGGGGTAGACCTTGGCCTCGTAATTGTCGGTCGGGTTGTAGACCGATTTGGTCTGGTCCCAGAGCTCGTCGATGGCCTCTTTGCCCGAGCCGGAAACCGACTGGTAGGTGCTAACCACGACGCGCTTGATCTTGGCGCGGTCATGCAGCGGCTTCAGCGCCACGACCATCTGCGCGGTGGAGCAGTTGGGGTTGGCGATGATGTTCTTCTTGGAATAACCGTGCACGTCTTCGGGGTTCACCTCCGGCACGATCAGCGGCACTTCGTTGTCGTAGCGGTAGAGCGAAGAGTTATCGATCACCACGCAGCCCGCTTTGGCAGCGGCGGGCGCGTATTTCTTGGTCGCCTCGGAGCCCACGGCGAAAAGCGCCATGTCCCAGCCGGTGAAATCGAAAGTGTCGAGGTCTTTGGTCTTGAGGGTCTTGTCCCCGAAGGTGATCTCAGTCCCGAGCGAACGGCGGCTGGCAAGAGCCACGATCTCGTCCACGGGGAACTGACGCTCCGCAAGGATATTCAACATTTCACGGCCCACATTGCCTGTGGCACCGACGACGGCGACGCGATAACCCATCTGATTACTCCAGTCTGTCCAATTTAATTTGACGCCATTTAACGTGCCTGCGGGGCATTGGCTAGGGCCAGCCGTGCGCGGGCGGGGCAGGGCGGCGCTTTGCCGGGGTTAAAGAACCTTGATCACGTCCTTGTTGATCGCCAGCATATAGCCGCGCCGGGCGATGTTCTTGACCAGCAGTTCCGACACCAGCTGGTTGCCAAGCGTGTCGCGCAGGCGTTTGATCCGCGTGGCACCGGCGGCCTCATCACAGTCGGCAGGGCTGCGGCCCGAGATCATGCCTTCAATCTCGGAACCCGACAGCACGTCGTCATCCATCCGCGCCTCGGCAAGGACCGACATCGTCTCCATCGCAGCAGCCGTCAGTTTGAAGCCGAGGTTGTTGAGATAGACGGTATTCTCTTCCCGGCTGATCAGCAGGGAATTGACCTGGATGCCCGTCCGCTCAATCTGGGCCATGCGGCGGTTGAAGCCGATCAGCATGAACAGAAACACCATCGCCGCGACCAGCATGGCGCTGGCAAAGACCAAAAGCACCACGATCACGATGCGGTAGCTGGCCAAAGTCTCGGAAAAGGCGGTGCCGGACTGGGCGAGGATTTCCAGCAGCTTGATCTCGGCCTGGGTGGTCAGATCGTCGTTCTCGATAAAGATCCGCTCGACCCGGGCGTTAAAGACGTTCGCATCCGGCAGCGCCCAGAGCAGCACAAGCGCCCCGACCAAAAGCACGGCGACCACGGCGGCGATGCCACCGATCACGAAACGCCCGCCAAATCTGCGCATGTCAGAAGCGGAGGTAGAATGTTCCTGCACTGTCTTTCCTTTGATCCAAGCCTTCGTCCCCGAAAACAGACAGCACATTCAACAATGTCCAGCCCTCCGCTGCAAGACGCGGCGTGAGTTCGGTTTCGGCGGAGGCTGGCTCACAGGCCCCGGAGATCTGCGCCACCCCATAGTGAAGGCGCAGCGGATTGTCTTGCTTGGCCTTGTAATCGGCAAAGCATCCAGCCGTTGCCGCGGCGGGCAGGGCCAGAATGACCGCCAGCGCGGTCAGCAATGAGAGACATGGGTTTTTCATATGTTTTTAATGCGCTTTCACCCGCTGATATTCAATAACCAAGGCGTTTTGAGCGCCTTGTTATTGGATAGCGCCCCCCTGTTATTGCCTGTCTTTGGCCCTCATCCCAGTTTGGTGGCACCAACAGACACACGAACCGATACGCGGCCCCCGAGTTATGGCCGCAGAGGATCAAGGGCGCAGCGAAACGCGCCGATAACGAGAAGGGACCAGACCCATGTACCGCAAGTTCATTGCTACCATCGCCGCCCTGTCGGTTGCCATCACTGCCTTTGACGCCCGCCCGGCTGCTGCCGATGAAAAAGAGGTGCTGCGCACGCTCGCCGCGATTGCGGGTGTCGCGATCGTGGGCAAGATGATCTACGACAACAACAAAGAGCGCAAAGAGCGTGAGACCGTGACCCGTCGCCGTGCCGCGCCGGTCTATGAGGCGCCCCGGTATTACCCCACGGTTTCCAAGCGGCCCCATCCGCGCCCCTATGTTGACCCGCGCCCGCGCCGCGCCGCAGCAGCGACTGGACCCGCCCTGAGCGCGACCGTGCCACTTACCCTGAGCGCGACCGTGCCACTTACCCTGAGCGCGAAGTGCGCCCCCTGCCTGAGCGCGTGGACCGCAAGCTCCTGCCGCAGCAGTGTTTTCGCAGCTATGAGGGCGATGAGGGCAAGGTCATGATGTTTGGCGAGCCCTGCCTTGAAAAGAATTACTCCTATGCCGATCGCCTGCCCCGCTACTGCGCCAAACGCGTCAGTACCGCCGAGGGCGCGCGCTACGGCTATGACGCCCGCTGTCTGCGCGACTCGGGTTACAGCTTGGCGCGTCGGTAAATCCGGCGTGCCTTGACCGAGCGGCACGTCCCTGTCGCTCGGGTTTTGAAAGGGGGGTGTTCGGGCGCCTCCCCTTTCTCTTTTCTGTTGCACCTTAGGGGCGCATGCGGTTTCACCAGCCCCATGATACCTGACTATGAACTCGAACGCGGGGCGATGACCCGCGGCTTTCGCACCATCGCCGGTGTGGATGAAGTGGGCCGTGGCCCGCTGGCCGGGCCGGTCACTGCCGCCGCCGTGGTCTTTGCCGAAGGGCAGATCCCCGAGGGGCTGAACGATTCCAAGAAACTGACCGCCCGCGCCCGTGAAAAGCTTTATGAAGAGATCATGTCGGTCGCCGTGGTCTGCGTGGCCCATGCCACGGTCGAAGAGATCGAGGAACACAACATCTTGCGTGCCAGCCATCTGGCCATGACCCGCGCCTTGGCCGGTTTGGCCTGCAAAGCGGACTATGCGCTGATCGACGGCAATATGCTTCCGCGTGATTTGGCGCTGCCCGCGCAACCTGTGGTGAAGGGCGATGCGCGCTGTCTGTCGATCTCGGCGGCTTCTATTGTTGCGAAAACCGTGCGCGATAACCTCATGGTGGATTTGGCGCAACAGCATCCGGGTTACGGTTGGGAAACCAATATGGGCTATGGCTCGAAAAGCCACATCGCCGCCCTGCAGGATCTTGGTGTCACCCCACACCATAGACGTTTGTTCAAACCGGTACACAATATCTTGTATCAAGCCAATTTGTTAACCGATTGATTCAAAAAAGAAATTGACCACGATTCTCTGATGGCTCATTTTATCCACAACCAATGAGCGCTTAAGCGCCGGGTAATGAGGCAGAGATATGAAAACGATGACAAAGGGCGCCGCGGCGCTTCCCTTGAACACTATTGTTGCGGGCGATTGCATTGAGGCAATGAACGCCCTCCCAGCAGAATCGGTGGATCTGATCTTCGCGGATCCACCCTACAACTTGCAGTTGCGAGGTGATTTGCATCGCCCCGACAACTCCAAGGTCGATGCAGTTGATGACGAATGGGACCAATTCGCCAGCTTCAAAGCCTATGACGAATTCACCCGCGCATGGCTCAAAGCCGCGCGGCGTCTGCTCAAGCCCGATGGCGCAATCTGGGTGATCGGCAGCTACCACAACATCTTTCGCGTCGGTGCCGCGCTTCAGGATCAGGGCTTCTGGATCCTTAACGACGTGGTCTGGCGCAAGTCGAACCCAATGCCGAACTTCCGTGGCAAGCGCTTTACCAATGCCCATGAGACGATGATCTGGGCCGGCAAGAGCGAGAACAGCAAATACACCTTCAACTATGAGGCGCTGAAGGCGCTGAACGAAGGCATCCAGATGCGCAGCGATTGGGTGCTGCCGATCTGCACCGGCCATGAGCGTCTGAAGGATGAGGCGGGCGAGAAAGCGCATCCGACGCAGAAGCCCGAAAGCCTGCTGCACCGCATCCTCGTCGGCTCGACCAACCCCGGCGACGTGATCCTCGACCCGTTCTTCGGCACTGGCACCACCGGCGCCGTGGCCAAGATGCTGGGCCGCGATTTCATCGGGATCGAACGTGAGGAAGCCTATCGCAAGGTTGCCGAAAAGCGGATCTCGATGGTGCGCAAATTCGACAACGAAGCGCTGCAAACCACCACCTCCAAACGCGCCGAGCCGCGTGTGCCTTTCGGCCAGCTGGTCGAGCGTGGCATGCTGCGCCCGGGCGAGAACCTCTATTCCATGAATGGCCGCCACAAGGCCAAGGTCCGCGCCGATGGCACCCTGATCGGCAGCGATGTCAAAGGGTCGATCCATCAGGTGGGCGCGGCCTATGAGAAAGCCCCCAGCTGCAACGGCTGGACCTATTGGTGCTACAAGAAAGACGGCAAGAATGTCCCCATCGACATTCTGCGTCAGCAGATCAGAGCCGAGATGGCGAACTGATCCACCCCGGATAATCGAACACCGCCGGCACCCGTGGCCCCTCTGCGTGAGGGGCATGCACACGGGTGCCTACCTTGACCCCGCCCAATGGCGGGGTTTTTTTGGTTCTGCTTTTTCTGTGAGGCTGGCCTAATGCATCTGCCGGTTGCGGCCCTGAAGCGCGCGCAGCGCAGCGGCGAGGTAGCTGGCATCGAAGTCGCATTTATTCACCACATAGAGCACCCCGGCAGAGGCGGCTTTCTCCCACATGATCGGAGAGGGCCAATCGCTGAGCATGATGACGGGGGTTTGAGCGTGGCGATGATCACAGGCCAGTTCCAACGCGAAATTTGCGCCCAGCCCATCGGGCAGGTTGTTGTCGAGCAGGATCAGCGCCTTGTCCCCGGCGCGGAGCGCCCGGCGTGCGGCTTCGATGCTGGGGGCGAATTCGACCTGCATCCCGCCATAGGCGCGGGCCAGAACGCGGCGCAGCCTTTCTCTGTCAAATTCACTGTCTTCGACGATCAGACAGGTGCCATCATAGGCCGCCCGCGCGGGCGTTTGTTGGTGCTGCATCAATACCACTCCACTGGTAACAATCGCAGCTTTTCTGGCAGGCAAAGTTTAACTTTGCGTTGCCGTGTTCAGAGCCGGGGCAGGGGATTGCTGGCCTTGTTGTAGGCTTTCCAATCGGTGATCTCAGGGTAATACATCTCGCGCCATTTGCGCACCCGCGGGTTCATGACGCGCCGCCACAGTGGCGGCACCATGGCGGCCATGGTCATCACCGGATAGCCATAGGGAAGCTGTGGCGCGTCGCCCGTGCCGTAGGTCTGCAAGACCGGAAAGCGCCGGTCGGGTTTGTAGTGGTGATCGGAATGGCGTTGCAGGTTGATCAGCAGCCAGTTGCTGGCCTTATGTGCCGCGTTCCACGAATGGCGCGGCTGGACATGTTCATATTTTCCGCCGCCCAGATGTTTGCGCGTCAGCCCGTAGTGTTCGATGTAATTGACCAGTTCCAATTGCCAGATCGCCACCCCGGCTTGGACAAGGAACAGGCCCAGCCCGCTCCAACCGCCCAAGATCAGCGCCAGCAGCAAAAAGGTGGCTTGCAGCGCCCAGTATTTGAAAAAGGGATTGCCCGGATCGGTCCAAGGCAGCCCCTTTCGGGCCAGCATGTTCTTTTCCGCTTGGAAGGCCGAGGTGAGCGACTCGCGCAGCACGCGGGGGTAGAAGCGATGAAACCCTTCGTTGTAGCGCGCCGTCACCGTGTCGCGCGGGGTGCCGACATGGCGGTGGTGCACCAGCAGATGCTCTGACCGGAAATGCGAATATAGCACCATGGCCAGCAGGATATCCGCCAGCCGCCGCTCGGTCTTGTTACGTTGGTGCATCAGCTCATGGCTGTAGTTGATCCCGATGGTGCCGGTGATGACGCCGACGCCAAAGAACAGAAAGATCCGCTCTGCCGTGCCCAGATGCCCGGCGCGTGTGGCGTAGTAGATCAGGCCAAAGACGGTGAGGAATTGCAGCGGGGTCCAGAGCAGGGTGACAAGGCGGTACCAATAAAGGTCATCTTCCGTCGCCTCCAGATCGGCGTTGTCGAGGTTCAACCCCAGCACCGCGTCGAGCATTGAAAACAGATACCATGTCACCAGCGGCAGCAGTGCGATGGTCCAGCCGCCCTGCGCCGCACAGAACCACGCCAGCGGGATCAGCAGCAGGGACATCCAGAAAGGCAGGGCGCGCGACAGACGGGCGAGGTCTTGGGCGGCGATGATGCGGTTGGCCATGGGGCACCTCATAGTTGCGCGCCAGATATACCGCAGTTTATCCGAGGCTCAAAGCCTGACGCGGCGCTATCGCGCGAGGTCGAAGGCTTTGCGCATGACGGTGGGCAGATCGCTGGGGCGGAACTGGTTCTGGCCGATGAATTCACCGTTTTCGGGGCGGCTGTCATGGCCGACCCGGGCGTGCTGTACCGTCAGCATCAGATGAAAATGGGTGAAGGTGTGGCGCACCTCGCCGGGCAGGGCGCGCCAATCGGCGGCCAAGGGCGGCATGCCTTCGGGCCGCGGCTCGGATGTGTCGACCCAGTCGGAGCCGGGCCAGCCGAGCATACCGCCAAGCAGCCCCTTCTCGGGCCGCGTCTCTAGCAGCCATGCGCCATCCTCGCGCTCTGCCAGATAGACCGTGCCGTGACGGATGGGTTTCGGTTTCTTCGGCGTCTTCTTGGGCAAGAGCGCCGCCGTGCCTTCCGCCCGCGCGGCGCAGGGATCGCGCCAAGGGCAAATGCCGCAGGCGGGGGATTTCGGGGTGCAGATCGTGGCGCCGAGATCCATCACCGCTTGGGCATAGTCGCCGGGCCGGGCCGCGGGGTCAGGGCGGCGGCGCGGGCCATCAGCTCGGGCTTGGCGGCGGGCAGGGGCGTGTGGGTGTCATAGATCCGCGCCATCACCCGCTCCACATTGCCGTCGAGCACCGCATGGGGCAGATCGAAGGCGATGGAGGCAATCGCTGCCGCCGTATAGGGCCCGATCCCCGGCAGTTTCAGCAGCGCGTCGTGATCCGCGGGGAAATTGCCGCCATGCTCATCCACCACCACCCGCGCGCATTTCAGCAGGTTGCGGGCGCGGGCGTAATAGCCAAGCCCGGCCCATTCGGCCATCACATCGGCATCCTCGGCAGCGGCGAGGGCGGCCACATCCGGCCAGCGGGCGGTGAACCGTGCGAAGTAATCCTTTACCGTGGCCACGGTGGTCTGCTGCAACATGACCTCGCTCAGCCAGATGCGGTAGGGGTCGGGCATGACTCCGGCGATCCGGTCCTGCGGCGGCACCCGCCATGGCAGGGCGCGGGCATGGGTGTCGTACCACTCTAGCAGGATCGGCGGCAGCTCGCTGACGCGGGTTTTCTCACGCAATGTTTAGGCCTTTCGACGGGGCAGGGGCTGGTGACGCTGGGGCAAATGGTTATGTATGTCAGCACATTCGGGAAACAAAGCCATGCCGCCACGTCGTACGACTACAAAAGGGTTCAAACGCACCAACAGCCTGCTGTCGCAACAGATCCGCAAGGCGAGCGAGACGCGCGGCTTTGCGCAATCGCGTCTGCTGACCCATTGGGCTGAGATCGCGGGCGAGGCGACCGCCGCCATCTCGCGCCCTGTCGAGATCAGCTATGGCCGCAAGGAAGGCATCGGTGCCACCCTGACCCTGCTGACCACCGGGGCCAATGCGCCCATGCTGGAAATGCAGAAAGAGCAACTGCGCGCGCGGGTCAACGCGGTCTACGGCTACAACGCCATCGCGCGGGTGCGGATCACCCAGACGGCGGCGACCGGATTTGCCGAAGGGCGCGTCGCTTTCGATCACAAGCCCAAGGGCGAGAAGCCCCGCCCCAACCCCGCGTTGCAACAAAAAGCAGCCGAGGCCGCCAAGCCGGTGGCCGATGAGGGGCTGCGCGAGGCCCTTGCACGTCTGGGCGAGAACATATTGAACAAGAACCAAAGCTGACGATCTGATAGCTGGTCAAACGGAAGGAACATCCTATGAATCGCAGAAACGTAATCCTTGGCGGTCTTGCCACCCTCGGCGTCGGCGGCTGGTTCGCCGCGAGCAGCTTTGGCTCGGCCCCCTTGGCAGCACTGCGCTGACCCCCTTCGTCGGCGCTGCGAACGCGCAAACGACCGAGGGCGAAGTCGACACCTCCGGCATCACCGAGATGGTCCTGGGCGATGAGAACGCGCCGGTGACGGTTGTCGAATACGCCTCTTTCACCTGCCCGCATTGCGCGACCTTCCACAACGACACCTTCAAAAAGCTGAAGGCCGATTACATCGACAGCGGCAAGGTCAAGTTCATCTACCGCGAAGTCTACTTTGACCGCTACGGTCTCTGGGCCTCCATGGTGGCGCGCTGCGGCGGGCAGGAGAAGTTCTTTGGCATCGCCGACCTGATCTACAAATCGCAAAGCGAATGGACCCGCGCGGGCGAGCCTGCCGCCATCGTCGATGAGCTGCGCAAGATTGGCCGTCTGGCCGGGCTCGATAACGAGACGCTGGATGAATGCCTGAAAGACGGCGGAAAGGCCGAGGCGCTGGTGGCATGGTACACCGCAAACGCCAAAGAGGATGACATCTCAAGCACGCCGAGCTTTGTCATTGACGGCAAGAAACACTCCAACATGTCCTATGCCGACATGAAGGAAATCCTCGACGAAGCGCTGGCTGGCTAATGACCGCACCGCTTGCAGGACTGAAAGTCGTCGAATTGGCGCGTGTTCTGGCTGGCCCTTGGGCCGGTCAGACACTGTCGGACCTCGGATGCGAGGTGATCAAAGTGGAAAGCCCGGCGGGGGATGACACCCGCCAATGGGGGCCACCCTTCGTCACCCGGGAGGAGGATGTCACCGCTTCCTATTTCCACTCGACCAACCGGGGCAAAGCCTCGGTCACCGTGGATTTCCGCACTGAGGAAGGTCAGGCGCAGGTCAAAGAGCTTTTGGCCGATGCGGATATCCTGATCGAGAATTTCAAGACCGGGGGATTGGCAAAATACGGGTTGGACTATGCGAGCCTATCTGCGCAGTTCCCGAAGCTGATCTATTGTTCGATCACGGGGTTCGGCCATACCGGGCCTTATGCCCATCGCGCGGGTTATGATTTCATCATCCAAGGCATGTCCGGCCTGATGTCGATCACCGGAGAGCCGGACGGCCAGCCGCAGAAATCCGGCATGGCGATCACCGATATCTTTACCGGGGTCTATGCCAGCACCGCGATTCTGGCCGCCGTTCATCAGCGTCACCAAACCGGGGTGGGCCAGCATATCGACATGGCCCTGCTTGATTGCGCCGTGGCGATCACCGGCAATCAGGCGATGAACTATCTCACCACCGGCAAGGCGCCGACGCGGATGGGCAACGCCCACCCCAACCTGACGCCCTATGAGGTGTTTGAGTGTTCCGACGGCCATCTCATCATCGCCACCGGCAATGACGGGCAGTACCAGCGCCTGTGTCAATTGCTGGGGCTCGATGACATGGCCACCGCGCCGGAGTACCTCAAGAACGCCGACCGGGTCGCCAACCGGCCCGAGATGATCCGCCGCCTGACCGGGGCGACCCGGCTGCGCAGCCGTGACGACCTTTTGGCCGCTTGCGAAGCGCATGGCGTGCCTGCCGGGCCGATCAACGACATGGCCGATGTCATGGCCGATCCGCAGGTCGTAGCGCGGGGCATGCAGATCGAACTCGACGGTGTGCCGGGGCTGCGCTCGCCCTTTACCTTTTCGGGGGCCGAGCTTTCGCTGCACCGGCCTGCGCCGAAACTGGGCGATGACAACAAGGCCTAAGGCGGTGGCAGCCTGTCCAGCGCTGCATGCAGCGCGTTGCCTTCGGGCAGGGACAGGCGCACCGGCAGGGTCAGCACCTTGGCACGGAACTCCATCGGCAGGCGCACCGCGTCTTTCTCGGTGGTGACAAGCTGGGCGCCGCGCATCGCGGCCTCGGCCTCCAGCCGCAGCATCAGCCGCGAGGTCAGCGGCTGGTGATCCTCCAGCGCCTCGGCATGAAGGATCGTCGCCCCCAGCCCGCGCAGCGTGGCGAAAAACTTCTCTGGATGGCCGATGCCTGCAAAGGCGAGGACTTGGGAATCCGACCAATCCATCCCGGTTTGCAACGGCGCGAGTTCGGCGCGGGCGTGCGGCAGGTCTGTCTTGGGCAGTCGTTTCGCAAAGCGCGCTTGGGCCGCCTCATCCCCGATAGAGAGCAAGAGATCGGCCCGCGCCAGCCCCGCCGCGACAGGCTCACGCAGCGGCCCGGCGGGCAAGCACAGGCCGTTGCCGAACCCTTTGACCGCGTCTACCACGACGATGCTCAGATCCTGCACCAGCGCGGGGTTCTGAAAACCGTCATCCAGCACCACCAGCGTGGCCCCCGCAGCTTCGGCGGCCTGCGCGCCCGCTGCGCGATCCCGGGCGACCCAGACATCCGCAAAGGCGGCGAGCAGCAGTGGCTCGTCCCCGATCTCCTCGGCGCTGTGCTGCACGGGATCGACCCGCACTGGCCCCTCTAGCGTGCCACCATAGCCGCGTGAGACGACATGCGGGCGATGGCCGCGCTCCAGCAGATATTGCAGCACAGCCATCACCGTGGGCGTCTTGCCGGTGCCGCCTGCGTTGATATTGCCGACGCAGATCACCGGCACCCCCAACCGCAGCGGCGTGCCGCCCGCCAGCCGCCGCGCGGTGGCCGTGGCATAGAGCGCGCCCAGCGGTTGCAACAACCGTGCGCGCCAGTCGGGGCGGGGCAGATGCCAGAAATCAGGCGCGCGCATCGGATGCTCCCATTTCTTCGTCGAGCCGGTCTTGCACCATATCAATCACCCTATCGGCCAGTTCGGCCCCTTCGCTGATCACGTCCCAGCCCGCATGGGCCATGGTGGCGGCCTGATCCGGCGCAATCAAGCGCGACACCGCATTGCCAAGCGCGCCCGCGTCATTGACGATCCGCGCCGCGCCTGCCGTGGCGAGCCGCCCGTAAGAGGGCAGGAAGTTGCGCACCTTGGGACCGTAGAGCACCGCCGAGCCAAGCGCCGCGGCCTCGAAGGGGTCGCAGCCGCCGTGGCCCGAGACCAGCGAAGACCCGAGGAAAGACACCGGCGCCACCCGAAAGAACAGCCCCCGGTCGCCCGGATCGTCCGCCACCATGACCTGCGTCGTCTCATCGGGGTAAGGGTCGTCGCCCCACCGCATCGTGGTGAACCCCGCGCGCGGGCGCGCTCATGGGCGATATCGGCGGTCGGGTAATCATGGGTGTGCAGGATAAGCAGCAACCGATGCGAGAGGCGCAGCGCTTGGCGATGGGCGGTGAGCACGACAGGTATCTCTCCGGCCAAAACCTGCGTCGCATACCAAACCGGACGCCCGACCAGACAGGCCGACATATCCGCCAAATCCGATTCCGCGCAGCGCAGCGCCTGACCACCCGCCAGCAGCGGCGAGGTCACCTGCCCCTTGTTGCGCGGCAGGCCCAGCTGCACGAGGCGGCGCAGCACGGCGGGGGAACGGGTCAGCACCTGATCGAAGGCCGCCAGCAACTGCCGCGTCACATCGGGCAGCCAACGGTCCCGGCGGCCATCGAAACCGGCGCTGTCGGCGTCGATCATCATCATGGGGCAGCCGCGCGCTGCGGTCTCCAACACGAGGTTGGGCCTCAGCCCGCCCCATGTCCACAGGCAGAAATCGGGCCGCCAGTGGTCAAGGAACCGCGCCACATTGTCGGGGTGTTCGCTGGGGCGGGGAAGATGAACAGATCGCGCGTCTCGGGCGTGGGCAGCTCTTGGGCCGCCGCGCTTTCCGAGAGGGTGACCAGCACTGCGACCCGGTCGCGCATCGCCATGAACCGTTTGGCAAGGTCGAGCACGGCCAACACGTTGCCCGCTTCGGCGGCATGCATCCAGACCAGCTCCCCTCGGGGCGGGGGGCGTAGGGCGGCGCGTCTTCGGCCCCGCCCCGGCGCACGAGGGCGCGATAGGCTGCAAGCCCCAGCGACCGCGCCGCCATGGTGGTTTATTCCAGCTCTTCGGTGGGCGAGGCCGAGGTCTCTTCGTCGCGCAGTCGGTGCAGATGGGCGATGTAATAGCGCATATGCGCGTTATCCACGGTGCGATGCGCTTCGGATTTCCATGCGTCATAGGCGCTGGCATAATTGGGGAAGATCCCGACGATGTGGATGTCGTCGACATTCTTGAACGCGTTCTTGGTCGGATCGACAAGTTCGCCACCGAAAACAAGGTGCAGGCGTTGGGTCATTGAGCTGTCCTTTGATCTGTCAAAGCTGCGGTGCTGCGCATAGTGCCTAGCAGATGAGGCCGGTCACGCAAGGGCGTCGATCAGCGCGCGCTGCACCGAAGGCCCACCCGCCACGATGCCATCAACACGCGGGTCGCGGTTGTTGAACCTAAGCGGTGCGCCCGTGGCGGTGGTGCAACTGCCGCCCGCTTCGGCCACGATCAGCGTGCCGGCGGCGATGTCCCATTCCCATGTGCGGCGCAGGGTGATCATCGCGTCGAAAGAGGCATCGGCCACCAGCGCCATACGGTAGGCGAGCGAGGGGCGGTAGCTGCGTTTGAACACCGGTGCCGCGCCGCCGTGCCAGCGTTCGGCCACCAGCGCGGGCCGCGCGGCAAGCACGGTCGCCTCGGCCAGTTTGCCCACCTCGGAGGTGCGGATCGGCGCGCCGTTCAACGTGGCCCCGCCGCCCCGGTGCGCGGCATAGAGCATGTCGCGCATCGGCAGATAGACCACCGCCGCCGTCACCGCGCCGCCCTCGGCCACCGCCAGCGAATGCGCCCAAGTGTCGGACCCTTCGACAAAGCTACGGGTGCCGTCGATCGGATCGATGATGAAGACCCGCTCATGCCCCAGCCGGTCGGTATTGTCCTCCGTCTCCTCAGACAGCCAGCCATAGTCGGGCCGCGCCCTGCGCAACTCCGACAGCAGCAGATCGTTCACCGCCAGATCGGCTTCGGTCACCGGGCCTGCGTTATCGGGCTTGTCCCAACGTTTCGCCGTGGCCCCGACAAAGCCGCGCGCCACGGCACCCGCCTTGCGGGCGGCGTCGATCAGGAGGGTGAGATCGTCCTCAGGCACCGGCAAGGGTCATTCCCGGCACCAGCAGCGAAGGCACCACGCGGCTAAGATGCGTCCGCGCGTCATTGGCGGGGATCATCGCCCGCAGCATGTCACGCAGGTTGCCCGCGATGGTGCATTCGTTGATCGCATGGGTGATCTCACCATTCTCGACCCAGAGGCCCGAGGCGCCGCGCGAATAGTCGCCCGTGTTGGGGTTGATCGTGCTGCCGATCATGGAGGTCACCAATAGCCCCGTGCCCATCTCGGCAATCAGATCGTCGCGGCTGGCCTCGCCTTGGGTCAGCGCGATGTTCCAGTTCGACGGCTGCGGGCCAGAGCCGGGGCCGCGCGCGGCGTTGCCGGTGGGGCTGAGTTCCAGCTTGCGGGCGGTGGCGAGGTCGAGCGTCCAATCTTGCAAGATGCCCTTGTCGACGATGGCCCGCCGTTGGGTCGGCAGCCCTTCGGCGTCGAAGGGGCGCGAGCCGGTGGCGCGGATGCGGGTCGGGTCTTCGATCAGGGACAGGGCTTCGGGCAGCACCTGTTCGCCCTTGGCATCGCGCAGGAAGGACGCGCCGCGCGCAATCGCCTGACCGTTGATCGCCCCCAACAGGTGCCCGATCAGCGAGGCGGCGATGCGTTCGTCGAACAGCACCGGGTAGCTGCCGGTGGGGGGCTTGCGGGCGTCGAGCCGCGCCAGCGCGCGTTCGCCCGCGCGTGTGCCGATCTCCTGCGCGTCGCGCAGATCGGCCTGAAAGATGCGGCTGTCGCCGTCATAATCCCGCTCCATCCCGGTGCCGCTGCCTGCGATGGCGACACAGGACAGCCCGCGTTCGCTGCGGGCATAGCCGCCCTCGAACCCGTTTGTCGCGGCGAGGTAAATCTCTTGCGCGCCATAGCCCGCGCCCGCCGATTGCACTTGGCTGACCCCTTTGACGGCGAGCGCGGCGGCTTCGGCGCGGGCGGCGTCCTCTTGCAGGGCTTCGGGGGAAGGTTCGGGCGTGGGGTCGCAAAGCTCCAGCCCTTCGGCATCGCGGCGCGGTGAGAGTTGATCGGGGTCGGCCAGCCCGGAATAAGGGTCTTCGGGCGCTTCTCGGGCCATGGCGACGGCGCGTTCGGCCATTTCCTCGATCGTGCGCGATGACGTGTCGGAGGCCGAGACATTGGCCGAACGTTGGCCGACGAAGACCCGCAGCCCGATGTCCGTCCCTTCGGAGCGTTCGGCCTGTTCCAGCGCCCCGCCGCGCACTTCGATCGAGACAGAGCTTGCCGTGATCGCCATGGCATCGGCCGCATCCGCCCCGGCCTTGGTGGCCGCGTGAAGGAGGGACTTGGTCAATGCATCAAGGGCGTCTGGCATGGTCTGGCTCCTTTTGGGGTTGGAAAAGGGGTAATCCCCTGCCCCGCGGGGGCAAGGGCTGGGCTCTATTTTCCCAGATAGGGCAGGCGCGGCGCAGGGCCGCGCCGCCGGTTATTTGATCTGCTGACCGTTGGCGAGGATGCCGCCCTCTTCGGTGAACTCGATTCTGGAGGTCAGGGAATCTTCGCCCTCGCCCGGCACGGTGAAGAGGCCCATCATCATCCGCGCGCCCATCGCCTGATCCTGCGGCACGAGGCCCATCGCCACCAATTTGTCGAGCAGGGCCACACCGCCGACCAGCGACAGATCCAGTGCGCCCACGGGTTTCGGCATGCCGGGCACGGTTTGCATATCGTCATTGTCAAAGGTGATCGCGCCCGAGGCGTCGAACTCGGCCCCGGCCACGTCCAGCGACACTTCGTTCACGTTCAGCGCGTGAATCTCGCCCGGCGCCTCACCGCCCATGGTGGCGGTGACTTCGGGGTCCATCAGTTCGAACAGCAGTTTGGCCTTGCCCGACAGGTCCACGACCAAGGTCGCCGGGTCGCGGGGCAATTGGCCGGTGGGATCGAAGATGCCCCAGATCATGTCCGACATCTCAAAACGGTCGAGCGTGACGCCAAAGGCGAAATCCTGTGGCTCTTCGGACTTCAACACCGGCATTTTGAGGTTAAAGGCGCTCTCTGCCATGCTGAACTGGATCGGGAAGGGCATGTCGGCGGCGGTCACGCTGACCTCAATGTCCTGCTGGCCGCCGTCATAAGAAAGCCCCTCCGGCCCCATGGCCACGCCGAGCTTCGCCCCGGTCGAGCTTGAGATCAGTTGAAACTCCCCATTCTCGGGGTCGGAAACCTGCATGTCGGTGCGGCCCGCGCCAGCGGTAAAGCTACCGTCGAAGGCAAGACCTTCGCGCATCATCGCGGCCACGTCGGCGCCTGCGTCGATCATCGGCAGCGTGCCGCTGCCGTCAAAAACCACCTGATCGACCCCGCCCGTCACGGCAACGCGGGCCGGGTCTTCGGGGGTTTTCATCACCACGTCATATTGCAGGCTGTCGATGCGGCCCGATTGGTCATAGCGGCGCGTCTCGGTGCCGGTCATCTCGGTCCGGCTGCTGACGCCGGTACCGATCAGCGTGAACTTGGCTTCTTCCTCGGTATAGCTTTGCTCGCCCACCTTGAGCCCGGCCAGCGTGAGCGAAATGCTGTCGGCGGCATAGTCGTATTGCAGTGCCTCGGCGCTGCCGCTGGCGCGCATCACCGGCGCGGTCTGGGCGTAGTTCAACACCATCGACACCGGTTCATCCTCCGCCGTTTCGGGCGCGACGTTGATCGTCATCGGCATGACGGTGGGCATGCGGATATTGACCGCCCCGTCACCTTCGGGCTCAAAGCTGAGCGTCCCGAGCGACATGGAGAAATCGCCGCCCTCTTCGGCCATGTCCATCTTCAGGGTCACATCGCTGACGGTCAGGTCATCGCCGTTGAAGGCTTCGCTTGCCTCGACCTCATAGCCCATGCTCTCCATATACTGGCGCCAATCGCCCCAGACGTCGGAAGGGGTCAGGTCGGCCCAGAGGGGCGTCGAAGCCAGCGTGACCGGCAGGGCGAGGAACAGCGATGCGGTGGAAATGCGAGACATCGGAAAATCCTTTTCGGCAATGAGTTACGCATAGGGTCTGCCAATCCCCGCGCAGGGTCAAGCGATGCGAGGCTGGACCCGGGTTGATCGGCAGATTACCACAGCCCTCAAGCAATGTACAAAACAAGCGGAAGGATCCCCCATGGACATGACAGGCAAGACGATCATGATTACCGGCGCCAGCCGGGGCATCGGCGCCGCCGCCGCGCGTGTGTTCGCCGAGGCGGGCGGCAATGTCGCCCTGTTGGCGCGCAGTCAGGATGCCATCGCCGAATTGGCCGGAGAGTTGGGCAAACAGGCCATCGCCATCCCCTGCGACGTGACCCGCTATAACGAGATGACCTCGGCGGTCGAGACCACGCGCCGGGCCTTTGGTGGCCTCGACGTTCTGATCAACAACGCAGGCGTGATCGACCCGATCTCGCTCATGGGAGAGGCCGATCCCGCGGATTGGGCCAAGGCGATCAACATCAATGTCACGGGTGTCTTCCACGGCATGCGCGCGGCGCTGCCCTTGATGAAGGAAAACGGCGGCGGCACGGTGCTGACGATTTCTTCGGGCGCGGCGCATAACCCGGTGGAGGCGTGGAGCCACTACTGCGCGTCAAAGGCGGCGGCGAATATGCTGACCCAGTGTTTGCACCACGAAGAGGGCGGCAACGGCATCCGCGCCATCGGCCTGTCTCCCGGCACCGTGGCCACCGACATGCAGCGCGACATCAAGGACAGCGGCGTGAACCCGGTCAGCCAGTTGGATTGGGACGTGCATATCCCCGCCGATTGGCCCGCCCGCGCGCTGCTGTGGATGTGCGGCCCGGAGGCGGATCGTTTCTTGGGTGATGAGATTTCCCTGCGCGACGAAGGCATCCGCAAGGCGGTGGGCCTCATATGATCGAGCTTGACCGCGCGGGCGACATCTGGACCGTCACGATCAACCGCCCCGACAAGGCCAATTCCCTGACCCATGCCATGCTGGTCGAATTGGCCGAGATCATGGAAGCGGCGCAGGCCGCCCGCGCGGTGATCCTGACCGGGCGCGGCAAGGTGTTCAGCGCCGGGGCCGATCTGGACGAAGCCCGCGCGGGCCTTGCGAAATCGGATGTTTGGGAGCGTCTCTCGGGCGCGGTGGCCGCCCTGCCGGGGCTGAGCATCGCCGCGCTCAACGGCACGCTGGCGGGCGGTGCGATGGGCATGGCGCTGGCCTGCGACCTGCGCATCGCGGTGCCGGGGGCTAAGTTCTTTTATCCGGTGATGAAGCTGGGCTTCCTGCCGCAGCCCTCTGACCCGGCGCGGATGGCGGCGCTGATCGGCCCTGCGCGGACCAAGCTTTTGCTGATGGGCGGGCAGAAGATCACGGCGGAAGAGGCGCTGCGTTTTGGCCTGATCGACCGCATCGTCGCGGCGGAGGAGGTGCAGGAACACGCGCAGGCGCTGGCCGCCGACACAGTGGCGGCAAGCCCAGACATCGCGCAGGAAATCAAACGGATGTGCGGCCCCGCCTAACGTTTGCGCGTACCGCCGGGCACTTTGGAGCGGAAGCCCGGCGGGCGTTTCGCCACCCATGCGGCGAATTTGGCCAGCCGCGGGTGGCTGCGCAGCGCTTCGGGCGTGTTGTAGTGCCGCGCCAGTTCGGTCTCAGTCAGGGCGGCGTGCACCTCTCGGTGGCAGATGTGATGCATCAGCACCGTCGGCCCGCCCTTGCCACCGCGCAGCTTGGGGATCAGATGATGCAGGCTCTGCGGCACGTCCTCAGGGATGGGCCGGTGGCAGAGCGGGCAATGTGGCACGGTTTCGCCTTGGGTCACGGTCCTCCCTTTCGCTTGCATTGCAGGGCCACGGCAGGCAAGAGGATGTGTCAAATCCTCCCCAAGGCAAGGACAGGCCCATGGCTTCCCCGTCAGACAAGCAGACCCAAGGGCGCGCCGCGTGACCCGCGCCTTGGTCATTGGGGGCGGCCCGGCGGGGCTGATGGCGGCAGAGGTCATGGCGCAGGCGGGGCTGTCGGTCACGCTCTGCGAGGCGAAACCCTCGGTCGGGCGCAAGTTCTTGATGGCGGGCAAATCCGGGTTGAACCTGACCAAGTCCGAGCCCTTCGCCCCCTTCCTCGCCGCCTATGAAGAAGCGCAGCCTGCCTTGCGGCCGATGCTGGAGGCTTTCGATGCCCAAGCGGTGCAGGACTGGGCCGAAGGGCTGGGGCAAGCGGTCTTTACCGGCTCCACTGGGCGGGTTTTCCCACGGGCGATGAAAGCCTCGCCACTGTTGCGGGCATGGCTCGCGCGGCTGGCGGACTGTGGGGTGACGATCAACACCCGTTGGCAATGGCGGGGCTGGGAGGGGGACGCACTCACCTTCGATACGCCCGGCGGGCGGGAAGTGGTCGAGGCCGATGTGACGGTGTTGGCCCTTGGCGGGGCGAGTTGGCGGCGGCTTGGCGCCACCGGCGAATGGGCGCCCCTGCTGGTGGCGCGTGGCGTGGATGTGCAGAATTTCGCCCCGGCCAATGTCGGGCTGTTGGTCGATTGGTCCCCGCATATGACCCGCCATTTTGGCGCGGCGCTGAAAGGGGTGGCGTGGCGCGCGGGCCCCTACCGCTCGCGCGGGGAGGCGGTGATCTCGGCCCGTGGGCTGGAGGGGGCGGCATCTATAGCGTCTCGCGCGGGCTGCGCGAGGGGCAGGGGCTGATGCTTGATCTGCTGCCGGACTTGCAGGACCACGAGGTGGCGGCGCGTTTGGCAAAGCCGCGCGGCAAGGACAGTCAGGCCAACCATCTGCGCAAACGGCTGAAGCTCAGCCCCGCCCAGATCGCACTGCTACAAGAGATGGCGCGCCCGCTGCCGCAGGAGGCCGAGGCGCTGGCCGCCTTGCTGAAAGACCTGCCCATCGCCCACGCCGGGCTGCGACCGATGGATGAGGCGATTTCGACGGCGGGGGGATAGCGCTCGATGCGCTGGACGCAGGGCTGATGCTGCGCGCGCTGCCGGGCGTCTTTGCCGCAGGGGAAATGCTCGATTGGGAAGCGCCCACGGGCGGCTATCTGATCAACGGCTGTCTGGCGACCGGCCATTGGGCGGGCCGCCATGCTGTGGAATGGGCGCGGGGTTAACCATCTTCCTTGGTCATCGCGGCGACAAAAGTGGGGCGTTCGCGCAGGGATTTTGCCCAGAGGTTCAGCTTGTCATCCACACGCGGGAATTTCGCGCCAATCGACCAATTGATGCAATGCACCGCCAAAAGGTCGGGCAGGGTGATCTGATCGCCCATCAGGAACGGCCCCTCAAGCCGGTCGGACAGGGTGCTGGCCGCCAGCTCGAACTCGGCCTTCAGGCTGTCCTTGATGGCGGGCACGCGGGCCTCTTCGGGAAAGACGAAACTGTGCTTTGCCGCGGCCCAGAGCACCGCGTCGAATTCGTCGATCAGCCAAAAGGTCATCGCATCCTGCCGCGCACGGGCGGGCGTCCCGGCGGGGGCGGTGAGCGCGCCGTGTTTGTCGGCGAGATAGGTCATGATGGCGACGGAATCGGTCAGCACCTCATCGCCGTCCACAAGCGCCGGGATCTTGCCCGAAGGGTTGAATTTGCGCGCCTCGTCCGAGCGGGGTGCCGCGGGGTTCAAATCGTAGGGCTGGCCCAATTCTTCGAGCATCCACATGACGCGAAAGGCGCGGGTCTTGGTGCCGCCGATGACTGTGTACATTGAATTTCCTCTCCCAAAATCAACGTTGTGCGCCCAGCATCGCCAGACGGATAAAGGCCCGTTCGACCAGCGCCAACGCCGGGGCGTGCTGGCCTGCGGAGCGCAGCTTGAGGTCCGTCTCGGTCAGCACCGCCAGCGCGGTTTCCAGCTTCACCGCGCCCCAGTTGCGCGCCTGTCGCATCGCACGGTCGCGGTCGCGCACGCCGTAGATCGGCGCGCCGGGTTGGCAGCGATGCGGTAGAGGGTGCGGAAATGCCGGGTGGCCATGATGGTCAGGGTCACCGGGTTCACGCCTTGGCCTTGCAGCTTGCTCATCACCGGGCCGATTTCGGCGGCGCGGGTCTCGGCCACGACATGCAGGATGTCGTCCACCTCGGCCTCGGTCGAGGTGGGGGCGCAGGCGGCGATGTCATCCAGCCCGATGTTGCTGCTGTCGCCCAGTTTATAGAGCGTGATCTTCTCCAGCGTCTGTCGGAAATCGCCGGGGTCGAGGGTGCGGGCCAGATCGGTCAGGGCGGCCATGGCGTCGGCCTCAGGCGTGAGCTTCGCGTCCTTCAGCATCTGCTCGATCTCGGCGCGGTCGGGCGGGTTGTCGTAGATCGCGGTGGCAAAGGCGTTGGGGTGGCTTTCAAAGGCCTTCAGCACCTTTGAGGTCTTCTTGAGATCGCCGCCGGTGACCACGATCTGCGCATCACCCGGCTGCCATTCCTTCAGCGCGTCGAGCAGGATTTTCGCGATATTGTCATTCGCCTCTTCCACCAGCGCAGCACGCGGGCCGGGGAAGAAGCCGACCGCCTTGATCGCATCCAGCAGCATCGCCGGATCGCGGCGCAATTCGCCCGCAGGCATCCGGCTGAGGCGCATTTCCTCTTCGGCATTGGGCCCGAGCAGGTTTTTCAGGAATTCCTGCCGTTTCAGCGCCACGCGCATCGCGTCGCTGCCATAGATCAACAGCCCCGTGCGCGCGGGATCGGGCCGCGCGAAATAGGGTTTCGCCTCGCGTGGGGTCAGTTTCATTGGGGCAGGTCAGCCGCATAAAGGCGGCTGATCACGAGGTCCGCGAGGATGGTCATCAGACGTTCCTGCGCGTCCAGTTCCGCCGCGCGGGTGGCCACGGTGGTGCCGGTGGCGGAATAGCCGGTGAAGCTTTCGACCTTGCCCGAGGTCACGATTTGCCCGCTGTCGAGGTCACGCAGCGCATAGGCGGTGGTGCCGACAAGGTTGTAGCGCCGTGTGTTGCCTTCGCTGTCGATGGCCAGCCCGTCTTCGACCGTGGTGGTGGTCAGCGCCAGCCCCCAACGGGGGGTGGCCGCGCGGCCAAGGCGGCTTTCCACCTCGCGCACCAGAAAATAGCCAAAGCGGTCTTCCGGTGCGTCCACCAGAACGCGGTTTTGCAACGCCGTGCCTGCGCCGCCGGGGCCATAGACCGGCTCGAACCCGCAGGCGGCAAGCGCCAGTAGGGGCAGGGCCAGCAGGAAACGGCGGCGCATATGGGTGGGCTTAGGCAACGACATTCACAATCCGTCCGGGCACGACGATGACCTTTTTCGGCGTGGCCCCGTCCAGCGTTCGAATAACAGCTTCATGCGCCAGCGCGGTTTTTTCAACCTCTTCCTTCGGCATATCGGCGGGCACTTGGATTTCCGCCCGGCGTTTGCCGTTGATCTGGATCGGCAGGGTCACGGTGTCGTCGACCAGCATCTTCTCATCCGCCTTGGGCCATGGGGCCTTGGCGATCAGCCCTTCGCCGCCCTGATGCGCCCAAATGTCTTCCGACAGGTGCGGGGTCATCGGCGACATCAGCTGCGCCAGCGTCATGATCGCTTCGCGCTGCGCGGCATAGCCCGCCTTGGACTTCTGCAAGGTCGCGGTGAAGGCATAGAGCTTGGCAATCGCGGCGTTAAAGCCAAAGGATTCGATGCCCATTGTCACGTCATGGATCGTCTTATGCATGGCGCGCAGCAGGTCGTCGTCGCCCGAGCCCGCCGCCTCGCGGTCCATCTCGGCCACGCGGTCACAGATGTTCCACACGCGCGAGAGCTGTTTATAGGCGGCTTCCGCGCCGGAGGCGGTCCATTCCACGTCCCGCTCGGGGGGCGAATCGCTCAGCACGAACCAACGCGCGGTATCGGCACCGTAGTTCGAGATGATGTGCAGCGGGTCGACAACGTTCTTCTTGGACTTCGACATTTTGGCGGAAGGGATGATCTCAACCTCGGTCCCATCGGCAAGTTTGCCATCGGTCACATCTTCCGGCAGGTGATAGACCGGGCGGCCATTGTCGTCGCGGGTCTGGTAGATCTCATGGGTCACCATGCCTTGGGTAAAGAGCGCGTCAAACGGCTCCACCGCGCTTTCGGGTAGATGGCCGGTGATCTGCATCGCACGGGCAAAGAAGCGCGAGTAGAGCAGGTGCAAGATCGCATGTTCGATGCCGCCGATATATTGATCGACGTTCATCCAGTATTGCGCGTCTTCCATGACGGTCGGCGTCTCGGCACGCGGCGCGGTGAAACGGGCGAAATACCACGAACTGTCGACGAAAGTGTCCATCGTGTCGGTCTCGCGCAGGGCGTCCTTGCCGCAGGCGGGACAGGTGCAGTTGCGCCATGTTGGGTGGCGGTCGAGCGGGTTGCCCGGCGTGTCGAAGCTGACATCGTAGGGCAGCTCGATCGGCAGGTTTTCTTTCTTTTCCGGCACCACGCCGCAGTCGTCGCAATGCACCACAGGAATCGGGCAGCCCCAGTAGCGCTGGCGCGAGAGGCCCCAGTCGCGCAGGCGGTATTTTGTGACGCCGTGGCCGATTCCGTTCTCCTCGCAAAAGGCGATGGCAGCGTCGACGCCCTCTTCGCCGGTCTGCCACTGATTGCCCGCGAAGCCGCGGTTGTAGAACACTTTTTCGGTCTTCGGCGGCACGAAAGCGGCGTCCAGCTCGGGCGCGGCATCCTCGGACGGCAGGAAGGTCGAGATGATCGGCAGGTCGTATTTCGTGGCGAACTCGAAATCGCGCGGGTCGTGGCCCGGGCAGCCGAAGATCGCGCCGGTGCCATAGTCCATCAGGATGAAGTTGGCGATATAGACCGGCAGTTCATGGGCCGTGTCGAAGGGGTGACGGACGCGGATGCCAGTGTCCATGCCGAGCTTCTCGGCGGTCTCGATCGCCTCCTCGGTGGTGCCGCCCTTGCGGCATTCGGCGCAGAAAGCGGCCACGGCTTCATCATCGCGCTCCAGCGTCTTGGCCAGTGGATGGTCGGGCGAGATGCCGACGAAGGAGGCACCCAGCAGCGTGTCGGGGCGGGTGGTATAGACCTCGATCCGGTCAAAGCCCTCGGGCGCTTCGATGGTCGAGAAGGCAAATTGCAACCCGCGCGACTTGCCGATCCAGTTGGCCTGCATCAGCTTTACCTTGGCGGGCCAGTTGTCGAGGCTGTCGAGCGCCGAAAGCAGTTCTTCGGAGTGGTCTGAGATCTTAAAGAACCACTGCGTAAGCTCGCGCCGCTCCACCGGCGCGCCGGAGCGCCAGCCGCAGCCGTTCTCGACCTGCTCGTTGGCGAGCACGGTCATGTCGACCGGGTCCCAGTTCACCACGGCGTTCTTGCGGTAGACCAGACCCTTCTCGAGGAAGTCCAAAAACAACGCCTGCTGCTGGCCGTAGTAGCCGGGATGGCAGGTGGCGATCTCGCGGCTCCAGTCAATCGACAGGCCGAGAGGTTTCATCTGCTTTTTCATCTCGGCGATGTTGTCATAGGTCCAATCCGCCGGGTGGCCGCCGATGGCCATGGCGGCGTTCTCGGCGGGCATGCCGAAGGCGTCCCAGCCCATCGGGTGGAGCACGTTATGCCCGGTCGCGATCTTGTAGCGCGCGATCACGTCGCCCATCGTGTAGTTGCGCACATGGCCCATGTGGATGCGCCCCGAAGGGTAGGGGAACATCTCGAGCACGTAGTATTTCGGCTTGTCAGCGTTGCGAACGGCCTGAAAAATGCCGTCCTTTTCCCAGGCTTGCTGCCAGCGGGCTTCGATCTCGGCGGGGTATAGCGGGGCATGAGGGGACCTTCGTGACATGAAAAACGCCGGGCTGCTGTTTTCACAAGGCCCGGCGTTGGAACGGTGTTGAGTTAAGCGGGCTCAGAATTTGCTGTCGGACACGCGCATCTCCCGCGCTCGGCTGAGGATCGCATCCTCGACCGCGCGGGTGGTGGCCCGTGCCACGGGCTGGCCGCCCGAAGATTGCAGCGCCACATTGAGCGAGCGTGCATCAAGCGCCGGATCGTCGATCAGAACGGTCGCGCGATAGGCACGGCCACCGCCCGGCGGGGTGCCATAGCCGGTGACGATCACCCCGGTGAAAGGATCGACCGATTGCACAGGCAGGAAGTTCAGCACTTCGAGCGAGGCCGACCAGAGGTATTTGTTCACCGAAACACTGGTGTCTGTGTTCTTGCGGTTAAAGATCGACCAGATCGTATTGTCGGGATTGGTCTCAATGTTATTGGGATTGTTCGGATTGGTGTATTGATCCGGCCGATCTGTGGCCGGGCTGCCAAAGCTCCCGCCACAGGCGGTCAGCGCGCTGAGCGCCAGAACGGAGATTGCCATCTTGCAAGCGGTACGAAGGGCCATTGCAGCTTTCCTTTGCCTGTTTGCGCTCCGGTCTATCCAAGCAGGCCCTTATCGGCAAGGTCTATGTCATAGGAGCGCGCTGCGCGGCATCGAGCGCCGCCATAGGCAAAGGCGCGGCCCTGGGGTGAAGGAACTGTGGCATAGCTGCACCAACCCCGGCGACATTGCGGGTGGGGAGGCCGTGAACCTTGCCAAGTGCAGGGGATTGGGGGCAAACAGCCTGCATACCCTTACCGGATTCCCCGGTCTGGGCATATGAATTCAAACCGAGGGAAAACTCATGAAAAAAGTTCTCTTCGCTACAACAGCCCTGGTTGCGACCGCCGGTGTAGCAGCAGCAGACGTGACATTCGGCGGCTACGGCCGTTTTGGTATCATGTACAACGACAACGACTCCGATGGTGGCGACAGCGACACAGACGTGACTTCGCGGCTGCGCCTGCAGATCGACGCAACAGCTGAGTCCGACGCTGGCGTTGTCTTCGGTGCACGTATGCGCATCCAGCAGAACAACTCTGACGACAACGTGAACGTCGCCAAAGGCCCTGATGGTGTTTACGGTACAGCTGACGACGTGACCACAAGCGGTGGTCCTGCCGGTACAGGCATCAACGGTGTGCGTTTCTTCGCTCGCACCGGTGGCTTCGAAGTTGGCGTTGGTAACATCTTCGGCGCTCTGGAATCCATGCCGGGTCAGTACCCCGTCGACATGGGTCTGACCGGTCTGGGCTATGACTACACTGCGTTTGATGACCGTGGCGACCAGTATTCCTCTGGCGGTAACGGTGCAGCTGGCTCCAACGGCGTTGAAGTCCTTTACTCCGCTGGTGATCTGGCAGTGCACGTGTCGGCTTCCGACATCAACGACCGCGTTGCTGGTTACGTTGCTTACACATGGAGCGGCTGGACCTTCGCAGTTGGTGGCCAAGACTCCGACGCGGCAAGCGACACCGAGTGGACAGCGACAGCTGGCGGTTCCTTCGGCATCGCAGACGTAACTCTCGCCTATGCTGATAACGGCACCGGTGGTGACCGCGTTGTTCTGGCTGGCCGCTTCGACGTAGGCGCTGCAACAGACATCGAAGTCTATGTTGCTGACAACGACGGCGGCACAGAAGACGACACCGGCTACGGCATCGACTTCAACCACGACCTGGGCGGCGGCACCTCGCTGCGCGGCGGTGTGGTTAAGCAGTTCGACGGCGACACCGTTGCCGACATGGGTGTTCGCTTCAACTTCTAAGTTGAACGACATACTGTGAATATTGGGGCAGGCCTTTCGGTCTGCCCCTTTTCTTTTGCCCACCGCTGTTGTTTTCTGCGCGCCTGACATGGAGGGCCGAAAATGAGTCTGAGCGACATCCAAAATCGCATCTCGAAAGCCGAAGCCGATGCAGGCCGTGCGGCCGGGTCGGTCAAGCTGATCGCCGTCAGTAAGGTTCAGCCCGATGCGCGTGTGCGTGCGGTCTTGGAAGAGGGGCATCGCTCTTTCGGAGAGAACCGCGTGCAAGAGGCGGCGGGCAAATGGCCCGGTTTTCGCGAGGATTTTGACGGGATCGACCTGCACATCATCGGCCCATTGCAAAGCAACAAGGTCCGGCAGGCGATGGAACTGGCCGAGGCGATCCACACGGTCGACCGCCCCAAACTGGCCAAGACCATCGCGCGGTTGGCGCAGGAAATGGGCCGCTGCCCCGGCCTCTTTATTCAGGTCAATACGGGCGAGGAAGAGCAGAAAGCCGGCGTGATGCCCCGCGACGCGGATGCCTTCATTGCCGAGTGTCGCGCGCTGGACCTGCCGATCAAGGGGCTGATGTGCATCCCGCCGGTAAACGAGGCGCCGTCGCTGCATTTCGCGCTGCTGGCCAAGATCGCTGCGCGCAACGATCTGACCGGCTTGTCGATGGGCATGAGCGGCGATTTTGAGCAGGCCATCGCACTGGGCGCCACCCATGTGCGTGTGGGCTCCGCCATCTTCGGCGAACGGGTTAGCGGATAATCAGCCGCGTTGCCGGACCCAACTGCGCGGCGATTTCATGGAGGTCGTTCCGTGCAAAAGCAATGCACCCTTCGGTCGGATAGCCGGGCCGCCGCCATTGGTGAATGAATATCGCAGAACCGCGGCCCGCCGTGGCATCGGGCCAGTTCCAGTCGGTCAGGATCACCAGATCGTAAAGCGGATCGGCGCGGCGCAGGGTCTCATGGCTATAGGGGTAGGGCGCGCGGACGCGGTGGTTGTAATCGGGTTGGCCACTGGCGTCGGACCACAGATCGCCCGGACCGATCGGCTGGGCCCAAGCGCTTGGCGCCGGGATGCGGTCGGGCCGATAGAGCATCCCAACCAAGCGATGCACCCCGCGCGGCGTGGCGCCATCGCCCTCGCGTTTGTCATCGGTCAGCCCGCCCTTGCCGATGCTACAGGCATAGCGCCGCCCTTGAAACCGCAGCCCCGTCGGCGTCAGCACCATGTCGTTCGGGGTCATAGCAGATGCCCCGATTTCGCGGCTTTGGTGGCCAGATAGGCGCTGTTGTGGCGGTTCTCGCCCACGGCCAGCGGGACGCGCTCGGTCACGGCGATGCCGCTTTGCTCCATCATGCCCAGCTTGCGGGGGTTGTTGGTCAGCAGGCGCACGGCTGAGAAGCCCATAGAGCGCAGGATATCGGCCCCGAGGCGGAAGTCGCGCTCGTCATCCTCGAACCCCAGCCGATGATTGGCTTCGACCGTGTCAAATCCCTGATCCTGTAGGGAATAGGCCCGCATCTTATTGGCAAGACCGATGCCGCGGCCCTCTTGGTTGAGGTACAAAAGCACACCATGCCCTTCGCCGCCCATCTGCGCCAGCGCGGCGCGCAGTTGTGGGCCGCAATCGCATTTCAGGCTGCCCATCAGGTCACCGGTGAAACAGGCCGAATGCAGGCGGCAAAGCACCGGCGTGTCGCGGGCAGGGCGGCCGATTTCGATGGCATAATGCTCTTCGCCGCCATCCTCGGGGCGGAAGATATGCAGACGCCCGGCCTCGGAGACCTCCATCGGCAGGCGCGCGTTCACCACCGGATGCAGCGCGCTGCGCTCGGCAAGGATCGGGGCGGCGGCGGTAAGGTCGATCAAGGTCAGACCATGCGTCCGCGCGAAATCTGCCCCCTGCGGCAGATCAAGCACCAGTGCGGCGGGCAGCATGCGGGCGGCTTTCACCAGATCAATCGCGGCGCGATGCGCCGCCGTATCACCGCCCCGCGCGGTCTGAAGTGGCCCTTTCATGGGGGCGCGCAGGTCATCCGCCGGATCGGCGATGCTTTGCACCCAAGCAGGTGTCGCCCCCTCAGGCAGCAGCACCCGGGCGAGATTGCCATCATAGGCCCGCGCTTTGAGCGTTTCGGCCCGCCGCGCGGTGATCGCCAGCACCGGCGCACCGCCCAAGGCCAGCACATCCGCAAGGCGCTGCGCGGTCAGCGTCTCCGCTGCCAGCACGAGGGCGGCCTGCGCGCCATCCGCCAGAATCACGGGCACGCCCATGCGCAGATCGGCCCGCGCACGCGCCAGTTGTTCGGTGATGTCCGGGGCGAAACTCATGGTTTGTTGCAACTCCGCAAAGGCTTCCCCGTCTATCTAGGTTATACCGCAAGGAATTGAAACATTTCACGCTTTGTTGACACGAGGCTGTGAGACAGTGGTCACATCCCTTGTCCGGGCCCCGCCCAAGGCGCATGTATAAGACAACAGACGGAGAGACAGATGGCCCAGCTTAAGAAAATCCTGCTTGTCGATGACGACGATGACCTGCGCGAAGCGCTGAGCGAGCAGTTGATCATGACCGAGGATTTCGACGTTTTCGAAGCGGCCAATGGCACCGAGGCGATGACCAAGGCGAAAGAGGCGCTTTACGATCTCATCATCCTCGACGTGGGCCTGCCCGATACCGATGGCCGCGAGCTGTGTCGCCTGATGCGCAAACAGGGGGTGAAAAGCCCGATCCTGATGCTGACGGGCCATGACACCGATGCCGACACGATCCTCGGCCTTGATGCCGGGGCGAATGACTATGTCACCAAACCGTTCAAATTCCCGGTCCTTTTGGCCCGCATCCGCGCGCAGCTGCGCCAGCATGAACAGTCCGAAGATGCTGTCTTCCAGCTGGGGCCCTACACGTTCAAACCCGCGATGAAGGTGCTGACCACGGAGGACGACCGTAAGGTGCGTCTGACCGAGAAAGAGACCAATATCCTCAAGTTCCTCTACCGCTCCAATGACGGTGTGGTGCCGCGCGATGTGCTGCTGCATGAGGTCTGGGGCTACAACGCGGGCGTCACGACCCATACGCTTGAAACCCATATCTACCGGCTGCGGCAGAAGATCGAGCCTGACCCTCGAACGCCCGTTTGCTGGTGACGGAATCCGGTGGCTATCGCCTGATGGCATAAAAACCGGGAACCAATTCCGACCCCCGTGGTTGGAATACCTGAGAGGCGGGGTTTTCATGACCCGCACCTCGGTTTGAAGCCCGACTTTTGTACCCGGGTAAAGGTACATACCTCCCTGTTGGACTGGCCGGGCCTTTGTGCCCGGTCTTTTTTTTGGGGGGGCGGGGAGATCGTCGCCCCGGACCGAAATCAAGCCGTAGGTGATGGCCCTCGCTGCAAGGAAGCCCCCATTTCCGCATGGCACCCCCGCGCCGCCCGCGTTACTGTGCCGAACCACCCCCAGACCGGAGCCTCCCCCATGTCCTTTACCCTCGCCACTTGGAACATCAACTCCGTCCGCCTGCGCGAGCCTTTGGTGCTGAAACTGCTGGCCGAACACGGGCCGGATGTCCTCTGCTTGCAGGAATGCAAAAGCCCCGTGGACAAGATCCCGGTCGAGGCGTTCAAGGCGGCGGGCTACACCCATATGGTCGCGCGCGGGCAGAAGGGCTATAACGGCGTGGCGATCCTGTCGAAACTGCCGCTGGTGGATGCGGGCGATCAGGATTTCGCCATGCTGGGCCACGCCCGCCATGTCGCGGCCAAGCTTGAGAATGGCGCGACGATCCACAACTTCTACGTCCCCGCAGGCGGCGACAAACCCGACCGCGAGATCAATGAGAAGTTTGGCCAGAAGCTCGATTACCTCTCTGAGATGCGCGACTGGTTCCATGGCGACAAGCCCGAGAAGTCGATCCTTGTGGGCGACCTCAACATCGCCCGCGTGAGGATGACGTATGGGATCACAAGAAGCTGCTAAAGATCGTGAGCCACACCCCGGTCGAGGTCGAAGCGCTTGGTGCGGTGCAGGATGCGGGCAATTGGGTCGACATCACGCGGCAGGATGTGCCGGAGGGCAAACTCTATAGCTGGTGGTCCTACCGAGCCGCCGATTGGGATGCCGCCGACAAGGGCCGCAGGCTGGATCATATCTGGGCCACATCGGATATCGCGCAGGCCGGGCACTCCAGCCATATCGTCCGCGATGCGCGCGGTTGGGAGAAACCCAGCGACCACGCGCCGGTTTTTGCCAGTTTTGACCTTTGAATCGCGCCCCCGCACGTCCATATAAGGCCAAACGCGATTAGCGAGGATAACAGCATGACCGACCTGAACCTTTCCACCGCCGCCCCTGCGGATGCCGATCTGATCAAGGACACAACCGAGGCGACCTTCATGGCTGATGTGGTCGATGCCTCGCAAACGGTGCCGGTCATCGTTGATTTCTGGGCGCCGTGGTGCGGCCCTTGCAAGACGCTTGGCCCGATGCTGGAAGATGCCGTGCGCGCGGCCAAAGGCGCGGTGAAGATGGTGAAGGTCAACGTCGATCAAGCTCAGAACATCGCAGGTCAGTTGCAAATCCAATCAATCCCCACGGTCTATGCCTTCTACAAAGGTCAGCCGGTCGACGGTTTCCAAGGCGCGCTGCCGCAGTCCGAGATCAAGGCCTTCGTCGACCGTGTGGTAAAAGCGGGGGGCGGCGAAGCGCCCGGTGACACGTTGGCCGATGCCGTCGCCGCCGCCGAAGAGATGCTGGCCGAAGGGGCCGCCACCGACGCGGCGCAGACCTTTGCCGCGATTCTCGAAGAAGACCCGATGAACGCGCCCGCCTATGGCGGCATGGTTCGGTCCCACATCGCCATGGGCGCATTGGATCAGGCCGAAGCCCTGCTGAACGGCGCGCCGATCGAAATCTCCAAAGCCCCCGAGCTCGAAGCTGCCCATGCCCAGTTGCAGCTGGCGCATCAGGCCGCCGATGCCGGCCCCGTGGCCGAGTTGACCGAGAAGGTCGAGGCCAACCCCGACGACCATCAGGCGCGCTTCGATCTGGCTCAAGCGCTCTATGCCCATGACAATGCCGAGGCTGCCGTCGAGCACTTGCTAGAGCTTTTCCGCCGCGATCGGGAATGGAATGAAGGCGCCGCCAAGACGCAACTTTTTACTATTTTCGAAGCACTTAAGCCCAATGATCCGGTGGTGCTGAATGGCCGTCGCAAACTGTCATCAATGATATTTGCCTGAGGCCTTGGTCGCGCTAAGTCCCTTGTCATGATCAAGCCAGCAGAACTGCCCAAGACTATTGCGATCTTTCCGTTGGCAGGGGCGCTGCTGCTGCCCCGCTCGCGGTTGCCGCTGCATATCTTCGAGCCGCGCTATCTTCAGATGATCGAAGACGCGCTCAAGACCGACACGCGGTTGATCGGCATGGTCCAGCCCAACGAATTGCCCGGTCGCGACGGCCATGGGCTGCACCAGATCGGCTGCGCGGGCCGCATCACCCAGTTTTCCGAGACCGAGGATGGCCGCTATATGGTGACCCTTGGCGGCGTCTCGCGCTTTCGCGTGGTGGAGGAGATCGAGGGCTTTTCCCCCTATCGCCGCTGCGATGTGAATTGGTCGGGCTTTGACCGCGATCTGGGCGAGGATGAGGTCGACGATAGCTTTGACCGGGCGCGGTTTCTTGACCTTCTGGGGCGCTATTTCGACAGCCGCGGCCTTTCCGCCGATTGGGACACGCTGAAAGACGCCGAAGATGAGTTGCTGATCAACTCCCTGTCGATGATGCTGGAGTTCGAGGCCGAGGATAAACAGGCGCTGTTGGAGGCGCCTTCGCTGGAGACCCGGCGGGAGACATTGGTGACATTGATCGAATTCGCGATGCGCGGCGGTCAGGAAGAGGGCTTGATGCAATGACGGATGCGACCGTTCAATTCGACCGCCGGATGCTGGAGGCATTGATCTGCCCGCGCACGCAGACGACGCTGACCTATGACGCGGAAAAGCAAGAGCTGGTGTCGAAAGCTGCCAGCTTGGCCTATCCGATCCGCAACGGCATTCCCGTCATGCTGCCGGACGAAGCGCGGAGGCTGTAATGCCCCGCCGCTCCGTTACAGGGGCTTGCCACGCATCAACCGGGGCAGCTCCCCCGTCAGCCCTGCGGCTTCGCGGATAAAGGTTCGGCGCAGGCCGGGCAGGGCGTTGATCGCGGCCATGCCCATATCGCGGGCCAGCCGCAAAAGCGCATTATCGTTTGAAAACAGCCGGTTGAAACTGTCGGTCGCCAGCGCGAGGCTGGCATTGTCGAAGCGCCGCCATTCCTGATAGCGCGCGAGGACCGCGTCGTTTCCGGGGTCTTCGCCCCGGCGAACCGCATCGGCAATCACCTCGGCCAAGGCTGCCACATCGCGCAGGCCCGCGTTCAGCCCCTGACCGGCGATGGGATGCACCCCATGGGCCGCGTCGCCCAAAAGCGCCACGCGCGAAGCGGTCATGGAATGGGCCAGCGACAGGCCCAGCGGATAGCTGTAGCGCGGGCCGGTCAGCGAAAGCTCCCCCAGAAAACTGCCAAAGCGCGGGCGCAGCACCTCAAGGTATTGCGCATCCGGCAGGGCGTTGATCGCGGCGGCATTGGCGCTCGCTTCGCTCCAAACGATCAGGGAGCGGTTGCCGGTCAGCGGCAGGATCGCCAGCGGGCCGGGGGCATGAAGAATTGATGCGCGATGCCGTGGTGCGGCTTTTCATGATCCACCACGCAGACCAGCGCCGTCTGACCATAGGACCATGCGACACGCTTGATGCCCGCGCGTTCCGCCGTGCCGCTGGCGCGGCCATCGGCCCCCACCGCCAGCCTTGCGCGTAGGGTCTTGCCGCCCTCAAGCGTCAGGGTGATGCCGGTCGGCGCCACCGTCTGCCCCGTAACGCGGGTGTCGTTCATCATCGTGATCGCCGGATCGGCGGCAGCCGCTTTCAGCAGCGCGCGGCGCAGATGGCGGTCTTCGACCATCTGACCCATCGGGCCTTCTTCGATCTCGGCATGATCGAAATGCATGAACATGGGCGAGGGGCCGGTGCCGGCACGCCCATCGGTGACCTTGATCTCAAGCATCGGCTGGGCGTCATCCGCGATGCCGGGCCAGATGCCGATGCCTTCCATTAACCTGACCGAGGTCAGCGCCAGCGCATAGGCGCGCCCATCAAAGGCGGCGTTCTCAAAGGTTTGTGCGGGCTGGGCGTCAATCACCGCCACGCGCAGTCCCGCGCGGCTGAGGGCCAAGGCAAGGGCGGGGCCATTCAGCCCACCGCCGATGATCGCGATATCGTGGTCAAAATCCATGGCCCTAGATATGACCTGCGTGCGGGGATTGTCCATGCGCCGAACGGTCGCTAGGTTCGCCAAGAACAGCGGTAAGGGGCACGACATGCAAGAATGGTTGGAAATGACGGCGGCGGATCTGGGGCGCGGGATCGCGGCGGGCGATATCGACCCTGTGGCGCTTTGTGATGCCTATCTTGATGCCATCGACGCACATCCGATGCGCGACCGTATCTATGCCCGCGTCACCCCCGACCGCGCCCGCGCCGAAGCCGCCGCGGCGGCTGAGCGTGCCCGCGACGGCCAGCGCCTGTCGCCGCTCGACGGGGTGCCGATCTCTTGGAAAGACCTCTTCGATACCGCCGGAACGGCCACCGAGGCGGGCTCCAAACTGCTGGAAGGCCGGGTGCCTGAGCGCGACGCCGAAGTGCTCGCCAGCGCGACGGCCTTGGGGCTGGTCTGCTTGGGCAAAACGCATATGAGCGAATTGGCCTTCTCGGGCCTTGGCCACAACCCCAGCACTGCGACACCGCCCTGCGTGAACGAGCCGGACAGCGTCTCGGGCGGGTCGTCCTCAGGCGCGGCGGCCTCGGTCGCCTTTGGCTTGGCGGCGGCGGCGATCGGGTCGGATACCGGCGGGTCGGTGCGCATCCCGGCGGCGTGGAACGATCTGGTGGGGCTCAAGACCACCGCGGGCCGTGTATCCCTTGCCGGGACCGTGCCGCTGGCGGCAAAGTTCGACACGGTTGGCCCGCTTTGCCGGTCGGTCGAAGATGCGGCGCTGCTGCTCGCCGCCTTGGAGGGGGGCAAGCCTGCCGATCTGCAAGAGAGCGAGTTGGAGGGCTGCCGTTTCGCGGTGCTGACCAATGTTGTCATGGATGAGCTTTCCGATGAGCCCAAGGCCGCTTTTGACGCGGCGGTGGCGCGGTTGCGAGAGGCCGGTGCCACGGTAGATGAAATCGCCGTGCCCGAAGTCGAAGAGGCGATGCCGCTGAGTTCCTGTCTCTACACCACCGAAGCCTATGGGCTATGGCGCGATGTGATCGAAGCCGACCCCGATGCCATGTTCAGCGAAATTCTTGAGCGTTTCCGGTTGGGTAAGGGATTCTCCGGCCCCGATTACGTCGCCGCTTGGGCCAAGCTCGATCTGGCGCGGGCAGGCTATGACCGGGCCGTGGCGGGCTATGACGCGGTGCTCGTGCCGACAGCACCCATGCTGCCGCCGAACATCGAACGGCTGAACAGTGATCACGACTACTACCTCGCGCAGAATCTCCTATCCTTGCGCAACACGCGAGTCGCGAATCTAATGGGGCTTTGCGCGCTTACTTTGCCGACCGATACCCCCTCTTGCGGCATTTCTCTGATGTGCGCACCGGGGGGCGAAGAACAGCTTTTGCGCCTTGGTGCAGCGGCTGAAGCGGCCCTGCGCGAGGCCTAAGAACGCACGACCGAAAAGCCACAAGGGCGGCAAAACTCCCCGGTTTTTCTGGACGGGAGAGGCGCCCTTGGGTACCTTGGGGCAAACGGGGCGCGAATGATCCCGATCCGAGGCAGTTTTGATGATGTATACCGAGCGGTTTTCGAACCTTCCGGCCCACGTGTGGCCGCGCCTGCGCGCATTGCTTGACGGGCATGAGGGCGGCGGCACGCCGATCCATATGACCATCGGCGAGCCGAAACATGCGTTTCCGGCTTGGGTGACCGATGAGATCACGAAACACGCCGCAGGGTTCAACAAATACCCGCCGAACGACGGCTCGCCCGAATTGCGCGCGGCCATCGCCGCATGGATCGTGCGGCGCTACGGGGTCGAGATGGACCCCGACAGCGAGGTGATGGCCCTGAACGGCACGCGCGAAGGGCTCTATAACGCCGTCATCGCGCTCTGCCCGCCCACCAAGAATGGGGAGAAATCGGCCATTCTGATGCCGAACCCCTTCTACCAAGTCTATATGATCGGCGCGATTTCCGGTGAAGCGGACCCGATCATGGTGCCCGCCACTGCCGAGACCGGGCATCTGCCAGATTTCGCGAGCCTGCCCGAAGAGGTGCTGCGCCGCACCACGGCGGCCTATCTCTGCTCCCCCGCCAATCCGCAGGGCGTTGTCGCCTCGCGCGATTACTGGGCCGATCTGATCGCGCTGGCCGAGAAGTATGATTTCCTGATCTTCGCCGACGAATGCTATTCCGAGATCTACCGCGACACGCCGCCTACCGGCGCGTTGGAGGTGGTCAAGGAGTTGGGCACCGACCGCAACCGCGTGGTGATCTTTCACTCGCTGTCGAAACGCTCGAACCTGCCGGGGCTGCGGTCGGGCTTTGCCGCCAGCGGGGCCGAGACGATGCGCCAGATCAAACAGTTGCGCAACTACGCGGGCGCGCCGCTGCCGCTGCCCTTGCAGCAGGCAGCCGCCGCCGTTTGGGCGGATGAGGCGCATGTGGAAGAAAACCGCGCGCTCTACCAAGAGAAATACGCCATCGCCGACCGCATCTTTGGCAATGTGCCGGGTTATGTGAGCCCGGAGGCGGGGTTCTTCCTCTGGCTTCCGGTCGAGGATGACGAGGCCGCGGCGCTGAAGCTCTGGCGCGAGACCGGCGTGCGGGTGCTGCCCGGCAGCTATCTGGCGCAGAACGTCGCCGGGGGGAACCCCGGGCAGAATTACATTCGGGTCGCCTTGGTGGCCCCAAAAGACGAAACGACGCGCGGATTGGAAGCGATCCGCGACTGTCTGTATTCGGCATAAGCGAGGGACGACATGGCATATCAGACACGGGGACGCGATCCATTGCTAGACAGCAACATGGCCGAGGCAATCGAAAAGCGCGGTCGTGAACTGCTGGGGCTGGCGCTGATCATGCTGGGCATCATGGCCGCCATGATGATCGGCAGCTACACGCCCGACGATCCCAACTGGATGGTCTCAACCGATGCGCCGGTGCAGAACTGGATGGGCCGGATCGGTGCCTCCATCGCCGCGCCGCTGTTCATGATCGTCGGTTGGGGCGCTTGGGGGATCGCCATCGTCCTGCTGTTCTGGGGCGGACGTTTCGCGCTGCATCAGGGCGATGACCGCGCGCTTGGGCGGTTGATCTTTGCGCCTATCGCCGTGGCACTTGGCGCGATCTACGCCGCGACACTGGCCCCCGGTCAGGAATGGTTGCTGACCCATAGCTTCGGTCTGGGCGGGCTGTTTGGCGATACCGTCATGGGCGCGCTGCTGACGATCCTGCCCATCGGCTCGACCCTGACGGTCAAGCTGATGTCGCTTTTGATGGGGGTCGCAATTCTCGCGTTGGGCGCCTTCGTCTTGGGCTTTACCAAGGCCGAGCTGTTCCGCATTGCGCGGTTCCTGCTGGTCGGTCTGATCATGGCCTATGCCGGGCTGATGACCCTTCTGGGCCGTGGGGCCAATGGGGCCGTCGTCGCCGCGCAGAACCTCTCGGCCCGTCAGGCCGAACGTCGTGAGCGCCGCCGTCAGGAAGCCGAAGACGCCGAAGCCTGGGCCGCGCAGGAAGCCGAGCAGAGCTATGCCGCTGAGCACGCTCCGGTGGCCGAGCCGGAAGCCGAACCGCGCAGCCTGTTCGGTCGGATGCCCGGGCTGATCAAACGGCCCGAACCCGAAGACGACTTGCCCGAGCCGGAACTGATCGAGACCTACAGCGACGCCATCGTGGATGAGACACCGGGCGAAGAGCGCATCAAAAGCAAAATCGCCGATGTCATCAAAAACCGCGTGCGTCATGCCAATGCGATCCACACGCCGACGACCGCGCCCTTGACCAAGGGCCGGGGCCGTGGGCCGGACCCGTTGGTGCTGAACACCAGCCAGCCTGCCGCCCAGCCCGCCGGGCTGCGTGCGGAACCGCCCCTGACCGCCGAACCGGCCACCCTGCGCCCCGAGCCGCTGCTGCGCAGGCCGCAGGCCCAGCCCACGCCCGCCCCGACGCCTGAGCCGATGGTTCAGGAGCCGGCAGCGCAAGCGCCGATGGCCGCGCCCTACGAAGACACTGTGGCGTCTGAGACCCTGCCGTTGCAGCAGGCGCCCGCGCCTGAGGCGATGAAAATCCCCGTGGCGGAGCCGCGCAAAGTGGTGCAACAGCCCGCCCGCAAACCCGTCCAGCCCTCGAAACAGGCACAGGTCGAAGCGCAGCCCACCCTGACCTTCGACGACACGCACCCCGGTTTCGAACTGCCGCCGCTGAGCCTTCTGGAAAGCCCCGAGAGCGTGCAGCGCCTGCACCTGAGCGACGAGGCGTTGGAGGAGAACGCGCGGATGCTGGAAACCGTGCTCGACGACTACGGCGTGAAGGGTGAGATCGTCGCCGTGCGCCCCGGCCCCGTCGTCACCATGTACGAACTCGAACCCGCGCCCGGTCTCAAGGCCAGCCGCGTGATCGGTCTTGCGGATGACATCGCCCGCTCCATGGCAGCCCTTTCGGCGCGTGTCTCCACCGTGCCGGGCCGCTCGGTGATCGGCATCGAACTGCCCAACGAGAACCGCGAGAAGGTGATCCTGCGCGAGATCCTCTCCAGCCGCGACTTCGGCGACGGCAACCACCGCCTGCCGCTGGCGCTCGGCAAGGACATCGGCGGCGACCCGGTTGTGGCCAACCTCGCCAAGATGCCGCACCTGCTGATCGCGGGGACCACCGGCTCGGGTAAATCCGTGGCAATCAACACGATGATCCTGTCGCTGCTCTACAAGCTGACGCCGGAAGAATGCCGGATGATCATGATCGACCCCAAGATGTTGGAACTTTCGGTCTATGACGGCATCCCGCATCTGCTGAGCCCGGTCGTCACCGACCCCAAGAAGGCCGTCGTGGCGCTGAAATGGGTCGTGGGCGAGATGGAAGAGCGCTATCGCAAGATGTCCAAGATGGGCGTGCGCAACATCGAAGGCTACAACGGCCGCGTCCGCGAAGCGCTGGCCAAGGGCGAGATGTTCTCGCGCACCGTGCAGACCGGTTTCGATGAAGACACCGGCGAGCCGATCTTTGAGACCGAGGAAAACACCCCCGAGGCGCTGCCCTATATCGTCGTCATCGTCGACGAGATGGCCGACCTGATGATGGTCGCGGGCAAGGAGATTGAGGCCTGCATCCAGCGTCTGGCACAGATGGCGCGGGCCTCCGGCATCCACCTGATCATGGCCACGCAGCGCCCCTCGGTCGATGTGATCACCGGCACGATCAAAGCGAACTTCCCCACGCGGATTTCCTTCCAAGTGACATCGAAAATCGACAGCCGCACGATCTTGGGCGAAATGGGCGCCGAGCAACTCTTGGGCATGGGCGACATGCTGTATATGGCAGGCGGGGCCAAGATCACCCGCTGCCACGGCCCCTTCGTCAGCGACGAAGAGGTCGAAGAGATCGTCAACCACCTCAAGCAATTCGGCGAGCCGGATTATGTCTCGGGCGTGGTCGAAGGGCCGTCCGAGGATAAGGAAAGCAACATCGACGCGGTGTTGGGCCTTGGCGGCAATACCGATAGCGAAGACGCACTTTATGACACCGCCGTGCAGGTGGTGATCAAAGACCGCAAATGCTCCACCTCCTACATCCAACGCAAACTGGCGATCGGCTATAACAAAGCCGCGCGTCTGGTCGAGCAGATGGAGGAAGAGGGGCTGGTCTCACCGGCGAACCACGTTGGCAAGCGTGAGATTCTGGTGCCGGAACAGGCATAGGGCGACTTCTCCCCCCTCTCGGGGACGACAATCAGAAACACCGCCGGGCCACCCTCCCGGCGGTGTTTTTTTATGGGGCAGGGCAGGCGATAGCGAAAAACCGCGCCCTGATATCGAATATCACGCCCGCCCGCCCTATGTCAGAACGTGAGGCAACACAGGACGAACAACATGCGTAAACTTACTTCTGCGATTCTGGCGGTTGGACTGGCCGTATCGGCCCCCTCGCGGCGGCGGCGCAGCAACTGTCGCTGAATGAGATTTCGGGCTATCTGAACCAGCTTCGCACCGCCGAGGGCGACTTTACCCAGATCAACGACGACGGGTCGATCAGCACGGGCACGATCTATATCAAACGCCCCGGCAAGGTACGTTTCGAATATAACGCGCCGGATTCCGGGCTGGTTGTCGCGGGGGCGAATACGGTCGTGATCTACGACAAGAAGTCGAACCAACCGGCTGAGACCTATCCGCTGGCGCGAACACCGCTGTCGATCATCTTGGCCGACAACGTCAATCTGGGCCGCGCCAAGATGGTGACAGGCCACAGCTATGACGGCACCGCCACCACGGTCACGGCCCAAGACCCCGCCAACCCGCAGTATGGCAACATCCAGATGAAGTTCACAGGCAATCCGGTGCAGCTGCGTCAGTGGATCATCAATGATGGCAACGGCAGCGCCACGACCGTTGTGCTGGGTGACATGCAGGGGGGGCAATATCTCTAACAGCCTGTTCGACACCGCGGGCGCACGGGCAGGCGGCAGACGCTAAGCGGACCTTTAGAAACAAAAAAAACGCCCCGGCGGATCAGGCCGGGGCGTTTTGCATTGGAGTAGGGCGGGTTTACCAGCGGCCCAGACGGCAACCGGCGATCTGCCGTTGATAGAGTTTGGCGCGGGAATCGACCTTGCCCGCGACCCCGACCAGCCACGCCTTGCTGTTGTAGCTCTTGCGGGCAAAACCGGTGTGGCCCTCGTGATAGGCGAGGTATTGGTTGCGGGCGTCATGCAGCGAGACGCCGTTCCGCTCCCGCGTCAGGTTCATGTACCAGCCCATGAAATCGCTCGCGTCGCGAATCCGGTCGCGTTTGGCGCGCCAGCGGCCCTCGGATTCCAGATACTCATCCCATGTCGCGTCCAAAGCCTGGGAATAGCCAAAGGCGCTGGATTGGCGGCCCATCGGGATCACCCCCAGCACATATTTGAACGGCGTCCGGGCATCCGCCACGAATTTGCTCTCTTGGTGGATGGTGGCCATTTGAACGTGGATGGGGACACCCCATTTCCGCTCGGTCGCGCGGAATGCGCGCAGGTAGTCGGGGTGATCTTTCAGGATCGTGCAGGCGTTATCCAGATCACGTGGGGCCGTTTGAGGCCCGCTGCCGCAGGATGCCACCAGCAGTACGATCATCATTGCGCAAAAATGCTTGCTCATCTGCCTCTCGCCTCTCGTTTTTGTTAGGGGACGTTTTTTCGAAGGAGTTTAACCGATTCACCCTCACCATCACATCACTAAATTGGGAAAATGCGCGGCGGGCTGGGCGGTATTGCGCTGACTGCGAAGCCCCGCGCAGGCGGTATTTCGCAGGAGGCTGGCAAAGCAGTTGCGCCCCGGGCGGTGGGCTGCCGCAAACCCACTGTCGGCGCGGCGTTCACAGTCTGTTTCCCCGTGCAGAGCCGCTGTGATTGGACAAAAGCCCCTTGAAAGGGCTACCGTCGAGGGGTAGGGGCAGCATGTTATGATACGAACACGCGCAAAATATCACCTCGGGCAGATTGTCCGTCACAAGAAGCATCCCTTTCGGGGCGTGATTTTTGACGTCGACCCGGAATTCGCCAACACCGAAGAATGGTATGAGGCGATTCCCGAAGAGAACCGGCCGGTGAAAGATCAGCCATTCTATCATCTCTTGGCCGAGAACGATCAGAGCTACTATGTGGCCTATGTGTCCGAGCAGAACCTCGTGGCCGATTATTCGGGGAGCCTGTGGACCACCCCGATATCCCCGATCTGTTCGGCCCCTTCACCGATGGTGCCTATCCGCTGCATTTCCAGATGAACTAAGCCCGGCGGGCCGTTTGCCGCCCGCCCAAGCGTTTCATCAATAGCCCAAAGCGCAGCCGTCCTTGCGCGGATCGCTCGCGCCTTCCAGCACGCCATCTTCGCGGATGCGGATCGCCTGCGCCCCGCCGATCGCCGTTTCGGGCACTTCGACCCTATGACCCAGATCGCTCAAGCTTTGGCGCACGTCGTCGCCAAAGCCGCGTTCGACCTTCATCACCTGCCCATCGGCAAAGGCGCGGGGTGCGTCGATGGCGCTTTGCACATCCATGTCGAAATCGGTGAGGTTCGAGGCAAAGCGCGCATGGCCGCAGGGCTGATAGGCCCCGCCCATCACGCCAAAGGGCATGGTCACCCGGCCATTCTCGCGGATCATGCCGGGGATGATCGTATGCATCGGGCGTTTGCCGCCTTTCAGCTCATTCGGGTGGCCTTCCTCCAATGTGAAACCCGCGCCACGGTTTTGCAGCAGGATGCCGAACTTGTCCGAGGCGATGCCAGAACCGAAGCCGTGGAAGATCGAATAGATGAGCGAGACCGACATGCCGTCGCCGTCGACCACGGTGATATAGATCGTGTCTTTATGCACCGCCTCGCTGATCGGGGCGGCGGCGGCCATGGCGCGTTTGGGGTCGATCAGGGCCGCAAGGGCGCGGGCGGTCTCAGGCGCCAGCATGTGCTCAAGCCGCGTGGTGTGGTCCGGGTCGGCCAAAAAGCGGTTGCGCGCGTCATAGGCCAGCTTGGTCGCCTCGGCTTCGATATGCAGCCGCTCGGCCCCCAGCGGGTCCATCCCGGCGATGTCGAAGTGATCGAGGATATTCATCAGCAACAGGGCGGTCGCCCCTTGGCCGTTGGGCGGATGTTCGACCACTTCGAGGTCTTTGTACTGGCCGGACACGGGCGTCGTGACCTCGGCGCGGGCCTTGGCGAAATCCTCGGCGCTGTGGCTGCCGCCTGCGGCTTGCAGGGTGGCGATCATGTCCTCGGCGATCTCTCCGGTGTAGAAGGCATCGCGGCCCTGCGCGGCCACGCGGCGCAGCACTTCGGCCTGTCCCGGCGCGCGGAAGATGTCGCCGGTGCGGGGCGTTTTTCCGTTGATGAGGAAGTGATCCCGCGCGCGCCCCTGAAGGGTGCCGCCATCGGTGGCCCAGTCAAAGGCCACGCGCGGGGCGACGGGCACCCCCGCCTCGGCGTAGTGGATCGCAGGGGCGAGCAGGGCGTCCAACCCCAGTTTGCCGGTGCTTTCGGAGAGGTGGCAGAAGGCGTCGATGGCCGTAGGGATCGTCACGGCATCCGCCGAGCGGAGCGGCACCGTCTTTTCGCCCTTGTCCCGCAATTTCGCGGAATCCAGCGCCGCTGGCGCGCAGCCGGACCCGTTGAGGGCATGGACCTCCTCGCTCCCCGCCGGGGAGTAGAGCACGAAACAGTCGCCGCCGATCCCGGTCATCTGCGGCTCGCAAATGCCGAGCAACACCGCCCCGGCGATGGCCGCGTCCATCGCGTTGCCGCCCCGCGCAAGTATATCGACCGCCGCCCGCGCGGCCAGCGGATGCGATGTGGCGCAGATGCCGTTGGTGGCCAAGACCGGTGACCGGCCGGGAAGGTGAAAATCGCGCATGTGCTGCCCCTCGCTGAATTACGTCAGCGTGACCCTAGACGGAGATCTCGGTTCTGCCAATGCGGGGGAAAGTTCCTCGGCACCGCGTACTGGGTGGGGGCTATTAAACACGGCACCGAGGGAAGCCATATGCAGCTACAGCCCCGTTTATGACCGGCAACCAAGGCACAATTGTGATCCCAGCGGGGCCGTATTGGGAAATATGCGGGACGCGCTGCCGTAGGTGTTAACGCGGCGGTAACCCAACCGGGAGCCGCAGGTCGATCCGGTTCTCTTGCGCCAAGCGGCGATAGGTCAGGTCTTTCGCCAGATCGCGGATCAGGAACCAGCCAAAGCCGCCTTCGGGCAGGTCGCAAACCGGGCGGTCGATCTCTTGCGGCAGGCCCAAGGGCGCTTGCAGGTCGGGCATCGGCAGCCCTTCGTCCGACACGGCAAGGTGCAGGCCGTCGGGCGCGTGATGGCAGGCGATATGGATGGGGCCGGGGTGGTGCGGGTCGGGGTAGGCGTGTTCGACGATATTGTTCAGCATTTCGGCGACCACCAAACGCACCACGCAGACCTCCTCGGCCCCGAGCGAAAGGCAGGAGAGCGCGTCCAGCAAAAGCGTGAGCGCCTCCCGCGCGGCCTGCGGGCCGCTGTAAACGGTGATCTCGAACGGGCAGAGCGCGGACCGCGCGGCGGAGAGCCGCATGGCGCTATTCTCGATGCGCGGTAAGGGCGGCGTCAAGCGTGTGGAAGATGCCAAAGACCCTATCCATCCGGGTGAGGGTAAAGACCTTTTCCACCGCCGGGGTCAGCCCGGCCAGCACCAGCGCGCGCTGCGGCGCCAGATGTTTCATCGCCGCCACGATCGCGCCCAAACCGCTGGAATCAATGAAATTGACCCGGTGCAAATCAAGGATCACCACCGGCGGCGCATGGGCCGCGGCGCGGCGCAGCGCATCCTTGAACTCCAGCGCCGCGGCGGCGTCGATCCGGTCATGCAGCACGCTGACCACGCAAAAGCGGTCTTCTGTTTTGGCGGAAACTTCCATAGACATGCCCCGAGACTTTGAAGTTCGAGACGTGATTAACCGTAAAACCTTACCAACTGGTATGCGGTGCAACTCTAGGAGAACGTGATGCGCAATGTCGTGATAACCGGTGCAGCCAGAACCCCGATGGGCGGTTTTCAGGGGGCCTTTGAGGGGCTGACCGCCGCGGAATTGGGCGGCAGCGCGATCAAGGCGGCCTTGGGCAAGACGGATCCTGCCGAGGTGCAAGAGGTGCTGATGGGCTGCGTTCTGCCCGCAGGCCAGGGCCAAGCCCCCGCGCGGCAGGCCGGGTTCAAGGCCGGTCTGAGCGAAGAGGTGCCCGCCACGACGCTGAACAAAATGTGCGGCTCGGGCATGAAGGCGGCGATGATGGCCTTTGACCAGATCGCGCTTGGCCAGACCGATGTGATGGTCGCGGGTGGCATGGAGAGCATGACCAACGCGCCCTATGTTCTGCCCAAGATGCGCGGCGGCGCGCGGCTGGGGCATGGGCAGGTGATCGACCACATGTTCCTCGACGGGTTGGAAGACGCCTATGACAAGGGCCGCCTGATGGGCACCTTTGCCGAGGATTGCGCCGAACGCTTCCAGTTCACCCGCGAGACGCAGGACGACTATGCGCTGGCCTCGCTGTCGCGCGCCATCGAGGCGCAGGAGGGCGGTGCCTTTGAAGATGAGATCGCCCCGGTCGAGGTGAGGTCGCGCCGCGGCAGCACCACGGTCAGCGCCGACGAACAGCCTGCCAGCGCCCGGCCCGAAAAGATCCCCCAGCTAAAACCGGCCTTCCGCGAGGGCGGCACGGTGACGGCGGCGAATTCCTCGTCGATTTCCGATGGGGCGGCGGCGCTGGTGCTGGCGGATGAGGAGACTGCCAAGACCCGCGGCCAGACCATCCGCGCCCGCATCGTCGGCCACGCCAGTCATGCCCAAGCGCCGGGGCTGTTCACCACGGCACCCGTCCCCGCGGCACAGAAACTGCTGGAGCGGATCGGCTGGAAGAAAGAGGATGTCGATCTGTGGGAGGTCAACGAAGCCTTCGCCGTCGTGCCGCTGGCTTTCATGCATGAGATGGACCTCTCCCATGATATCGTGAACGTCAACGGCGGCGCCTGCGCGCTTGGCCATCCCATCGGTGCCTCGGGCGCGCGGATCATGGTGACCCTGCTGAATGCGCTGGAAAAACGCGGGCTGAAACGCGGTGTCGCGGCGATCTGCATTGGCGGCGGCGAGGGCACGGCCATCGCGATCGAACGCCCCTGAGCTCTCGGGCCATTTAACCTATTGCAGGGGGCGGCCTGCCTCCCTTTTTCCGTCTGCAATAAGAGTATCGCCATGACCGTCGACTACCAAACCCTTGCCAAAACCATCGCCGCCCTGACCGAGGGCGAAGACGATGCCGTGGCCCTGATGGCCACCATCGCCTGCGAGGTGCATCACGCGGATGACCGCTTTGACTGGACCGGCTTTTACCGGGTGACCGCGCCCGACTTGTTGAAGATCGGCCCCTATCAGGGCGGGCACGGCTGCCTCGTAATCCCCTTTTCGCGCGGGGTCTGCGGGGCCGCGGCGCGTACGGGCGAGGTGCAATTGGTCGAGGATGTCGACGCCTTTCCGGGCCATATCGCCTGCGCCTCCTCGACACGTTCGGAATTGGTTCTGCCGGTCTGGAGCGGCGCGGGGGAGTTGCTGGGGGTTTTTGACATCGACAGCGACCAGCCAAACGCCTTCACGCAAGCGGATGCCGATGCGCTGAGCGCGATCCTCAAGGATAGTTTCGCCGCCGTCGCCTGACGGCATCGCCCCCGCTTGATCCGCGGGGCTGCATCTGCGAGGGGGAGCCATGGATAGCGAATATAACCCGCCGCAGGACCCATTGGTCATTCTGCATGAAGATGCCGAAGTTCTGCTGGTCGACAAACCTTCAGGGCTGCTCAGCGTGCCGGGCAAGGGCGAACATCTGGCCGATTGCCTGATCACGCGGGTGCAGGCGGTCTTTCCCCAAGCGCTGCTGGTGCACCGGCTCGATCGCGACACCTCGGGCGTGATGATCTTTGCCCTGACGCCCCATGCGCAGCGTCACCTTGGGTTGCAGTTCGAAAAGCGCATGACCCGCAAGACCTATGTCGCGCGGGTCTGGGGCGTGCCTGCGGAGAAATCCGGCAGTGTCGATCTGCCGCTGATCGTCGATTGGCCCAACCGCCCCCGGCAGATGGTCTGCCATGAGACTGGCAAGCCTGCGCAGACCGATTGGAAGATGGTCAAGAACGATGGGGAGACTGCCCGCCTTCGGCTTTTCCCCAAGACCGGGCGCAGCCATCAGCTGCGCGTGCATATGCTGGCGCTTGGGCATCCGATTTTGGGCGACCCTTTCTATGCCACGGGGCCCGCGCGGGATTTTCCGCGGTTGATGCTGCATAGCGAGGAATTGCGGTTCAATCATCCGCAGGGTGGCGCATCGACGAAGGTGCGGGCCAAGGCGCCTTTCTGAGCTGCGCTCCGTGCCCGGCCTTGCGCCGTGAGGTGGGGGCGGGATTGGTATTTGAGAAAGGATGAAGGGGAAGGGGCCGTGGCGCTGCGGTGAAGTTGGGCTTTGTGGCGATCGGGGGTGAAACCGGTGGGGTTTGCGATTACCTCTGACCTATCTGTTCACAGATTGACCCGGAGGATATCATGGGCTTGCGTATCAACGACACTATTCCCGATCTTACAGTCGAAACCGATCAGGGCAGTTTTTCCCTGCATGACTTCGTCGGTGACAATTGGGCGATCCTGTTCTCCCATCCCAAGGATTTCACCCCTGTTTGCACCACCGAGTTCGGCGCCGTGGCGCTGCTTTCCGAGGAATGGGAAAAGCGCGGCACCAAAGTGATTGGCGTCAGTGTCGACGGTGTTGAAGAGCATAAGAAGTGGAAGGGCGATATCGAGAAGGTTGCAGGGGCCGAGGCCGGTTTCCCGATCATCGCGGATGCGGGGCTGGAGGTGTCGAAAGCCTTTGATATGCTGCCCGCCGAAGCCTATTTGCCCGATGGCCGCACGCCTAATGACAGCGCCACGGTGCGATCGGTTTTCATCATCGGGCCGGATAAGCAGTTGAAGCTGAGCATGACCTATCCGATGAACGTGGGCCGGAACTTTGCAGAGGTTCTGCGGGCTTTGGACGGGTTGCAGACGGCGGCGAAGAACGCTGTGGCGACGCCTGCGGATTGGCAGGTGGGTGAGGATGTGATCATCCCCGCGACGGTGTCGGATGAGGACGCCAAGGCGAAGTTCGGGGCGTTTGAGACGGTGTTGCCCTATTTGCGCAAAGCGCAGCTGCCGGGCTGACCTGCCCTTAGCGATGGCTAAGCTTATGGGCGAAGGCCATCGCTTTTTCATGCAGCAACCTACGCTGTTTGCGCAGGCCATAGAGGGGGGAACGCCGGAATTGCCCTCTGTTTCCTCCAGAACGAGCGGAAATGTCACTGTCGAACCGGCCCGCCGTGACGAGGCTTTGGGCTGTGGCAAGCCCCATGTCGGAGCGCGTCAGCACCTGTCTGAGCATGTTATCCGCAGGGCAGAAGATAGGTTCGGAGGCGGCGAGGAAGGCCTCGGCCCCGGCACGGTTCCAGATCAGCGCGTGGGCGAGCATCGGAAAGTAATGGGCGCGGAGCAGCGGCACGCCTGCGACTTTGGCCATGGGGCTGGTGATTTTCAGGCGTGTCGCGCCCAGATTTACACAGTGCCAATCGGTGCGGGGGCGCAGCCATTCTATCAGCTCTGGCACGACGGTTCTGAATGTGGGTTCCAGGGCGATGTCATCTTCGAAGACGAAACCAAGTTCATCGCCGCTCTCTAGGAAGGCGGCGGCGGCGCGTTGGTGCGAGACGTAGCAGCCGACCTCGCCTTGGGTCATCGACCGGCCCATGAAACGTCGGGCTTTGCGATCGTCATAGGGGGCGAATTGGGCCAGATCGATCTCGCGCCCGTCGAAGGCATCCACGCGGACGGCTTCGATCTGTGCGGTGTCCAGTTCGGCCTTCGCACTGTCCAGTCGCTGGGGGAGGCGGCCAGATTGATGACGAATCCCTTCGGGCGCTGTGGCATCGTTATGACCTCATTCCTGCGGCGCGCGGGGCGATGACAGGCTTATACGGGTTAAACTTTGGGGGTGGGCCGCCCGCGCAGCCAGTTCTTGAACCGTTTGAAGGCGGAGGGCGGTTTGTGGGCGACGCTGACAAACCCAATGTGCTGGCAAGCGCCGGGTTTCAGGAAAGCGGTGAATTTACCCTGTTTGCGCAATTGGCGCGAGATGTGGCTTTCGCGTTTGAAACCGCTGAAGCCGCCGACCTCTTTCCAAAGGGAAATCGGGGCCAGATGCGGATTAAAAGTATAGCCGTACCATTTGGGGCTGAGCGCATCCATCCGCGCATAGGGGATGCCGGCGCATTCTTCGGTGACGATCTGGGCGCGAGCCGCATCTTCGATGAAGAAGTTATCAGTGTCGCGGAAACAGACCGAAGAGACATCGGGATGGGCCTCTAGCAGGCGCAGGGCGTCATCTAAAAAATCGTGGCGGGTGAACTCCCAATCGTCTTCCATGTGAAAGACATAAGGCGTGCGCACCTTGGCATACATGGCGTCGACGGCGGGGTGGTGGCCGACCTGTTTGCCCAGATCGATGCGCTGCCCATGAGGGCAGAGCCGGTCGAAGACCGCGCTGGTTTCGGCATCGCCGAAGTCGTTGATGCCAATGATCGGCAGCTTGCGCAGCTCCGGGCCGAGGCTTTCGAGTGTTTGTTGCAAGACATCGGGGCGCAGCCCATGGTGATGCAAATCGTGACCAGATTTTCTGCGCGCATGTCTCGTACTGCCCCAAGGGGAAGCTGCGGACCCCCGGTGAGGGTCCGCAGCAGTTTTTGATTAACCTTCTGCCGCTTCTTTCTTCTCGGCAGTGATCTCTTCGCCAGTCTCCTGATCGACGACTTTCATCGACAGGCGCACCTTGCCGCGATCGTCGAAGCCCAGAAGCTTGACTTTCACTTCCTGACCTTCCTTCAGAACGTCCGAAGGGTGGTTCAGGCGGCGGTTTTCGATCTGGGAGACATGCACCAGACCGTCGCGCTTGCCGAAGAAGTTCACGAAGGCGCCGAAATCGACGATTTTCACAACGGTGCCGGTGTAGATGGCACCTTCTTCGGGCTCGGCCACGATCGAATAGATCATGTCATAGGCTTTCTTGATCGCTTCGCCGTTGGGGCTGGCGATCTTGATGGTGCCTTCGTCGTTGATGTCGACCTTGGCGCCGGAAACCTCGACGATCTCACGGATGACCTTGCCGCCCGAGCCGATCACTTCGCGGATCTTGTCGGTCGGGATTTGCATGGTCTCGATACGCGGGGCGTGGACGGAGAAGTCCGCGGCGCCCGAGATCGCCTTGTTCATCTCGCCGAGGATGTGGATACGGCCTTCTTTGGCCTGGGCCAGGGCTTTCTCCATGATCTCGGGCGTGATGCCTGCGACCTTGATGTCCATCTGCAGCGAGGTGATACCGGCTTCGGTGCCCGCAACCTTGAAGTCCATGTCGCCGAGGTGGTCTTCGTCACCCAGGATGTCCGACAGGATCGCGTAGGAGCCGTCATCTTCGAGGATCAGACCCATCGCCACACCGGCCACGGCCGATTTCAGCGGCACGCCCGCGTCCATCATGGACAAGGAGCCACCGCAGACCGATGCCATCGACGAGGAGCCGTTGGATTCGGTGATCTCGGAGACGAGACGGATGGTGTAGGGGAAGTCTGTTGCCGCGGGCAGAACCGCCTGCAGGGCGCGCCATGCGAGCTTGCCGTGGCCGACTTCGCGGCGTCCGGGAGGGCCCACGCGACCCACTTCGCCGACCGAGTAGGGCGGGAAGTTGTAGTGCAGCAGGAAGTTCGATTTGAAGTTACCGTGCAGCGCGTCGATGAACTGCTCATCGTCGCCGGTGCCGAGCGTGGTCACCACGAGGCCCTGCGTCTCACCACGGGTGAAAAGCGCCGAGCCGTGGGTCCGCGGCAGGATGCCGGTTTCGGCCACGATGTCGCGGATCTCGTCGGTGCGACGGCCGTCGATACGCTTGCCGGTTTTCACCACGTCGCCGCGCAGGATGCTGGCCTCAAGGCCCTTCATTGCGGAGCTGAGGTTCTTGTCCTCAAGCTGCTCTTCGGTGAGCTTGCTCTTGATCGTCTCACGGGCAGCAGCAACGGCGGCGGTGCGCTCTTGCTTGTCCACGATCGCGAAAGCGGCACGCATTTCGTCTTCGCCAGCGGCTTTCACGGCAGCCGACAGATCGGAATAGTCTTCGGGCTGGAAGTCGAAAGGCTCCTTCGCGGCTTCCTCGGCCAGATCGATGATCAGGTCGATGACCGGCTGGATCTGCTCATGCGCGAATTTCACGGCGCCCAGCATTTCCTCTTCCGACAGCTCATAGGCTTCGGATTCGACCATCATCACTGCGTCCTTGGTGCCCGCGACCACGAGGTCGAGGCGCTGGTCGGGGTTGGTGCGCAGGTCTTGCATGTCGTCGATGGTGGGGTTCAGCACATAGTCGCCACCCTCATAGCCCACACGGCAGCCCGCGATCGGACCCATGAAGGGCGCGCCCGAGAGTGTCAGCGCGGCGGAGGCGGCGATCATGGCGACCATGTCGGGGTCGTTGACCAGATCGTGGCTCAGCACGGTGCACATCACCAGAACTTCGTTTTTGAAGCCGGGGACGAAGAGCGGGCGGATCGGACGGTCGATCAGACGCGCGGTCAGTGTTTCCTTCTCGGTGGGGCGGGCCTCACGCTTGAAGAAGCCACCCGGTACTTTACCGGCGGCATAGTATTTCTCTTGGTAGTGCACGGTCAGGGGGAAGAAATCCTGCCCGGGCTTTTGCTGACGTGCATACGTCACGTTGGCCATGACGCTGGTCTCGCCCAGCGTGGCAATCACCGACCCGTCCGCCTGACGGGCAACCTTACCGGTTTCCAGTGTCAGCGTCTCTTCGCCCCACTGGATCGATTTTTTTGTTACATTAAACATCTACGTTTCCTTTTTGGCCCATTGGCCATTGCATAGGGGCCGTATTGCCCCTGACTCCGGTATCTTCTTTTTCAGGCGCTGGAGTCCGGGCGCCGGATTTCAGATTGCGCGGGCATACATGTTTTCATGGCAAATGGGAAGCGTTCTATCGCCTCGGGGCCATAAGCGGCGGGTTCTTTCCGCCGCAGCGCGCCCCGGTCTGCGCGCAACAAAAAACCTCCCGGCAGGGGCCGGGAGGTTTTGGTCGTCCTGTCACCGGAACTTCCGGCGGCTTGCGCGCGATTAGCGGCGCAGGCCGAGGCGTTTGATCAGGTCCTGATAGCGGGACTCGTCTTTGGCCTTAACGTAATCCAGCAGCTTGCGGCGCGTCGCGACCATTTTCAAAAGACCACGGCGGCCGTGGTTGTCTTTCTTGTGGGTCTTGAAGTGCTCGGTCAGCGTGGTGATGCGCGAGGTCAGAATGGCAACCTGAACTTCGGGCGAACCGGTGTCGCCTTCTTTGGTGCCAAATTCTTTCATGACTTTTGCTTTTTCTTCAGCAGTGATCGACATCGGGGTCTCCTTTCGAAAAGAGTTAAAATGGATGGCGCAGGCCGGGATGTCGTCCAGCGCAGGCCCATGGAGATATCACCCGCTGACGGAATCAGCAGGCGATGGGGCGTATAGGAGGAATTTCCGCCTTTGGCAAAGGGTGATTTGCGCATGGGCTCCGGACCGCCTTAGGCCGCGAGGCCGAGGTCGAAGGCCGCAGAGAGCGGGATCAGCGCGATATCGTCTAGCGTGATGCTGTCCCCCGCCACCCGCGCGACGATGATATCGTCCAGCAGGACGAGGGTTTGGCCCGCATCCTCCGGGTCGGGCAGGATGGAGAGCGGTGGCTCCGCCCCGCCCGCGCTGCTGTCGTCCCAGACAAAGAGCAGCGAATCGTCCGCCGCGTGGTAGTCCGTGATCTGCGCCGCCCCGCCTTGGCCGATCCAGTCCCCCAAGGCGATCTGATCGGTGCCGTCGCCCGAGGTCACCACATCCCCGGCGCCCGCAATTATCAGGTCGTCGCCGCCGCCGCCGTTCAGGAAATCGGGGTTTTGTAGGTCATCCGCCCCGGTGAGCGTGTCGTCGCCCCAGCCGCCAAAGAGCGTATCCACGCCCGCGCCGCCGCGCAGCGCATCGTCGCCAAGCCCGCCTTGCAGGGCATCGTTTCCGGCTTCGCCCTCCAGCAGGTCATCCCCCGCCGCGCCTTGGAGCGCATCATCGCCCGCCCCGCCATAGAGAAAGTCGTCGTCGCTATGGCCGAAGAGGCTGTCGTTGCCCGCGCCGCCGAAGAGGTCGTCATCCCCGCCATTGCCATGCAGGATGTCGCCGCCCGCGCCACCTTGGAGCGTGTCATTGCCGCCGTGGCCGTGCAGGTCATCATCCCCGCCGCCGCCACGAAGCAGGTCCTCCCCGCCGTAGCCGCCAAGCTGGTCGTCGCCGGGGCCGCCCTCCACCGTCTCACCGTCATCGCTGCCCGACAGGATATCTCCGACCGTGGTGGTGCCGCCGCCCGGGCTGTCCCCCTCAGGCAACGCGTCCTCCGGCGGCGTTTCGATTTCCACGAAAGTGACGGCGCCGACCGCCATCAGACCCATTACCCCAGCCAGCCACAACATCCGCAGTTCCACCCGTTGATTGCTTGATGCCCCACACATCGTCCCAGCTTCAAAAGGGCATGTCGTGGCTGTAAAATCAAAGGAATAGCGGGGAAATGGTTAACGAATGCCTGCCCGCGCCGGGGGCTCGGGCTGCCACAGAACCGGCTCTTGGGTGTAGGGCAGGTACAGCGGATGGCGCGGATGCCCGGCTTTGGAGAGGCCGAGGTGGTAGAGCGGTTTCTCCCCCTCAGCCAGTCGTGCGGCGACGGCCAGACCGCGGTCGAGATGGGCGCCATGCACGCCCCAAGCGGCGATGATGCGGTCGGCCCAATCGGCCCCCTCGACCAGCGTGGCATCATTGTCGGGGCCGATAGGATCGGGCGCGGCGCGCATGTCGCGCGGATCGGTGGCGCGGAAGGCGAAGATATTGGTCACCCGGAAGCCGCCAAAGCCTAGTACCCGCGCCCGACGCTCGCACCGCTCGACCGTCGGGTCGTTCTGCACCTCGGTCGCGGTGGAGGGGTTCAGCATCACGAACATCACCTGCGGGGCGCCTGCGTCCCAGATCCGCGTGAGGCTGTAGCGGTATTGCTCGCAGGGCGAGTAGACCGCGGTCGAAGGTGCGTCGCCCTTGGTGTGGCTGCGGGTGATCAGGGCCATTCAGCCCTCATTCGCGTCCGACGACAGGTTGAACACCCGGCTGGGGTGCAGCTCTCCCGCCTTGAAGCGGCCCACGGCGACAGGCTGCCCGTCGAACGAGGCCCAGCATTCATCGCCATATTCCACGTCATGGGCGATGACCATGCCGGGGTTGCCGTTGCGCAGGCGGGTGGCGCCTTCGGGGTGGCTTTGACTTCGGGCAGCTCGGCCAGCCCTTCGGCCAGCGGCAACAGATAGGTGTCGAGTTCCGGTGTCCGGGCCAGCTCATCGACCTGCGCCAGCGTCAGGGCGTTGGCCGCTTCGAACGGGCCGGACCATGTGCGGCGCAATTCGCGGACGTGGCCGAGACAGCCAAGCTTCTGCCCCAGATCGCGCGCGATGGAGCGGACATAGCCGCCTTTGCCGCAGACCATTTCAAGCGTGACATGATCGGCATCGGGGCGGTCGACCAGCAGCAGGCTTTCCACCCAGAGGGGCGGGCGGCGATCTCCATCTCTTCGCCGTCGCGGGCGCGTTTATAGGCGCGTTGGCCGTCGATCTTTACGGCGGAGAACTGCGGCGGCACCTGCTGGATGTCACCGATAAAGCCGTTCAGCGCATCCTTGATCGCGGCGTCATCGGGGCGCAGGTCAGAGGTGCCGATGACTTCGCCCTCGGCGTCGTCGGTATTGGTGGCGATGCCGAGCCGCACGGTGAACTCATAGGCTTTGAGCGCGTCGGTGATATAGGGCACGGTCTTGGTCGCTTCGCCCAAGGCGATGGCCAGAACGCCGGTCGCTTCGGGGTCGAGCGTGCCTGCGTGGCCCGCCTTCTTGGCCTCCAGCGCCCAGCGGACCTTGTTGACCACGGCGGTCGAGGTGGGGCCCGCGGGCTTGTCCACCACCAGCCAACCGGAAATATCGCGACCCTTGCGTTTGCGTGCCATGTCTTGCCCCTTCGCTTTTGTGGTGCTGCCCTCTATCGGAGCCGCGCCGCGCTGCCCAGCCCTCATGCGCCGAAAAGCTCACTTTGCGGGCGTCACGATGCCTACGATCGGCCCCAAGGTGGTAAAGCCCGCCCCGCTGCGGCGCAGGCTGGGGGCGCGCAGGCGCGAGATATTGCCGTCGAAATACAGCGCGTTAGGCAGGTCCAACTCATCCCGGTAGAGCCGGGCGAATTCGTGAAAGGTGACCACATCGTTGGAAATCGCGAAAACCGCGCGTTTGCCATCTGCCGTGGTGCCAACCCCGTTTCGGATATAGCGCGAAGTGCTGTCGGGCAGGAATCGCGGGTGCAGCGCCCCGTCGATCACCAACATCGGCCCCGATTGCGTGGCAAAGCGGCAGTTCGGTTTGGCCTTGAGATAGCGCTTGGTCTCGATCACATCGGCGCGGCCCTTGCGCAGGCAAAAGACCCCATTGGGCAGCAGGCCGAAATTGCCGGGGCCAGCACTGTCAATCACGCCGCGCGTCTCGACTCCATCTTCGATGTAATGCCCAACCGGGGAGCGGTCTTCGTGGTACATGCCCGCGTTCATGGCAAAACCGAGCCGCAGCCCCTGCGCTTTCAACGCCTCGTCGAGCGAGCCGAAGAACCCATAGGGCGCGCCCGCCTCATTGTTGAGAAAGAGCCGCAGGTCATCCCGCTCCAGATCGACTTCACAGACCGTGTAGGAACTGCCGTCAAAGGTAATGTTGCGGCATTCGGCAGCGTCCGCAGGCGTGCCTTTCAGCGCCAGAAGCGCGAATGCGATCAGGCCCGCGCGGATCACTGATCCGGCGCGCCGTCGGCACTGTCACCGGCACCGTCGTCATCGGGGGCATCCGCATCGCGGCGCACCACCTCTTGGTTCAACATGCGGCGGGTGTCGTCCATCCGGTCAAAGGTCTGGTCCAACTGAAAGCGCAGATCGGGCGAGAACTTGAGCGTCAGTTTCTTGGCGACCTGACGGCGCAATTCGCTTTTGTTGCGGGCCAGCAGTTTGAGAACCTCATCCTGACCTTCCCCGCCCAAGGGCAGCACATAGGCCGTGGCGATCTTGAGGTCGGGAGAGATGCGCACCTCGCCCACGGTGATCGACATCCGATTGAGATCGGTGTCATGCACATCCCCGCGTGCGAGAACATCGGACAAGGCGCGGCGGACGGTTTCGCCCACGCGGAGTTGTCGTTGCGACGGGCCGGGGCCCTCATGAAACTTGTTCTTTGCCATGCCCCCCATCTAAGGCTTCGGTTGCACTTTGCCAAGCGCTCCGCGACGGGCTAAACCGGCCCTGCCAGTCACGGCCAGAACCGCAGGAGACCGAGTATGACACAGACCCCCGGCATTGCCGTCACCGGCGCCTCTGGCCGCATGGGCCAAATGTTGATCCGTGAGATCATCGCCAGCGACAAAATGCATCTAGCCGCGGCGCTGGAGCGTCCGGGCCATGACTGGATTGGCCGCGATCTGGGCGAGGCGATGGGCGGCACGGCCTCGGGCGTGACTGTGACAGACAATGCGGCAGAGGCTTTTGGCAAGGTGCAGGCCGTCATCGACTTCACCGCGCCGCAGGCCACCATCGCTTTTGCCGGTGAGGCCGCCAAGGCCGGGATCGTCCATGTCATCGGCACCACCGGCATGACCGAAGATGAGATCGCGCAGCTTGCCCCTGCCGCCGAACAGGGGCCGTCATCGTTCGTGCGGGGAACATGAGCCTCGGCGTGAACCTGCTGACGCAGCTCACCCGGCAGGTCGCCGCCGCGCTGGACGTGGATTACGACATTGAGATCATCGAATCCCACCACAATCAGAAAGTCGATGCCCCCTCGGGCACCGCATTGATGCTGGGCGAAGCCGCCGCCGAGGGGCGCGGTGTCAAACTGGCGGATGTTTCGGACCGGGGCCGCGATGGGATCACCGGCGCGCGGCAAAAGGGCGATATCGGTTTCACCGCGATCCGGGGCGGCGATATCGTGGGCGAACATGACGTGATGTTCGCCGCCGCCGGAGAGCGGATCATCCTGCGCCACGTTGCCTCGGACCGTGCGCTTTTCGCCCGCGGGGCGCTTAAGGCCGCTCTTTGGGGGCAGGGCAAAGCACCGGGCGAGTATGACATGCTGGACGTACTTGGCCTGAAGGGCTGAGGCGCAGGCAAATTGTCTGAAACTTTACCTTCCTTGGCTACGTGAGTGCCTCAGGCAACTCACCCCAAGGGAGGTTTCGATGAAGATTACCTTTGCACTGGCCGTGACAGCGATGCTCGCGGCTGTTGGTCTGCCCGCTGCGGCGGAATATGCCCGTATTCAGAACAAGTCAGACTTCGTTGCGGCGGTGAATGGCAAAAGGCTGACCCGCCCGCTGGTCGATCTGCGGGTCACCTCAGGTGGGGCCATTTCCGGCAAGGGCGCGGTTTGGGAGGTCACCGGCAAGTGGTCGTGGAAAGACGGTTATTTCTGCCGCACGCTGATCTGGGGCGGCAAGGATCTGGGCTATAATTGCCAAGTGGTCATGCGCGATGGCGCGAAAATCCGCTTCACCTCTGACAAAGGTGCGGGTGAGTCGGCGGTGCTGACCCTGCGCTAAGACAGCTTAGAAATCGACGGCGATGCCCTTCTTTTCCCAGTCGCCATAGCGCACAGGCTCCGGCCCATCGCGCCCGCCAAGTTCGGTGGGCATGTCGAGCGCGGCGGCGGCCTCGCGCCGGGCCGCGGCCTCGGCCAAGGCGCGTTGCGCGGCGGCAGGCAGGTCGGGGCCGGGGGTCGGCGTCGGGTCATGCGGCGTGTCGGGAATCGGTTTCGGCCCCGGTTTGGGCTGCGGGGGCAGGTCCGGTTTGGGGCTGGGCGTCGGGTCAGGGCCGGGTCTGCTGTCGGGAATGGGGCGTTGATCGGGCATCATGGTCCTCTTGAGCCAAGTTCTCCCTTGATATACGTCGCCCGCTGGCCCAGACAACCCGGCAACCCCTCAAGCCAGACCCAGATAGGATATGACCATGGCAGACACAGGCGTTCAGGCCCGCAGAAGCGCGGTATATCTGCTGGATCAGATTTTGGGCGATGAGCCGCGGCTGATGTCCGAGCTTCTTGCCGCGGGCGCGCTGGACAAGCTGCCCCCCGATGATCGGGCGCGGGCGCAGCGTCTGGCGCAGGACACGCTGCGCGGGTTGGAACGGGCGGACCGGTTGCTGCAAAAACACCTGCAAAAGGCACCGCCGCTGACCGTGCGCAATGTGCTGCGGGTCGGCACGGTTGAGCTTTGTCAGGGCGGGGCCGCGCATGGGGTGGTGAATGCGATGGTGAACCTCGTCTCGCAGCACCGCACGCTGAGCCATCTCAAGGGGCTGACCAACGCGGTGCTGCGCAAGATCGCCGCTCAGGGGCCCGAGGCGTGGGATGCCCTGCGCGCGCCGCGCCTGCCGAAATGGCTGCGCGGACCGCTGGCTGAGGCTTGGGGAACCGATGCCATGGCCGCGATGGAACAGGCGCATTTCGCCGGCGCACCGCTTGATCTGACCGCCAAGGGCGACGCTGCCACTTTGGCAAAGGCCGTGGGGGGCACGCTGCTGCCGACAGGCTCCGTTCGGGTGACGGATGCCGGGCAGGTCTCCACCATGCCGGGCTTTGCCGAGGGGGACTGGTGGGTGCAAGATGCCGCCGCCGCGATCCCGGTGCGGGTGCTGGCGCCCAGGGAGGGCGAGACTGTGCTGGACCTCTGCGCCGCGCCGGGCGGCAAGACGATGCAACTGGCCGCCGCGGGGGCGGTCGTCACCGCCGTTGACCAGTCGCACCCCCGGATGCAGCGGGTGAAGGAAAACCTCGCCCGCGTCGGGCTGAAGGCCAAGACGCTGATCAAGGACGCGCGCGCCGTGCAGGGTACATTCGACGCCATTCTGCTGGACGCGCCATGCTCCGCCACCGGCACCATCCGCCGCCACCCGGACCTGCCCTATGCCAAGGACGGATCGGAATTCGGTGATCTGATCGAGTTGCAATCCGAGTTGATCGACCACGCCTGGAGCCTGCTCAAGCCCGGCGGGCGGTTGGTGTTCTGCACCTGTAGCCTGCTGCCCGACGAGGGCGAAGTGCAGGTCGACGAAGCCTTGGAGCGGCATGGCGACATGAACGTCGACACCGCCGCGCTGGAACTGCCGGGGGTCGAGGCTGATTGGCACACCGAAGAGGGCGGGCTGCGCCTGCGCCCCGATTTCTGGGCCGATCAAGGCGGGATGGACGGGTTCTATATCGCCTGTCTGCGCAAGGACTGACCCTCACGCCCCGTCGGGTGGGGAGGGCACGGCGAGATAGGCCGCTTTCGGGATGTCTATGAGGCCGCGGAGCCCTAGCGTGGCGGCGTCTTCCGGCATGAGCCCGGCGATGGCCGCACGCACCGCCGCGGCTATTGCCACCGCATCGGCATCCGCTGCCGCAATATAGGGCAGGCCGGGGGTCGGGACCGTGCGTTCCAGCACCCGCAGGTCACCCGCGAAAGCGTCATGGCTTTCGATCAGCCGCCAAGAGACTGCATCCAGCGCCGCGATATCCGCGCGTCCCTCGGCCACGGCCTTGGCCGAGGCGCGGTGGCCGTGGCTTTGGCTGCGCTCTGCAAACCAAAACCCCCGCGCCCGGCAATGCGCGTAAGGGGCGGCATAGCCTGATTGCGAGAATGTTTGGTTGTAGGTGAACCGCGCCGCGTGGAAATCGGAAATTGTTTCACGGGGATCATTGGCGCGGACCACGAAAACGCTGTTGTAATACCCCGGCGGGCAGCCTGCGACGCCAAAGTCCGGCGTGCCGATCAGCGTGACACGGTCGTGCAGCCACAGGCGGTAAGGCATCCCGCAGGTCTGGGAAAGGGTGAGGTCGGGCGCGGTCCAGACGGCGAATTCCTCGGCATCATTGCTCAGCCTTTCCGGGGCCGGGGTGCCCTGCGCGCGCAGCGCGTCACGGATCATGGCCCAGTAGCGCCCTGTCGCCTCGGCGGTCTCGGGGCGCAGGTACATCATCAGGCTGGCGATCATCGGCGGCTCCGCTTGGGGTGTTCCTGTTTAGGCCGCGCCGCCGCGCGGTGGCAAGCGTCGGTTCCCCGCCGATCCCCCGCCGCGTGGGGAAAATCCGGTGACTCATTGTGGGGCCGCGGTTATGCTGCCGCCAAACGCCAGCAGAGCGTCAGGGGCAGCTTGATATGATTAATCTTTCCAGCGTCATGGCCCGCAGGGCGCGGTTTCTGAACCGCTTCCATGCTTGGCGTGCGACCCGGGGCCGGGGGCGCGTCGTCGCGTTCACCTCTTCGCCCGAGCCGCGCACCATCGGCTCTTTCGCGCGGGGCGGCAGTTGATGGCGGGCAATTACCTCTTTGCCGGCAGCCTGCTGACCGCACCGCAAACCGCCATGTGGGACCTGACCCCGCCTGACCCCGCCTTTGCCGCGGAGTTGCACGGTTTTGCGTGGCTCGATGACCTTGCTGCCGTGGGCGATGCGCGGGCGCGGGGGCGGCGCAGGCGTGGCTTTGGGGCTGGATCGACCGTTTCGGGCGCGGGCAGGGGCCGGGCTGGACCCCGGCGCTGACCGGGCGGCGGTTGATCCGTTGGATCAACCACGCGCTTTTCCTGCTGCGCGGGACCGAGGCCGAGCAGAGCGACGCCTTCTACCGATCCCTCGAACGGCAGACCCGGTTCCTGTCGAAACGATGGCGCGGGGCGGCCCCCGGCCTGCCGCGTTTCGAGGCGCTGGCCGGGCTGATCTATGCCAGCCTATCGTTGGAGGGGCTGGCGGAACTGGCCGATCCGGCGGTCAAGGCCCTCCCCCGGGAATGCGCCAGCCAGATCGATGACGAAGGCGGGCTGCCCACGCGCAATCCCGAGGAACTGCTGGCGGTCTTCACCCTGCTGACATGGGCCGCCGCTGCGCTGAGCGATGCGGGCCGCAGCACGCCCAAGGAGCATCTGACCGCGATCGAGCGCATCGCGCCGACCCTGCGCAGCCTGCGCCATGCGGATGGGGCGTTGGCGCGGTTTCACGGCGGCGGGCGCGGCATGGAGGGCTGGCTGGACCACGCGCTGGCGGCGGCCAAGGTCAGGACGCGGCAGCCCGATGGGCTGGCCATGGGCTTTGCAAGACTGTCCGCAGGCCGCACCAGCGTGATCGTCGATGCGGCAGCCCCGCCAAGCGGTGCGGCCTCGACCAACGCCCATGCCTCGACATTGGCGTTCGAACTGACCTCGGGGCGGCGGCCCTTGGTGGTGAACTGCGGCTCCGGCGCGTCTTTCGGGCTGGAGTGGCGGCGGGCGGGGCGGGCCACGCCGTCGCATTCGGCCCTGTCGCTTGTTGGTCATTCCAGCGCGCGACTGGCGGAGCCTGATCCGCATAGCGGGGCGGAAGCGCTGATCGCGGGCCCGCGCCATGTGCCCGTCGAGATTGGAGAGGCGGCGGACGGGCTGCGTTTCGAAGGCGCGCATGACGCCTATCTGCGCAGCCACGGGTTGACCCACGCGCGGCGGCTGGAGTTGACCGCAGACGGGCGCGGCCTCTCGGGGGAGGATATGTTGCTGGCGATAGAGGGGGCGGAGAAGCGGCGCTTTGACAAAGTGCTGAACGCCGCCCAGTCAAAGGGGGTCGCCTTCGACATTCGGTTTCACCTGCACCCGGATGTAGATGCCAACTTGGACCTTGGCGGGGCTGCGATCTCAATGGCGCTGAAAAGCGGGGAGATTTGGGTGTTTCGCCATGACGGCACGCATAATCTGTCTTTGGAACCGGGGGTTTACCTCGAGACAACCCGCCTGAAACCACGCGCCGCGCAGCAGATCGTGCTCTCGGGCTATGCCATGAACTATGCCACGCGGGTGCGCTGGTCGTTGTCAAAAGCGCAGGAAACTGCGATTGGCGTGCGAGATTTGTCGATCGACGATCCCTATGCTGATGAAGACTGACCAAGGAACCAGCCCCATGCCCGACCTCTATCCCATCAAACGCGCCCTGCTTTCCGTATCCGACAAGACCGGTCTTTTGGACCTTGGCAAGGCTTTGGCGGCGCGGGGCGTCGAATTGCTCAGCACCGGCGGCACCGCGAAAGCGCTGCGCGACGCGGGGCTTGAGGTTCTGGATGTGGCCGATGTGACTGGCTTTCCCGAGATGATGGACGGGCGCGTGAAAACGCTGCATCCGGTCGTGCATGGCGGTCTGTTGGCCCTGCGCGACAATGACGAACACGTCGGCGCGATGAACGAACATAACATCGGCGCGATCGATCTGGTGGTGGTGAACCTCTACCCCTTCGAGGAAACCGTCGCCAAGGGCGCGGAATACGCCGAGGTGATCGAGAATATCGACATTGGCGGCCCGGCGATGATCCGCTCGGCGGCCAAGAACCACGGTTTCGTCAATGTGGTGGTGGATGTCGAGGATTACGCCGAGGTCATCGCGGAGCTGGAGGCCAACGACGGCCAGACCACTTACGCCCTGCGCCAACGGCTGGCCCAGACCGCCTATGCCCGCACCGCTGCCTATGACACCGCCGTCAGCACATGGATGGCCGCGCAGGTCGCGGCCACGCCGCGCCGCCGCACCTTTGGCGGCACGTTGGCCCAGACCCTGCGCTATGGCGAGAACCCGCATCAGCAGGCGGCCTTCTACACCGATGGCTCGAACGCCCCCGGTCTGGCCAACGCGGTGCAGCACCAAGGCAAGGAGCTGTCCTACAACAACATCAACGACACCGACGCGGCCTTCGCGCTGGTCAGCGAGTTCGACCCCAAGGACGGCCCCGCCTGCGCGATCATCAAACACGCCAACCCCTGTGGCGTGGCCCGGGGCGAGACGCTGCTGGAAGCCTACACCCGCGCCTTCGACTGTGACCGAACCTCGGCCTTTGGCGGCATCATCGCGCTGAACCAGCCGCTGGACGGGCCGACGGCTGAGGCCATCGCGGCGATCTTCACCGAGGTCGTCATCGCCCCCGGCGCGGATGAGGATGCCAAGCGCATCTTCGCCGCCAAGAAGAACCTGCGCCTGCTGACCACCGAAGGCCTCGCCGATCCGACCGCCGCCGAACTGGCGGTGCGTCAGGTCTCGGGCGGCTTTCTCGTGCAAGACAAGGACGTGGGTCGCATCACCCGCGATGACCTGAAAGTCGTGACCAAGCGCAAGCCCTCGGATCAGGAACTGGATGACATGCTCTTTGCTTGGACTGTGGCGAAACACGTCAAGTCCAACGCCATCATCTACGTCAAGGATGGCGCCACTGTGGGCGTGGGCGCGGGCCAGATGAGCCGCGTCGACAGCACCCGCATCGCCGCGCGCAAGGCCCAAGACATGGCCGAGGTGATGGACATCGAAGCCCCCCTGACGCAGGGCTCGGTCGTGGCCTCTGATGCCTTCTTCCCCTTCGCCGACGGCCTCATCACCGCGGCCGAGGCCGGTGCCACGGCGCTGATCCAGCCCGGCGGCTCCATGCGTGACGACGAGGTGATCGCGGCGGCGGATGAGGCGGGCCTTGCCATGGTCTTCACCGGCATGCGCCACTTCCGGCACTAAGCAAAGGGGAGCCCCATGCGGACATTCGGCATCGCGGCCTTCGTGGCCTTTCTGATCGACCAGATCAGCAAATATGTGGTCATTCACATGATGGAACTGGCGCGTGTCCGCTCCATCGACGTGCTGCCGCCGGTGCTGAATTTCCGCTACGGGGAAAACCGGGGCATCAACTTTGGCCTCGGCGGCGACATGAGCCAATGGGTGCTGATCGTGGTGGCGCTGGTGATCTGCGCGGGCGTCACCCTATGGCTCTGGCGCAGCCCGCATGGGCGTTGGGCGCAGCTCAGCGGTGGCCTGCTGGTCGGCGGGGCGCTGGCGAATGTGGCGGACCGGCTGATCTACGGCTATGTGCTCGATTTCCTGAACAACTCCTGCTGCGGCATCAACAACCCTTTCGTCTACAACTTGGCGGATGTCTTTATCTTTGCCGGGGCCTTGGGGCTGATCCTCTTTACCGGAGAGCCGAAAAGCGCGCCCAAACGCCGGGGCAAAAAAGGTCAGTGACATTGCCCGCTTGCCTGCGATATTGAACAAGCAGACCCTGAAAGGAGACACCATGCGCCGCATTGCCCTCATCAGCTTGATCCCGCTGGCCCTCGCCGCCTGCAGCAATCAGGGCCTTCGCGATTTGCAGCCGACTTCTGAAGGGCCTGATGAGTTCCTGATCCAACCGGTCAAGCCGCTGGAGCGTCCTGACAACCTGAACACCCTGCCCACGCCTGCGCCGGGGCAGGCGAACCTGACCGACCGCTCGGCGGTGGCCGAAGGGGTGGCGGCATTCGGCGGGCGTTTGGATACCTCTACTGGCATCCCGGCGGGGGATGCGGCGTTGGTCCAACATGCGGGCCGGATGGGCGTGCAGCCCGGAATCCGTGAGAGCTTGGCCGAGGCCGACGCGAAATTCCGCAAGCGCAAGGGCCGTTTCACCCAATTCCGCATCGTACCGGTTGATCGCTACGGCCAAGCCTACAAGCGCATGATCCTCGACGCCCATAGCGAGGCGGAGCGCTGGCGCAGGGCAGGCGGACGCACGCCGTCCTACCCGCCGCAGGACACACGTTTTCGCTAGGCTTCTTGAAAGTAGCGCCAGACCGCGTAGGTAATGCGAGAGGCGATATATTTCGAGGTAAGCAATGATCCGACTGCCGATGATGGCGGCCCTGGTGGCAACGCTTTTCACAGCCCCCGCCGCGCAGGCGGGGCAGACCGAGAACGAAGCGGTCACCCATTTCACCCTTGATAACGGCATGGAGGTCGTGGTCGTCGAAGACCACCGTGCCCCGGTCGTGCAGCAAATGGTTTGGTACCGTGCAGGTTCAGCGGATGAGCCCAAAGGTGCCTCCGGCGTGGCGCATTTCCTTGAGCACCTGCTGTTCAAGGCCACCGATAAGCTGGAAGCGGGCGAGTTCTCGGCCACCGTGGCCGCCAACGGCGGGCGCGACAACGCTTTCACCAGCTACGATTACACCGCCTATTACCAGCGCGTCGCGGCAGACCGCCTTGGCCTGATGATGGAGATGGAGGCCGACCGGATGAAGAACATCCGTTTGACCCCCGAAAACATCGAAACCGAACGCGATGTGATCCTCGAAGAGCGCAATCAGCGGACCGAGAACAACCCCGCCGCGCTGTTCAGCGAACAACTCAGCGCCGTGCAATATCTCAACCACCGCTACGGCGTGCCGATCATCGGCTGGAAACATGAGATGGAGGAGTTGGACCTCGAAGACGCCCTGTCGTTCTATGAACTCTACTACTCGCCCAACAACGCGATCCTCGTGGTCTCGGGCGATGTAACACCGGAAGAGGTGCGCGAACTGGCCGAGGCCACCTATGGTCAAATCCCCGCCAACCCCGCCTTGCCGGAACGTCTGCGCACCGAAGAGCCGCCCCAGATCGCCGAGCGTCGGTTGATCTACAAAGACGCCCGCGTGGCCCAGCCCTATGTCCGCCGCTCCTATCTTGCCCAAGAACGTGACAGCGGCGAACAGGAGGAAGCGGCGGCGCTCTTGCTGCTTAGCGAATTGCTGGGCGGCGGCACCACGTCCTACCTTGCCGAGAAACTGCAATTCGACGCGCAGATCGCCAATTACACCGGCGCCTTCTACAAGGCCGACACGCTGGACGACACGACCTTTGACCTCGTCGTGCTGCCCGTGCCCGGCGTCAGCCTGCAACAGGCCGAAGAGGCGCTGGACGAGGCGCTCGCGCAGTTCATGGAGGCCGGTGTCGACCCGGAACACCTCGAACGTCTCAAGGCGCAGTTGCGCGCCGACCAAATCTACGCTCGCGACGACGCGGACAGCGTGGCGCACCGCTATGGTTCGGCCCTCGCTATCGGCCTCACGGTCGAAGACGTGCAGGCATGGCCCGATGTGCTTCAAGCCGTCACCGCCGAAGACATCATGCAGGCCGCCCACGACCTGTTCGACAAACGCGCATCGGTCACCGGTTGGCTGATGAAGGAGGACGCGCAATGAGACTGATCTACGCCCTGATCCTGACGGTAATTGCCGCACTCCCCGCCCGTGCCGAGGTCGATATTCAGGAGGTGACCAGCCCCGGCGGCATCACCGCTTGGCTGGTCGAGGAACACTCGATCCCCTTCGTGGCACTGGAAATCCGTTTCCGTGGCGGCGCGTCTCTCGATGCCCCCGGCAAACGCGGCGCGATCAACCTGATGACCGGCCTCTTGGAAGAAGGGGCAGGCGAGATGGACGCCCGCGCCTTCAGCCGCGCGACCGAAGCGCTGGCCACGAACCTCAGCTTTGATGTCTCTGACGATGCGCTTTCCGTGTCCGCACGTTTCCTGACCGAGAACCGCGCGCCCTCAATCGACCTTCTGCGCGTGGCCCTTCAGGAGCCGCGTTTCGACGAAGACGCCATTGAGCGGGTGCGCGGCCAAGTGATTTCGAACATCCAGTCGAACCAGAAAGACCCCAACAAAATCGCCCAACAGACCTTTGACCGGATCGCCTTTGGGGATCACCCCTATGGCAGTTCGCTCAATGGTACGCTGGAAAGCGTCGCCGGCCTGACGCGTGACGATCTGCTCGCGGCGCATCGCGCGGTGCTGGCGCGGGACCGCATCATCGTTGGCGCGGTGGGCGACATTACGCCCGAGGAGTTGGGCCAGATGCTCGACAAGCTGTTGGGGGGCTGCCCGCCGAAGGCGCGCCGATGCCGCCCCGGGCCGAGGTCGATATCCCCAGCGGCACCACTGTGGTCGATTTCGCCACGCCGCAATCCGTCGCGCTCTTTGGTCAGCCCGGCCTCGCGCAGGACGATCCCGATTGGTTCACCGCGACGGTGCTGAACCACGTCCTTGGCGGCGGCGGTTTCGAATCCCGGCTGATGACCGAGGTGCGCGAGAAACGTGGCCTGACCTACGGCGTCTATTCCTACCTCGCCCCGCGTGATCTGGCCGAGACCTATCTCGGCTCCGTCAGCTCGTCCAATGACCGCATCGCCGAAGCGATCGAGGTGATCCGCGCCGAATGGGCCAAGGCCGCTGCCGAAGGCATCACGCAAGAGGAACTGGACGCCGCCAAGACCTATATCACCGGCGCCTATCCGCTGCGCTTCGATGGGAACACGCCCATTGCCAACATCCTCGTCGGCATGCAGATGCTGGGCCTGCCGACCGACTATATCGCCACCCGCAACGACAGGGTTGAGGCGGTCACGCTCGAAGACGTCAAACGCGTCGCCGCTGAGTTGCTGGAGCCCGAAAACCTGCATTTCGTTGTCGTCGGCCAGCCCGAAGGGCTAGAGGTCGCAGACACAGCGCAGGAATGAAAAAAAGCGCCGCTCCCGACAGGGGGCGGCGCTTCTGCATAGGCCGGGCGGTGGGCGTTATTCGCCGTAGGGCACCCAGATATTCTTGACCTCGGTCGCGGCCTGCAGGAAGTCGCGCCCCGCGCCCTCGGCCCCGAACCAATCCCGCGCCATGCCGTGGTTGACCCAGCTGCGTTTGATGTTGCTCGCGGCCCCTTTCTCCACAATGCCGGAAAGCGCCGCGGCGCCGAAGGACCAGACCGCATCCACATCCATATGACGCGCCATCGCCTCGGCCAAATCCGCCTGCGGGCCGGTCAGGATATTCACCACGCCCGCGGGCACGTCCGATGTCTCAAGCACCTGAACGAAGTCCGTCGCCGCCAGCGGGAAGGGGTCGGAAGCTGAAAGGATCACCCGGTTGCCCATGGCGATGGCGGGGGCCATGCAAGAGATCAGCCCCAGCAAAGGCGCCTCGGCAGGGCAAAGCGCGCCGATCACACCCACGGGTTCCTTCATCGCCAGCGCCACGCCACGGATCGGCACCCCGTGCACCTGACCATCGTATTTGTCGGCCCAAGCGGCATAGGTGAAAAGCCGGTCAATGGCCGCATCGACCTCCCGACGGCCCGTCTTCGTACCCTGCATCGCATCCAGACGTGCGGCGAATTCATCGCCGCGTGCGGAAAGGTTCTCGGCAATGTAGTACAGGATCTGCGCCCGCAGATGGCCGGTGGTTTTCGACCAGCCCTTCGCCGCATGCGCCGCCTCGACAGCATTGCGCAGGTCCTTGCGGTTGGCGAGGCTCACATGCCCCAACAGCCCGCCCGACTTGCCCCAAACCGGCGCCGAATAGCCGCCATCGGGCCGCGCCTGTTTGCCACCAATATAAAGCTTCGCGGTCCGGTCGATCCCATCCTCCGGCGCACCCTCACCTGAGAAGGCTTCGATCTCCTTCAAAGGCTTCCGCGCCGTCTTGGGCTTGGTATAGCCCGCCAGACCTTCCCAACCGCCCTCGCGGCCAAAGCCGCTTTCGCGCTTGCCGCCGAACCCGGCTGCGGCATCCATCATATTGGTGCCGTTGACCCAGACGATCCCGGTCTCAAGCTTTGGCGCGATGTCGAGGGCGAGGTTCACATTCTCGGTCCAAACCGTCGCCGCCAGACCGTAGCGCGTGTTATTGGCCAGCTGCACCGCCTCGCTGGGCGTGCGGAAGGTGGTGGAGACCAGCACAGGCCCGAAAATCTCTTCCTGCATCAGCCGATCCGCCGGGTTCAGCCCGGTGATCAGGGTGGGCGGATAGAAACAGCCGTTCTCCGGCATCGCCCCCGGTGCCACGAAACGCTCACCGGCGGTATTGGCCTCGACCATCTCGCTCACGCGCTTGTATTGCACCGGGTCGACCAGCGCGCCCACGTCAATGCTCTTGTCCAAGGGATCGCCGACGCGCAGCTTCTCCATCCGCGCGCGCAGCTTGGCATAAAACCGATCCGCGACCGGCTCATGCACCAGCAAGCGCGACCCGGCACAGCAGACCTGCCCCTGATTGAACCAGATCGCATCAACCAGCCCTTCGACGGCGCTATCCAGATCGGCATCGTCGAAAACGATGTAAGGCGATTTGCCACCCAACTCCAAGGTCAGCGCCTTGCCGGACCCCGCCGTCGCCTCGCGAATGCGGCGGCCAACGGCGGTGGAACCGGTAAAGGCGATCTTGTCGATATCCTCATGTCCGACGATCATCTCGCCTACGGTGCCATCGCCCGTCACGATATTGACCACACCCTTGGGCAGCCCGGCCTGGCGGCAGATATCGGCAAACAAAAGCGCGGTGAGCGAAGTGTATTCCGCAGGTTTCAATACCACGGTATTGCCCATCGCCAGCGCGGGCGCGATCTTCCACGCCAGCATCAGGAGGGGAAGTTCCACGGGATGATCTGCCCGCAAACCCCAAGCGCCTGCGCATCGGGCAGTTCGCTCTCCATCAACTGCGCCATGCCCGCGTGATAATAGAAATGCCGCTGCGCCAAGGGCACGTCGATATCGCGCGCCTCACGAATGGGCTTGCCGTTGTCCAAGACCTCCAAAACCGCAAACAACCGCGCGTGTTTCTGCAGCAGGCGCGCCAGCGCATAGATACGCCGCGCCCGGCCATGGCCGCCCAGCTTCTCCCACTTGGGCTGCGCCTTGCGCGCCGCCTTCACGGCGGCATCCACATCGCCCTGCGACGCCTGCGTGAGACTGGCCAAGACCTCACCCGTCGCCGGGTTCGTGCTGTCAAACCCCGCCCCCGGCGCGGTGAAGGCGCCATCGATGAAATGGCCAAACCGCCCGCCCTGATCGACGATCCACGCCAGCGCATCTGCCGCCGATTCCGGGGCTGGCCCGTATTCCATGCTTTCGAATATGTCGGACACGCTCATGCCTTCATCCTTTTCCAAATACCTTCCCGCAGCCTGCAACGGGCTCAGGCGGTCGCGTGGCGGTAAGCCGCCGAATAATTGCCGGTCACATGATGCTCCAACTGCCGCTCGATATCGCCCAAGAGCGAGGACGCCCCAAAGCGGAACAGGTCAGGCTGCAACCAACGGTCGCCCAACTCTTCCTTCATCAGCGCCAGATAGGTGATCGCATCCTTGGCCTTCGAGATGCCGCCCGCGGGCTTGTAGCCCACGCGCACGCCGGTGCGCGCGTAATACTCGCGGATCGCGCGGATCATGACGAGGCTCACGGGCAGGGTGGCGTTCACGCTTTCCTTGCCGGTCGAGGTCTTGATGAAATCGGCCCCGGCCATCATGCAAACCAGCGACGCGCGGGCCACATTGCGCAGCGATCCCAATTCGCCGGTGGCGAGGATCGCCTTCACATGGGCCTCGCCGCAGGCTTCGCGAAAGGCGCGCATTTCATCGTAAAGCGCCTGCCAGTCGCCCGAGAGCACGTGACGGCGCGAGATCACGATGTCGATCTCACTCGCACCGGCCTCAACACTCATCTCGATCTCGCGAATGCGCAGTTCCAAGGGCGACAGCCCTGCCGGGAACCCGGTTGAGACGGCGGCGATGGGAATGTTCGTCCCCTCCAGCGCGCGCCGCGCGGCGGGGATCATCTCGTGATAGACGCAGACCGCGCCGGTGGTGATCGGCGCCATGCCAAGCGCGTTGAGCAGATCGGGCGCAATCGGTTGCCGCGCCTTGGCGCAAAGCCGCTCGACCCGGCGCGCGGTATCGTCGCCCGAAAGGGTCGTCAGGTCGATACAGGTCACCGCGCGCAGCAGCCACGCGGCTTGGTGGTCCTTTTTCAGCGAACGGCGGGCGGGCAGGGCGGCGGCGCGGCGTTCGATCGCCGAGGTGTTCGCCTGCACCGAGCGCAGCCAATCCATATCAAGCGGCATCGGTTCGACGCGGGGTTCGGTGACCTGGGGCAGATGGCCCGGCGCGTCGGTCTCTGTCTCACGGTGCTGCGGGGTCGTCTGGGTGGCCATCGGGGTCTCTCCGGTTTGGTCAGGCGCGCAAAATGGCATGGTGCAGGGGCCAAAGCAAGCGACGCTAACCTCGCGTCACCGGCCGAATGCCTGGAAAACAGGCGAAATGTGGAAATTGTTAATGAGAACGATTCTCAACTGTTGACTTAATTGAGAATCGTTCTCACTAATACCCCCATGACACATGCATCTGATCCCTTTCGCCCGTCCCGCCGCACCGCTTTGATCGGCAGCCTGAGCGCATTTGCCCTGCTCGGGGCCGCGCCCGCTGCCTTTGCCGCGCCAAAGCTCAACGTCGTTGCGACCACCGGCATGATCGCTGACGCCGCCCGGCGGATCGGTGGCGATCTGGTCGAGGTCCGCTCGCTCATGGGGTCGGGCGTCGATCCGCACAGCTACCGCCAGACGCGCAGCGACATCGTGGCGCTGACCCGGGCCGATCTCGTGCTCTGGCACGGCCTTTACCTTGAAGCGCAGATGGAGCGGTTCTTTGAGGATCTGGGCCGCAAACGCGCCGTGATCGCCGTGGCCGAAGCCCTGCCCAAGGAGGGGCTGCTTAGCCACCCGGATTACGAGGGCCGCTATGACCCGCATGTCTGGATGGACCCCAACACATGGACCGCCGTGGTGGATGAGGTGACCCGCGCGCTGAGTGAAGCACATCCGGCGGGGGCCGAGACCTTTGCCACGAATGCCAAGACCTACCGCGCGGAACTGGACCAACTCGCCGCCTATGCCGCCGAGACCGTGGCGCAGGTGCCCGAAGGCCAGCGCGTCTTGGTCACGGCGCACGATGCTTTCAGCTACTTCGGGCGCGCCTTTGGCTTCGAAGTGATCGGCATTCAAGGCATCTCGACCAACAGCGAGGCGGGGCTCAACCGCATCTCTTCGCTGGTTGATGAGCTTGTTGAACGCGAGATCGGCGCGGTTTTCGTCGAAACTTCGGTGTCCGACCGTAACATGCGCGCACTGGTCGAGGGGGCTGCGGCGCGCGGTCATGAGGTCGTGATCGGCGGGTCGCTCTATAGTGACGCCATGGGGGAACCGGGCAGCTATGAGGGCACTTATATCGGTATGATCGATCACAACGTCACCACCATCGCCCGCGCGCTCGGCGCGCCGGTCGATGCGGGCGGGATGAGCGGCAAGCTGGCACAGGGAAGCTGATCCATGACACTCGAACTCGCCAGCACGCGTGACACCGCGCCGACCGCCCGCGCCGACAGCCCGCTCGCCCTGCGCGGGATGACCGTTTCCTACGGGCAGAAGCCTGCGGTCTTTTCGGTGGATATGACCGTCGCGCCGGGCAAGATGACGGCGATCATCGGGCCGAACGGGGCGGGGAAATCGACGCTGCTCAAGGCCGCTTTGGGCATCCTTACCCCGCTGGCGGGCACCGCCACCGTCTATGGCAAGCCGGTGGCCGAACAGCGCCACCGCATCGCCTATGTGCCGCAGCGCGCGAGCGTGGATTGGGACTTCCCGACCCGCGTGATCGACGTGGTGTTGATGGGGCTTTACCCGCAACTGGGCCTTTTGGGCCGCATCCGCCCCGTGCACCGCGCCCGCGCCGCCGATTGTCTGGCCCGCGTCGGGATGGAGGATTTCGCCACCCGCCAGATCGGCCAACTCTCGGGCGGCCAGCAGCAGCGGGTTTTCCTTGCGCGGGCCTTGGCGCAGGATGCAGACCTTTACCTGCTCGACGAACCCTTTGCCGGGGTCGATGCGGCGACGGAAAAGGCGATCATCGCGGTGCTGAAATCGCTGCGGGATGCGGGCAAGACGGTCGTCGCCGTGCATCATGATCTGTCCACGGTGCCTGAGTATTTCGACAATGTCTTCCTGATCAACACCCACCGCGTGGCCGAGGGCAGCGTCGCGGAGGTTTTCAAGTCCAACCACCTGCAAGACGCCTATGGCGGGCGTTTGGCGGGCGCGCAGATGGATGCCTTGCAACTGTCATGATCTGGGACGCGCTGACACTGCAACTGGGCTATAATGCCACGCTGGTGACGCTGGGGGCCACGCTTTTGGGCATGGCGGCAGGCGTTGGTGGCACCTTCTTGTTTCTGCGCAAACGGGCGTTGGTGAGCGATGCAATTTCGCATGCGACACTGCCCGGCGTGGCGCTGGCCTTCATGGTGATGGTCGCTTTGGGCGGCGATGGGCGCAACCTGATCGGCCTGCTATTGGGGGCCGCGCTGTCGGCGGGGTGGGGCTGCTCTTGGTCTCATGGCTCAGCAACCGCACGCGATTGGCCGAGGATGCGGCGATTGGCTCGGTCCTGTCGGTTTTCTTTGGCCTTGGCATCGTGCTGCTCACGGTGATCCAGACCATGAGCGCGGGGCGTCAGGCGGGGCTAGAGGATTTCCTTTTGGGCTCCACCGCCGGGATGCTGCGCAGCGATGCGCTGATCATCGCCGTCGCGGCGGCGCTGACGCTGGCGCTGGTGCTGCTCTTGCGCCGCCCGCTGACGCTGGCCTCTTTCGATCCCGAATATGGCACCGCCATCGGGCAGAACGTGCCGCGCACGGATCTGGCGATGATGGGGCTGGTGCTGGCCGTGACGGTGGTTGGGCTCAAGATCGTGGGGCTGATCCTGATCGTGGCGCTGCTGATCATCCCGCCCGTCACCGCGCGTTTCTGGAGCGAGCGAACCGACCATGTGGTGCTGATCTCGGGCGCGCTCGGCGGCATCGCGGCCTATATCGGCGCGGCGCTGTCGGCGGCGCAGCCGAACCTGCCGACGGGGCCGATCATCGTTCTGGTGGGCTTCGCGCTCTTTGCGCTGTCGCTGCTGCTGGCACCGGGGCGCGGGGCGCTGTCGGCGCTACTGCGGCATCGGCGCTATCAGCGTCGGGTCCATCTGCGGCAGGGGCTCTTGGCCTTGGCCCATGGGCAGCCGATCTATGAACAACTCACCCTGCGCCTGCTGCGGGCCGAAGGCTATGCGCTGCCCGATGGGGTCGCCACCAAGGCGGGCCGGGGCCGCGCGGCCAAGGCGCTGCGCGATGAAACCCGCTGGCAACTGATCCGCCGCGATCCGGCTTACGAGGCGGCGGCCCAGCAATATGACGGTCTGACCCCCATCGAGACGGTGCTGACCGCCGACCAAATCCGCGAAATCGACAGCCGCATCGACATGCGCGGCGGGGTGATGGCATGAACGGTTCCGAATTCGTCCCCCTGTCCTTGGTGCCGATGCTGACGGGCATCTTCGTGGCGGTGGCCTGCGCCTTGCCGGGGAACTTCCTTGTGCTGCGCCGCCAAGCGTTGATCGGCGATGCAATCAGCCATGTGGTGCTGCCGGGGATCGTCGTGGCGTTCCTGCTGACCGGTGTGGTCAGCACTTGGCCGATGCTGTTGGGCGCGGCGGGGGCGGCACTGGTCGCCGTGCTGGCCATCGAAGGCGTGCGGCGTTTGGGCAAGATCGAATCCGGCGCGGCCATGGGCGTGGTCTTTACCGCGATGTTCGCGGGCGGCGTGCTGCTGCTGGAACAATCCGACACCAGCAATGTGCATCTCGATGTGGAACATGCGCTTTATGGCAATCTCGAAAGCCTGATCTGGCTGGATGCGACCGGCTGGGGTCGCTGCTCGACCCCGAGGCGCTGGCGACCATCCCGGTGGAACTGCCGCGCATGGCGGTCACGTTTCTTTTCGTTGCACTTTTCACGGCGGTGTTCTGGCGACCGCTCAAGATCAGCACCTTCGACGAAGGCTTTGCCCGCACCATCGGGATGAAGACCGGGCCATTGGGCCTTGGGCTGGTGATCGTTGCTGCCATTGCCGCCGTGGCCGCCTTTGACGCGGTGGGCAGCATCATCGTGATCGCCATGTTCATCTGCCCGCCCGCTGCGGCGCGGATGATGACCAATCGGCTGGAACACCAGATCGCATGGTCGGTGGGTTTTGCCACCGTGGCCGCGATTTTGGGCTATGTCTTGGCAGGTTACGGGCCGCTGTGGATCGGGCTGCGGGATTCGGTCTCGGCGGCGGGGATGATCGCGACCGTCTCAGGGCTGATCCTTGGCGCCGCGGCAGTGATGGGGCCGCATCGGCATAGAGGTGCCGCCGCGCCCACCGCTTAATCGAATCGCAACGATTCGTTTTATCGGCGACTGATTCGCTTTTGCTTTGACCTGTGATTCGTCCTGCGTCTATACAAGTGGCAAGCTCCGCCGGAGACGAGTTGTACCCGGGTCGCCCGCCGCTCTGATAAGACCGGAATAACAAAAGCACCAGTGCGCCGAGTAGCCGACCCAGCAGCGGATCGCCCCACCTTTGGCGGCGGTCCGCTGACTTTGCCCAGAACCTCTGATACCCGGCCCTCATAGACGCATTCACATCTGGCAGAATCAAAAGCCGCCATGCTAGGTCTTGCGGTATGCCCAGCCCGACCCCCAATATAAGCGAAGTTCGCCCCGTCATCCGTCAATTGGACGATTCCGCGATCAACCGCATCGCCGCGGGCGAGGTGGTCGAACGGCCCGCCTCGGCGGTCAAGGAATTGGTCGAGAACGCCATCGACGCGGGCGCGCGGCGCATCACCGTGGAATATGCAGATGGCGGCAAGACGATGATCCGCGTGACGGATGATGGCTGCGGCATCGCGCCCGAAGATTTGCCGCTGGCCCTGTCGCGTCATGCGACCTCCAAAATCGACGGCTCTGACCTGCTGGATATCCACACCTTCGGCTTTCGCGGCGAGGCGCTGCCGTCGCTCGGTGCTGTCGGGCGGCTCACAATAACCAGCCGCGCGGCCGGGTTCGACGGGGCCGAGATCACCGTCGACGGGGGCCGCATGGGCGAGGTGCGCCCGGCGGCGTTGAACGGCGGCACCATCGTCACCCTGCGCGATCTGTTCTTCGCCACGCCCGCACGGCTCAAATTCCTGCGCACCGACCGGGCCGAGGCGCAGGCGATCGGCGATGTCATCAAACGGCTCGCCATGGCCGAGCCTTTCGTGCGTTTCGTGCTGCGCGATGTCTCGGGTGACGGTAAGGGCCGCGATGTGTTCCGCGCCGAGGCCGAGCAGGGCGATCTTTTCGATGCACTGCATGGCCGTCTGGCGCAGGTGCTGGGCCGGGAGTTTGCCGAGAATGCCCTGCCCATTAACGCCATGCGCGAGGGGCTGCATCTGACCGGTTTCGCTGCTCTGCCGACCTATTCGCGCGGCTCTGCCGTGGCGCAATATCTCTTCGTGAATGGCCGCCCGGTGCGGGACAAGCTGCTGACGGGCGCGCTGCGCGGCGCCTATTTCGATTTCCTCAGCCGCGACCGTCACCCCGCGGCGGCGCTTTTCGTGGAATGCCCGCCGACGCTGGTCGATGTGAACGTGCATCCCGCGAAATCCGAAGTGCGCTTTCGCGATCCGGGGTTGGCGCGGGGGCTGATCGTCTCGGCCCTCCGCCACGCGCTGGCCGAGGCCGGACACCGTGCCTCGACCACCGTGGCGCAGGCGACCCTGGGCGCGATGCAGCCCGAGCCGCAGGGCGCGCGGGTCTACCAGATGGACCGCGCGGGCAGGGACCGCCCCAGCCCCGCCGCACGAGAGGCCGCCTATCAGGCGCAGGCCCCCGGTTTTGCCGAGACCGCAGGCGTTTGGGGCCGGGTGGAGGGCACGCCGCTGCCCGAGACCCCCGCGTCGAGCCACGCCGCCGCCCCCGAAGCGGAAGAGGCCGCGCCCGCCCCGATTACCCGCTTGGCACCGCGCGGGGGCAGGTGCACGAAAATTACATCATCGCCCAGACCGCCAATGGCATGGTCATCGTCGATCAGCACGCGGCGCATGAGCGGCTGGTCTATGAGAAACTCAAGCGCCAGATGAACGAGAACGGCGTCGCGGCCCAAGCGCTGCTGATCCCCGAAATCGTCGAACTGTCCGCCAATGACTGCGCGCGCCTGCTGGAACTGGCGGAGGAGCTTGCGCAACTCGGCCTTGGCATCGAAGCCTTCGGCGGCAGCGCCATCGCGGTGCGCGAGACGCCTGCGATCCTCGGCACCGTGAACGCCCGTGCGCTGATCCTCGACGTGCTTGATGAATTGGCCGAGGGCGAGAGCAGCAACATCGTTCAGGCCAAGATCGAAGCGATCCTGAGCCGGGTCGCTTGTCATGGCTCGATCCGCTCGGGCCGCTGGATGCGCGCCGAAGAGATGAACGCGCTCTTGCGCGAGATGGAGGCGACGCCGCATTCGGGCCAGTGCAACCACGGGCGGCCCACCTATGTTGAACTCAAACTCGCCGACATCGAACGGCTGTTCGGGCGCACTTGATGGAGCTTGCCGGCACGACCCTGACCCTTTCCGACCCTGTGACGCTCTTGGCCTTTGCGGGCGCGGGGCTGCTGTTGCTCATCGTCATCCTGCTGATCATGGCGGTCCGCGCCGCGGGCCGTTCGGCGCGTGTGGCCGCCCCCTTGGCGCAGCAGATGCGCGTGCTTGGCGGCCATGTGCAGCAGTTGGGGCAGGGGCAGGAGCAGCTGCGCGGCGGGCTGCAAATGGTCTCGGACACGCAAAGCAATACCCAAGCGCAGATGATGCAGACGATGGAAGCGCGGCTGGCCTATGTGCAGCAGCAGATGCAGGACCGTCTGGCCGACAACGCCGCCCGCTCGGCCCGTTCGCTGGCCGAGATGCAGCAGCGCATGACCGAGACGCTGCACGGCTCGTCCAAACGCACCACCTCCAGCCTTGCGCAGTTGCAGGAGCGGCTCGCCTCCATCGACAAGGCGCAGGACAATATCACCAAACTGTCGGGCGACGTGCTGTCGCTGCAAGACATCCTGAGCAACAAGCAAACGCGCGGTTCCTTTGGTGAAATCCAGTTGCGGGATATCGTGTCGAAAGCGCTGCCCTCGGACAGCTATTCGCTGCAAGCCACGCTCAGCAACGGCAAGCGGCCCGATTGCCTGATCCATCTCCCCAATCCTCCGGGCCCGATCGTGATCGACAGTAAATTCCCGCTGGAGGCCTATGAGGCCCTGCGCCGCGCCAAGACCGAAGCCGAGACCCGCGCCGCCGCCCAACAGATGAAGACCGCCGTGCGGGTGCACCTCAATGCCATCGCCGACAAATATATTCTGGAGGGGGAGACGGCGGAAGGCGCCTTGATGTTCCTGCCCTCCGAGGCGGTCTATGCCGAGTTGCACGCGAATTTTTCCGAACTCGTGCGCGAAGGCTTTGAGAAACGCGTCTGGATCGTCAGCCCGACCACCTGCATGGCCACGCTCAATACCATGCGCGCGATCCTGAAGGACGCGCGGATGCGCGAACAGGCAGGCGCGATCCGCAAGGAGTTGGGCAATCTGAACAAGGATGTCGAGCGTCTGGCGATGCGTGTCGGCAACCTCGACCGGCATTTCACCCAAGCGCGGCGGGACGTGGAAGAAATCAAAGTCAGCAGCGAAAAAGCCGCCAAACGCGCGGGGCGCTTGCATAATTTCGACTTCGAAGAACTGGCAGAAGCCAAAACCGAGGCTATTGTTCCCCTAAGGACACCCGAAGGGAACGGCTGAATGAACGACGTGGACATTACCGGAATGACGCTGGAGGCGATGCAGACGCGGGCCGCCGCGTTGCGCAGCGATATCTTGCAAACACCGGTGGTGACGCTGTCTTCTCCCATGGTCGACGAGGTGCTGGGCGGCGCGCGGGTCGCGCTCAAGCTGGAGTGTTTTCAGCATACCGGCACCTTCAAGGCCCGCGGCGCGCTGTCGGTGGCGCGACAGCTTGACGATGACACCCGCGGGCGCGGGATCACCGCGGCCAGCGCGGGCAACCACGCCATCGCCGCAGGCTGGGCTGCGGCCAAGCTTGGCATCAGCGCCAAGGTGGTGATGCAGGACAACGCCAACCCTTTTCGCGTCGCCCTCGCCCGTGCCACCGGGGCCGAGGTCATCCTGAAACCCGCCGGGCAAGAGACCTTTGCCGAGGCCGAGCGACTGGTGCGCGAAGAGGGGCGGTTCTTTATCCATCCTTTCGAGGGGTTGCACACCTCGCTCGGCACCGCCGGGGTGGGGCTGGAACTGATGGCGCAGGTGGCGGATTTGGACGCGGTCGTCGTCTCTGTCGGCGGTGGCGGGTTGATCAGCGGTGTCGCCGCCGCGGTCAAGGCGGTCAACCCCGCTTGTCGGGTCTATGGCGTGGAGCCCGAGGGCGCCGACAGCATGTCGCAAAGCCTCGCCTCCGGCGCGCCGGTGACCATCCCTCAGGTTAACACAATCGCCGACAGCCTTGGGCCGCCGATGGCGCTGCCTTTCGGCCATGCGCTCTGCGCGGTCTATGTCGATGATGTGGTCACGGTCAGCGACGATGCGATCTGCGCCGGGATGGTGGTGCTGCAACAGGCGGCGAAACTGGCGGTGGAACCTGCCGCCGGGGCCGCGATGGCGGGCGCGCTCGGCCCCCTGCGCGGGCAATTGGCCGGGCGGCGCGTCGGCGTGATCGTCTGCGGGGCCAATATCGACACCGACAGCTATTTGGGCCAGCTCAGCCGCGGGCAAGCGGCGCTCGACAGCCTGCTGTCCTAGTGCCCTCCAAGGGGCTTTGCACGCGGTCGCGGTGCTGCGTGCATTCTTCCAAGAAAATCTATCGGGCGCTGCAACTTTAACTCCCCTTTACCCGTGGGTGCCCCATATCCAAAGTTCCGGACTAAAGCAGGACGCCTATGCCTTTTGAAGCTCTGAACGACAGTACCCTCCCTCAACAGCCGCTTGGGCGGCGTGTTGCCGTGATCGGCGGCGGGATTTCCGGCATGGGGGCAGCGCATATGCTGGCATCTGCGGACCGCGTCACCCTCTATGAGGCGGGGGCCAAGATCGGCGGCCATGCGCGGACGGTGATCGCGGGCAAGAATGGCGATCAGCCGGTCGATACCGGGTTCATCGTGTTCAACTATGCCAACTACCCGCATCTTGCGGCGCTCTTTGCGGAGTTGGACGTGCCGGTCGTGCCCTCGAACATGAGCTTTGGCGCGTCGATTGATGGCGGGCGGCTGGAATATGCACTGACCAATTTCAACGCGATCTTCGCCCAGAAACGCAATATGTTCAGCCCGCCTTTCCTGCGGATGCTGAGGGACATTCTGCATTTCAACAAGAACGCGCTGGCCGTGTCGCGCGACCCGTCGATGACCATCGCAGAGTTTCTCGACCAGCTGGGCACCGGGCCATATTTCCGCGACTTCTACCTGTCGCCCCTGTCGGGCGCGATCTGGTCCACGCCGGCGGAAAGGATCATGGATTTCCCCGCCCATGCCATGGTCAATTTCTTCGAGAACCACGCGCTGTTGAACTATTCCGGCCAGCATCAGTGGTACACGGTCAAAGGCGGCTCGCGCCAATATGTCGACCGGTTGGAGAGTGCGCTGCGCGCCAAAGGTGTCGACCTGCGCACCGACAGCCCCGTGCAGGCGGTGCGCCGCACGGCGCAGGGGGCCGAGGTCCGCGCCTATGGCGGGGAGTGGGAGGCCTTCGACGAGGTGATTTTTGCCGCCCATTCCGACGACACGCTGGCGATGCTTTCCGATCCGACGGAGGCCGAGCAGCGCGCCCTCGGCGCCATCCGCTACCAGCCCAATGACATCGTGCTGCACGCTGATGCCAATATCATGCCCAAGCGGCGCTCCACTTGGGCGTCATGGGTCTATACCGAGGATCGTGAGCAGAAGTCCGACCGGATCGACCTGACCTACTGGATGAACTCGCTGCAACCGATCCCGCAGGACGATCCGCATTTTGTCACGCTCAACACCAAACGCACCATCCGCGAGGAGTTGATCTATGACCAAGTGACCCTGCGCCACCCGGTCTATGACCTTGCCGCCTTGGCCGCGCAGGACGAGGTGCGCGCCTTTAACGGCAGCCATAACACATGGTTCTGCGGGGCGTGGCTGCGCAATGGTTTCCACGAAGACGGGCTGGCCAGCGCGGTGGATGTGGTCGAGCGGATGCAAGCCGCGCGGGTGGCGCCTTTGGCGGCGGAGTGACGGCGCAGGTCGATCATATCCGCGGCCAGACCTTCCATGGCCGCAAGGGCGCGGTCGAGAACCGTTTCCGCTATTCGGTCGACTATGTGATCTGCGACGCCGAGGCCGAGGCGTTAAGGACGCCCGCGCTTTTCGCCCGCAATGGTGCGAATGTGACCAGCCTGCACGACAGCGACCACGGCGGCGCGCCGGGGCAGGGGCGCGGCGCCCCTTGGGTACGCGAGGTTTTGGCGGCGCATGACATCTCCGGGGTCGCGCGGATCGAACTTTTGGCGCAGCCGAGGGTGCTGGGCCATGTCTTTAACCCGGTCAGCTTTTGGCTCTGCCGTCGGGCGGATGATGCGCTGATTGCCGTGATTGCCGAGGTCACGAATACCTATGGTGACCGGCATTCCTATCTCTGCCACCACCCCGATCTGCGCCCCATCGCGCCCGAGGATCGCTTGCGGGCCGCGAAGCTCATGCATGTCTCGCCCTTTCAGGACATCTCGGGCGGCTATGTCTTTCGCTTTGACATCAGCGCTGAGCGGATCGGCATCTGGATCGATTTCTCGGATGGGGGAACGGGTTGATCGCCACCTTGACCGGGCCGCGTGCGCCGCTGACGAATGGCCGTATCCTCTGGTCGCTGCTGCGCCGCCCCTTTGGGGCGCGGCGGGTGCTGGCGTTGATCCACTGGCAGGCGCTGAAGCTCTGCCTCAAGGGGGCCGGGTTCCGCAACCGCCCCGAGGCACCGCAGGTCGAGGTTTCCCGTGATGCGGCCCATGGCGCGGGCGGGCGATGAGGGCGCGCGCGGCCCGGCTGCCCGCCTATGCGCTTTTCGCCGCATTGCTCGCCGCGGCGGGGCTGCCAATCTACATTCACGCGCCGAAGTTCTATGTCGATGAATACGGGGTATCGCTGACGGCGCTTGGTTCTGTGCTTTTTGGATTGCGGTTGTTGGACGTGGTGCAAGACCCCGCGCTCGGATGGCTGGCCCAAGCGCTGCGCCACAAACGCGGGCTGGCGGTGACGGGGGCGGGGGCGGTGATGGCGCTGGCGATGCTAGGGCTTTTCGCGGTGCCCGCGCCGATGGCGCCCGTGCTGTGGTTTGCCCTGATGCTGACGCTGGTCTTCTCGGCCTTCAGCTTTCTGACCATCTGTTTCTATGCCCAAGGGGTGGCCAAGGCCGACAGCCTGCCGGGGCCGGGCATCTGACCCTCGCGCGCTGGCGCGAGACCGGGGCGCTTTTGGGCGTCTGTCTCGCCTCGGTCGCGCCCCTGCTGCTGGGCTTGGCGCTGGACCGGCCCTTTGCCGGTTTCGCGGTGGGCTTCGCGGTTCTAGCGCTCTGGGCCGTGGTCGCGATGCGCAAGGAGTGGCGGGCGGCAGAGCTGCCGGGCGCGAGCGGTTTCGGCACCGTCTTGCGCGACGGGCTGGCGCGGCGGCTGTTGCTGATCGCCTTGGTCAATGCCGCCCCGGTGGCCGTGACCTCGACCCTGTTTCTCTTCTATGTCGAACTGGCGCTTGAGGCACCGGGATGGGAGGGGCCGCTCTTGCTGCTGTTTTTCATCGCGGCGGCGGCGGCAGCACCGCTTTGGGGGATGCTGGCCGAACGCCACGGCCCGCGCCGGGTGCTCTTGGCGGCGATGGCCTTGGGCATCGCCGCTTTCGGCGGGGCGCTGTTTTTGGGTCCGGGGGATGTCGTGCTGTTCGCCTTGGTCTGTCTGGCTTCCGGCGCTGTCTTGGGGGCCGACCTGACCCTACTGCCTGCCATGTTCGCCAGCCGCATGGCGCAGATCTCTCCCTCGGCGGCCGAAGGCTTTGGCCTTTGGTCTTTCGTGTCCAAACTGACCTTGGCTTTCGCGGCGGCGGCCCTACTTCCCGCCTTAGAAGGCGCAGGGTTGCAGACCGCAACGGGAACCAGTTCCGATACATCCATCTCCCTGTTGATCTGGTTCTATGCCGGTGTACCTTGCGCCCTGAAATTGCTGGCGATCGCTCTTCTCGCCGGTGCAAAAGACGTGGAGACATCGTGACAGAGCCGCTGATCTTTATCGCTGTCGGGCTGGGCCTTGGTCTATTGCTCACCTTCCTGCGCCGCCGGTTGGGGGAGTTTCACGGGCAATCGCCCAGCGACTATGTGGATTCTTTCCCCGTCTTCGACCTGCGGTTGCATCTGCGCGATGAGATGATCTGCGAGGGCGTGATTTTCGGCCCCCTTGGTCGGGTCACCAGCAGTTTCACGGCCAAGTTCGACGTGTCTTGGGAGGGCGATGTCGCCACCGTGGCCGAGAGTTTTCGCTATAACGATGGCTCGCGTCAGCAGCGCGAGTGGACCGTGACACTGGGCGAGAATGGCCGTTTCACCAGCACCGCGCCGGATGTGATCGGGGTGGGGCAGGGCGTTCAGGCTGGTCCGACATTGCAGTTGCGCTATCGTATCCAACTGCCCGAGGAACTGGGCAGCCATGTGCTGAAAACCGTCGATTGGATGTATCTCACCCCGATGGCACCATCGTCAATCGCAGCCAGTTTCGGAAGTTCGGGATCAAAGTAGCAGAATTGGTCGCCACCCTGCGACCGACGGAGGAAAGATGAAAGACTGGCAAGGCAAGACCTATTGGCTGGTGGGCGCGAGCGACGGGCTTGGCGCAGCATTGGCGCATCAGCTGAGCCGCACCGGGGCCGAGGTGATCCTCTCTGCCCGGTCCAAAGACAAGCTGACCGAACTCGCGCAGGCGCTGCCGGGGCGGGCACGGGTGCGGATCATGGATGTGACCGATGACGAAGACGTGGCGCAGGCGGCGAAGGATGTGGGGCCAATCGACGGGCTGGTCTATCTGGCGGGGGCCTATTGGCCCTTTGGCGCGCAGGATTGGGACGCGAAACATGGGGTGACCATGGCCGATGTGAACTTCACCGGCTTGATGCGCGTACTGGGGCAGGTGGTGCCGCAGATGGTGGCGCGGGATCACGGTCATATCGTCATCACCTCCAGCCTGACCGCCTATCGCGGGCTGCCCGGGTCAATCGGCTATACGGCCTCCAAGGCGGCGACGCTGTCGCTGGCGGAATGCATGCATGCCGATCTGCGCAAGACCGGCGTGCAGGTGCAGGCGATCAACCCGGGCTTTATCAAGACCCAGTTGACCGACAAGAACGATTTCAAAATGCCCTTTTTGATGGAGCCCGATGACGCCGCGCGCCGCGTCTTCGAGCATATGAACAGGGACAGTTTTAAACTGGACTTCCCTTACGGCTTCTCACTGCTGTTCCGTTTGGGGCGTTTCCTGCCGGATTGGCTGTACTACCGGTTCTTTTCCTGAAGGTCAGACCTCGGCGACATGCTGAGTGAACAGATCTCGCGCACGTTGCCAGACGGCATGATCCGTCTTTGGCAGCGCCTGTAGGGTCGGCAGCAACTGGCCCGCGAAATCCTCTGAGCTTTCGCGCGGCAGCATGGATGGCAGGTTGTCGATGGCCATGACATCCAGCGGCGGGGCGTCATGTACGCGCAGCGCTGGCTCCGCCCAAGTGGTCGCGCGGTCATAGACCTGCACCGGATTGAAGGCGCTGTCGGGGTCGCAGGCGATGTCGCCGATCACGCGCAGGGCGCGCTCGGCCTGAGGGGCATCGGGGCGGATAAAGGCGGGGGTGTCTGGCCCTGCGAGGATGCAGTTGAAGAAATAGGCGTGGTCGAGGATCTCGGGGAAGGGCCCGCCGTGGGCCGTCTCTGCCATGTCCCAACCGGTGACGGGGATGCCAAGTGCCGCGCAAAGATCGCTCGCCCCACGGCCCACCCGGCCTAAGGCCCCGATGACAAGCGCGCGGTCGCCGCTCGCGTCAACTTGGGCAAGCTCTTCGGTCAATGCGGCTTTCAGCGCTTCGGCGTTAGCGTAGGGCGCAACCGGGCCGCAGGTCTCTCCGCGCAGCTGCGCGATGCGGCATTTGACCGAGACGGCCGCTCCCGCGAAACCGGCCCAATAGCCAAAGGCGGCAACGCGGCGGCCAGTGTCATCGGTCAGGTACTCCAAATCCAGCAGCGTGCCGCCGCCCGCCTTGAACCGCTCCAGCAGTTTGCGGCCCGAGGATTGGCCCTTGTAGGCATGGCCGAACATGATGTGCGTATGCGGCAGGGGCGTGCCGTCTTCGGGCAGTTCCTTTAGGCCAAAGATCACCGCATCGCGCGGGGCGTCTGGCCAGCTATGGGCCGGAACGATCTCACAGCCCGCCTGCGCATAGGCGGCGGTGGGGATTACGCGGCTGTCGCTGTCTTCGACGCTCACCTTCATGCCGGGTGCGATCAGCGCGGCGGCCCCTTCGGGCGTCAGCCCCGTGCGGGTCTCATTGTCGCGCTGCTCGGCGCGGAGCCATAGGTGGGTCATGCCAAGAATCCTTTCGCGCGCATGGTCTTGACGCTGTCGCGGTCTTCCATCCGGGCGGCGAAGGCGTCGAGCCGTGGGTAGGCCGCACGGTCGACCCCGTCACCGGCCAGCCACCCCGAGACGACAAAGAGATAGGGATCGGCCAGCGACAGGGCATCGCCCGCCACGAAGTCACCCCTAAAGGCGTGGTTCTCGATATAGGCGGCGCAATCGGCCATGGTCTGCGGCACCTTGGCTTTCATATCGTCAAAGCTGGATTGCTGATCGGCCCAGCGGTGGCCGCGCATTTTATGCGCGTGGGCCACATGCATGGTCGAGGCGAGGTAGTACATTACCCCGCGCATATGGGCTGCGTGTTCAGGGTCGGCAGGGACCAGCCCCGCATCGGGCGCGCGGGCGGCGACATAGTCCAAAAGCGCGCCGGTCTCGGTCAGGGCGCTGCCCGCTTCGGTCACGAGGGTCGGCACCCGGCCCTTGGGGTTCAGCGCCAGATAGGGTGCTGCGGTCTGTTCGGCGCTGGCGAAATCGACCTTCACCGGCTCATAGGCCAGCCCCGCTTCTTCGAGGGCGATGGCAACGGCGACCGAGATCGTGCCGGGGGCGTAGTGAAGTTTCAGCATGGGTCAGCCTTTCGCGGGCGAGGGGTTACATATGCGTTTGTGCAAGGCGGCGGTCGGGCCGGTCAAGATGCGGCACGGCGTTGAACAGCACCGGCGACCAATGCCCGCCGATGGGAAAGAGCCGGTGCATCGACGTATGCATGATCGCCAGCGCCAGCCGCGCCATCGCCGGAATCCCCACGCCCATCGCCTGCGCCATCGCCAGAGAGATCAACCCGCCCGAGGTCACCACCAGCGCCGGGCCTTCGCCCTCGGCGATCTCGGCGAGGACGGATTGCACCCGCGTCTCGAAACTTTCATAGGTTTCTGGCGTATCGGCAAGCTTGCCCGCTTTCCAATAGTCAAAGACCTGCGGCAGGTGGTGCACGAACTCACCCTCGCGGGGGAAGGGCACCTTGTGCTGCTGCTCCATTAGATTGGCGAGGGTGAAATACGCCAGCTCGTTCAACCGTGCGTCGCGGATCGGCTCCAGCCCGGTGTTCATCCCCTCCGCCGTTTCGATATGACGGGTCAACGTGCCGGTATAGAGCCTTGTGTGGTAGGTCTCGCTCTGGCGCAGATGGTCGCCCAGCCACGCGGCTTGCTCATGGCCAAGCGGGCTGAGTTGGTCATAGCTCAGCTCGTCCTTGGCGGTGGAATTGGCTTGGCCGTGGCGGATCAGGGTAATGTGGGACATCAAATGGCTTTCACTGTTCGCCCAAGTGATAGGGCAGCTTGTCGGGCCATACAATGCAATGCGCCGCAATGCACTGGCGCGGCGTTTATCCGTGACGGGGTGTCGGGATTGGCCCCTGACAAGCGCCGGATTTTGCCTATAGTTTGGGCAATAGCCAAGGGGAGGGGGCAGCCATGGCCGAGAGGATCACATTCACGCTTGATGGGCAGACCGTCGAGGCCGAGGCCGGCATGACCATTTGGGAAGTGGCCAACGGTCGGGGTTTGAAAATCCCGCATCTGTGCCATAAACCCGCCCCGGCTACCGCCCCGATGGCAATTGCCGCGCCTGTATGGTTGAGATCGAGGGTGAGCGCGTGCTGGCGGCGTCCTGCATCCGCGAACCTGCCGAGGGGATGGTCGTCACCACCAACAACGCGCGGGCCGAGAATGCCCGCAAGATGGTGATGGAACTGCTGCTGGCCGACCAACCCGCGCAGGACGTGGCGCATGACAAGTCGAGCCACATGCGCGAAATGGCGGCGCTGAATGGCGTAGAGGAAAGCCGTTTTCCGAAGTTGGAGCGTGACCGCGTGCCGCTTTTGGACGACAGCCATGTGGCGATGCGGGTCAATCTCGACGCCTGTATCCAGTGCAACCTTTGCGTTCGCGCTTGCCGTGAGGTGCAGGTCAACGACGTGATCGGCATGGCGGGACGCGGCCATGACGCCTATCCGGTCTTCGACATCGACGATCCCATGGGTGCCTCGACCTGCGTGGCCTGCGGCGAATGCGTGCAGGCCTGTCCCACCGGCGCGCTGATGCCCGCAAGCGTGGTCGACGAGGGGCAGGTCGGTGACTCTGCCGACTTTGACAAGGAGGTCGCCAGCGTCTGCCCCTTCTGCGGCGTCGGCTGCCAGATCTCGCTCAAGGTGAAGGACAACAAGGTCAAATATGTCGAAGGGATCAACGGCCCAGCGAACGAGGGACGGCTCTGCGTCAAGGGGCGCTTTGGTTTTGATTACATCCACCACGACCACCGCCTGATCAAGCCGCTGATCCGCCGCGACGACGCGCCCGCCAAGGGGCTGAACGTCGACCCCGGCAACTGGGGCGAGGTGTTCCGCGAGGCGACCTGGGACGAGGCGCTCGATTTTGCCGCCAAGGGCCTGAAAGGGCGCGGGCGCGAAGTGGCGGGTTTCGGCAGCGCCAAATGCACCAATGAGGAAGCCTATCTGTTCCAGAAGATGATCCGGCAGGGGTTTGGTCACAACAACGTCGATCACTGCACGCGGCTGTGCCATGCCTCCTCGGTCGCGGCGCTGATGGAGAATGTCGGGAGCGGCGCGGTCACCGCCACCTTCAACGAGATCGAGAATGCCGATGTGGCCATCGTGATCGGTGCCAACCCGGTGGAGAACCACCCCGTCGCTGCGACCTATTTCAAGCAGTTCACCAAACGCGGCGGCAAGCTCATCGTCATGGACCCGCGCGGGCAGGGCCTGCGCCGGTTTGCGTCGCATATGCTGCAATTCCGCCCCGGTACCGACGTGGCGATGCTGAACGCGATCATGCATGTGATCGTGGAGGAAGGTCTTTACGACGAACAATACATCAAAGCCTATACCGAGAACTGGGAGGCCGAGAAGGCGCATCTGAAGGTCTTCCCGCCCGAGGCCATGGCCGCCGTCTGCGGCATTGAGGCCGAGGTGCTGCGCGACGTGGCGCGGACCTTCGCCGGGGCCAAAGCGGGGATGATCTTCTGGGGCATGGGGGTGAGCCAGCACATCCACGGCACCGACAATTCGCGCTGCCTGATTTCGCTGGCGCTGATGACAGGCCATGTCGGCCGCCCCGGCACCGGGCTGCACCCCCTGCGCGGGCAGAACAACGTGCAGGGCGCCTCGGACGCGGGCCTCATCCCGATGTTCCTGCCCGACTACCAGCCCGTCGGCGACGACGGCGTGCGCTCGGCTTTCACGGAGGTTTGGGGCTCGGATGATTTCAGCGCCGAGAAGGGGCTGACGGTGACCGAGATCATGGACGCGGTGCACGAGGGCGAAATCAAGGCGATGTATGTGCTGGGCGAGAACCCGGCGATGTCGGACCCGGATGTCGATCACGCCCGCGCGGCGCTCGCGAAGCTCGACCATCTCGTGGTGCAGGATATCTTCCTGACGGAGACCGCGAATTATGCCGACGTGATCCTGCCCGCCTCTGCCTTTGCCGAGAAGTCCGGCACGGTGACCAACACCAACCGGCAGGTGCAGATGGGCCGCCCGGCGGTGACGCCGCCCGGAGAAGCGCGCGAGGATTGGTGGATCGAGGTGGAACTGGCCAAGCGGCTGGGGCTGGGCTGGAACTACACAAGCCCGGCGGAGGTCTTTGCCGAGATGAAGCGCAACATGGCCTCGCTCGACAATATCACATGGAACCGGCTGGCGCAGGAGAATGCGGTGACCTACCCGTCGCTCAGCGAAAACGATCCCGGGCAGGCCATTGTCTTTAGCGACGGGTTCCCCCGGCCCGAAGGCCGCGCCAAATTCACCCCCGCCGCGATCGTGGCCCCGGATGACGCGCCCGATGACGCCTATCCGATGATCCTGACCACTGGGCGGCAGTTAGAGCATTGGCACACCGGCTCGATGACCCGGCGCTCCAAGGTGCTCGACGGACTGGAGCCGGAGGCGAATTGCTCGCTCCACCCCTCGACCCTGCGCCGCCTTGGCGTGCCCCCGGGGGAGCATGTGCGGCTGTCGACCAAACGCGGCAGTATCGAGATCATGGCCCGCGCGGATCGCGCCGTGGCGCCCGACATGGTTTTCCTGCCCTTCGCCTATGTCGAATCGGCGGCGAATATCCTGACAAATCCAGCGGTTGACCCCTATGGCAAGATCCCGGAGTTTAAGTTCTCTGCCGTCAGGGTGGAGGCGGCGAAAGGGGCCGTCGCCGCCGAGTAAGGAAAGTTTGGAAGAATGAAGATTGATGCCGCCCGATTTTTGAAAGACCTGCACGACCTGCGCGCCATTGGCGCTGCGGGTGTGGGCAAGGGCGTGGTGCGCCCGGCCTATTCCGCCGCCGATGTGGAAGCGCGCGAATGGCTTGCCGGGCGGATGCGCGATGCGGGGCTGAAGGTCGAGGTCGATGCCATGGGCAACCTCTTTGGGCTTGCTGACGGCCCGTCGATCCTGTTGGGGTCGCATTCCGACAGCCAGCCTGAGGGTGGCTGGCTTGATGGGGCCTTGGGCGTGATCGCCGCGCTTGAAGTCGCCCGCGCGGCGGGTGAGGCCGGAGGGCCTGCGGTCTCGGTCGTGTCCTTTCAGGACGAAGAGGGGCGCTTTGGCGTGACCACCGGGTCGACGGTCTGGTCCGGCGCTTTGGATCAGGCCAAAGCCGATGGCTTTACGGATGACGCCGGGGTCAGCTTGGCCGAGGCGCGCCGCGCGATGGCGGATATGGTCACCGGCCCCGTCGATCCCGCGCAGTTCACCGGCTATATCGAGTTGCACATCGAACAAGGGCCGACGCTGGATGACAGTGGTGAGCAGATCGGCGTGGTCAGCGACATCGTCGGCATTCGCGATATGAAGGTGATCTTCGAGGGCCAGCAGAACCACGCGGGCACCACGCCGATGGCGGTGCGGCGCGATGCTTTTCAGGCGGTGTCGGAATTCAACAGTCTACTCAACGACCGGCTGCGCAATGTGGTGACGCCGAGCACCGTCTGGACCATCGGCCATGTCAGCCTGCACCCCAATGCCTCGTCCATCGTGCCGGGCAAGGCGGTGTTTTCCATGCAATGGCGCGACGGCGATAGCGACCGTCTGGGGCGGATGGAGAAGATCATCCGCGAAACCGCGCAAGAGGTGGCCGAGACACGCGGGATGGAGTTGTCCTTTGGCCCGATGCTGGGGCTGGAGCCGGTTGCCATGGAAGCGCGGCTGCGCGATGCGCTGGCGAAGGCGGCTGAAGCGGTGGCGCCCGGAAAATGGCGCAAGATGCCCTCGGGTGCCCTGCATGACGCGACCAATGTGGCGCGGCTGATGCCGGTGGCGATGCTTTTCGCGCCGTCGATCGGCGGGATCAGCCATGCCTTCGAAGAAGACACGGATGAGGCCGATTTGGTCGCGGCAGTCGAGGTGTTGGGGCGGGCGGTGGCGGCGCTCTAAACGCGCTCAGTCCCAGTCCACATCGCCGAGGAAGATATAGCCCGCGCCGTAGATCGTCTTGATCAACTGCGGGTTCTTCGGGTCTTCGCCAAGCTTCGTGCGCAGCCGCGAGATGCGCACGTCCATCGCCCTGTCGAAGCTTTCCGAGGCGACGCCGCCGAGGCTTTCTTGCATTTGCGCGCGGCTGATCAGGCGTTTCGGCGCGTCGAGGAAGAGCCGCAGCACCTCGCCCTCGGCATGGGAAAAAGTCACTTCGGCGCCCGAGGCGTCCTGCAAGACATAGCGGTCGAAATGCGCGGTCCAGCCGTTGAACCGCGCCGTGGTGCCGGCCTGCGGCGTCGGCTTGGCGCTGCGCAGGCGGGCGCGGATGCGGGCCACGACCTCGGCCGGGTCGAAGGGTTTGATGATGTAGTCGTCGGCGCCAAGCTCCAGCCCCGTGACCCGATCCTGCACCTGCGCGCGGCCCGAGATGATGATCACGATGGCACCCTGCTCCAGCGCCAGACGGTGCACCAGTGTCAGCCCGTCGGTGTCAGGCAGCGACAGATCGACGAGGCAGACATCCGGCGTATGGCTCGCCAATGCGGCCTCAAAGGCCCGCGCGCGGCCAAAGCTGAGCGTGTCGAAGCCCGCTTCCTCCAGCGTGTCCGACAGCATCTGCCGGATCTCCGGTTCGTCGTCGAGGATGGTGACCAGCGGGCGCGGGGCGGTATCACGGCTCATGGGGCGGTGGCTTTCAATGGGGCGATCAACGCTTGCAGATCGTCTTTTTCAAAGGGTTTGCGCAGCACCGGCGCGAGGGTCTGGGCCTCGACAAAAAGCGGGTGATCGGGGGCAGGGAGGTCATCAGCAAAAGCGGCAGGCTGCTGCCGACGCGGCGGGCAAGGTCGATCCCGGTGCCCTCGCCCGAAAGCTGGATGTCCGACAGCACCAGCGCGATGTCGGGCAGATCGGCGATGAGGGCGGTGGCCTCATCCGCGCTGGTGGCCTCGATCACCGAATGGCCCTGATCCATCAGCATGTCGCGCACCACGGCGCGGATATCGGTGGTGTCCTCGACCAGCAGCACCAGCCCGGTGGTGGCGGGCACGGCGGCGCGGTAGGGCAGGCGCAGGCTGATCTGCGCGCCGCCCTCGGGCGCATTGCTCAGCCGCAGGTCGCCACCTGAGGATTTGGTCATGTCATAGACCATTGACAGGCCCAGCCCTGACCCCTCGCTGCCCTTGGTGGTAAAGAACGGCTCGACCCCACGCTCCAGCGCCGAGGGCGCAAAGCCCGGCCCGGTGTCGTGGATCACCCATTCGATCCATGTGTCATGCACCAGCCGTTGGGTCAGCGTGATCGTGCCCCGCGCGCCGCAGGCGTCGCGGGCGTTGAGGATGAGGTTCAACAGCGCATCCTGCACCCGGCCTTTGTCGAGTAGCACCGCGCCCTCGGGCGCGTCATTGCGCACCACCAGCGCGCATTTCGGCGGCAGGGTGGGGGCGGCGAGGGTCGAAAGCTCACTCAGCAACGCGGCGGGGTCGGTGGCCGCGGGGCGCAGGGCGCGGGGTTCGGTCACATCAGCGATGGAGCTGAGCAGCGTGCCGCCCCGCCGTGCGGCGGCCAAGGTGCCTTCGACCAATTCACCCGCTTGTGGCGGCATGTCGGGCAGCCGGGCGAGTTTCGATTGCATCCCGAGGATGATCGTCAAAAGGTTCGAGAAGTCATGCGCCAGCCCAGAGATCATCCGCGAGGCCAACTCGCGTTTCAGCGTCTGTTGCAGGGCGACGCGGGTCTGGGTCTCTTCGGTGATGTCCATCGACAGGATATAGACCCCGCCGCGCCCGTCTGGGGTAAAGGCACCGCGGATGCGGCGGGCGGATTCGTCATGGGTGAATTCGATCACCGCCGGGCTGCCCGCATAGGCTTGGGTCAGCGCGGGTTTGATCCGCGCATAGGCCGCCGCCCCAAGCGCGTCACTGATATGCAGCCCGTAGATGTTGCTGGGCCGCCCCGGCATCACGCTGGAGAGGCGGCGGTTGGAGTAGATATAATGCCCGCTCGCGTCGACATGGGCGATATGGGCGGGCATCATTTCGGTCGTGAGCCGGGTGCGGGCCTCACTTTCGGTGACCTGTCGCTTGGCTTCCTCCAGCGCGGTGATCGTCGCCTCCAACTGGCGGTTCGTGGCGGCGAGTTGTTCGGCATGGGACAGCAGTTGATCGCTCAGCGCGTCCGACCGTGCGCGCAACAGCGCCTCTTGCCGCTTGGTGTTGGTGATATCGGTATAGACGGTGACCCAGCCGCCTTGGGGCAGGGGCGAGCCTTCGACGCTGATGGTGCGCCCGTTCGAGCGGGTCCGCTCCATGTAATGCGGCACGAAGGCGCGGGCCTGTTCCACCCGTTCGGCGACGAAAGCGTCGACATCCCCCACCTCGCCATACTCGCCGGTGCCAGCCAGATGACGGATCGTATCCTCAAAGGGCGCGCCGGGGGTCACCAGCCGATCCGGCAGGTCGAACATGGATTGAAACGGGGCGTTGCAGACCGCGAGCCGAAGGTCGCTGTCATAGATGGTCAGCGCCTGAGCGATCAGGTTCAGACCGGCATTGGTCAGCGCTTTGGTTTGGTCGTCGGTGATCTGCATCGGCATCCTTTCGCATAGGGCTAGCACCGCGCGGGCGAAAGGCAAAGAGCCGCGCGTAAATCGCGCTTGACCTTCTTGCGCTGGAGGCCCCGAGAAGCGCGCCGAATGGAAATCTGAAAGGCAGAGCATGAACAAGAAAATCGGAGCAGGCGCAGCGGCGGCACTGGTCTTGGCAGGCGGGTATATCTGGTGGCAGAGCGAAGAGACTCCGGCCCCCACTGCCAGCGGCGCGGCCATGGTGAAGGTCACCGTGCCAGAGAGCCTGAGCGGACCCGCGCAGATCGGCGCACGGGCGTTCGAGGCAAAATGCGCCGCCTGCCACGGGGTCAACGCCGCCGGGCGCGAGGGGGTTGGTCCGCCGCTGATCCATAAGATTTATGAGCCCAGCCACCACGGCGATGCATCCTTCATGGTCGCGGCCACCAATGGCGTGCGCCAGCATCACTGGTCTTTCGGCAATATGCCTCCGGTCGAAGGGATTACCCCGGCAGAGGTGAAATCCATCGTGACCTATGTGCGCGAAGTGCAGCGCGCCAATGGGATCGACTAGCGGAAAATGGGCCGCGGGGGTGCTGTAACAATTCGTTAGAATTCGGAAAAGATCAGGAAAAAGTTGACCTCCACAAAAAAGAGAACGTCACTTGTGGGATCATAGAATCGCACAAGCGATCGAACCCGCCGGGGAGGGCGGGCATGGGAGGAAGACAATTTGGCCAAGCCGCTGACGCGTGCCGACGGACCTCAGTCCGTGCCGGCGCTGTTGCACCGCAACGCAAGTGAATTCGCAAACGCCCCCGCTTACCGGGAGAAGGAATACGGGATCTGGCAGAGCTGGACCTGGTCGCAGACCCGCGACGAGGTCGAGGCGCTGGCGCTCGGGTTTCTTGAGCTGGGGCTGAACGAGGGCGATTTCGTCGCCATCATCGGGCGCAACCGTCCCTATCTCTACTGGGCGATGATGGCAGCCCAAATGGCCGGTGCCGTGCCAGTGCCGCTCTATCAGGACGCCAATGCCGAAGAGATGGCCTATGTCATGGGCCACTGCGGCGCGCGCCTTGCCGTGGTCGGCGATCAGGAGCAGGTCGACAAGATTATTGAGGTGCAGGACCAGCTGCCCGACTTCGAGCGGATGATCTACCTCGACCCGCGCGGCCTGCGCAAATACGACCATTCCAAGCTCGACCAATATACCGCCGTGCAGGAGATGGGCCGCGCCAACCGCGAGAAACATATCGCCGAGTTGGAGGCGCGTCAGGCCAAGCTGGATTACGATTCCACCGGCGTGATGCTCTATACCTCGGGCACCACCGGCAAGCCCAAGGGCGTGGTGCTGAGCAACCGCAACGTGATCGAGACGGCGAAGTCGTCGTCGGAGTTCGACGACCTCAAGCGCAATGACGAGATCCTCGCCTATCTGCCGATGGCATGGGTGGGGGACTTCATCTTCTCCGTAGGTCAGGCGCTTTGGACCGGCTTCTGCACCAACTGCCCCGAAAGCGCCGACACGATGCATGTCGACCTGCGCGAGATTGGGCCGACCTATTACTTCGCCCCGCCGCGCGTGTTCGAGACGCAGCTCACCTCCGTCATGATCCGCATGGAGGACGCGAGCCGGTTCAAGAAGTGGCTCTTCGACACTTTCATGGCCCATGCCCGCAAGGTCGGCCCTGCCATTCTGGACGGCAAGAAAGTGTCCGCTTGGGACCGCGCGAAATACGCACTGGGCGAGTTGATGATCTATGGCCCGCTGAAGAACACCCTCGGCTTTAGCCGCGTGCGCGTGGGCTATACCGCCGGTGAGGCGATCGGCCCGGAGATCTTCGATTTCTACCGCTCGCTCGGCATCAACTTGAAGCAGCTCTACGGCCAGACCGAGGCAACGGTGTTCATCACCGCGCAGCCCGATGGCGAGGTGCGCAGCGATACCGTGGGCGTGACCTGCCCGGGCGTGGAGTTGAAAATCGCTGACAATGGCGAGGTCTTCTACCGCTCGCCGGGCGTTTTCGTGGAATACTACAAGAACCCCGAAAGCACCGCCGACACCAAGGACCCGGAAGGCTGGGTCGCCACCGGCGACGCGGGCTTCATCGAGGAAAGCTCGGGCCATCTGCGCATCATCGACCGCGCCAAGGACGTAGGCCAGATGGCCGACGGCAGCCTCTTCGCGCCGAAATACGTGGAGAACAAGCTCAAGTTCTTCCCCAACATCCTCGAGGCCGTGGTCTTCGGCAACCAGCGCACCGAATGCACCGCCTTCATCAACATCGACCTGACGGCGGTGGGCAACTGGGCCGAGCGCAACAACATCGGCTACGCCTCCTATCAGGAACTGGCGCGGCATCCGCAGGTGATGGACACGATCCAGTCCCATGTGGAGGAGGTGAACCGCTCGGTCGCCGAGGACGAGATGCTTTCGGGCTGTCAGGTGCACCGCTTCGTGGTGCTGCACAAGGAACTCGACGCCGACGATGGCGAGCTGACCCGCACCCGCAAGGTGCGCCGCAAGATCATCGAGGAGAAATACGCCGACATCATCGCCGCTCTCTATGACGGCTCCGACAAGGTCAGCACCGAGACGGAAGTGACCTACGAGGACGGCCGCAAGGGCTCGATCAAGGCGACGCTCGAAATCCGCGAGGCCGCGGTGCAGCCGGTCAGCCGCCGGATGGCAGCGGAATGAGCGCGGCCAGCGTCAGTGCCGGGCAGGCGGGAACTATGGAAAGGGACAGCGTGAAAGATCAGGCTGACAGCTATGTCACCGACGACGGCCGCACCATCGGCCCGACGGTGATGGAGATGAAGAACATCACCCTGCGCTTCGGCGGCGTGGAGGCGATCAAGGATATTTCCTTCGACATCCGCGAGGGCGAAATCCGCGCGATCATCGGGCCGAACGGGGCGGGCAAGTCCTCGATGCTGAACGTGATCAGCGGCTTCTACGTGCCCCAAGAGGGCGAGGTCTGGTACAAGGGCGCCAAGCGGCCCCCGATGAAACCCTATCAGGTGGCCCAGCAGGGCATCGCCCGGACCTTCCAGAACATCGCGCTTTTCGAGGGCATGTCGGTGCTCGACAACGTGATGACGGGGCGTCTGACGCAGATGAAGACCGGGATGCTGGCGCAGTCCTTCTGGAAAGGCCCGGCCGAGCGTGAAGAGATTGAGAACCGCGAGATCGCCGAAAAGGTCATCGACTTCCTTGAGATTCAGGCGATCCGCAAGACACCCGTGGCGCGTCTGCCCTACGGTCTGAAGAAACGGGTCGAGCTGGCCCGCGCGCTGGCCGCCGAGCCGACGATCCTGCTGTTGGACGAGCCGATGGCGGGCATGAACGTCGAAGAGAAAGAGGACATGAGCCGCTTCATCCTCGACGTGAACGACGAGTTCGGCACCACCATCGCGCTGATCGAACATGACATGGGCGTGGTCATGGACCTGTCCGACCGCGTGGTCGTGATGGATTACGGCCGCAAGATCGGCGACGGCTCGCCCGACGAGGTGCGCAACAACCAAGAGGTGATCGACGCCTATCTGGGGGTGGCCCATGACTGAGGCCCGTTTGATCACCCGCAACGACACTGCCGTTCTGACTTTGGGGAGGGCCAATGATGCCTGAGCAACTGGCGTTTACGATCGAGGTCTTTCTCAACGGGCTGATGGCCGGGGTGCTTTACGCGCTCGTGGCGCTCGGCTTCGTGCTGATCTACAAGGCTTCGGGCATCTTCAACTACGCCCAAGGCGTCATGGCGCTGTTCGCCGCGCTGACGCTGGTGGGCGTGATGGAAGGGCAGGTGCCTTTCGGCCATTTGATCAACGCGATCCTTGGCACCGAGGTGCATCACTTCGGCTGGCACATTCCGGCGTTCCTTGCCATCGTGCTGACGATGGTCGTGATGATCGTGCTGGCCTATTGCGTGCAGCGCTTCGTCTTCCGCTACCTCGTGGGGCAAGAGCCGATCATCCTCTTCATGGCGACCATCGGTCTGGCCTATTTCCTCGAAGGGGTGGGCGACCTGATGTGGGGGTCCGAGATCAAGACGCTCGACGTCGGCCTGCCGCAGGGCATCAACGTCTGGATCGACGAATTCACCTATAACGCCACCGGCTACGGCTTCTTCATCGACAACCTCGATATCGTGGCTTCCATCGTCGCGGCGGTGCTCGTGATCGGGCTGGTGATGTTCGCACAATACACCAAGCAGGGCCGCGCCATGCGCGCCGTGGCGGACGACCACCAAGCCGCGCTTTCGGTCGGTGTCTCGCTGAACTTCATCTGGATCCTGGTCTGGTCGCTCGCGGGTTTCGTGGCATTGGTCGCGGGCATCATGTGGGGGCCAAGTCGGGCGTGCAGTTCTCGCTCTCGCTTATCGCGCTGAAGGCGCTGCCGGTGCTGATGCTGGGCGGCTTCACCTCGATCCCCGGCGCCATCGTCGGCGGGCTGATCATCGGCGTGGGCGAGAAGCTCTTCGAGTTCCTCATCGGCGCCCCCTTCCTTGGCGGCGCGACCGAGAACTGGTTCGCCTATATGCTGGCGCTGGTCTTCCTTGTCTTCCGCCCGCAGGGCCTGTTCGGGGAGAAGATCATTGAACGGGTTTGATACAGGCTACCCGGAAACTGTCCGGGGGACAGTTTCGCCTGTTCAAAGGGCGAAGCCCCGGATTGATAACGGCTTGGTGCGCGGCACGCGCGCACCCTATCGCAGGGCATTGCAGGCAAGCGCAGTGCAAATGACTACCGCAGAAGGGAAAGCAGTCTAATGTTCTATCGTGAAGCGGGCGATTTCAACACATCCTACGCCCAGGACCAGCAGACCTTCCCGATCCGGTTCGACCGGTACCGCTACTATCTGGTGCTGTTCATCGCGGTCTTTGTCGTGCCCTTCGTGGTCAACGACTACTGGGTGAACTCGCTGTTCCTGCCCTTCCTGATCTACGCCATCGCGGCGATCGGGCTGAACATCCTCGTGGGTTATTGCGGGCAGGTGAGCCTCGGCACCGGGGGCTTCATGGCGGTGGGGGCCTACGCCTGTTACAAGCTGATGACGGCCATGCCCGAGGTCAGCATGTTCATCCACATCCTGCTGGCGGGCGGCATCACCGCGGCGGTGGGCGCGCTCTTCGGCCTGCCGTCCTTGCGGATCAAGGGCTTTTACCTTGCCGTGGCCACGCTGGCGGCGCAGTTCTTCCTCGTGTGGCTGTTCAACCGGGTGCCGTGGTTCTACAACTACTCCGCCTCTGGCCAGATTAGCGCGCCCGAGCGGGACACCTTCGGCATCCTGATCACCGGCCCCAATACCGAAGCCTGGGCGACCTATATGTTCTGCCTGATCTTCACTGTGGGCTCGGCGCTGGTGGCACGCAACCTGACGCGCGGCTCGGTGGGCCGTAAGTGGATGGCCATCCGCGACATGGACATCGCCGCCGAGATCATCGGGGTGAACCCGCTGCGCGCCAAGCTCACGGCCTTTGCGGTCAGCTCCTTCTTCATCGGCATCTCCGGCGCGTTGTTCTTCTCGATCTACCTCGGCGCGGTGGAAGTGGGCGAAGCCTTTGGCATCAACAAATCGTTCCTCGTGCTCTTCATGATCATCATCGGGGGCTTGGGCAGCATCTTCGGCAGCTTCGCCGGGGCGGCGTTCCTTGTACTGTTGCCTGTCTTGCTCAAGATCGTCGGCGTGGACTGGCTGGGCTGGCCCACGGATATCGTGGCGCATTTGCAGCTGGTGATCGTGGGCGGGCTGATCGTGGTCTTCCTGATCGCAGAGCCGCACGGGCTGGCGCAGCTGTGGCGCGTGGCCAAGGAAAAACTGAGATTGTGGCCCTTCCCGCACTAAGCGGGAGCCATGAAAAGCGAGGCCGGAGGGAGGAAACCCGGCCCAAACACCCAAGTCGGACAATCCAAGGGAGGAAACACCGATGAAATACAAACTGGGAACACTGGCCGTAGCTGGCCTGATGGCCGCAAGCCCTGTGATGGCGGACCTTGTCTTTCCGTCGCTGAGCTATCGCACCGGGCCCTATGCCGCGGGCGGCATCCCCTTCGCCGACGGCTATGCCGATTACTTCACCCTGCTCAACGAGCGTGACGGCGGCATCGGTGGCGAGCCTATCCGCGTCCCGGAATGCGAGACTGCCTATAACACCGAGAAGGGCGTGGAATGCTACGAATCCACCAAAGGTGAAGGCGCGTTGGTGTACCAGCCGCTCTCGACCGGCATTACCTACCAGTTGATCCCCAAGGTCACCGCCGATGACATCTCGATGCTGACCTCCGGTCTGGGCCGTACCTCGGCCAAGAACGGCAATGTCTTCAGCCATGTCTTCAACTTCCCGGCCAACTATTGGGATGGCGCCTCGGTCGCGGTGAAACACATCATGGAGCAGGAGGGCGGCAGCCTTGAGGGCAAGAAGATCGCGCTGGTCTACCACAACTCTGCCTATGGCAAGGAGCCGATCCGCACCCTGCAGGAACTGAGCAAGAAACATGGTTTCGAGCTGAAGGAAGTGCCCGTCGACCACCCCGGTCAGGAGCAGAAATCACAGTGGCTGCAAATCCGCCGTGACAAGCCCGACTATGTGATCATGTACGGTTGGGGCGTGATGAACCAAGTTGCCGTTCAGGAAGCCGCCAACATCCGCTTCCCGATGGACAAGTTCATCGGCATCTGGTGGTCCGGCTCCGAGAACGACGTGCTGGCCGCGGGCGCCAAGGCCGATGGCTACAAGGCGCTGACCTTCCACAACGTCGGCTCCGACTATCCGCTCTATGACGACCTTCAGAAATACGTTGTCGACGCGGGCAAAGCCGCGGGCGCGGGCGATCAGGTCGGCTCCGTTCTGTACAACCGTGGCATCTACGCCGCGATGCTGGTGGCCGAGGCCGCGCGCACTGCGCAGGAGATTCACGGCGTGACCGACATCACCAGCGGCCAAATGCGCGACGGGATGGAGCAGCTCGAGATCACCGAAGAGAAGATGGCGGCGCTTGGCCTGCCGGACTTCGGACCTGAGTTCAGCGTCACTTGTGAGAACCACGGCGGCGAAGGCTTCGTGGCCGTGACCCAGTGGGATGCCGAGGCCAAGGAATGGAACCTCGTGTCGGACTTCATGCAGTCCGATCAGGACGTGATCCAGCCGCTGATCGATGCCGACAGCTCGGCCTATGCCGAGGAAAACGCCATCGAGGGCAACTGCTAAGAACCCTGCTCCCGGCCACCTTGCGGGTGGCCGGGGACATCTTCGAACCCCAAGAAAGGTCATGCCCATGCTGGATGCCGCCAACACCAATGACGTCGCAGTCGACAACCTGCTCGAGGTCAACAATATCGAGGTGATCTACAACCACGTCATCCTCGTGCTGAAGGGCGTCAGCCTGAATGTGCCCAAGGGCGGCATCACCGCGCTTCTGGGCGGCAACGGCGCGGGCAAGACAACGACGCTCAAGGCGATCTCGGGGCTGCTGGCCTCGGAACGTGGCGAGGTCACCAAGGGCTCGATCAAGTACCGCGGCGGCGCGATCCAGCATCAGGACCCCGCCGAGATCGTGAAACAGGGGGTCGTGCAGGTCATGGAAGGCCGGCACTGTTTTGAGCACCTCACCATCGAGGAAAACCTGCTCACCGGCGCCTATACGCGCAGCGACGGCAATGCCGCGATCCAGCAGGACCTTGAGATGGTCTATAACTATTTCCCCCGTCTGAAGGAGCGCCGCCGCTCACAGGCCGGATATACCTCGGGCGGCGAGCAGCAGATGTGCGCCATCGGCCGCGCGCTGATGTCGCGGCCCGAGACGATCCTTCTGGACGAGCCGTCGATGGGTCTGGCCCCGCAGCTGGTAGAGCAGATCTTCGAGATCGTGAAATCGGTCAACGAACAGGAGGGCGTGACCTTCCTGCTGGCCGAGCAGAACACCAACGTCGCCCTGCGTTTCGCGCATTACGGCTACATCCTCGAATCCGGGCGCGTGGTGATGGACGGTCCCGCCAAAGACCTGCGCGAGAACCAGGACGTGAAAGAATTCTACCTCGGCATGTCCGACGAAGGCCGCAAAAGCTTCCGCGACGTGCGCAGCTACCGCCGCCGCAAGCGCTGGCTCAGCTAAGCCGGCCCGCCCGGACCCGAAGGAAAGACTTAAGATGAGATCTGAGCGGGCCTATGCCCTCTCCAGTGATGCCATAGCAGGAAAGTGACAGGGATGCTGACCAAGCCCCATTTCGACGATCTGGAAACCCGCAGCGCCGACCAACGGGCGGCCGATTTGGCGCAGGCCTTGCCGCAGCAGATCGCCCGCGCGCAGGGCTTGGCGGGCTATGGCGACACGCTCAAAGGGGTGGATGCCGCGCAGATCACCTCCGCCGAAGCGCTGGCCGATCTGCCGGTTTTGCGCAAATCCGAACTGGGCAAGGCGCAGGCCGGCCAGCCGCCCTTCGGTGGCTTCACCACCAAGCCGGTGCATGACTTCTCCCATGTCTTCCAGTCGCCCGGTCCGATTTATGAGCCTTCGAGCAACGATCCCGACTGGTGGCGCATGGGGCGGTTCCTGCATGCCGCCGGGATCGGCGCGGGCGACGTGGTGCACAATTGCTTTGGCTACCACCTGACCCCCGCGGGCATGATCTTTGAAAGCGGCGCACGCGCCGTTGGCGCCACGGTGCTGCCCGCCGGCACCGGCCAGACCGAGCTTCAGGTCACCGCCGCCCGCGACGTGGGCTCCACCGCCTATGCCGGCACGCCGGATTACCTGAAGGTGATTCTCGAAAAGGCCGATGTCATGGGGGTGAAGCTGAACATCACCAAGGCGGCGGTCGGCGGCGGGGCGCTCTTTCCCAGCCTGCGCGCCTTCTACCAGGAGCGCGGCATCACTTGCCTGCAATCCTACGCCACCGCTGACCTGGGCAATATCGCCTATGAAAGCCCGGCGATGGAGGGGCTCATCGTCGACGAGCAGGTCATCGTCGAGATCGTCACCCCCGGCACCGGCATCCCGGTCGCCCCGGGCGAGGTCGGTGAGGTGGTGGTCACCACGCTCAACCCCGATTACCCGCTTATCCGTTTCGCCACCGGCGATCTCAGCGCCGTGCTGGAGGGCGAAAGCCCCTGTGGGCGCACGAATATGCGCATCAAGGGCTGGATGGGCCGCGCCGACCAGACCACCAAGATCAAGGGCATGTTTGTCCGGCCCGAGCAGGTCGCGGCGCTGGTCGCGCAGCACGACGAGATCGAGAAGGCCCGCGTCATCGCCAGCCGCGAAGGCGAGGCCGATGTCATGACGGTGCAGATCGAGACCGCCGGAGAGGATAAGGACGCTTATGCCCAATCCGTGGCCGATCTGCTCAAGCTCAAGGGCCGTGTCGAACTGGTCGCCCCCGGCAGCCTGCCGCGCGACGGGCTGGTGATCGAGGATACCCGCAGCTACGACTGAGGCGCGGCGTCGCGCCCTCTGGCATTTCCGAGTGAAATCGTCGAAATAGGGCGCATGACGCTGAACCCCGCCTCCACCGAGACGCCCCACCTGCGCCGCGCCCGTGACGGGCTGCGCGCGCTATCGGGCGTTGCCCTGACCGTGGCCCTCTTCTGCGCGCTGCCGATGCTGGCGGTGCTGATCGCCGCCCTCAGCGGCGGGACGGAGACGGTGCAGCACCTGATCGACACGGTGCTAGGGCGCTACACGGTGACGACGCTTCTCTTGGTGCTGCTGGTCTCTCTGGGCACCTTCGCCATCGGTGTGGGGGCCGCGTGGCTGGTCACGATGACGCGTTTTCCGGGGGCGAAGTTTCTAGAGATTGCGCTGGTGCTGCCGCTGGCCTTCCCGGCCTATGTGCTGGCCTATGCCTATACCCATGTGCTGGACCATCCCGGCATCGTGCAGACGGTGCTGCGCGACGTCACCGGCTGGGGGCCGCGCGATTACTGGTTCCCTGAGATCCGCTCGCTCGGCGGGGCCGCCGCGATGCTGGTGCTGGTGCTCTATCCCTATGTTTATCTGCTGGCGCGCGCGGCCTTCCTGCAGCAGAGCGGGACGACCTTTCTGGCCGCCCGCGCGCTCGGCTCCAGCGCATGGGCCGCGTTTTTCAAGGTCAGCCTGCCGCTGGCCCGACCCGCCATTGCGGGCGGCGTGCTCTTGGCGGTGATGGAGACCATCGCCGATTTCGGCACCGTGGCCTATTTCGGCGTGCAGACCTTCGCCACCGGTATCTACACCAGCTGGTTTTCCATGTTCGACCGCGCGGCAGCGGCGCAATTGGCGCTCTGCCTGTTGAGCTTCGCCCTGCTGCTGGCGATGCTGGAACGGGCGCAGCGCGGCAAGGCCAAGTATCACGACCCCGCGCGCCGGACCCAGTCCGCGCCGCCGGCCGAGTTGAAGGGCTGGCAGGCCGCGGCGGCGATCGTGCTTTGCGGGGTGCCGGTGCTGTTTGGGGCGGTGCTGCCGGTGGTAATCCTCGTGACCATGGGGCTCGACAGTGAGCAAAGCCTGTTCAGCCCGCGCTACCTTGGTTTCATGCGCAATTCGGTGACGCTTGCGGGGGTCGCGGCGGTGCTCACGGTGCTGGCGGCGATCAGCGTGGGGTTCTACCGGCGGCTGCGCCCGGGGCGGGTCTCGCAGGGCGCGGCCTATGTGGCGCGGCTTGGCTACGCGGTGCCGGGCGGGGTGATCGCGGTGGGTCTGCTGGTGCCTTTCGCGGCCTTCGACAACGCGCTCGACGCTTGGATGCGTGAGACCTTCGATATCTCCACCGGCCTTCTGATTACCGGGTCGATCTGGCTGCTGGTGCTGGCCTATCTGGTGCGCTTTCTGGCCGCGGCGCTTGGCGCCTACGAGGGCGGGCAGTCCATGGTGCATGCCAATATGGATGCCGCCGCACGCTCGCTGGGGCAGACGCCTCTGGGTACGTTGCGCCGGGTGCATCTGCCGATCCTCGCGCCCAGCCTGCTGACCGCGCTGCTGATCGTCTTCGTCGATGTGATGAAGGAACTGCCCGCGACGCTGATCATGCGGCCGTTCAATTATGACACGCTTGCGGTGCAGGCGTATCGGTTGGCGAGTGATGAGCGGTTGAACGGGGCCGCGGTGCCGAGCCTCGTGATCGTGGCGATGGGGTTGCTGCCGGTGATCCTGATCTGCCGACAGGTGGGGCGGCAGCGGTAGTTCCCGAGGGCCAGCGCCTGCCCGTGGGGTGGCGATCCTAACGTGGCTTCGTGCCACTTTACGATGCCGCTTTGGCGTGACTTCGATGACTTCCACCCAGCCTCACCAAATCGCCTCCCCGTCGCACCAAAGGTGCGCCGTTATTGATCGGCACGCCTTTGGCGTGACGGGACGGGCAGGCGATGGCCCGGCGCCTGCGGCTTGACTCCGGGCCGTCTGGCGATGAGGGCAGCGCCCTCCCTGGGGGGCGATGATCGGCCTGCTTTCTGCAATGCCATTGCCAAAGGCGCAGGCGCTGCGTCATGGGCCTGCGTTGCAAAATCGCCCTCCGGGGGGAGGGAGGGCGATGCCCGCCGTGGCGCCGGGCAGGGCGTTTGGAGGCAGCACAACACATAAAAAAGGCGGGCCCGAAAGCCCGCCTCCTGCGCGATGTCGTGCTGATTATTCCCAGCCGACCGAGTTGAAGATCTTCTGCGCGGTGCCGATGTTCTCGGCCACGTCCGACAGATTCACGTCGTCGGCCTTGAATTCACCCAACTGCTTCACGCTGTCGGCCAGCTCCACGCCTTCCACGGTGGGGAATTCGTCGTTGCCCGCCGAGAAGTAGACCTGCGCCTGATCCGAGGCGAGATACTCAAGGAACTTCACCGCGTTCTCACGGTTCGGCGCGTTCTTGGCCACACCGCCGCCCGAGAGGTTCATATGCGCGCCGTTGCCTTCCTGATCCGGCCAGATCACGCCGATCTTGCCGATATCGGCGCTGACGCCATCGACATCGGTGCGGATCGCACGGGCGAAATAGTAGCTGTTGGAGACCGCGATGTCGCACTCACCGGAAACGATGCCGCGCAGCTGGTCGGTGTCGCCGCCCTGCGGGGCGCGCGCCATGTTGTCGACCACGCCCTGCGCCCATTCGGTCGCGGCTTCTTCGCCCTCATGGGTCACGATAGAGGCCAGCAGGGTCTGGTTGTAGGTGTTGGTCGAGGACCGGATGCAGACCTGACCTTTGTACGCCGGATCGGCGAGGTCCATGTAGGTCTCGGGCGGGTTGTCCATCGTCTCTTTGTTGAAGAAGATGATCCGCGCACGCTGCGACAGGCCGAACCACTGGTTGTCGTCGTCTTGCAGGTTGGAGGGGATGCGCTCTTCCAGCGTCTCGCTCTCGACGGCTTGCAGCAGGCCCAAGTCCTTGGCGCGTTTGAGGCGGCTTGTGTCCACGGTCAGCAGGACGTCGGCGGGGGAGTTCGCGCCTTCGGCTTCCATACGCGCCAGCAGTTCGTCGGCCTTGCCTTCGATGCGGTTGATGGTGATGCCGGTCGCTTCGGTAAAGTCGGAGTAGAGCCGCTCATCGGTGTCGTAGTGACGCGAAGAGTAGAGGTTCAACTCGCCATCGGCCAGCGCCGGCAGGGCCAGCGCCATCAGCGCGGCGGCGGCAGTCGATGTTTTGCAGAAGGTCATATCAGGGTCCTGTTCCATTGGGATAACTTGACTGAAATAGTAAGAAACAGATTTCACCCTTTCCTGCAACCAATTCCGAGAGATTTGGTTGGAAAGCCCCCGGCCAAGCCGGGCCGGGGGCTGCGTGGTCAGTCTTTGCTGCCGATCTTGTCTTGGGTCTTGGTGTCGAAATCGCTGGCATCGTGACGCTCGTGCAATTGCATCGACAGGTCATCGCCGAAGGCGCGGTTGACCATCCGGCCCCGCGTCACGGCAGGGCGCGCGTCAATCGCCTCGGCCCAACGCATCACGTTCTTGTAAGAGGTCACATCGAGGAATTCTGCCGCGGAGTAGAGCCGACCGAGGACCAGCTGCCCATACCAGCTCCAGATCGCCATATCGGCGATGGAGTATTCATCGGCGAAATATTCGTGTTCGGCCAGATGTTTGTCCATCACGTCAAGCTGGCGCTTGGTCTCCATCGCGAAACGGTTGATGGGGTATTCGAACTTCTCGGGCGCATAGGCATAGAAATGCCCAAAGCCGCCGCCGAGGTAGGGCGCGCTGCCCATCTGCCAGAAGAGCCACGAGAGCGCCTCGGTCCGGCGGGCGGGGTCTTGGGGCAAGAAGGCGCCGAATTTCTCGGCGAGATAGAGCAGGATCGCCCCCGATTCGAAGACCCGCTGCGGCGCGTCGCCGGAACGGTCCATCAGCGCGGGGATTTTCGAATTGGGGTTCACCTCAACAAAGCCGGAGCCGAACTGATCGCCCTCGGAAATATCAATCAGCCATGCGTCATATTCCGCCGCCTTGTGTCCCGCCGCCAGCAGTTCTTCGAACATCACCGTGACTTTGACCCCGTTGGGCGTGGCGAGGGAGTAAAGCTGAAAGGGATGCTCCCCAACGGGCAGTTCCTTGTCATGGGTCGCGCCGGCGATGGGCCGATTGGTGCTGGCGAATTTGCCGCCGCTCTCTGATTCCCATTTCCAAACTTTGGGGGGCGTATATTCGGGCGTGTCCGACATGATGGTCTTCCTTGTTATTCAAGCCTGCCTTGAAAGTGGGGTTTTGCGCCGGGGTTGCAAGCAGATAGGCGCAACGAAAAAAGCCGCCCCCGAAGGAGCGGCCTTTAAATCGAATAGCTGCGAAGCTCAGCCCTGACGGGCTTTGAACCGGCGCTGCGTCTTGTTGATGACGTAAACGCGGCCTTTGCGACGCACAACACGGCAATCGCGATGCCGATTCTTGAGCGAGCGGAGCGAATTGCGAACCTTCATGGTCGTCTCCTCATGTCGTGGCGCGGGCCAGCGCCTGGGTTGCGGGCAACCCGCCAAGGGCGGGTCGATGAATAAATGGTGGGCGATACTGGGATCGAACCAGTGACCCCTTCGATGTCAACGAAGTGCTCTACCGCTGAGCTAATCACCCACTTTTCAGCGTTTCCGTAACGGCCCCAAAACTAAATGGGGCGCGAAATTTCGCGCCGTTGGGGTCCTATAAAAGGAGTCGGCGGCGGGATCAAGGGCTTTTGGCGCGGAATAAACACGCTATGTTCGACTTAGAGGAATTTATTATGCCGATGACCGCTTACGAAGTACTGCATCCGGACCGAAACCGCTCTTGCGTGGTCTTTGCATCGCCCCATTCGGGGCGGGATTATGCGGCGTCTTTCCTGCGGCGGACGGTTTTGGACGAACATGCGATCCGTTCGTCCGAAGATGCCTTTGTTGATCTCTTGTTCGACTGCGCACCGCTGCATGGCGCTTCTTTTATCAAAGCCGGGGCCCCGCGGGCCTATATCGACCTCAATCGCGCGCCTGAGGAGTTGGATCCGTCGGTCATCGAAGGCATTCCGCGGCAGGGCCATAACCCGCGCGTGGCCTCGGGGCTCGGGGTGATTCCCCGTGTGGTGGCCAATGGCCGGGCGATTTATCGCGGCAAACTGACCCAAGAAGAGGCGCAGTTGCGAATCGACAGCTACTGGCGGCCCTATCACGCGAAATTGCAGGAGTTGCTCAGCGGGGCGCATCGCCGCCATGGCCAAGCGGTGCTGGTCGATTGCCATTCCATGCCGCATGAGGCGATGGACGGCGTGGCCCGCGGTGGGATGCGGCGGCCCGATGTCGTGCTGGGGGACCGTTTCGGCGCGGCGGCGGGGGGTGAGGTGGTCGACCGGATCGAAGCGGCTTTCGTCGATGCGGGCTTCGTCGTGACGCGCAATTCGCCCTTCGCGGGGGCCTATATTACCCAAGCCTATGGCCGCCCGTCCCGGGGACAGCATGCGGTGCAGGTGGAAATCGACCGCGCGCTTTACATGAACGAGCGGTTGATTCGCCCCAATGGCGCTTTCGAAGCGGTGCAGGCGGCGTTGCAGCGTGTGGTGGCTGAGGTGGCGCAGATCGGGCAGGAGCGGCTTCCGCTCGCCGCGGAGTAGGCTCAGCGCAGCGCGCGGCCTTTGACGATGGCTTTTTCACCGAAACGGCTGCGAATGCTATCGGCGGCGCGCTCGGCCCGGCTGCGTTGTGCCGCCCCGGGGTCGAGCAGATCGCCCGCCATATCCGCCCCCTCGGCGCCCGACAGCTCGGAGAGGCCCACGCCGATCAGCCGATAGGCGCTTTGGTGATCGACCTGGTCGAAGAGGGCGCGGGCGGTGCGGTAAATCCGGTCGGCCAATTGGGTCGGGTCATGCAGCGAGAGGCGGCGCGACAGCACGGTATGATCGGCGCGTTTGAGCTTGAGCGTCACCACCCGGCCCGCCATCTCTTTCGCCTTGGCGCGGTCCGCCACTTTTTCCGCCAAACGCCAGATATGGCCGTCCAGAATCTCTGCATCGCCCGTATCGTCGGAGAATGTCGTTTCATTACTGATCGACTTCACCGGGCGGTGGCGCGAGACGCGGCGGGTGTCTTGGCCCCGTGCCAGATGCCACAGCCGGTCCCCCATGCTGCCAAAGCGCGCGATGAGGTCGGTCTGTTCCCACCGCAAGAGATCGGAAAAGCTGCGGATGCCTGCCTTTTCCAGCGCGGTCTGGGTAGCGGCACCGACGCCCCAGATCATGCCCACCGGTTTGTCGCGCAGAAAGTCTGCCGTTTCCCCCGCGCCGATGACGGAAAACCCATGCGGCTTGTCGAGGTCCGAGGCGACCTTGGCCAGAAACTTGTTGTGGCTCAGCCCGATGGAGCCGGTCAGCCCCAGTTCGGTCTTCATCCGCCGCACAAGCCGCGCCAGCATCATCGCCGGGGGCTGACCGTGCAGCCGCGCGGTGCCGGTCATGTCGAGAAAGGCTTCGTCCAGTGACAGGGGCTCGATGGCCGGGGTCATCTCTTCCATCATAGCCCGGATCGCACGGGAGGCTTCGACATAGACCTCCATCCGCGGCTTGATGATCACCGCCTCGGGGCAAAGCTTGAGCGCCTGAAACATCGGCATGGCGGAGCGCACGCCGCGAATGCGCGCGACATAGCAGGCGGTCGACACGACCCGCGCCGCCCGCCGCCGATGATGACGGGTTTGCCCGCGAGTTCGGGATTGTCCCGTTTTTCGACCGAGGCATAGAAGGCGTCGCAATCCATATGGGCGATGGAGAGGTCAAAGAGTTCCGGGTGGGACAGCACGCGCGGGCTGCCGCAGCGCGGACAGCGCCGCGCCGGCGGGATTTCAGTTAGACAATCGCGACAGAGGGTAGCCATGGGTACACCGGGAGGGCAGGGTTCGGGCGACGATTCTAAACAGATCGCGAGGGATTGAACATGGTCTTTGATGGCGCCAAGCTCGCGCTCTACCTTGGGGAGAAGCTGGCCGTGATCCTGCGCGATGACACGCCGGGGCTGCTCTTTGCCGATCACTGGGATTTGCCCGGCGGGGGCCGCGAGGGGGATGAGACCCCGCTGGCCTGCGCCCTGCGCGAATGCCGCGAAGAACTGGGGATCGTGGTGCCTGAAGATGCCGTGATCTGGGAGGGCCGCTTTGACGAGAGCGGGCGGATCAAATGGTTCTTCGTCGCGCGCTTGCCTGCGGAGGCGGAGGCCGAGATCGTTTTCGGCGACGAGGGGCAGCGCTGGCGCTTGATGACCGAGACGGAGTTTCTCAACCACCCCGCGCCGTGCCCGCCTTTCAGGACCGCTTGCGGGTCTATCTTGCAGAGCACGCGAATGGGGGGATGTAGGGCAAATAAAGGCCCCCGCCTGCGTGAGCGGGGGGAGGTGACGAACATCAGGAAGAACCAGTTCGTCGGGGAGTATCACCTGAGTTCAACATAACATATGGGGCGGTTTTCGCCTAACGTTGATGGAAGTGCTCGCGGCGCATGTCGGCGCGCTGTGGTCGATTTGCTACAGGCGGGGGCGAGCCCGTTGTTAACCTTCGGAAATTTCCTGAAGCAAGGCGCGGGCGGCGGCGGCGGGGTCTTCGGCCTGCCAGATCGGGCGGCCTACCACGATGTGATCGGCCCCGTCCGTGATGGCCTGCCCCGGTGTCGCGACGCGTTTCTGGTCGCCCAATGCAGCCCCTTGGGGGCGCACGCCGGGGGTGACGATCAGTTTGCCGCCCGCTTCGGGCAGGGCGCGGATCGCGGCGGCCTCTTGAGGGGAGGCGATGACCCCATCCGCGCCCGCGTCCAGCGCCCGGCCCGCGCGGGTCAGCACCAGATCACCCAGATCGCCCGGCTGGATCAGCGCGGCGTCAAGATCAGCGCGGTCCAGCGAGGTGAGGATTGTGACGGCGAGGATTTTCACATCGGTGCCCGCGGCCCCCTGTTTGGCCGCAGCCACCACATGCGGGTCGCCATGGACGGTCAGGAAATCCAGATCGAACTGCGCAAGGCCCCGCACCGCCGCCTCAACGGTGGCGCCGATGTCGAAGAGTTTCATATCAAGGAAGATGCGTTTGCCATGCTCTTGCTTCAGTTCATTGGCCAGGGCCAAGCCGCCGCCGGTCAGCATGCCAAGACCGATTTTGTAAAAGCCCACGGCATCGCCGAGCTTTTCGGCCAGTTCCAGCCCCGCGACTGCATGGGGAACATCAAGGGCGACAATCAGACGGTCATCAGACATGCGAGGGCTCCTGCCAAATTTCAAACGGCTTTGACCTACGCCGCAGCGCGGGGCAAGTCCATCATTCATGCGGGTAGGGCGCAAAAAAGAGGCCCGAACACCGCTGAGCGGGTCCGGGCCAAGTGATCAGAGACTTAGCAGGCAGGCACTGGTCTCTGGTTTGCGGAACGCCACATCGGGACAGATGAGGTGGCGGCAGGTCCGCGGGCAGCCGCGCGGCAGGCAGGCGCCGCGCGGAAGGGGGTCAAGCCGCGTCGCGACCGGGGAGGTGCATGACCTCTTCCAGCCAACGCAGCGGGTCGAAGCTGCGGCGTCCGGCCCGCTGTGCGGGGACGTGGCGCAGAACTTCGGAACTCAGGCCACGCTTTTGTGCGTGGCGGCGAAGCGCCTGACGGGACAGCCCGTCAGCGGCATCGTGGTATGACATGGTAATCGGGGCATCGATGGCGCAGGCGTAACGGCGCAGCTGCTCTCCGTCTTGAACGGTCACCAGCGCTTCGAAACACTGAGTGGCCGCATTATAGGTGACATCTGTCAACTGGATCGGGCGCGTCTGCATCGTTTCACCTCTTGCGTTCTTCTGAACCTTGGCAGGCTGCTTTGTCCTGCTCTCCTCTGCTGGGTAAACGCGAGAGGCGGCAAAATGGTTTCATTATGGTTACAGCTTCTGTGGATAAAGGTTAACAATGTATTTATATCAGTGACATAGGGATGTATTCTATGTCTCAAAATTGCCGTATTTTTGCCTTATTGGCTGATTTTTTCCTATTGGCGGCGCCGCTCTCGGCGGTATTTTGCATCTGGATGGTCTTGAACCGGCAACACCGCTTCCCAAATTGATACCGAGGCTCAGACCGCCGCGTGCCACATATCGGGCGCGGCATTTTAGAGCGCTTGTAGAAAAGGAGAGACCCATGGACTTGAGCAAGTTCACGGAAAGATCGCGCGGCTTCATTCAGGCGGCGCAGACCATTGCAACACGGGAAAGCCACCAGCGGCTGGCCCCGGAACATGTCCTCAAAGCGCTGTTGGACGACGACCAAGGGCTCGCGCGGAATCTGATTGCCGCGTCGGGCGGCGACGGGGCGCGCGTGGTGCAGGCGCTTGAGTTGGCGCTTGGCAAGATTCCGAAAGTCACCGGCGATGCGGGGCAGGTCTATCTGGACGGCACCACCGCCAAGGTGCTGGCCGAGGCCGAAGCGATTGCCAAGAAAGCAGGCGATAGTTTCGTCACTGTCGAGCGCATTCTGACCGCGCTTTGCATGGTGAAATCCGGCGCAAAGACGGCGCTGGAAGCGGGGCAGGTGACCGCCCAAGGGCTTAATGCCGCCATCAATGATGTGCGCAAGGGCCGCAAGGCCGACAGCGCCACTGCCGAAGACAACTATGAGGCGCTGGAGAAATACAGCCTCGACCTGACCGCGCGGGCCGAAGAGGGCAAGATCGACCCGATCATTGGCCGGGACGAAGAGATCCGCCGTGCCATGCAGGTGTTAAGCCGCCGCACCAAGAACAACCCGGTGCTGATCGGTGAGCCGGGCGTCGGTAAAACCGCCATCGCCGAAGGCTTGGCGCTGCGCATCGTGCATGGTGACGTGCCTGAATCCCTGCGCAACAAACGGCTTCTCGCGCTCGACATGGGGGCGCTGATCGCCGGGGCGAAATACCGCGGCGAGTTCGAGGAGCGTTTGAAAGCCGTGCTGACCGAGGTGACCGAAGCTGCGGGCGAGGTGATCCTCTTCATCGACGAGATGCACACGCTGGTCGGTGCCGGTAAGGCCGATGGCGCGATGGACGCCTCGAACCTGCTGAAGCCTGCGCTGGCGCGGGGGGAATTGCACTGTGTCGGTGCCACCACCCTCGAAGAGTACCGCAAATATGTTGAGAAAGACGCGGCACTCGCGCGGCGGTTCCAGCCGGTGATCGTGCAGGAGCCGACGGTGGAAGACACCGTCTCGATCCTGCGCGGCATTAAAGAGAAGTATGAATTGCACCACGGCGTGCGCATCAGCGACACCGCGCTGGTCGCGGCGGCGACGCTCAGCCATCGCTACATCACCGACCGTTTCCTGCCCGACAAGGCGATCGACCTGATGGACGAGGCGGCAAGCCGCCTGCGGATGGAGGTCGACAGCAAGCCTGAAGAACTGGATGCGCTGGACCGTCAGATCCTGCAGCTGCAGATCGAGGCGGAAGCGCTGAAGAAGGAAGACGATGCCGCGTCCAAGGATCGGCTGGAGGCTTTGCAAAAAGACCTCAGCGATCTGCAAGATCGCAGTGCCGAGATGACAGCGCAGTGGCAGGCCGAGCGTGACAAGCTGGCCGGGGCGCGTGACATCAAGGAGAAGCTCGACCAAGCGCGGGCCGAACTCGACATCGCGAAACGCGAAGGCAACCTCGCGCGCGCGGGCGAGCTATCTTATGGCGTGATCCCGCAGTTGGAACGCGACCTCGAAGCCGCCGAGGGCCGTGAGGATGACATGATGGTCGAAGAGGCCGTGCGCCCCGACCAGATCGCCTCCGTCGTTGAGCGTTGGACCGGCATCCCGGCGGGCAAGATGCTTGAGGGTGAGCGCGACAAGCTGCTGCGAATGGAAGAGCAGTTGCATGACCGCGTGATCGGGCAGAACGCCGCCGTGAAGGCCGTGGCCAATGCGGTGCGGCGCGCGCGGGCAGGGCTCAACGATGAGAACCGCCCCTTGGGCAGCTTCCTCTTCCTCGGGCCGACTGGTGTGGGCAAGACCGAGCTGACCAAGGCCGTGGCCGAGTTCCTCTTTGACGATGACAATGCGATGGTGCGCATCGACATGTCGGAGTTCATGGAGAAACACGCCGTGGCCCGTCTGATCGGTGCCCCTCCGGGCTACGTCGGCTATGACGAGGGTGGTGTGCTGACCGAAGCGGTGCGGCGCCGGCCCTATCAGGTCGTGCTCTTCGATGAGGTCGAAAAGGCGCATCCCGATGTCTTTAACGTGCTCTTGCAGGTGCTCGACGATGGTGTGCTGACCGATGGTCAGGGCCGCACGGTCGACTTCAAGCAGACGCTGATCGTGCTGACCTCCAACCTCGGGGCGCAGGCGCTGAGCCAACTGCCCGAGGGCGGCGATATGGCGGCGGCCAAGCGTGACGTGATGGATGCGGTCCGGGCGCATTTCCGGCCCGAGTTTCTGAACCGTCTGGACGAGACGATCATCTTTGACCGTCTGGGTCGCAAGGACATGGACGGGATCGTCGATATTCAGATGGCACGGCTGCTCAAGCGACTTGCCGGGCGGAAGATCACACTCGATCTCGACGACGCCGCGCGAAAATGGCTGGCGGATGAGGGCTATGACCCGGTCTTCGGGGCGCGTCCTTTGAAGCGGGTGATCCAGCGTACCGTGCAGGACCCGCTGGCCGAGATGCTCTTGGCCGGGGATGTGAAGGACGGCGACACCGTCACCGTTCGCGCCGGGGCCGATGGCTTGATCATCGGCGATCAGGTGGCCGCGTCAAACCGGCCCAAGCCGGATGACGCTACGGTGCACTAAACCTTAATAGATGAAGAGAAGGGCCGGGTTTTCCGGCCCTTCTTGCGACCGGAGGCAGAAACCTTTCGCCCAGTGGCACGCCGGGCATCGCCCTCTCTTCCCCCGGAGGGCGATGCCCTTTTCACTCTTCCCCAATCGCCTCTTTCACGATCTTGTCGAGCAGGCTCTGCACCTCTTGCATCGCGCCATCGGGAAAGGCGCGGTAGCCGATGGTCACCTCTTCACTCTCAGGCAGTTGCATGACGAAAATGTCGTAGGGGCAAAAGCCGATGTTCATCACATCCGCCTCCATCACCTTGCGCGACAGCGCAGCCGAGCAAAAGCTGAACACCTCCGCCGCCTCGAACAGCGCCACGTCCGACCCGACATCGGCGCGGGTGCGGTCGAGCATCTCACCGACATGGCTGACGTTCTCGGGGATGAGCCCTTGGTTCAGGATCGCGTTCTCCACCCCGAAGGTCACATCACCAAAGCTCTGGTCGGTGGTATAGGTAACCATCTCATCCGCTTGGGCGGCGCTGGCCCAGATCAGACCGGCGGCGAAAAGAAAACGGATCATGGCGGCACTCCTTTGAATAACGGCGCCTGACATTCCGGTGTGCTGGCTGAAATCCGGGCGAAAGGATTTGGTATGGCTTCCGGCGGGCGCTAACTTTGCATGAGTATAGTAGGGAGCGCTGAAATGGCCAATCGCTGGATCAATCGACTGACGGACCGTGACGTGACCGATGAGGCGCAATACCTCAACCGGCGGCAGATCATGGGCGGTGCGATGGCAGGGCTGGGCCTTGCCGGGCTGGGGCAGGGGGCCGCGGCCCAAGAGGGGCTGACCCCGAATGACTACGAAGACATCACCCAATACAACAATTACTACGAGTTCGGCACCGGTAAGGACGATCCTGCGAAATACGCAGGCGCGCTGACGACCGCCCCTTGGACCGTGACCATTGCGGGCATGGTCGACAAGCCGGGCGATTACGCTTTCGAGGATATCATGAAGGCGATGACCATCGAAGAGCGCATCTACCGGCTGCGCTGTGTCGAGGCGTGGTCGATGGTGGTGCCGTGGAATGGGTTCGAACTGGCCGATCTGCTCAATATGGCCGGGGTGCAATCCGGCGCGAAATACGTGGCTTTTGAAACCGCCTACCGCCCCGAAGAGATGCCGGGCCTGCGTTTCCCCGTGCTTGACTGGCCCTATGTTGAAGGGCTGCGGCTGGATGAGGCGATGCACCCGCTGACGATCATGGCCACCGGCATCTATGGCAAGGACATCCCAAACCAGAACGGCGCACCGCTGCGGTTGGTCGTGCCGTGGAAATACGGGTATAAATCCATCAAATCCGTGGTGCGCATCACGCTCACCGACACGCAGCCGCCCACCAGTTGGAACAAGGCCGCGCCGCGAGAATATGGTTTTTACAGCAATGTGAACCCCAAGGTCAGCCATCCGCGTTGGTCGCAGGCCGATGAGCGCCCCATCGGTGGCGGGCTCTTCGCAGGGCGCCAGCCGACGCTGATGTTCAACGGCTACGAAGAAGAGGTGGCGTCGCTTTACGAGGGCATGGACCTGACGGCGAACTTCTGATGCCTGCCGCGATATATATGCACCGTCCTTTCGCTCAAGCGCCGCTCTCTGGCGTGGCCGCAGCATGACGCGTCTGGCTGGTGCCCTGAACCGGGCCGCCCGCCGCATCCCGGTCTGGGCAGTCTATCTCCTGCTGGCCCTGCCCATCCCGTGGTTCTTTTACCAAGGGCTCACCGGCGGGCTGGGGCGTGATCCGGTAAAGGGGCTCGAACATCTCTATGGCGTCTGGGCGCTGCGCCTGCTGATCGCCGGTCTGGCGATCACCCCGTTGCGCCGGGTGTTTGGGGTGAGCCTCCTACGCTTTCGCCGGGCGATCGGTGTGATGACCTTCGTCTATGCGCTCGCGCATCTGACGGTCTGGGCGCTGCTCGACGTGCAGGGGCTGTCGCGTATCTGGGCGGATATTCTCAAACGGCCCTATATCACCATCGGTATGGCCGGGTTCCTCTGCCTCGTGCCGCTGGCAGCGACATCCAACAATTGGTCGCTGCGCAGGCTGGGGGCACGTTGGCGCAAACTCCACCGGCTGACCTATGTAGCAGCGCTCTTGGCAGCCCTACATTTCCTATGGCTGGCGAAAGGGTTTCAGCTAGAGCCGCTGGTCTATGCCGGTCTCGTCGCGGGGCTTTTGATCTATCGGCTGCCGTTAGGGGGCCTTTGGCAGAAAGGCCCGCGGGGATGGGCGACTCGGAAGGGGCAACAAGGGTCGTGATTCACGCGCCTGAAACGCGCGATTCCGGGCTGTGGCATGTGGATAACTGATGGCGTTAACATAACGTGGGCATATTAGGGGAGTTTGCGTTAACCTCTGCAGTGTCTCGCATGCCGTAAGTCGTTGTTTTGACGTGCTTCTATAGGACTTTCACAAAAACTGCACAAAACTTCAAAAAACGGCTTGCGGCTTTGCCCCACTAACCTTAGAACCCCTCTACCGGCGGCGCTGAAACGCACCGCTGGGGTGCCAGACGGGGCGGACGGCAGCGGAGACGCGAATGTTCGGATCGCGAGGCGGATAAGAATTCGAGGTATTAGAGGCGGGGCGCGCCAAGAAGTTAGGGCGCATCTCAGTTTCTTTTGTCTCAACGCTGTTTGAAAATTTGATATCTGAAGAGATATGTGGGCGGTTTGGTTCATTCGATGGATCAACGTCTGTATATCGCGCTCTTAGGGTTTCGGCCCGATGATAGAGTGTCAGCTTCACTGTTTGGACGGCTTTCGCTACTTTGTAGCTGAAGCACAACAAACAGAGAATGGTCTGCATCTTTCAGTAATGGATGCAGGTCGATGTGCAGAGGTTCGACGTCAAGGATACGCAGTAATGCGTTTCAACTTGAGAGTTTGATCCTGGCTCAGAACGAACGCTGGCGGCAGGCCTAACACATGCAAGTCGAGCGAGACCTTCGGGTCTAGCGGCGGACGGGTTAGTAACGCGTGGGAACGTGCCCTTCTCTGCGGAATAGCCACTGGAAACGGTGAGTAATACCGCATACGCCCTTCGGGGGAAAGATTTATCGGAGAAGGATCGGCCCGCGTTAGATTAGATAGTTGGTGGGGTAACGGCCTACCAAGTCTACGATCTATAGCTGGTTTTAGAGGATGATCAGCAACACTGGGACTGAGACACGGCCCAGACTCCTACGGGAGGCAGCAGTGGGGAATCTTAGACAATGGGCGCAAGCCTGATCTAGCCATGCCGCGTGTGTGATGAAGGTCTTAGGATCGTAAAGCACTTTCGCCAGGGATGATAATGACAGTACCTGGTAAAGAAACCCCGGCTAACTCCGTGCCAGCAGCCGCGGTAATACGGAGGGGGTTAGCGTTGTTCGGAATTACTGGGCGTAAAGCGCGCGTAGGCGGATTGGAAAGTTGGGGGTGAAATCCCGGGGCTCAACCCCGGAACTGCCTCCAAAACTATCAGTCTAGAGTTCGAGAGAGGTGAGTGGAATTCCAAGTGTAGAGGTGAAATTCGTAGATATTTGGAGGAACACCAGTGGCGAAGGCGGCTCACTGGCTCGATACTGACGCTGAGGTGCGAAAGTGTGGGGAGCAAACAGGATTAGATACCCTGGTAGTCCACACCGTAAACGATGAATGCCAGTCGTCGGGCAGTATACTGTTCGGTGACACACCTAACGGATTAAGCATTCCGCCTGGGGAGTACGGTCGCAAGATTAAAACTCAAAGGAATTGACGGGGGCCCGCACAAGCGGTGGAGCATGTGGTTTAATTCGAAGCAACGCGCAGAACCTTACCAACCCTTGACATCCTGTGCCACTCCGAGAGATCGGACGTTCCCTTCGGGGACGCAGTGACAGGTGCTGCATGGCTGTCGTCAGCTCGTGTCGTGAGATGTTCGGTTAAGTCCGGCAACGAGCGCAACCCACATCCTTAGTTGCCAGCAGTTCGGCTGGGCACTCTAAGGAAACTGCCCGTGATAAGCGGGAGGAAGGTGTGGATGACGTCAAGTCCTCATGGCCCTTACGGGTTGGGCTACACACGTGCTACAATGGCAGTGACAATGGGTTAATCCCCAAAAGCTGTCTCAGTTCGGATTGGGGTCTGCAACTCGACCCCATGAAGTCGGAATCGCTAGTAATCGTGGAACAGCATGCCACGGTGAATACGTTCCCGGGCCTTGTACACACCGCCCGTCACACCATGGGAGTTGGTTCTACCCGACGGCCGTGCGCTAACCTTTTGGGGGCAGCGGACCACGGTAGGATCAGCGACTGGGGTGAAGTCGTAACAAGGTAGCCGTAGGGGAACCTGCGGCTGGATCACCTCCTTTCTAAGGATGTTCCTAGCCAGTTGAGCCTCGCTCAACTCGTGGAACACTTAGCAGATCGGCAAACAAAGCCGGTCAATATATAGAACCGAGCCGTCCTCATATCTCTTCAGAAATAGGTCCTGCGCTGAACGCGTGGGTCTCAATAGTTTGGGGCCTTAGCTCAGCTGGGAGAGCGCCTGATTTGCATTCAGGAGGTCAGGAGTTCGATCCTCCTAGGCTCCACCAAGCCTTTTGCAAAGCAAAAGGCGTCGCCCTGGTTGCCCGTCCAACGGACGTGCGAGAAGGGCAGCAATCAGCCCATCGAGACCAGCTTAACCACGCTGGCCCTCCCGGGACATTCCTTCGGAATGCCCTGACGGGCGACGCCGATTTGCCTTCGGCAAATCAGCTGGGTCGGTAGCTCAGGTGGTTAGAGCGCACGCCTGATAAGCGTGAGGTCGGAGGTTCAAGTCCTCCTCGACCCACCACCCCTTCTAGGGTGGTATATAGAACATACCTTCAAGCACATGCTCATGTGTTTGAACGTCTGTTCCCGGATGAAGCAAGCTTCATTCAATCCAGACGGTAGCGTGACATCCTTCGGATGCACGTGATTGACATCGTAAAGAGAGATACTAACAACATGTTTGATCGCCCCGCGTGAGGGGATGATCTCAGTTGCTGCCCTTCGGGGCCGGTGTTTGACGGACTGTTTCCTCGGTCCTTCAGGCATATCGCGGCTGAAACGAATATGTTGTCCAAGTCAAGTACACTAACCAGAGCGGTGACGCTGCCTCCTGCACGGACGGCAGCTATCTGCATCGCTCATTGTCCAGACGACAGTCTGGGCGGGTAAAGTATGCTTTTGATGCAGAATAAGAGGGTCAGTTTCTTACCAGCTTCTGATCTTCGCGCGAGGCGCTAAGTCTTGCTTTTTCTGGATCAAATCAAGCGCGAAAAGGGCGTTTGGTGAATGCCTTGGCAGTAAGAGGCGATGAAAGACGTGATACTCTGCGATAAGCCATGGGGAGCTGAGAATAAGCTTTGATCCATGGATTTCTGAATGGGGCAACCCACCTGATTATACTCTGTTATTGCTTCGCAATGAACACTCCGTGCCGACCTTTGGTCGGTACATTTTGATCTTCGATCAAAACACTGGGTGGTCGCCAGCGAAGTGATTATCAGGGTGTAAGACCAGGTATTTTTAGGCTGAATATATAGGCTTAAAAAGGCAAACCCGGGGAACTGAAACATCTAAGTACCCGGAGGAAAGGAAATCAATTGATACTCCCCTAGTAGCGGCGAGCGAACGGGGACCAGCCGAGCCATGAGTGTGATTAGAATGCGTTGGAATGCGCAACCAAAGTGGGTGACAGTCCCGTATAAGAAGCATGATTGGACGTATTAAGTAGGGCGGGACACGTGAAATCCTGTCTGAAGATCGGAGGACCACCTTCGAAGGCTAAGTACTCCTTACTGACCGATAGTGAACCAGTACCGTGAGGGAAAGGTGAAAAGCACCCCGACGAGGGGAGTGAAACAGTACCTGAAACCGAACGCCTACAATCAGTTGGAGCATCCTTGCGATGTGACAGCGTACCTTTTGTATAATGGGTCATCGACTTGGTCTCACGAGCAAGCTTAAGCCGTTAGGTGTAGGCGCAGCGAAAGCGAGTCTTAATAGGGCGTCGAGTTCGTGGGATCAGACCCGAAACCGAGTGATCTAGGCATGGCCAGGTTGAAGATAAGGTAACACTTATTGGAGGACCGAACCCACATCTGTTGAAAAAGATCGGGATGAGCTGTGCCTAGGGGTGAAAGGCCAATCAAACTCGGAGATAGCTGGTTCTCTGCGAAATCTATTTAGGTAGAGCGTCATCCGAATACCCTCGGGGGTAGAGCACTGGATGGGTAATGGGGCCCCACAGGCTTACTGATCCTAACCAAACTCCGAATACCGAGGAGTACTGGATGGCAGACACACGGCGAATGCTAACGTCCGTCGTGGAGAGGGAAACAACCCTGACCTCCGGCTAAGGCCCCTAATTCATGGCTAAGTGGGAAAGCAGGTGAGACGACCAAAACAACCAGGAGGTTGGCTTAGAAGCAGCCATCCTTTAAAGATAGCGTAACAGCTCACTGGTCTAAATAAGTTGTCTTGCGGCGAAGATGTAACGGGGCTCAAGCCATGAGCCGAAGCCGAGGATGCATTTATTGCATGGTAGCAGAGCGTAGTGTGACATAGTTCCATGTGTCCTTATCGTCCCTCGGGACGTATTGGACACAAGGAGCTTTCTGTGAAGCCGGCGCGTGAGCGATCCGGTGGAGAGATCACTAGTGAGAATGATGACATGAGTAGCGACAAAGAGTGTGAGAGACACTCTCGCCGAAAGTCCAAGGGTTCCTGCTTAAAGCTAATCTGAGCAGGGTAAGCCGACCCCTAAGGCGAGGCCGAAAGGCGTAGTCGATGGGAACCAGGTTAATATTCCTGGGCCAGATGGAAGTGACGGATCGCAGAGGTAGTTCATCCTTATCGGATTGGATGGGCTGCTGAGCGGTCCCTGGAAATAGCTCCATCATCAGATCGTACCCTAAACCGACACAGGTGGACAGGTAGAGAATACCAAGGCGCTTGAGAGAACTATGTTGAAGGAACTCGGCAAAATACCTCCGTAAGTTCGCGAGAAGGAGGCCCGGTTCCTAGGCAACTAGGGGCTGGGGGCACAAACCAGGGGGTGGCGACTGTTTATTAAAAACACAGGGCTCTGCGAAGTCGCAAGACGACGTATAGGGTCTGACGCCTGCCCGGTGCCTGAAGGTTAAAAGGAGGAGTGAGAGCTCTGAATTGAAGCCCAGGTAAACGGCGGCCGTAACTATAACGGTCCTAAGGTAGCGAAATTCCTTGTCGGGTAAGTTCCGACCTGCACGAATGGCGTAACGACTTCCCCGCTGTCTCCAACATAGACTCAGCGAAATTGAATTACCGGTCAAGATGCCGGTTACCCGCGGTTAGACGGAAAGACCCCGTGCACCTTTACTACAGCTTCACACTGGCATTAGGCCGAACATGTGCAGGATAGGTGGTGGGCTTTGAAACCGAGACGCCAGTCTCGGTGGAGCCTCCCTTGAGATACCACCCTTGTTCTGCTTGATGTCTAACCGCGGACCGTTATCCGGTTCCGGGACCCTGTGTGGCGGGTAGTTTGACTGGGGCGGTCGCCTCCTAAATCGTAACGGAGGCGCGCGAAGGTTGGCTCAGAGCGGTCGGAAATCGCTCGTTGAGTGCAATGGCAGAAGCCAGCCTGACTGCGAGACTGACAAGTCGAGCAGAGTCGAAAGACGGCCATAGTGATCCGGTGGTCCCAAGTGGGAGGGCCATCGCTCAACGGATAAAAGGTACGCCGGGGATAACAGGCTGATACTGCCCAAGAGTCCATATCGACGGCAGTGTTTGGCACCTCGATGTCGGCTCATCTCATCCTGGGGCTGGAGCAGGTCCCAAGGGTACGGCTGTTCGCCGTTTAAAGAGGTACGTGAGCTGGGTTTAGAACGTCGTGAGACAGTTCGGTCCCTATCTTCCGTGGGTGTAGGATACTTGAGAGGAGTTGCCCCTAGTACGAGAGGACCGGGGTGAACGATCCACTGGTGGACCAGTTGTTATGCCAATAGCAGTGCTGGGTAGCTATGATCGGACAGGATAACCGCTGAAGGCATCTAAGCGGGAAGCCCCCTCAAAACAAGGTATCCCTGAGAGCCGTGGTAGACCACCACGTCGATAGGCCAGAGATGTAAGCGTAGTAATACGTTCAGTTGACTGGTACTAATTGCTCGATAGGCTTGATTTGATCCAGTAGAAGCAAGACTGCTTAAACTGATCAAAAGCATACACATACAATCAGTCGTACATGACTTGGACAAACACGCTTTGCGCTCCAATGGAGACGGAGCGGGAACGGGCATCCTTCGGATACCCTGCCTCCCGCCGCCGCTCTGCTGCGCAGAGCGCTGCTAGGAATTTATTCGGTTTGGTGATCATAGCGCGAGCAAAACACCTGGTCCCATCCCGAACCCAGCCGTTAAGTGCCGTAGCGCCGATGGTACTGCGTCTTAAGACGTGGGAGAGTAGGTCATCGCCAAACCTAATAAGTTCCTAGACTACAGTATCTCTCGACGATGATCAGATTAACAAAACCGCCGCAGCTCAATGCTGCGGCGGTTTGCGTTTGAGGGGGCTTTCCGGCGGCCTTCGAGTTTTGGCGGCGCAAACGGTAAGCATGCCAGAAAAAATCTCAAGAAAAATTACCTTTCTCTGTTCGAATGCGCTTGCAGCTCCCGCGCTATAAGTCTAAACGGAGGGCATTGGCGCGGGATGGAGCAGCCCGGTAGCTCGTCAGGCTCATAACCTGAAGGTCGTAGGTTCAAATCCTACTCCCGCAACCAAGCCTATCGAACTTTTGTTCGCAAAGCCGCCCTTCGGGGCGGCTTTTGCGTATGTCATTGGGAACTTTGTCAAATCTCCCTCGATGCCCAGGAGGTGTTTTCCTTCCTCCACTTCCTCGACGCTGATGGTTTCCACCAGAACCCGCAGAATATCGCGCGCATGGATGACCAATTCGGGTTCTGCGAGGATCGTTTCCAGCTTTCTGACATGCGCAGCGTAGACCTCTTCTAAGTCAGTTGGGAGCATCGGCCGGGCGTCTTCGATCTGCCGCTGTTGGGCCTGCAACTTGAGCTTCCGCGCTTCAGCTTTCGACAGGGCTTCAATGAGGGCAGGGCTGTTCACACCGGCGAGGATCGCGCCGGTTCCGTTACGAATTTCAGTCTCCACCGCGCGGAGCTGGCGGGTGACCGAAGCGCGGTCTGTTGATTGTCACTGAGAACTGACCCGGTATTTTCACCGAGATTTGACCCACCCTCAGTTATGCGTCGTGGTCTATGATGCGGTCAATGTTTTGGCCTCCTTTGCAGTTTTCTTTGCTGCCTCAGAACTGACCTTGAAGCGGTAGCTGTCGTTTCCGGTTTCGAGGATGTGGCAGCGGTGGGTAAGCCGATCCAAGAGAGCGGTGGTCATCTTTGCATCCCCGAAGACCTGCGCCCATTCTGAGAAGCTAAGGTTGGTGGTGATGATCACACTGGTGCGCTCATAGAGCTTACTGAGCAGATGGAAGAGCAGCGCCCCGCCAGATGAACTGAACGGCAGGTAGCCGAGTTCGTCCAAAATGACCAAGTCGACCTTCGTCAGCGTCTCAGCCAGTTTCCCTGCCTTTCCAAGCGCCTTCTCCTGTTCCAACGCATTGACCAATTCTACGGTCGAGAAGAAGCGGACCTTGCGCCTGTGGTGCTCAATCGCTTGGACGCCAATTGCAGTGGCCGTGTGGCTCTTGCCCGTTCCGGGACCGCCGATCAAAACGACATTTTCGGCCGCTTCGATAAACTCGCATCGATGTAGCTGCCGCACTGTCGCTTCGTTGACCTCACTCGATGCAAAGTCGAAGCCCGTCAGATCCTTGTATGCGGGGAAGCGGGCGACTTTCGTGTGGTAGGCGATAGACCGTACCTCGCGTTCGGCGATCTCAGCCTTGAGCAGCTGTGACAGCATTGGTGTGGCAGCTTCGAACGCTGGCGCGCCCTGGGCGACCAAGTCTTCAATCGCATTTGCCATGCCGTACAGCTTGAGACTGCGTAGCATGATCACGATAGAAGCTCCTGCTGGGTCATGACGCATGGCGCTTCTCCTTAGTCTGTCGCAACCCGTCATAGCGATCGACGTTGGCCTCTGGCGTTGACTGCAATGCCAGTGCGTCCGGCGGATCGACCTCGGGGTGATCTGTCGGTCTGCGGTCGATCAATCGATGCAACAGGTTCAGGATGTGCGTCTTGGTGGGGACGCCCGCTTCAAGTGCCAGCTCCACTGCGCACAAAACGTCATCTTCGTTGTGCTGAAGGACCAGAGACAGAATGTCGACCATCTCTCGGTCACCGCCTTCTTTACGCAGCATGTGATCCTGAAGTTGCCGGAAGGCATCCGGCATCTCCGTGAACGGCGCACCATTGCGTAAGGCACCTGGTTTGCGTTGGATGACAGCGAGATAGTGACGCCACTCATAGATGACCTTGCCGGGCTTGCGATGAGATCGCTCGATGATCCGCGCATGCTCGCAAACCGTTTGCCCTTCAGCGACCACGACCAGCCGTTCGGGATAAACATGCAAACTGACACGTCGGTTCGCGAAGCTGGCGGGAACGCTGTAGCGATTGCGTTCGAACGTGATCAGGCATGTGGGTGACACACGCTTACTGTGTTCGATAAAGCCATCGAATGCCGGCGGCAGTGCCATCAGCGTGGGCTTCTCGGCCTCCCACACGTCAGCGATGGACCCCGGCAAAGCCTTGTGCGGTGTCTCTGCCCAAAGGGCGATACAGCGATCTTCAAGCCATTGGTTCAGCTCGTCCAGATCGGCAAAGACCGGCATGACTTGCCACATGCGGTTGCGCGCATCCTGCACGTTCTTCTCAACCTGGCCTTTCTCCCAACCTGCGGCTGGATTGCAGAACTCGGGCTCAAACACGTAGTGGCTGGCCATAGCCTTGAAGCGTGCATTGACGTCCCGCTGCTTGCCTCTGCCCACACGATCAACGGCGGTCTTCATATTGTCATAGATCCCGCGACCAGGCACGCCGCCGAAGACGCGGAATGCATGCCAGTGGGCGTCAAACAGCATCTCGTGCGTTTGCAGCGGGTAGGCCCGCACCAAGAAAGCGCGGCTGTGTGACAGTTTGATATGCGCGACCTGAAGTTTGGCGCGCTCACCGCCAATGTTGGCCCAGTCCTCGCTCCAATCGAATTGGAAGGCTTCGCCGGGCGCGAACACCAAAGGCACGTAGGTGCCGCGCCCCGTCGTCTGTTCCGCTCGATGCCGATCTTCACGCCATGCCCGGGCGAAAGCTGCTACGCGTTCATAGGAGCCATCATATCCCAGCTTCACCAGATCAGCATGCATTTGCTTCACTGTCCGCCGCTCTTTGCGTGACTTCCGCGTCTGGATTAAAAGCCAGGCTGACAGCCGATCCGAATAGGGATCCAGCTTGCTTGGACGCTTGGGCGTCTTGAACTGCGGTTCCACCGCACCTTCACGCAGATACTTCTTTATCGTGTTCCGAGACAAACCCGTCCGCCGGGCAATCTCCCTGATTGGCATCTTGTCACGCAATGCCCAGCGTCGAATGACACTCAAAAATCCCATGTCGATCACTCCAAATCCCCCAACCAAAACCGTCGGGAAGTGTGTTCACATGGGTCAATTCTCAGTGACAATTTATGGGGCTACCGGGTCAGTTCTCAGTGACAATCAACAGGCCTTAACGATATGCGCGGGCGGTCCGAGACGATCGAGGTCTACGCGCTTGCCGCGCTCGGCCATGAGGATGTCCCAGGCGCAGGCGAGTATTGTGGGCTGCGTGTGGAAGTGTTCAGGGTTCGTGACGACCGCATGGGCGGTTTCGGTGCTGCGGGTTTGCATTTTCCATCTCCATTACCGGGGCGGTATGGAGGGAGGTTAAGCGGTAATATTACCGCAGTCAATGGCGATGCGGTTATATTACCGCAAATCGGCGATTTGCCGACATCCATCCCATGCTGTGAAATGCCTACCGGCTTGGCAGTGGTAAAGAAAAAACCCGCCACAAGGGCGGGTTTGGTACTGACCTAGGCGCTCTGAAACTAAGAGCTATAGTACAAGTTCAAACTTTCTCGACAACAAGCTGAATAAGACCGGAAAGCGCTACAAGGGCTCCAACTACCCAAATCAACCGGGTCGTCATCCAGTCCTTAGTCGGCATGTCATCTAGCTTGCCTTTGATAAAGGACATATCGGCTTCCAACTGTCGGACACGCTGTTCCATCTCGCCACCTCCACCTCCACCACTATGTGATCGAGTATCTGATTTTTTCAAGCTCTCAATTTGAGCAATGATCTGTTGCTGGGAGCGGTTCTGTCCCGAGATATCTCTGACTTTATCGCTCACTTTTGGCCTCCTTGTCGGCTGGTATCTGGCCCAGAGGTCTATCATCGTCTGTTACGCCGTGAACTATTGCCATGGATTCCTTTAGTGATTCATAGGCCTTCACTACTTCCGAGTGATCGTCTTCTTCAGAAATAACCAACACGTTCAGATCTTGAACGGTCAGTTGGAATAATGCCAACTTGAGCAATCTCGATTCCACTTCGAGGCTTTCAACTCGCTGTTCCAGAGTGGCCAGTTTGTCTAGAAGTGCACTGTTAGTTGTTTCTGTCATGCTCGTCTCGCCATATCCGCAGGCAGGTGCATACGCACCCGCGCGGCCCATTTCAGTTGTACGTCATGCTGGTTATCGGCGCCGGGGTTTAACGAAATGAGGTTGAACAGCCCTCTCTCAGAACCCGAGCGCACTTGTTTGACCCAACCCATGCCGTTCACGTCTTCGCAGACACAGCGGTGACCGATGGCTTCTGCCGGAACGCCGTCAGGGGTCTCTCGTGTATAAAACAGTAGATCGCCAGCGGAATAGATCGGTTCCATGCTGTCGCCCTGAACCTCGACTGCCACTATGCCATGCGGCGATAACTGGGGAGGACACTCAACTTGCGGGCCGTCGCCTTTTTCATAGGCGTCGAAGACTGGGACCATCGCACCTGCACCTACTGCGCCGGCGATTGCGACGGTGGGGCGGGGTTGATCTTCCTCCACTCCGTAAAGCAGCCATAACTCCGAAACGCCCAGTGCCGCCGCGACTTTACTGATAGATGTGACGTTTGCCCCGGCGCTTTCATCGCCAGCCTGAAATCTGCGCCGCCAATTCCGGATGCCATCTTTCGACAGCCCGGCTTCCTTAGACAGAGCCTGCTCTGAGAGCCCTATTTCTTTCCCGCGCTGCTGAATTCGCTGGAGAATTTCACCCATATCCATGCGGTCATAATTACCGCACGTGGCGCAATCGAGGGAGCGGTAACATGACCGTTGACGATGCGGTAAAATAACCGCATATTGCCGGTCATGAACACAATTGAGACCCTTTTGGCGGTTGCGGACGCCTACAAGCGAGCTTCGGGAGTTGAATTCGACCGAACCGTCTCTCATCGCGTATTCGGCGATAGCAAGAAGCTATCTGCTCTTCGTGCGGGATCAGACATAACAATCAAACGGTACAATGCCGCTTTGGTCTGGTTCGCCCAAAACTGGCCGGAAGGCATTGAGAAACCCCCAGCTTTGGCCGGTCTGCCTAGTTTCACCAAGGACGCCGCCTAATGCCGCGCCCCTTCCTCCCTCTCTGTCAAAATACCCTGTCATGCACTGAACCTGCTTTGGTCACCGCATCAAAACCATGGAAACAAACATGAAGATTTCCAGCGAAGCACTTTCAGACAAGATCGACGCCGCGCTTCGTCTCCGGGTTGGCCACGGCAAGACCTACTCGTTTGAGGCTTTGGAAGAGGTCACAGGCATCAAGGCTCGGACCCTTCGCAGCTATGAAGAGGGTGTGACGCCGACCGCCGCTGGCCTGATGTCGCTTTTCGCCGCGCTTGGGCCGGGGTTCACTTCCGACATTTTAGGCATGGTGGGTCAATCAGCCCGAAAGGGTGAGGCTTGTCTTCCTGAGCACATGCCTACGCTTTGCGCCGCGACCGCGTTCTCATCGCTCTTGGCGGAGGCGTTGACTGACGGTCACGTCGATCACCGTGAAGCTGCTGTCCTGCGCCCGATTGCCTTGGAGCTGATGGAGTTGCTGGCCCCGATTGCCCGCGGGAAGCCGGCTGCTGTGCGGACTGGCGGTGCGGCGTGAACAATTCAGCGGTTTCGATTTTTCGCTTTCGTCATCCGCAGGCTTCGGAGGGGCATCGTTGCGATCCGCCCTCTGTCGAGCCGCGGTTCCGGGGCGGTGCGCAGCGTCTGGGGATGCGCGCCGCCCCGTCCAATTTGCGTGGCAGGGCGTTTCATGCGCTTTCCCTCACCGATGGGGCGCGGTGCCGCGCAAAGCCCCGCCCGGCGCCGGGCCAGCCTGTGGTGCGGCGCCGGGGTCTACTCCCTGTTGAACTAAGGCGCGCGGCCGGCAACGGCTGCGCGCCCTTTTTGCTCAGTTCAGCAGGTGAGACGACGGATTGCCTCGTTCTTGGCATCGGGATGCACCTCACCGGACAGAACTTCTGCAATTCGGTACGAGCAAGCGCCCATGAAATGTTGGATGACAACGTAATCTTCGCATTGCAAGCGCATGATCCAAATGGTTACAGCATCGTCGAAGGTAAAGAATTTGCGCCGAATGGCGTATGGGTTCAGAAGGACGCCCGTCATCGGGTGTCTGCCGTCCGGTCCGATGGACCGGTAAGAGATAGTCATGGGAGGTTCCTTTTCCTGACTATGGCGATCAATCGGCGTTCTCTCAGTGGGCCGATGATCGCGGTGTGTCGCGCAGTTCAGCGGCGCGGTATCGCTAGTCGGGGTGGCGATTCGTACTCGCTGCCCCGACGTACCAACATAAATCCTACATGCCCGCCTGATCGGTCAATGCATCGACCGCAAGGCTGCCTTCCTACGGCCGTGGGCCTGTGCCGGATGTCTGCTTATTATCAGAGGTTTGACCTAACCATTGAGCGACACAAGTTATTGACAGCCCTGCGTTCGTTCGGGCTGTGGCAAGTTTCAAAGCATCTTGATCGCATCCGCCAAAGCAGTCTTCACAGCTTGCCTCGACTTAGCCAGAAACTCTTTGCGGGTTGGCTCTTCAATTATAGAGATATGCACATTCACGATGATCTGAGAGTTCGTTTCAGGATCGTGCAGGACCAGCGACGCGGTTCCTTTATCCGGTCGGATCATTTCGTTGGTTACTTCAAATCCCATGGCTCGATCTTCTCCAATCAGGCGCTAAAGGGGTCGGCGGTTCCTCCCGGCAGCTCTTCCGGCTGCTATACCGCCGCCACAATTTCAGGTCGTCAGCTTCTTCAGTGCGAGCATCGCGGCTTCGGGGAACACATCTCCTCGAAACACTTCACCAACGCGGTTTGCGTTGGTGCCCAGCCGTTGAACGACATCCGTAAAGGTCTCGCCTTGCTGGCGCAAAATATGGGCGGTTACCGCCTCATCAAGCGTCAGTTGCTTTCGCTTAATCGAAATGTCATTGAGCGCTACACCAGTCATATGGTGTTCGTAGGTTGCCATGGGAATATCTCCTTCTCTGGCAATGTGGTCCGGCGTTTTTCGAGATTCCGCCGGGCCTGGTTTGCCGCGATCACAGTTGCGGTTGAACTGCCCGGGTCGAAGAGTTGTGATCTTCGGCCCGGGGCCTCACTTTACTGCAGTACCCGTACCCTACATCAAGGCTTTTCTGGGGCAAAAAGCGCAATAAAAGCCTTGCCCAATACAACATGTTTTGTCGTACGGGGTGATTCCCTCTACTTATTGTGGTTGGGACTAGGCCGCCGACTGGTGGGAACAGCTTGGAGGCCCAAAGGTATCACCTCCTTGGTGGAGGCCGCCTAATGGTCGCTTATAACTTCCCGCCAGAAGACGCCCGCGCGATCATCTTTGGCATCAAGGCCAGCGTGATCAAGCCTCATGGCAAGCGGCCCCATGTGGCAGTCGGCGGCACTGTCCATGCTTTTTGCGGCGCTGTGCCGCCGCTCTGGATGAAGTCGCCGGAGTGCCACCGCCTGATCGTCGCGCCCTGTAGCCGCTCCGAAGAGATCGTCATCGAGGCTGGCAAGGTAACGCTTGGCAATGCTGTGATGGTCACGCCGGAATGGTTCGAGACACTCGCGCGGGATGAAGGTTTCAGCGACTTCGGCTCGCTACAGGTCCACTATGACCGCCTCTACGGTTTGCCTTTCCGGGGCCAGTACATCCGCTGGCGGCCTGACAAGGCTGAATTCCGCGCCCAGTGGCCGCTGATTCTTAAACCACCCGGTTCACCCGACAGCACAGAGCAGGCGGCGCAGCCTCCGTAAGAGGGGCGCGTCGTTCTGAAAACCAATCGGAATGGTTCGGCAGGCGGTTAACGCAGGCCGACAAGTAAGGCAAAGGCACGGCGTTTCGTCGTGCCAACAGGCATGTGAGGACGGAACCTGTGGACCCAAGGCGCAAATACGACATCGAGCCGTCTCCTTTCGAGGGGAGTTGCGCGTAATCGCGCCGGAAGAGTGGCGCCAGCAGCGATGGGGCTGGATGGAAAGCGTCCGCCGCGACAGCAGCCTGAGCCCCATGGCTCGGCTTGTCGCCGACACGTTGGTGCTGGAATTCGCCAACCGGGAAACCCACCGGTGCGACCCGTCCCGGCGTCAGCTGGCTGACATTCACGGCTGTTCTGAAGACACGATCAAGCGGGTGATCAAGGAACTGGTCGACGCTGAATGGATCGTCGTTCTTGCGGGTGTCGGCCGGGGGCGCAGCACGCAATACGGCTTCCTCACGCGGGCCAAGATCGTGCAGCTAAAAGGGGGCAAAAATGCACCCTTAAAAGGGGGTAGGAATGCCCCCTTTCCTGTCTCGCAAAAGGGGGCAGATTTGCACGGAAAAGGGGGCAAATCTGCCTTCGTGCATAATATAGATAAACCACAGAAGAACCAAAGGGCGCAGGGGGCCAAGTTTTCCCCAAATCCGATGGTTCAGCGCGAGGCGCAAAACGCTGTCGCCAGATGGCGCGAAGGTCGGGCTGATGCGCTCGCCGATCTTCAGCCGTGGGTTATCGATCACATCATCGCTGCGAAGCTTCTCACCGATGCCGAACAGGCAGCGTTGGGGCTGGGCTGAGAAAAGGGGAATGGGGCAAATGGATCAGATCACAACCACCGACAGCGCGCAGGAAGCCGCTGCGCCGCAGGAAACCAACCGGGCCCGGGTGCGCAGGCTCTTCATCGATCCTCTGGTCAAGGATGGGATGCGGTTCAAGCATCACACCTCCGCCGAAGACCAGCGCCGCAAGCTGGATCAGATGGCAGATGACCTCGGGTATCTCTCCGACGAATCCCTGCGGGTGCTGGCTGCTTGCATGCGCACCAAGGGCGAAGGCACCAACAAGGTCTTCTGGCCCAGCCGGGTCAGCCTTCTGGGATTTGCCGAGGCGCGAGAGCGGATGCCGTTGCAGGATGTGCCGGGGCTGAGGTCGTGGTTCGTATCGGCCGCTGGTCGCAAAGCCGCCGCAGTGCCGGGCCGATTGGTCGCTGAGTATGCCTTCTGGAAGAGCCACAAGCGGCCACCGCTCGCGGATCGCGAATGGGCCGGGATCAACGAGCGGGCTGCGGACTATGCGCGGCGGGTCGAACTTATCGAGGATCGCCAAGCGCGCGGCGTGCTGGTCACCGGCGAAGAGCGGAACTGGCTGCGGCGCTATCACGAAACCGAAGCCATGCTTCGCGGCTGGCTGGATGAGAAGGGCGCGTGATGCAGATGGTACCTTTGAAGGCTGAGGCGATGAGCCGCGTCCGCAAGCCGATTTCGATCCAGCGGCTGTTGGAATGGGCATTCGCCGATGAGTGCGCCTCGATCGATTTTGAGGATGAAGGCACATTGGCGCCGGGATACGGCCATGTCGGCAACGCTTACCGCATGGCGCAGCGCGGGCTGCTGGGCTGCAAGATCGATGGCGGTGGCCGGTCATACCCGGATCATGACGCTGACATCGTTGCCTCGGCGGTGGCTGTGCTGCCCGACGGTTGCGGTGGTCGACGCATGGCAGTGCAGATCGCTGAGTTAGCACGGGCGCGTGCTCTGCCTGAAGCTTATGTCGGAGCAGTCACGCGATGTGAGCCGGTAGGTTGGCATGTGAACCCGCACGGTCGCCGCGCTGTAACGGAAACGCTTGGGCAGGTGGCTGACTGCAGCGGTCGTAAGGTGAAGCGCCATGACATCCGGGTGTGTCCGGTTGTGTTCCGTCCTGCTGCGGATCAGATCGCGGCGGCGCGCCGCAATTATTTGCAGTGGTGGTCAGCCCTGCTGGAGCTTCGAGTTTGTCTGCAAATTCAGAATGATATGTCCCGTTGGAATGTGACGCATGAACTGCCAGCACGTACGCCTTGGAAAAAAGTACTTGCCGAATAAATCTAGCCCCCCTAGACATGACGCCAGCACCCCCAACGCGCCCGGCGAGGACCACCCTCTCCGGGCGCGTTGCGTTTGTGGGTGGGCGGAGGTGTCGCATGGGTAGGCTTGCTGGTCGGGGCATGGGCTCACGGATCGGTCGGACTGCCTCGCGGTTGAACGCGGACCCAAAGAAGCCTGCCAAAGCCGAAGGCCCGCGGCATTCGTCGCACCGGTGGTACTCGCTCGCCCGCTGGCGTCGGTTGCGTTGGTCAGTGCTCGAAGAGGCGCGCTTCACCTGCGCTTGGTGCAAATGGATTGAGGCGAACACATCAAAGCTGGTGGCTGACCATAAGCGCGCGCATCGGGGCGATCCGGACCTGTTCTGGGATCGCGACAACCTGCAGTGCCTCTGCAAGGCCTGCCACGACAGCGAAAAGCAGCGGCAGGAACGCCGAGGGGAGGGGGGTAAAAGTCTGCCACCCCGCCAGAGCGGAAACCGGCAGCCCCATCATTCGGAGATTTTTTTCTGGTGGATCAGAGATTTGACTTACTGGGTGACCCTATCCCTGAGGGGCGCGGTGGTCCGGGTCGAACCGGTCATATCGCCACTTCAAAAAATGCGAGCAAGATCAGAGCTTTGCTGGTCGCGGGTTTGAACAACTCACAGATCGCGCGGGAACTGGGCATCAGCGTACCCACACTGAGGAAGCATTATTTTCAAAGTGGGAAAATCAAGGCCAAGATGGCGCGGGAGATGGCGATCGCAGAAATGCGGGCTCGCAACATCCTTCGGCTCGACGCCCAGGCGGATAAGGGCAGCGTCTCGGCCATGCGGGCGCTGGAACCGCTGCTCGAGAAGGCGGAGCGAGAGATCGCCGAGCGCGAGATGGGCAGTGACCAGCCGCGCCAGCAATCGCCGGGGGTTAAACAGCGCCGCGAGCTCATGGGCCATGAGGCCGACGATGAACTTGAGCGCGAGTTGAACCAAGAATCGAGCCATGGACTGCACTGAACCGCTGCCGCGGTTCGCCTGTCCGGATTGGTGGGAACGGCTGCGCCGCCGCGAAACACCAATGGCGGATGTGCCGCTGAATGAGACCAAGGCGCGCAAGGCGCTGGCGTTCTTCAACCGGCTGCGCTTGCCCGATGTCGCAGGCAACCCGCCGATGAGTAAGGCCTGCGGAGATTGGTTCCGCGATGTGCTGGTCGCCTTTCTGGCCAGCGAGGATCCGGAGACGAAGGAAAGGCTCGTTTGGGAACTGCTCTGCATGGTTCCGAAGAAGAGCTCGAAGACGACCTATAGCGCGGGGCTCGCCCTGACCGCGCTTTACATGAACGAGTCGCCCAATGGTCAGATGCTGCTGATCGGGCCATCACAGAACATCTCGAACCGGCTCTTCGATCAGGCGCAGGGCATGATCCGGCTGGATGAGAAGCTGGCCAAGGTATTCCGGGTTCAGGACCACACGAAAACGATCACGCGCTACAAGACAGGCACCGAACTGGAGGTAAAGACTTTCGACACCTCGATCGTGACCGGGGAAATCCCGGTGATGACAATCATCGATGAGCTGCACGAACTCGGCAAGAAGAACGGCGCTCAGCAGGTCATGCAGCAGATCAGAGGCGGCGGGATCACCATGACCGGTGGTCAGTTGATGATGATCACCACCCAGTCGGACAAAGAACCGGCGGGGATTTGGAAGGCAGAGATCGGCAAGGCCCGGGCGATCCGGGACGGTAAGGCGGGCGCGCGGCCGATCATGTTGCCGGTGCTCTATGAGTTTCCGGAGGCGTTGCAGAAAAAGGAGCGGTACTGGCGCAATCGCGAGAACTGGCCCTTGGTGCTGCCGAACCTTGGCCGCTCCATCAGTCAGCAGCGTCTGGAAGACGATTACACGAACAACGGTGCGATCAGCCCCGAGGCTGAACAGATTTGGATGAGCCAGCATCTCAATATTGAGATCGGCTTGGGCCTGCACTCCGAGCGGTGGATCGGCGCGGATCACTGGGCCGGGGCCGGGCGGCCGGAAATGACGTTGGATGAGATCATCGCCTCTTCCGAGGTCTGCGTGGTTGGTCTCGACGGGGGCGGGCTTGACGATCTGCTGGGCGTCTCGGTGCTGGGGCGTCACGCGGAAACCAAGCGCTGGATGCACTGGGGCCGGGCTTGGGCGGATCGTGGTGTGCTGACGCTGCGCAAGAGCATCGCGCCCGAACTGCATGAGTTGGTCGAGGCCGGGGACCTGACGCTGGTCGACAACCTCGATGCCGAGGCCAACCCTGAGATCGTGGCGATCTGCCAGCGGCTACAAGAGGCAGGGCTGCTGCCGGAAGAAGACGGGATCGGCATGGACCCCGAAGGCGTGGCTTCGATTGTCGATGCGCTGATCGAGGCCGGGTTTGAGATCGAGGACATCCGGGCGATCAGCCAGGGCTACAAGCTGAACGCGGCGATCAAGGGGACGCCGGTCAAGCTGAAGAACAAGACGCTGGTGCATTGCGACCAGCGGCTCATGCGGTGGTGTGTGGGCAATGCAAAGACAGAGACCCGCGGCAACGCCGTACTGGTGACCAAGGCGCGCAGCGGGTCGGCAAAGATCGACCCGCTCATGGCGCTGTTCAACGCCGTGATGCTGATGAGCTGGAACCCGGTCGGGCACGGCGGGCCATCGGTATACGAAGAGCGCGGCATTCTCACGTTTTAAGGCGGTGTTATGGGAATTCTAAATCTGTTCCGGCGCCCCGCCGCAGAGAGCAAAAAGGAGGTGCAGGCCAGCGTTCCGGGCGGGGCTGTGTTCAGCGGTCTGGATGATCCAGCACTCTTGGAGTTCATGCGCACGGGCGGCGGCGGGATGACGGAATCCGGGGCGCATATCAACGCCAAGTCGGCAATGAAGAATACAACCATCCTGCGCTGCGTGTCGCTCATTGCCTTCAGCATTGGGATGCTGCCGCTTCATATGCAGCGCAAAGCGGACAAGTCGAAGGCCAGCGATCATCCGTTGTTTCGGGTGCTGCACCGCAAGCCGAACGCATGGCAGACTGCTTTTGAGTTCCGCAGCCTAATGCAGCAGCGTGCGCTGACAGACGGTGACGCCTATGCGATGATCGTGCGCAGCGGCAACCGCGTGATGCAGCTTGTGCCAATAGCTGGGGATCGGGTGACGGTGAAGCAGCGCGACGACTGGGCGCTGGAGTATGTGGTGACGCGGGGCAATCGCGGGCCCATCACGCTGCCGCAGTCCGAAGTGTTCCATCTGCGCTATGGGCTTTCCGATGACGGGATCACCGGCCTGTCGCTGGTCAAGCAGTCTGCCGAAGCCATCGGGCTTGCACAGCAGGCTGAGAAGTCAGCGGCGCGCATGTTCCGCAACGGCATGATCGTGGGGGCGCGCTGAAGCACAAAGAGAAGCTCTCACCAGAGGCCTATGAGCGGCTTAAGGCCAGCATGAATGATGATGCGGGCACCGAGAACGCGCACAAATGGAAGATTCTCGAAGAGGGCATGGATCTCGTTTCCAGCCAGCACCCCGGCAAGGACGGGCAGGGGTTGGAGCAACGAAAGCACCAGATCGAAGAAACGGCACGCCCCTTCGGCGTCCCGCGCCCGCTTCTGGGGGTCGACGATACGTCATGGGGCTCGGGCATTGATGTGCTGGGCCAGTTCTTCGTTCGCTATGGCCTGAACCCTTGGTTCGAGGCCTGGCAGCAGGCGATCGAACGCTCTCTGCTGACCGAGCGCGAGGCCGATGAGTATGAGGTTAAGTTCAACGCCGGCGCATTGCTGCGCGGGTCCATGAAAGATCAGGCGGAGTTCTTCGCCAAGGGGCTCGGCGCAGGCGGTCATACGCCATGGCTGCATCCCGACGAGCCGCGCGAGTGGATGGACCTTGAGCGCCGAAATGATCTGCCGGCGGCACTCGGCCAGCAAAAGATAGGAGGGCAGAATGAGCCTGCGTAAACTTCCCGAGATCAAAGCGTTCAAAGCCCTCTCCAATATGGAATGGCAACCGCGCACCGATGTGGTCGACCGCTGGAACGCGGGCATCCATGCTGCAACGAGCGATGAGGCATCAATCTCCATTCTCGGCGAGATCGGCGGCGGCGATTATGGCGACGGTGTCACATCCAAGCGGATCGCCGGGGCGCTGCGATCGATCGGTGAGCGCGACGTTCGGGTCGATATAAACAGCCCCGGTGGCGATTTTTTTGAAGGCGTGGCGATTTACAACATGCTGCGTGAACACAAAGCCAAGGTCACGGTCAATGTGCTGGGCCTTGCCGCGTCCGCCGCATCGGTGATCGCCATGGCCGGTGATGAGATCAAAGTGGCAAAGACTGGATTCCTTATGGTCCATAACGCCTGGGGCATCACGATCGGCAACCGGCACGATATGCAGGCCGCGGCGGCAATGATGGAGCCCTTCGACCGGGCAATGCGTGACCTCTATGCCGAGCGCTCCGGATCGAAAGCGGAAGATGTAGAAGCATGGATGGATGCTGAGACGTTCTTCACGGGTGAGGACGCGGTGAAGACCGGGCTTGCGGATGGGTATCTTTCTGATGCCGAGATCGAGCAAGACAAAGACAGCGGCAAACGTGCTTCGGCCATTGCCAAGATCGAGGCCAGCATGGCCGCACAAGGATTGTCCCGCCGGGAGCGCCGTAGCCTCCTCGCGGAACTGCAAGGGGGGCTGACGTATCGCCTCCTGACGTCATGCCGAGCGCTGACATCATCGCCGCGCTTCGCGGCAACACCGAAAAACTGAAAATCTAAAGGGGTTTCAAATGAAACACTTCACACAACCCGTTCGCGGGCTTGTCGGTGTGCGCGCTGATGCCAGCACCGATATCAAGGCTCTGATCGAGGAGCAGGGCAAGACCTTCGAGGCGTTCAAGGCAGCGCACCAAAAGGAACTGGAAGACCTGAAAAAAGGCATGGGCGATGTGGTCCAGTCTGAGCAGGTTGACCGGATCAACACGAGCGTGGGCGAACTTCAGGCAGCGATCGATGCGGCCAATACCAAGATCGCGGCGATGTCGCTGAGCGGTACCGGCCCCGACGCGGTGAAAGATGCGGAATACACCGAAGCCTTTCAGGCGCATTTCAGCAAAGGCCAAGTTCAGGCCAATCTGAACAAAGGTGCCGATCCAGAAGGTGGGTTTCTGGCGCCGGTGGAATGGGACCGCACCATCACCGACAAGCTGGTTGAAGTCTCCGCCATGCGCTCGATCGCATCCGTCCAGAACATCTCGACGGCGGGGTTCACCAAGCTGTTCAACCTGCGCGGCACCGGCTCCGGCTGGGTTGGCGAGGAAGAGGCGCGCCCGGAAACCAGCACGCCGACCTTCGGCTCGATGGTGATCACCCCCGGAGAAATCTACGCCAACCCCGGCGCGACGCAGGGGATGCTCGACGATGCCGCGGTCGATCTGGAAAGCTGGTTGGCGAATGAGGTTCAGACCGAGTTCGCCAAGCAAGAAGGTCTGGCCTTCGTCGCGGGCAATGGCGTCAACAAGCCGAATGGTTTCCTGAGCTACGCGACCGGTGCCGCAAATGCCGGGGCGAACCCACTGGGTGCCATCGGTGTTGATCCTGCCGCAGCGACAACCGCTGTGACCGAAGATGAGCTGCTCGATCTCATCTACGGAACGCCGGCCAGCTACACCAACGGCGCGCGCTTTGTCATGAACCGGACCACTCTGGGCAAAATCCGCAAACTGCGCGACGCCGATGGTCGCCAGTTGTGGCAGCCCTCCAGCGTTGCGGGTCAGCCCTCGCAGCTGCTGGCATATCCGGTCACGGAAATGCCGGACATGCCCGACATGGCCGCCAACACCACGCCGATCGCCTTCGGCAATTTCGCGCGCGGCTATCTGATCGTCGATCGTACCGGCGTTCGCGTGTTGCGCGACCCGTTCACCGCAAAGCCCAAGGTGCTGTTCTACACCACCAAGCGCGTCGGCGGGGCTGTGGTCGATCCCAAAGCTATCCGCATCCTGCAAATGGATGACGGCGTCTAAGCCAATCGCCTCGGCCGCGATGGCCGGGGCTCCCCTCTCTCAATGGAGTTGAAAAGATGAGCGACGAAAAGAAACCAGGCCCGGAAGAGAAGAAGCCGACCGCGAAGGCCACGAAAAAGCCGGGCCCCAAGGTCAGCATGACAGCCGCACAGGCGAAGAAGCTCGGCCTCGATCCGTTTCCCTACGGCGGGAAATAAGCAATGACCCCCGTCCGCGTCACAGCGCCTGCCGCATTGCCCGTCACGGTGCAGGAAGCCAAGGATCACACGATTGTTGATTGTCACTGAGAACTGACCCGGTAGCCCCATAAATTGTCACTGAGAATTGACCCATGTGAACACACTTCCCCGACGGTTTTGGTTGGGGGATTTGGAGTGATCGACATGGGATTTTTGAGTGTCATTCGACGCTGGGCATTGCGTGACAAGATGCCAATCAGGGAGATTGCCCGGCGGACGGGTTTGTCTCGGAACACGATAAAGAAGTATCTGCGTGAAGGTGCGGTGGAACCGCAGTTCAAGACGCCCAAGCGTCCAAGCAAGCTGGATCCCTATTCGGATCGGCTGTCAGCCTGGCTTTTAATCCAGACGCGGAAGTCACGCAAAGAGCGGCGGACAGTGAAGCAAATGCATGCTGATCTGGTGAAGCTGGGATATGATGGCTCCTATGAACGCGTAGCAGCTTTCGCCCGGGCATGGCGTGAAGATCGGCATCGAGCGGAACAGACGACGGGGCGCGGCACCTACGTGCCTTTGGTGTTCGCGCCCGGCGAAGCCTTCCAATTCGATTGGAGCGAGGACTGGGCCAACATTGGCGGTGAGCGCGCCAAACTTCAGGTCGCGCATATCAAACTGTCACACAGCCGCGCTTTCTTGGTGCGGGCCTACCCGCTGCAAACGCACGAGATGCTGTTTGACGCCCACTGGCATGCATTCCGCGTCTTCGGCGGCGTGCCTGGTCGCGGGATCTATGACAATATGAAGACCGCCGTTGATCGTGTGGGCAGAGGCAAGCAGCGGGACGTCAATGCACGCTTCAAGGCTATGGCCAGCCACTACGTGTTTGAGCCCGAGTTCTGCAATCCAGCCGCAGGTTGGGAGAAAGGCCAGGTTGAGAAGAACGTGCAGGATGCGCGCAACCGCATGTGGCAAGTCATGCCGGTCTTTGCCGATCTGGACGAGCTGAACCAATGGCTTGAAGATCGCTGTATCGCCCTTTGGGCAGAGACACCGCACAAGGCTTTGCCGGGGTCCATCGCTGACGTGTGGGAGGCCGAGAAGCCCACGCTGATGGCACTGCCGCCGGCATTCGATGGCTTTATCGAACACAGTAAGCGTGTGTCACCCACATGCCTGATCACGTTCGAACGCAATCGCTACAGCGTTCCCGCCAGCTTCGCGAACCGACGTGTCAGTTTGCATGTTTATCCCGAACGGCTGGTCGTGGTCGCTGAAGGGCAAACGGTTTGCGAGCATGCGCGGATCATCGAGCGATCTCATCGCAAGCCCGGCAAGGTCATCTATGAGTGGCGTCACTATCTCGCTGTCATCCAACGCAAACCAGGTGCCTTACGCAATGGTGCGCCGTTCACGGAGATGCCGGATGCCTTCCGGCAACTTCAGGATCACATGCTGCGTAAAGAAGGCGGTGACCGAGAGATGGTCGACATTCTGTCTCTGGTCCTTCAGCACAACGAAGATGACGTTTTGTGCGCAGTGGAGCTGGCACTTGAAGCGGGCGTCCCCACCAAGACGCACATCCTGAACCTGTTGCATCGATTGATCGACCGCAGACCGACAGATCACCCCGAGGTCGATCCGCCGGACGCACTGGCATTGCAGTCAACGCCAGAGGCCAACGTCGATCGCTATGACGGGTTGCGACAGACTAAGGAGAAGCGCCATGCGTCATGACCCAGCAGGAGCTTCTATCGTGATCATGCTACGCAGTCTCAAGCTGTACGGCATGGCAAATGCGATTGAAGACTTGGTCGCCCAGGGCGCGCCAGCGTTCGAAGCTGCCACACCAATGCTGTCACAGCTGCTCAAGGCTGAGATCGCCGAACGCGAGGTACGGTCTATCGCCTACCACACGAAAGTCGCCCGCTTCCCCGCATACAAGGATCTGACGGGCTTCGACTTTGCATCGAGTGAGGTCAACGAAGCGACAGTGCGGCAGCTACATCGATGCGAGTTTATCGAAGCGGCCGAAAATGTCGTTTTGATCGGCGGTCCCGGAACGGGCAAGAGCCACACGGCCACTGCAATTGGCGTCCAAGCGATTGAGCACCACAGGCGCAAGGTCCGCTTCTTCTCGACCGTAGAATTGGTCAATGCGTTGGAACAGGAGAAGGCGCTTGGAAAGGCAGGGAAACTGGCTGAGACGCTGACGAAGGTCGACTTGGTCATTTTGGACGAACTCGGCTACCTGCCGTTCAGTTCATCTGGCGGGGCGCTGCTCTTCCATCTGCTCAGTAAGCTCTATGAGCGCACCAGTGTGATCATCACCACCAACCTTAGCTTCTCAGAATGGGCGCAGGTCTTCGGGGATGCAAAGATGACCACCGCTCTCTTGGATCGGCTTACCCACCGCTGCCACATCCTCGAAACCGGAAACGACAGCTACCGCTTCAAGGTCAGTTCTGAGGCAGCAAAGAAAACTGCAAAGGAGGCCAAAACATTGACCGCATCATAGACCACGACGCATAACTGAGGGTGGGTCAAATCTCGGTGAAAATACCGGGTCAGTTCTCAGTGACAATCAACACTGATGGCAATTTTTACAGCTATTGGGACAGCTTTATTCAACATTGCCTATGCAGGTGCCTATCTTGCTGCGTCAGCTGGCCTTTCCGTTGCTACAGCCACGTCTATCGGCGTAGCGGTGGCAAATGCGGCGGTGTCGCTGGCTCTGAGCGCAATTTCTCGTGTGCTCGCACCAAGCGTGAGCGTGTCTCAATCCGACATCCAAGCGGTTATCAGTCAAGCCATTGCCCCGCGCCGCATCTATGTAGGTGAGAATCTTGCTGGCGGCATCAGGGCATTCTTCGAAGTAAAGGACGGGGTGCTCTATCAGCTCGTCATGGTGGCGCACGGACCTATAACCAGCTTCGACGAATTCTGGGTCGATAGCGTTCCTGTGGCACTGGATGAGAACGGTGACGTAACCGAAGGGAAGACTGCGCCATACGTCAACATTCAAACCCGCGATGGTTCGGCGCTTGGTGGCGACTATGCGGACCTTACGGCGGAATTCGCGTCTTGGGATGTAGATCGTAGGTTAACCAATCAGGCCACATTTCTGGGGCAGATCAAAGCACCGAAAGGGAACGATTTTAGCAAGGTTTTCCCCAAGACCTCTGGCACCGTTTTACAGTGCGTCATTAAGGGGCAGGCGGTCTACGACCCACGAGATGTTTCGACGGCATATGCCGATAACGCGGCACTGGTACAGTCGCATTTCCTCACGCATGAGGACGGGTTCAAGATCGACGCGACGGACATCAACTGGGATAGCGTCTCAGCAATGGCTGACGTGGCCGATGAAGCCGTGCCGCAGCTTGAGGGCGGCACAGCGCCCCGCCTGCGACTTTGGGGCTACTGGACGCTGGATGAGCCGCCGTCTGACGTGCTGGACAGGATGCATGCGAGTAGCGGAATCCGTGCCTATGAAATGCAGGACGGGCGCATCGGGTTGATCGGCGGCAGCTTCGGCACCCCGGCCTGCACCATCACGGCCAAAGACATCAGAGAAATCCAAACCAGCGAGGCCATCAGCGAACGCGAAGGGTATAACGTTCTGCGGGTGCTGCACATGGACGCTTCGCAGAAATACACGGTCACGGAAGTTGAAGCTTGGCGCGACGAGACGCGGCTGGCGGTTGAGGGCGAAATTGTCAAGGAATACGAACTGGCGATGTGTCCGAACCGTGCGCAGGCGCGGCGCTTGGCAAAGGAGCAGTTTCACGATGACAACCGGGCCAAGGTTTCGATCATCACCAACCTTGTCGGTCTAAAGGCACGTTTCCCGCGCGAACATGCGCAGCGTCATACGATCCTGCTAGACTACCAACCGGAAGACGGTTCGGGCCGCGTGATCCAAGGCGAGTACGAGGTGCTAGACCACGAATTTGACCCGATTGAATTGCTATGCCGCATCGACCTGGCAAAGGTGGATCGGGCATCTGGGGAATGGACGCCAGAGGAAGCGGGCGACCCGCCTACGCCGCTGCAAGTATCGGGCAACAGCGAAGCACCGGAAATCTCGGCGGTTTTCTCTCAGCGGGTGGTTCAGGCATCGGCAGGCAATCGCATCTCGGTCCTTGAGGTTGACGCCGTGCCAATCGCAGGCCGCGACGATATTGTGATCGAAGCGCAATACCGCACATCGACCTATGATGATGGCGGCAGTGAGGGCATTCCCAGCACAACCTACGGCCCATGGACCGACATGCAGGCGACCGGATACACTGCGCAATCAGGCGCGGTTGAGGATGGGCGAGATTACAACGCGCAAGCCCGCTTTGATGGCGTGTTCTATGAGCCGGACGAGTGGGAAAACCTCGGCACTATCACAGTGCAAATCGACGCAACGCCACCGGGCGCACCTTCTGAACTGTTCGCATCCAACGGCACCGGGCGCGTCAACCTAAACTGGCGCAACCCGGCCGGAGAGTTTTACGAGCTCCGTATTTACCGCGGCGTTACGGCGGTCTTTGATGACGCAGTGCTGATAGGCACGACAGGCGGTGTATCGGGTCAAATCTCCGAGTTCTCGGACGATACGATCACCGCAGCGACCGAATACAACTACTGGGTTGCGGCTGCCAACGTGTCTGGCGTCGAAGGTCTGCCTGCTGGGCCGGCCAACATCACAACAACTTAAACGGTTTCCGAATTCCAAATTTCGCTCGCTTTGGCGGGCCAATCTGCATGGGGGCAAATGATGCCATTTGTTGATGACGTGAATCGCGATCTGCGAGACTTTGAGGGCTATACTGGTGATGGGCAAGGTGGCGTTGGGGACCTGCCCGTTGGCGACCGCTCCACATCGACAAAGAAGATTGAAAAACGCGCCTTGCGCCAGCTCTTCATTCAGCTTGCCCAGACGATGGGTGATCCCTCTGCACTTCAAGTCATTCTGGATGACTTGAGCATTGTTCAAACTGGTCTCAGCGGCGTCGGTTCTCAAGTCGATCTCATCCAGGCGCAAACGATTATCCGCCAGACCGATGCTTTTGTGCGCCTTGTCACGGATCAAGCAGGGAATGTCCTTCTGCTGGAAAAAAACGATGGCTCAATCATGGGGGCAAACGGGATTATGCCAAACGCACGAAATGAACGAGAAACCACTGCATTTCAGGCACTCACCACTGATCAGGAGGGCAATATTCTTTCTATCATCGGCGCTTCTGGTCAGCGCCTCGCGGCTGCACGAGGAGAGGTAGAGGATGCAGGTAAATATCTGCGGAATACGGATGCATTCTCATACCTAAAGACGACTGCGGACGGGTCTATTCTCGAGCTAGATTCCGGTTCACCTTCACGCCCTGTTGATATTGGTTTAGGCGAGTTCAATCTTCTTCTCGTTTACGGCCAGTCGCCGTTTCTCGGGTCGGATACGACAGCGATCAGCACGACCCTCGCTGCTGGCCTTAAAATGTTCAACGCGGGTTCGCTGCTGACTTCGGCAGAATGGAACGACCCCGCCAGCTTCGCCAGCCTTGTTGATCATGTCACCGAAGGGCAGGAAGACGGTTCGCGAGGTGCGGCAGAGGGCTTGCAGGCGGCCTTCGCGGCAGCGGGAAAAGACCCCGGCGACATTGTGACCATCACAGCCTGTCAGGGAGGACGCACCGCTGCCGAATTATCCGAAGGCGGTGAGTTTTACTCCCGCTTGGAGACAGCCATAGACGCACTTGCCGACATTGCCGATGCGGGGAATATGGTCCCCGGAATTGTGCCTGTCGTGTTCTGGCAAGGCGAGGCTGATATTGCGCTCTTCACTAGCCCCACAGTTTGGCGGCGGCAGATCGAAAATGGCATTCGTCGACCGTTGCAGGCCAAGGTCGATGAAGTGTTTGGGGAGGGACACAGCGTTGTCATGGTGATGATGCAGCCCGCTTCTGCCTTCTATTACAACAGAACGCACATGACGCTTGCTTCTGAAATCGTGCGCCTATGCAATGATGACCCAAACTATGTCTATGGCGGGACGACTTACCAGTATGACTATGGTGCCGGGGGCACAGGCTCCCACCTTCTGACGGGAGGTGATGTAAAGCGGGCAGCGTTTTCAGGCGGCTATGCTGCGGGCCAAGTTGCTGCCGGCGTCCCGGTGGGCAAGATTGACATGGTGCGAGCGCAGAGAGTTGCGGATCGGGTCATCCAAATCGAATACACGGCTCCCACTTTGCCGCTTGTATTGGACGATGTTGCAATAGCAAACCCCGGCGACTGCGGCTTTGAAGTGCAACGCATGGACACTGGTGCCAACCTTGGCATCGCCAGTGTAACCGTATCGCGGAATAGGTTCGTCAAGATCGTAACCGATAGCGACATTCCTTCAGTCGAACTGCGGATAAAATACGCTTGGATCGGTGGCCAAGTCGATGATGCGGACGCTGACGTTTTCGGCAGCTTCGCAGGGCCAGATACAGGCCAGCGTGGGTGCTTGCGCGACAGCACCACCCGCACCGTCGATGTTAGCGGCAGCGCCGTGGCTGTCCCGCATTTTGCCCCCATCACAGAAATCAACGTCGAGTAAAGGAATTACATTATGGCGACCCAAGAAATCATCACAGTATCAAATCCAATCGCGGGCGGTGCGGGCTGGGGCGGCGTAAGCTGGCCCGAAGCAAACGCCCTTCAATGGGCCGGGTTCTTTGGCTCTGACTGGCCGAACAACGACGATACGTTTGACCAATCTTTGCGCTATCAGCGGGCCACCCGCATCGGAACTCCTGCGCGGGACGCAAACTCAATCGCTCCAAGTGCGGCCAGCTACATCCAACTGCCTTATACGGACACGCAGGCGCTGGCCGCTGGCGTTCCCGGTGAGGTGACACTGTGCGGACTTATCCGAGGCAATGATGCGAACGCTGTCCTGTTATCGACCTATGCAAACACCGCCCAATCGCATTTGCGGCTCTATCTAACAGCAAGTGGCTCTCTGGTTGCTGCGGCGGACAAGGGGGCGGAGACGCAGCAGTCCGTTAGTCTGGCTCGAAGCCCTGCATCGGGTGCATGGGAGTATATCGGGGCAACCTTCACGGCCGCCGGCATCACAGTCTATCGCCGCAATGCTTCCGATGCGGATATGCTGACCGCAACGGCGGCGCTGACCATTTCATCTCTTGAAGGGGGAGGGGTAGCCTTCAGAGCTGGTGCGAATGCGAACACACAAGGCGTAGATGGGACTGCCCAGCTTGCCAGTGTGGCTGTCTACAACAAAGGACTGAGCGCCTCCGAGCACGCGGCAAATTATGCAGCATTGAAGGAGTTTTCTGCCGCTCGCACCTCGATTGTGATCTGACGCATTCCTTCTGGGAAGCCGTCAGTCGCCGGCTGGTGGGCTGGGACATGGCGCTTTGCGCCTATGCGTGGTGGCGTCGTGACCGTGGTTTGTGGCGCCTGTGGGTGCTGACCTTTGACCGCGTGTTTCGCCGTGATGAGCGGGACCACTGCCGCAGCACCTATGAGCGGCGGCTTGGGCTTCCTAGCCAACTATGCTAACCGGCCAAGCTGACTGAAATCACCCGCAATTGTACAAGCACACATAGTCGATCAATTTAAAACGGTAGCAATAGCGAGCAGCCAGAGAACCGTTACCGCGACGATAAAGCCCCACGGCCATTGGGCCTTCTTGCGCCGTAAGTTTCTGAAAATGTGCGAATCTATTTTAGGCATATCACCTCCTTAAAATGGGCATTTTACACGAACACTAACTCTCCATCTAGTAGAGCAAAGCTTGGCGCGGCTACGGCAATAATTTGCCTTATCAGATAGATAGCCTGCCTGACCGATCTCCCATCTCTTCTGACTCTGAACAAAGGCCAGATTTATGACCTCAGACGACTTTCCATCTAGCCTATCAGGTCGCCTGATTGAGATCGCAAAGGTTCTCGGCGCGATTAGCATCATCGTCGGCTTCTTTGGCGGGGCGTGGTCTGTAACTTATGGTCCTTTGCGCGACTTGCTAGACCAATGGGAGGAAGTACAAACTGACATAGCTGATCTACAAGATCGCATGGCGCAGGTGCAGGGCGAGGATCGTGTAATCCGTGAGGTTCCGGGGCTGACTTATGTCGCTGAACCTGTCTACCAGGGTGAGCGGATCGTGTTCAATTTTGTGGCCGAGCGCACGCGGCTTGGCGAGAAATGCATTCTTCGATATTCGCAGCCAATTTTCACTGACATGTTGAACATCCCGACACCGGGAGAACGTCGGCAAGCCGCCCGGCAGATCAGCAATAATCCTACGCCATTGCGCCCCGGGTACACGCCGCCGGTCAACCTTCGTCCCGGTCGCGTCACAGTCTATTTGATCCTTGCCTATACCTGCGATGGCAAGGAAGTTTTCGACCAGACCAGCACTGCCGCTTTTGAATTGCTAGAGGGGCCACGGCCCTAGCCGCCCATCCACATCATCAACCTCATGCCCCGCCTGCGGGGTTTTCTACTTTGGAGAATGCCCATGAACCAATACATCGTTGAAAACTGGCGGGCAGTCCTACGCTCGTATTCCTTCGTCAGTATGGTGCTTGGCTCGCTGGCGCTGGTTGTGCCTAACGTCCTTTATGGCCTGTTTGCGATCGAGGTTGACCCATACCCGCTCGGCACAGCGGCTCTGGTCTTCTTCGCCTTCGGCATCGCCGGCCGGTTTGTGCGGCAGGTGCCTGAGACGCGGATCGGCCGCCGGCTGATTTTCTGGACGGCATTCCTGTTTGGCGCGCTCATGTTGGTGAAGTCCATCGGCGGTGCGCTGGTTGAAGATGCCGTGCTACCGGAGCCGGAGGTGCGAGCGAGCGTTGAGGCGCAGATCATCCCGGCCATGGCGTCGAAGCCAAGTCCGCCGTTGATCCCCGCGCCACCCGTAGCCGAAGATCCCTTCGATGAAATCGCTTTTCAGCTTATCGCTAAGTGGGAGGGCAAGCGAAACGATGCCTATCGCGACATCGTCGGCGTCTGGACGATTTGCTACGGCCACACACGCACCGCGGGGCCCGGGCAGCGCAAGACCGACGCCGAGTGCAAGGCGCTGCTGATCGAGGAAATTGCAGAGTACCGCGACAAATGGCTGGCCTATGTCAGCGGGAAGGCTCAGACCTACTGGCTACCGCCAACCCGCAAAGCCGCTTTCACCAGTCTCGCCTTCAATGTCGGCTGGACAGGCGCAGGCACCAGCACCGCCACCCGTCGCCTCAACGCCGGCGACATCAAGGGCGGATGCGAGGCGATCAGCTGGTGGAACAAGGCGGGCGGAAAGGTCGTGCGCGGGCTAGTCCGCCGCCGCGTCGAAGAGGTCGCGCTATGTCTGGTCTAGGCCATCTTCAGGCGCAGTTGATCGCCAGCGGGGTAGGGATGGCGGTCCTGATCGGCGTGGTGGTTTGGCTGAGAGCAGATGCCGCAGATGATCGTGAGCGCAATCTCCGCGCCAAGCAAAACACAGACCGCCTCCAGCACATTGAGGAATCGAAAGGAACGCAGAATGAAATTGAAGGTCTTACTAACAACGATCTGGATTCCGCTCTCTGCCGGGTCCTGTCTACCCCGAGCAATGTGAGCAGCGACGCTCTGTTCAAGGACGTGAGCCAACGGCCACCGAAGGCGCAGCCAGCGACGATTGAAGCTATCGCGCGCGATCGCCCGGTCGCTGAGTGGATCATCTATCAGGCACGGCAGTGTGATGTGCATGGCTGCTTGTGAAATGAGGCTCATTTCTGTTGATGCAGGGGCGGGCTTTTTGCGTTCTGGGGTACCGGCGACCTATGCCCAGCAAGCAAATTGAAGATGTTTACAACGCCATGATGCCCGAAGAGCGGACAAAGTGGGGGGCGGTGGTGGCTCACCATCGAGTAGCCGACCGCGCTCTGAAATCAGCATGGACGCTACGGCCATAAAAAAGGCAATCGCCCACTACCTATCCTGGCAGGAGTCGTCAGAGTTCGATTTTGAGGGGGCGGCGCTAATGTTCAACAGCGCCACTGGCGAATTTTCGGCTGACGCAATCGAGCGGCGGTAGTCCGGCAAAGGAAGGGGTTAGACTTGAAGCAAGTATCGTTCTTTGCTTTGCAGCGTTGTTCGAATATGCAACGTTTCCTATAGTCGGCGCGCCGCTACGAAAATTTTAGGAAACCTTTATGTTCAAGACTTATTCTCTGCTCAACGTTGTATCCCACCCGCACCCTACGGGAATCTACAGGAGACTTTTTGAAATCGCTGCCGAGCAACCTCCTGTCAAATTCCGCAGCGACCAGTTCACTAGGATATCTCGAATAACCGCGTCTCAGGATGGGATCTTTCGTGGCCGCTTAGCTATGTGGACAGAGATTGACCCAAACTCACCCTCAGTCGACAAAATGTCATTGAAAGAAATGTCTTTGAATGAAGCAGGCGTGGAATTGCCAGAGAATATCGGATTCAACTCAAGGATTTTCTATTTCGCGTTTAGAGAAAAAGAGCATGCCCTCTACATTGAACTGTCTAACGACGAAGGCAGAACCATTACTCCCTCCACTGCCAAGGTTGCATTCTCGAAGATACTTGCACAGGCGGGAGAAGGAGTGGTCGAAGAGGTTTCGGTTTTTGTTGGAACTCGCGCTGATGCCATAGAATATGTGCTTTCATTAAAGGCTATACGAAAGATTGAGATCGATTTGAAGTTGCCAAATCCAGATGATCTTTCAGAAGAACATGCACAAGCTCTGGCCGAACTGGAAGCCATGAAGGCAGGACGTCTTCAGGCTACTTTGTCTAGAGCAAGGGGAGAGGAAACGCTGGTTCTTCTGCCGCACTGGAGGGCTGCTGCAGAGCTGGCAAGAAATAATGGTTCGGTTAAGACTGTCGGTAAAAATGAATTCGGAGAACCGGAAGAGCGGAATACTAAAAATATGCCCGCGGAAATAGAAGAAGAAAAACAGGAAGAAGATTCTAGCTTTGCTGCAATCGGCCGGGTTGCAAGAAACGGTCCGGAGCTGAACATTATCGCTGCCACCGTCGAAGATGACGTATTAGAGTGATGCTGAACCAATGAAGGCATTTAAGATATATTGGAAGGCTTATGGTGGGTTTTGGGCACTGGTCAAATCCCCATTCTTTCTGGTGTCACTCATTTTGACAGCAGTCCTTATAGGAATTTGGTTGCCAATTGACGATTCCGGTGAGCGCATGTGGGCCGCGCTCGCCCTGTCTGTCTTGCCATCTTTAATTTCCTTTAGCTTGGGGGCGCTTGCGATAATGTTCTCAATGACCTCCGGCACTTTCTTGAGAATCCTACACCAAGACGGTGACAATAATTCGCTATTCATGAAAACAGTGGCGACTTTCTTTCACTTTATGTTGGTCCAGATTATCGCACTGATATTGGTTCTTGCGTTGGAGGCCTACGATACGCTTTTACTATCGCTTCTGGGTTTTTGGGCGTTCGCATACAGCATCCTCTGTGGCCTTGCAGCTGCGTCCAACATTGTTCTGCTTGCAGACTTGAAGAACAAAGCAGCGCCGCTGGACAATGATTTAGGGCCGAATTAGTCAGGTGATATATGTTGCCGGGCCGTAAAGCAGTACCCGAACTACAATATCTCTATTCACAAATTCATCGGTCAGCATCTTACCCTTTGGCAGGAGGATCCAGCATTGATGACCTTATGCGAATGCGAGTGATCGAGAAGAGGAGAAAGGGGCCATTGGGTTCCGCGCGCCGCAGGGCAGAACGCCGGTTCAGCCGCTCCCTACGTCGAAAGCGCAAGCGGGCCGTAGCATGGATGATTGCGGCGACCACGATTGGCGGAAAAGCATGTGCACCCCGCGTCACCAGTGGTGCAGCAAGTGTCGCCAGCGGCGCATGTGGGTGCACGGTAAATGGTTTTGGGCGCCCATGTGCGCGCCTAAGTCTGAATAGGAGGAGGGTGCTGGGTGACTAGCTCAAACAACGACCCTGAGTACGAACGACACAGGCATCAGATTGATGACGCGCGCCTGGCGCATTCTGAGTGGCGGTCCTACATCGATTTTGCGAACGAGGCCGCGATCTCTTTAACAGCTACGGCGACGAAGGCGTTTTTACTCATCAACGGCGGCGCTGCGATCGCAATGCTCGGGTTTGTGGCGACAGTCTCGAACGGCTCGGGGCCGCTTGCCCTAAATATCAGCGCTAGCATTGGTGCGCTTGTGTGGTTCGCATGGGGGGTTTTGGCCGCCGCGAGTTGCTCGGGTCTCGCTTACTGCGTGATGTACCTTCAGGTAGCTGTCGCGAGTAATGTAACCTACACATGGGAACACCCTTATATCGTCGGAAAGCCAATCTCCAGGGGTTTGCGGTGGTTCACCGATGCCGTGCACATAACTACGGTCCTGACCGGCGTCGCGTCCCTGGTGTTTTTTTGGTTGGGTGTTTCAGATATTGCGGGAGCTGTCACCGATAGCCCGCTCAAAGGTACAGGGGCTGAAGCGAAGTAGGGGCGTAATCGATGTTTTCGAGGGTATCAGCATGGTTTGATCGGAATGGGTGGCCCTTGGAGGTCGTAGGCCCGATATTTGTGGCACTCATCGTTGTACCGGCCCTCGCTTTCTTGGTTTCTTGACCCGCTCACAGTTTCACGCCCTGTTCTGCGCATGTCCCTGTGATTGAAGCAGACTCAACCTATTGAAAACGGGCAAAGTCGAGGGGATTCGAAATCCCCGCCACGAGGCACATATGTCCTGGCTGGGAGATCCTAGTAGCAGGCAAAACTCGTTTCCCAGTACCCCGTGTTTCAGTGGTGAAATGCACGGTATCCGGTGCTTTAGTTGGGAAGCGGTTGTCTATTAAGATCAGGTGGATAAGTCCCCTCATTGCTCGTTTACACCGAGGTTCTATGAGGTTTGAGCTTCTCACGCACATTTCGGTGCTCAGTTTTCTGGGTTTGCGTCATGGTTTTTCGACCTCACGCCATCGGCCAAATCGCGCTATCGATTGCTATCGAGCACTGCGGCGAATTCCACTCATACCATTCACTTAGACGGCTCTGAGAGGTTCACGCTCTATCACTTCTGCATGTTGGGCTTGCTTAAACGCTATGCCAAAGAGGAGGCTATTTAACTCCCGCTCTGGCACATTGAGCTTCTCAGCGACCAACTTGATGGGCATTCCTCTTCGCCATAGATCAGTTAGAACCTTCTCCCAGATCTGAGAGGACTCTCTTTCCATGGGGTTTGGCTCCACATTTCTTCCAAACTTACCTAGGGCGATGCAGTAGCTGCGATAGTGCCAATCGGTGATCTTTCCTAATTTATGTAGTGTGTATGCAAGTGCCGCAGCGGAAACCCCCATCTTTTCTTCTTCTCAATCAGCTGGCTCAGCGAACGCACTCGAGGGATTTCGGCATACAAATCCTCCTTTGGCATTAAAAAGGCAGAAGCAAATGTGTCGGCCTCAGACTCTGCGCTTGAGTGCGTTGAGCCAGTGTGGCGGTGCAAAACAAGATGCCCCAACTCGTGCGCAGCATCAAATCTACTGCGCTCAGCAGTTTTAAGAGTGTTAAGAAAAATATATGGTTTGTCATTCCGCCAAAGTGAGTACGCATCAAGATGACGCGTTTCCTCTACTAGGGAGAAAATACGGATGCCTTTCGCTTCAAGCAGATTGGTAAGGTTGCCAATAGGCCGTAGGCCGATCCCCCACTGTGCGCGTAGCCCGAGCGCTGCTTTGGCCGGTGAAACGCTTTTCACCTCCGTTGGCACGTCATGGGTTGGCAACGTGTATTCCGAATTTACAAAGTCATCGAAGATGAATGCTACTGCGCCTGCTGCCATTGCCGAGTTGCGCGAGGCCGCTGTAAGCGACCGTAGAGATCGGAAACTAACACCAGAAGGGTTGGGGTATTCGATCTTTGCGCGGTCCCTAAAAAAATCTTCGGGATATCCCGATAGGTCAGTCAGCCGCGGAATGCATGATTGCGGAAGGTCATAGCCATCTTTCTCAAAACGCTGGAGCGTTTTGCGGTCAATGCCAAGGCTTTCAGCGAATCCTATCTTCGTCAGTCCAAGCCGTAGCCGGACCAACTCAACACGTTCTGGAACTAACATGCCTACTTCCGTTTCACATCAATTTCGACAATCTCGGTCGGGCCACCCATGTCACTGTCATCAATCGGGGTTCCATTATCAGAATCCGAGTTGAGTACAACGATGCGCTTACTAAATTTTGTGTACTTACCCCCTGAGAAATCGATTGGGTAAGACAATTCAGCAGAGAGCGGTTCGCCATCCTGCGAGTAGATGCCAAGAACTAAAGTAACAATTTCATCCTCGGTCTCAATAATCGGGGAGTCCAATCCGGGAAGCCAGCCAGTACCATTGCAGCGTACCTTACGGCCGGACGCAGTCCCCTTTTCCGTCCAGTTCGTTGGGGTTAACAGAGGGTTTCCGGCATTTTCGTCAAAATTGCAGGGTATTATGCGAAGGCTTAGACGTTCATTCAAAATACCAGGTTGATTGCCGGCCTCATCATGAACCCACTCGTCGCCACAGAATTGCTCGCGGAGGCCGCGTGCTGCTTTCGCGTTAACTGTGATCAATCGATAGCCTTTTGGATCGTTCCGCGTGCAGAGCGCGCCCTCATTGTCAGCATACCTGACAACTTCAATTAGCTTTTCGAGGTCTAAACCCAGTTTGGCAATTTCAGATGCAATGGTTTCTGGATCGATGATCACGACTTCTTCAAGCATGCTTTTATGTCCCAAAATTTCACATCAAATGATGCATAATTTTGGGACATCGGTCAAGGACGTATTTTCCCGTCGCTTCGTCGTCGCGCTCGGCCAGCTCAACCTTTTGTCATCTTAAAACTAGGATATAGCCCTGGTATTTCTCATGGCCGCACTGCCTCACGCCAGCGCCCAAATCGCGCTCCCGCAACATGGCGGTCGTCTTTCTTTGTCCGATTTGCTGGCCCTTCTCACGCGCAACTCCCGTATCGTCACCTTCCTAACGAGTCGCGTGCCGTATCTTTCCATGTGGGCTTCCTGTCAGCTCTCGCTCTCACGGCCCTCGGCACCTATTTCAGGCCTGGTGAAACCAGGCGCTCAAGCAACCGGTAGAATATTGTTCATTCTACACTTCGTTTCCCAAAACGTTTACAGGGTAATGTGTTGATCGGGGACATAAGGCCAGATTGTGGCGCGGGGGGATATGCAGTTTATTCGGCAACATGACTTGGTCGAATCACCTTGGGAAAATGGCGGCGGGATCACTCGCAATATCGCTCAAGAAGAAGATGCGAGCGGCCCTTTGTGGCGATTAAGCATGGCCGATGTCGATAGGGAAGGAGGGTTTTCCAGTTTCCCGCGCCTGATCCGTATTCTGACCGTGATCAAGGGTGATGGTCTGGTACTCCACGGACCGGATGGCGCTATGATGGCGCGGCATGCGGTTCCTGTGACCTTTGACGGGGCTATGCCGATAATAGCCACGCTGAGCCAAGGTCCGATACGTGGCTTCAACCTGATGTTTGATGCCGAAAGATGCGTTGGCGAGGCGCATGTTGCTCGTGAGGCTGGCAGCAGCGAGCTTGGCCAAGTAGGGCGAACTGACGTGTTGCACCTGATTGCAGGCAATGCGCAGGTGGAGGGGATTGCGTTGCAAGTGGGTGATACGGCCATTAGCAAAGACCGGCCGCTATGTCTCGATTTGGCTCATGATGCTATCGCGCTGGCCATCACCTTGCGCTGTCATCATGATCGACCATGACCGTCCCAGCGACGGTGTTGTCGCTTCTCCCTCTCGGCCAGGAGCTTCAAATTTCTAAGACGGCTGCCAACTAAAGCACTCTTAAAGAATGATCTGAACCAGCCGAAAATGCTAGCTCGACAGGGTGAGGTTCTATCTTTTTGGCAAAGGGTCCATGTTCATAGCACCGTCGATCCGCCAGCTTTCTCGCCTGTCAATATTGCATGGTGATGCGATGACCGCGGCGATAGGTCAGCTGCACGAAGGTAATCGTCCGGCCCTCAAGCCAGGTCAGGCGCTCTGTCTGAAATAGAGCGTCGCCTTCGCTGCAATCTAAATACTCAGAGATAGCGGCCTCGGCTGTAACCGCGTGGAGGCTGATCTGTGCATCCGTGAAGGGGACGGTGGACACTAACCACTCATTCGGACCCACATTGGCGAAATCGTTCCGTTCAGCCTCTGGCAGGGCGCTGAGGTTAATCCACCGATCTTCGTGCTGATACGCTGCATCATCGGCGTAGTGCATGCAAATCAGATGTAGGACACGATCATTGCGTTCCAACGCCATCCGGGCGCGTAGCCAGTTCGGTGCGGGTTCGGCTTGGCATTGCACCAGTGCATACCGATAGACCGCGCCAAATTCCTCAATCTCTTGTTGGACAATAGGGATGTTCATCCGCACATGCCTGACCGGATTTTGCCGTACGCGCGTGCCAGCCTTCCGGCGTCGTTCGATAAAGCCATCATCGGCGAGTTCGCGCATCGCGCGATTGACAGTGGCACGCGAGCAGCCATAGCGCGCAGCTAAGTCAACTTCGTTTGGCATTGCACTACCGGGGGCCAGTTCGCCGCGGGTGATCTGACGGAGCATATCAGCTTTCACCTCGCGGAAGGTTACGGACATGATGCGCTCTCCAACTCTATGACTAAAAGGGGGACCCGATGAAACGATCCCATAAGGTATAGACATAAAGTTTAAAAGGCCAGACATAGGCATCCAACCGTTGAGGCTCTGGACACGTGAATTGAAAAGCTCTGCTGAGTGACGTTTTGTTCGCGGCTTGTAGCAATGATCGCCCAGTTCGAACGTAGCCGCCCGGGCCACAGTCGCCATGTGGATATGGCGCTGTCTGGTTTGTCAGTGTTCGAGGCAGCGGAAAAATGCACCTGCGCGGACGAGCTTCCCTACACTCACATAGTCTAGTCGGCGACACCTACAAACGGGGGGTCTCCGCGAGAGGGCTGCCTGCGCAACTCGAGAATAATCCGAACCCGTGGGGGCGCGACCGAGATTCTGCGCACAATAATTGCGCGGGGTTTGCCTGCTTGGCCGGGATTTATACTAGGAAAGATTGACTCTATTATGTGTCTACATAATAGCTTTATGCACGGATTTGATTGGGGCGGAAAAAATTAACCTGCGCCTTGGTCTCACTAGCATGACTGTAGGAGGGTCACATGCAACGAAGGACATTTCTGACGACCGGGGCTATAGGCACCGCAGCCGCCGCTCTAGCAACCCCTGCCATTGCGCAAGATGTACGCCAATGGAAGATGGTCACGGCGTGGCCGAAAAACCTGCCGGGGCCTGGCGTGGCGGCTCAGCTGCTTGCCGACCGTATCACGACGCTTTCTGGCGGGCGTATTGAGGTCAAACTGTACCCCGCTGGTGAACTTGTGCCCGGGCGGGGCGTTTTTGACGCGGTAAGTGAGGGCACCGCTGAGCTCTATCACGCTGTGCCGGCCTACTGGGGATCGAAGTCCAAGGGCATTCTGCTGTTTGGATCGCAACCTTTCGGTCTGCGCGCAGATGAGCAAGTTGGCTGGTTGATGCAAGGCGGGGGGCAGGAGCTCTACGACGAAATGTATGGGCGCTTCGGTATCAAACCATTCCTCTGCGGTAACTCCGGCCCGCAATGGGGGGGATGGTTCCGCGAGGAAGTCAAATCTGCTGAAGATCTGAAGGGCATGAAGTTCCGGACCACTGGGCTGGCCTCGGAAATGGCCGCGAAGATGGGCATGGCTGCCGAAGCGATGGGCGGCGCGGATATGTTCCAAGCTCTCCAAACCGGCGCATTGGACGCAGGTGAGTTCATTGGCCCTTGGACCGACAGTGCGCTCGGCTATTATCAAGTTGCCAAGAACTACTATTGGCCCGGTGTTGGCGAACCCTCATCGGCTGAGGAATGTGGCATCAACGCGGAGGTGTTCAATGACCTGCCAGACGATCTGAAACTGGTCGTGAAAGCGGCCTGTGATAGTCTGTATAATCAGGTTTGGACCGAATACACGACCAAACATGCCCTCGCATTGAAGGCAATGGTTGCTGATCATGGCGTTCAGGTGAAGATGTTCCCCGAAGATGTCATTACGGCAATGGGTAAGGCCGCTGGCGAAGTCATTGATGACCTGCGCAATGACGACGACGAGTTGGTGAAGCGTATCACCGAGAGTTTCGTTGCGTATCGCGACTCGGTCGGCCGATATATGGTCTATGCTGACAACGGACAGATGAACGCGCGTAATCTCGTAATGGGTTACTGATAGCTTGCAAGGGCGCGGCGAAAGCTGCGCCCTTTGTAATTGTTAAGGGGGCAGGCAATGGAGCAATTGGCAAGTGCGCTGGACAGGGTCAACCTAGGGGTGGCCTATGTCGTGCGGTGGCTGGCGCTGGCAATGATGCTTGTGCAATTCATCATAGTGGTCGGACGCTATGCCTTTGGCCTGAATTCCATCGCGCTGCAAGAAAGCGTCCTCTACATGCACGCCACCCTGTTCATGCTGGCGGCGGGTTACACGCTGCTGGTCGACAAACACGTACGGGTCGATGTGTTCTATGCGAAAGTCTCGGCAAAAACGCAAAAGCGGATCGACATTTTTGGCCATCTGTTTCTATTGATGCCTTCGATGGTCGCTTTGATTTACTGGTCTTGGCCATCAGTGCGCAATTCATGGAAAATCCTTGAAGGTCCAATCTCGGTGGGTGGGATCGAAGCGGTGTTCCTACTCAAGTCTTTGATCCCAGCGTTCTGCGTCTTAGTGATGCTGCAATCGCTCGCTCTGTTGATCCGCCTTTTGGCTGAGAAAGAGACCTAATGATCCAGTACCTCGACCTAATCATGTTCGCAGCCCTAATGGCGGCGATCCTTCTGGGTTTTCCCGTGTCTTTCAGTATTGCGGGCGTGGCTGTAATCTTTGCCTATCTGGGTTGGCTCTTGGGGCAAATGGATATCAGCTTGCTGGGCGCGTTGGGCCAGCGCATGTTTGGCATTCTGACCAACTCAGTGTTGATCGCTATTCCCTTGTTCGTACTGATGGGAGCGCTGCTTGAGAAAAGCCGTATTGCTGAGGAACTATTGGATACGATGGGCCGCCTGTTTGGGCAGTTGCGTGGTGGTCTTGGTATTTCGGTCGTACTGGTCGGCACTTTGCTAGCTGCTTCTACTGGTATTGTGGGGGCGACCGTGATCGCAATGGGAATGATTGCACTGCCAACAATGCTGCGTGCAGGTTATAATCCGAGGGTCGCGTCGGGCATTGTTTGCACGGCGGGGACACTGGGGCAAATCATCCCCCATCGACCCTTCTGATCATATTGGCGGATGTGATGTCGACCTCCTTCCAGCAAGCACAATATGAGCAGGGAAAATTCTCGGTGGAGACGCTGTCGGTCGGCCAGTTCTTTGCCGCGGCCATGATCCCCGGATTGCTGCTGGTCTGTCTTTACTTGGTATATATTGTAGTGCGCGGATGGCTGCGCCCACAGGAAATGCCGCCTGCGCCCCTTGATCTGGCTAAGCCCGATTGGCGCGAGGTGATCGGCGCAGTGATCCCGCCTGTATTGTTGATCATTGCGGTGTTGGGTGCCATCCTAGGCGGTATCGCCACTCCGACCGAAGCCGCATCAGTCGGTGCTATTGGCGCGCTGTTGATGACCGGGTATCGGATCGGCATGTCACCTCGTGTTATCTTACTGGGGACATTGGCCTTGGTTGCTCTGGGTGTTCTGGCTGGTGCCTTTCCAGTGCGTTTTCAACGTAATGATCTGTCTCTCAGTGCCTATGTCTTAGGATTCTTCTATGTCGGGCTTGCGGCCCTTGGAGGCTTTTCAATTGTATTCGCTCTGCGAGCGGCGTTGCGCAAAGGGGTCGTGCAGGAAGCGATTAAATCAACCATGACCATGACCTCTATGATTTTCGCGACGATTATCGCAGCCGGCTTCTTCAGCCTTGTATTCATCGGACTAGGCGGAGAAGAACGGGTGGCTAGTATCCTTGCCGAAATGCCAGGCGGCCCGAACGGTGCGCTTGTTTTCTGCATGATCGTGATCTTCGTTATGGGCTTCTTCCTTGATTTCGTAGAAATTTCGGTAATCGTGCTGCCGCTGATCACCCCATCGCTTATCCTGTTGGGGCATGATCCGATCTGGTTGGGTGTTTTGATTGCAATCAATCTTCAGACTTCCTTTCTAACACCGCCGTTCGGCTTCTCCTTGTTTTACCTACGTGGTTCGGCCCCGAAAGAGATTACTACGGGGCAAATTTATGCGGGGGTAATGCCTTTCATCTGCCTTCAGATCGTAGGTTTATCTCTGATCTGGTTGTTGCCATTCCTCGCGACATGGCTGCCCGCGGTCCTGTTCTAAAGGAGGGCGGAGTGGGGATAGGGGCATGAGTGCGCCTCTATGGGCCATTCCCCCGTAGTCGGCCTTTTCAAATATGACTAGCGGCAATTGCGGGGCTGCATAGCACGCGAGTATGGCGGCTCCTTTGGATGATGTTTAGGAAGGCGTGATGAAGCCGAGGCCGATCGATGATGGCTACACCGCTCGTTAGTAGGGGGCTCTACGTTAAGACGAACGGCTTTTATCCCAGCAATAATCGCCTGAAAGCCATAATCTGTGGCCGAAGAGCCATGCCGGGTCAAGCTGCTATCCCGCCTGTCGCCCAGACCGATCGCGCCGGGCACGCAGCATATCGAGGCTCCGGTTCAGTTCGGGGTTGGTCATATCGCGGGCGATGACGACGATGCGGGACTGCTGGTCGTCCTTTGGCCAGTCGCGCAGGGGACGGGCGGATCGAAAAGATGCTGCACGCCGTGAAAGACAAAGGGCGTGGGGACGTCTTCCAGATGCACAATGCCTTTGACCCGCAAAAGATCGGACCCGCGCAGCCTGACCAGCGTGTCGAGCCAAAGGTCGAAAACCTCGGCCGGGATCGGTGCGTCTAGAACGATAGAGGCCGACCCGATCCGCGCATCATGTTGGTGGGTTTGCATCATGGGGCGGATGCCGTGGGCGCGGCGAAGCCCGAGAGGTTGTCGAACGGATCCGCCGCTTGGACGGGCGTGAGCCATTCCATAACGTTGCTCGCATCAACCGCCCGCCGCATACCGCTAAGCCCCAGAGCGATGCGACCGGGATAAGCCCGCGTTCGGCCTTGATGATGCGCGCCGTTTGATTGAGGTCGCGCAGCCTGCCTTCAAAGGCGGCAAGCGCTTGCTGGGTCACCAAGTCGGATTTGCTGAGCACCAGCAACTCGGCCATCGCCACCTGCGAGACGGCTTCGAACTGGTGATCCAGCGTGTCCGGCCCATTCGCGGCATCGACGACCGTCACCACCCCGTCCACGCGGAATTTGCGGGCCAGATAGGGATCGGCCAAGAAGGTCTGGAGAATGGGGCCGGGATCGGCCAACCCCGTCGTCTCGATCACAACGCGGTCGAATTGTACGCGCCACGTTTGCTTACGGCGCTTGAGGTCTTGCAGCGTTCGCGACAGATCCCCCTGATCGAGCAGCACAGACAGCCCGATTGCATGAGAATGACCTCTTCGTCGGCGGTTTCGATCAGATCGTGGTCAAGCCCGGCCTCACCGAACTCATTCACGACGACTGCGATTTTGGGGGCCTCCTCGCTTGCGACGATGTGATTGAGCAGTGTGGTTTTCCCCGCGCCGAGGAAGCCGGTCAGCAGGGTGACGGGAATACGTTTGTCGGTGGCGGGCATGGTTTGCGGGCTTTGCTATGGATAATCTCGGTAACGTTATAACATCACAATATGTGGTGCAACCCGTAGGCCGATGCCCCGCGCGTGCCAAATCCATGCGCTCAGCGCCCAAATTTTGGCAGGTCCACCTCAAACCGCCCAATCGAAGGGCGTTGTTGCTGCGCCGCAGAAAGCGACCTTGGGTTAGGGCTTGTTGCAACGCGCCCTGAAATTGAGGCTGCAGGGGCCTCGCTATGGGGCGGCGCCAAAGGAGTTGTCCGGCAAGGGGGGCATCCGCGCGCGATAACAATAAACGCTGTGTGGAAGAGGCATCATCGCGTCTTTGCTCTTCCGCACACCAAACGGGGATACCGTCATGAAATTTTCCACCAAACGCACAGTCACGGCGACCGCTGCCCTTCTGCTCGCAGGATCAGCCGCCGCTGCGGCCTGCGACGATCCGATCAAGGTTGGCGTGCTGCACTCCCTCTCGGGGACGATGGCCATTTCCGAGACGACGTTGAAAGACACGATGGAGCTTTTGATCGCGCAGCAGAACGCCGCGGGCGGCTTGCTGGGATGTGAGATCGAAGCGGTCGTCGTTGACCCGGCTTCCGATTGGCCGCTGTTCGCCGAAAAGGCGCGTGAGCTTCTTACCGTCTCGGGGGTGGATGTTATCTTTGGCTCTTGGACCTCGGTCTCGCGCAAATCCGCGCTGCCCGTTCTGGAAGAGCTGAACGGCCTGATGTTCTACCCGGTCCAGTATGAGGGCGAGGAAAGCTCGCGCAATGTGTTCTACACCGGTGCGGCCCCGAACCAGCAGGCGATTCCGGCCACCGATTATTTCCTTGAGGAACTGGGCGTCGAGAAATTCGCGCTGCTGGGCACTGACTATGTCTATCCCAGAACCACCAACAACATTCTTGAGCAATATCTGCTGGATAAGGGCATTCCCGAAGAGAACATCTTCGTCAACTATACGCCTTTCGGCCATTCTGACTGGTCCACGATCGTGTCGGATGTGGTCGAACTGGGCGCTGATGGCTCGCAGGTGGGCGTGATCTCAACCATCAATGGCGATGCGAATATCGGCTTTTACAAAGAACTGGCCGCGGCGGGCATCTCTGCCGATGACATTCCGGTCGTCGCCTTCTCGGTCGGGGAGGAAGAGCTTTCGGGCCTCGATACCGCTGACCTCGTGGGGCACCTCGCGGCGTGGAACTATTTCCAATCGGCTGAATCCGAGCAGAATGACGAATGGGTCGCCGCGTGGAAAGAGGCGATGGGCGAAGACCGGGTGACCAATGACCCGATGGAGGCGCATTACATCGGTTTCAACATGTGGGTGAACGCGGTCACCGAAGCAGGCACCACGGATGTGGATGCGGTGCGTGCGGCGATGTATGGGCAGGAATTCCCGAACCTCACCGGCGGGACAGCTGTCATGCTGCCCAATCACCACCTCGCCAAGCCTGTATTGATCGGTGAAATTACCGAAGACGGCCAATTCGACATCATCAGCCAGACCGAAGAAGTGCCGGGCGATGCATGGACGGATTTCCTGCCTGAATCGGCGGTTCTGGTCTCCGATTGGAAAGACCTCGAATGCGGCATGTACAACAAAGAGACCGAGACCTGCGTTCAGTTGACTTCGAACTACTGAACCCAAGCGCCGGGCGCGTCCTCAGCCGTGCCCGGCATCCGTTTTGACCACTCCCTCTCCGAAAGCCCCATACCTCATGGTTCGAATGCTGCTCAGCCTGATATGCTTGCTGGCCTCTGTCGGTTTTGCATCCGCTCAGGACCTCCAGTCCCTTTTGCAGACCCACGAAGCAGAGGTGGTCAAACCCTCGCGTAAATCGGTCGGTGTCCTATTGGACGATCTGGTGGCCTCGGGCTTGCCGCAGGTGCCAGCCTTTCTGGAGCAATGGGCCGAGCGGAACGTCTGGCAAGACGATACCTCGGGCCTGTTCTACTTTGGGGACGAGGCGGATGATACACTCGCGCTGCGCGACATAGATACGGGCGAGGAGGCCACAGCGCCCTCGGATGGGTTCAGCCAATTGCGCCCCAATGGCGGCGTGCGGCGGGTCATCGGCACGGCCTTGGTGCAGTTTCAACTGTCCGATCCCGACCCTGCGCGCCGCCGCGCCGCGCTTGAAAGCATTGCACGCCGCAGCGATGCCAGCCAGCTTGGCCCGCTCGTGGCGTCACTCGACGGGGAGGATGACCCCGCCCTGCGCGCCCGGAAGGAGCAATTGGCCAATTTCCTGACCGCGCGCTTTGGGCAGGCGGCTGATGAGCGCATCCGCGCGATTGAAAGCCTGTCCTCCGACACCTCACTCGAAGCGCGGGCGGTGCTGAGCCAGATCCTTTCGGTCAAGACCGGTGTGGCCGAACAGCAGCCCGAGGGGAACATCGCCCGCATTCTTGATCCCACGGCAGCACCCTCGGCAAGCTATGAGACGCTGGTGGAGGCGGGCCTCGCCCCTGCGATCGTGCCACAAGGCGAGATACGCGCGGCGCTGGAAGCCAATATCGTTGATGGGCGCGTGGGCGGCGTTCCTCTGGCGCAGTTGGATGACCCGGCGCGGCGTGTAGATGCCTATCGCGCGCTTGCCGAGGCAGGCAGCGTGCCGCCTCTTGTGACGCAGGATGATATTGATACCGCTTTGCAGAACGCGGTCTTTTATGAACGCTACGCAGAGGAGGACGCCGCGATCACCGACGCGGCCCGCGCCACGCTCGACGCGGTCGAAACGCGGGTCGGCTGGGCGCAGACGTTGGATTTGACACTCGACGGTCTTTCGCTGGCCTCGATCTATTTCCTCGCCGCGATTGGGCTTGCGATCACCTTTGGGCAGATGGGGGTCATCAACATGGCCCATGGCGAGTTTATCATGATGGGCGCCTATACCGGCTATGTGGTGCAGCTCATCGTTCCCGATTACACGGTGTCGCTTCTGATCGCGCTGCCGCTGGCCTTTGCCGTCACCTTTGGCGCGGGCGTCGCGATGGAGCGGCTGGTGATCCGCCATCTCTACCATCGCCCGCTTGAGACCCTTTTGGCGACCTTCGGCATCTCAATCGCCCTCCAGCAGATCGCCAAGAACATCTTTGGCACGCAGGCCCGCCCGCTGACATCGCCCGAATGGCTGCGCGGGGCGCTGGTGATCTCGGATGTGGTTCAGATCAGTTTCATCCGCATCGCCATATTCGTGCTCGCGCTAATCTTTCTGTTCCTGCTGCTGTATATCCTCAAGCGCACGCGCCTTGGCTTGGAGGTGCGCGCGGTGACGCAGAACCCCGGCATGGCGGCCTCGATGGGGATCAACCCGGATCGCATCAACATGATGACCTTCGGGCTGGGCTCCGGCATCGCCGGGGTCGCGGGCGTCGGCATCGGGCTTTATGCGCAGGTCACCTCTGAAATGGGCACGAATTACATCGTGCAAAGCTTCATGACCGTCGTGGTGGGCGGTGTCGGGTCGGTCTTCGGCACGCTGGCGGGCGCCGGTCTGATCGGTTTCCTGCAAAAGGGGATCGAGTGGTTGAACCCTTCCAACACGCTGGCGGCCCAGACCTATATGATCCTTTTCATCATCCTGTTCATTCAATTCCGGCCCAAGGGCATTGTCGCCCCCAAAGGCCGGGCAGCGGCGGATTGAGCCATGACCCAGACGCACAGCCAACGCAGTTCCTTCATCGGGCGCAATCCTTCGGTTCTCTACTTCCTCGCCGCGCTGGGCCTGTTCACGGCCCTTGTCACGGTGATGTCCGAAGCGGTCGGCACCGGGCTTGTCTCGACCTCTTTCGTCAAGACCTTGGGCAAGACCCTTTGCCTGTGCCTTGTGGCCATCGCGATGGATGTGGTCTGGGGATATTGCGGCATCCTCAGCCTTGGGCATTTCGCCTTTTTCGGGATCGGGGGCTACGCTATCGGGATGTGGCTCATGTATGCGCGCACCGAGATCATCGTGGCCGACAGCCTCGCCGGTCAGACCATCCCGCCCACGCCGCAGGAGATATCGGACGCGATCGGAAACCAGATTTTCGGGGTTGTCGGCTCATCCGACTTTCCGCTGATCTGGGCCTTTGCGGACAGCCTGTGGATTCAATTGGCCTTCGTCGTGCTGATCTCCGGCGCGCTGGCGCTGGTCTTTGGCTGGCTTGCGTTCCGCAGCCGCGTCAATGGGGTCTACCTGTCGATCCTAACCCAAGCCATGACGCTGGCGCTGGCGCTTTACCTCTTCCAGAACGACAGCGGGCTGCGGGGCAACAACGGCTTGTCGGGCCTGCAAAACATCCCCGGTTTCGCCGATAGCGGGCAAGACGTGGTCTCAATCGTCTTTTTCCTCGGCTCCGCCGTGGCGCTCGCATTGGGCTATCTGTTCTTCGCTTGGATCACCGACAGCAAGCTGGGCAATATCATCCAAGCCGTCCGCGACGATGAATCGCGCGTCCGTTTCCTTGGCTATCATGTGGAAAGCTATAAGCTCTTCGTCTTTACCATCACCGCCATCGTCGCAGGCATCGCGGGCGCGCTCTATTACCCGCAGGCGGGCATTATCAACCCGGCTGAGATCGCGCCCATCGCCTCAATCTATCTGGCGGTCTGGGTCGCCATTGGCGGGCGAGGGCGGCTTTACGGGGCGGTCATCGGGGCGGCGGTGGTCTCGCTCCTGTCCAGTTGGTTCACGGGGGGCGGCGCGCCCAGCATCGATCTGGGGGTCTATACGATCCATTGGGTCGACTGGTGGCTGGTGCTGCTTGGTCTCAGCTTTGTACTTATCACGCTGTTTGCGCCCAAGGGCATCGGCGGCCTCTTTGACAAACTGGTGCGCAAGTCATGACTTCTCTTTTGGAAATGTCCGGAATTTCGAAATCCTTTGACGGGTTTCAGGCGATCAAGAACCTCAGCCTCCAGATCGGGGAGCCGGAGTTGCGGGCCGTCATTGGCCCCAATGGGGCGGGCAAAACAACTTTCATGGATATCATCACCGGCAAGACGAAGCCGGATGAGGGCTATATTCGTTTCGGCGAAGACAGCCGCTCGCTCATTGGTCTGTCGGAAAGCCAGATCGCCATGCTGGGGATCGGGCGCAAGTTTCAAAAGCCCACGGTTTTCGAGGCGCAAAGCGTGCGCGAAAACCTTGCCATGGCGCTCAAGAACCCGCGGGGCACCTTCTCGGTCCTGTTCTATCGCAAGAGTGCAGAGGGGGCCGCGCGGCTTGAACAGATCGCCGATGAGATCAACCTCACCGCCCATCTCTCCCGCCCTGCCGGAGAGTTGAGCCATGGGCAAAAACAATGGCTGGAGATCGGGATGCTGCTTGCGCAATCGCCGCGCCTGCTGCTGGTGGATGAACCCGCCGCAGGCATGACCGCGCATGAGCGCGAGCACACCACCGACATCCTGAGAAAGGCGGCCGAGACTCGCGCCGTTATCGTGGTGGAGCATGATATGGAGTTCGTGCGGCGGCTGAACTGCAAGGTGACCGTATTGCACGAAGGATCGGTGCTGGCCGAAGGGTCACTGGATCATGTGACCAACAATCAGACTGTAATTGACGTTTATTTGGGGCGCAGCGATGCTGGAGATTGAGAACCTGAGCCTGAAATACGGGCAATCCCAGATCCTCCATGACATCACCTTGAACGCGCCCGTGGGGCAGGTGACTTGCGTGACCGGCACGAATGGGGTCGGCAAGACGAGCCTGCTGAAAGCCATCGCCGGGCGGCACCCTTTCTCAGACGGGAGGATCAGGCTTGATGGCGTGGAATTGCAACCGGGGCGTGCGGCGCTCTCGGCCAAGGCGGGCGTCGGATATGTGCCTCAGGGGCGTGAGATTTTTCCGCTGATGACCGTGCAAGAGAACCTTGAGACGGGCTTTGCCTGCCTGCCCAAGTCCGAGCGTAGGATCCCGGATGAGATTTTCGATCTTTTCCCCGTCCTCGCTGAAATGAAGACCCGGCGCGGGGGGACCTTTCGGGCGGGCAACAACAGCAGCTTTCCATTGCCCGCGCGCTCATCGCGCGGCCCAGCGTGCTGCTGTTGGATGAACCCACCGAGGGGATTCAGCCCAATATCATCCAGATGATTGGCCGCACCATCCGGCTTCTGCGCGATCGGGGGAGTTGGCCATCGTGCTGGTCGAGCAGAACTTTGATTTTGCCTATAACAACGCGGATCATTTCCACGTCATGCAGCGCGGCCAGATCACCCAATCGATCCCAAAGGCAGAAGCGAAAAGAGAGCAGCTTTTGGATGCACTTGCGCTCTAGCTGACCTCTCAAAGCGGGATCGCGCAGGACTCCGGCTGGGGGCTAGGCGCGGAAACCTCCTATTATTGTAGGGGCGCGTGGCAGCAAAGTCTTGACTTCCCGACCGTCAAACGGTGTACCTGCGCGAAACCTGAAATAGCCCTAGGAAGGGACCATCATGCACGCCTATCGCAGCCATACCTGTGCCGATCTGAGCCTTGAGAACAAGGGTGACAATGTGCGCCTGTCCGGCTGGGTGCACCGGGTGCGGGATCACGGCGGTGTGCTCTTTCTGGACCTGCGCGACCATTACGGCATCACGCAGGTGATCTGCGACCCCGACAGCCCGGCCTTCGCCGAGATGGAGAAGGTCCGCGCGGAGTGGTGTGTGCGCATCGACGGCACCGTCAAGGCGCGCGACGAGAGCCTTGTGAACCCCAAGCTGCCCACGGGCGAGATCGAAGTCTACGCGCGCGACATCGAAATCTTGGGTTCTGCCGCGGAACTGCCGCTTCAGGTCTTTGGCGATCAGGAATACCCCGAGGAGACACGTCTGCGCTATCGCTACCTCGACCTGCGCCGGGAGAAGATGCAAAAGAACATGGCGCTGCGCTCTGACGTGGTGGCCTCGATCCGCAAGCGCATGTGGGATCAGAACTTCCGCGAGTTCCAGACGCCGATCATCACCGCTTCCTCCCCCGAGGGCGCGCGCGACTTCCTCGTGCCGTCGCGTCTGCATCCGGGCAAGTTCTACGCCCTGCCGCAGGCGCCGCAGCAGTTCAAACAGCTGCTCATGGTCTCGGGCTTTGACAAATACTTCCAGATCGCGCCCTGCTTCCGCGACGAGGACCCGCGCGCCGACCGCTCGCCCACCGATTTCTACCAGCTCGACATGGAGATGTCCTTTGTCACGCAGCAGGACGTCTTCGACACGATCCAGCCGGTGATCGCAGGCATCTTCGAAGAGTTCGGCGGCGGCAAGAAGGTCGACGAGACTTGGGAGCAGATTTCCTACAAGGACGCCGCGCTTTGGTATGGCTCCGACAAGCCCGACCTGCGCAACCCGATCAAGATGCAGGTGGTGAGCGAGCACTTCCGCGATTCCGGCTTCGCGATCTTTGCCAAACTGCTTGAGCAGGAAGGCACCGAAATCCGCGCCATTCCCGCGCCCACAGGCGGCAGCCGCAAGTTCTGCGATCGCATGAACGCCTTCGCGCAGAAGGAAGGTCTGCCCGGCATGGGCTATATCTTCTGGCGCGATCAGGGCAGCGGCATGGAAGCGGCAGGCCCGTTGGCCAAGAACATCGGGCCTGAGCGCACCGAAGCGATCCGCCAGCAATTGGGTCTGGGTGTCGGCGACGCGGCCTTCTTCCTCGGCGGCAAGCCGAAGAGCTTTGAGGCCGTCGCGGGCCGCGCGCGTAACGTCATCGGCGAGGAGTTGAACCTCACCGACAAGGAGCGTTTCGCCTTTGCATGGATCGTGGATTTCCCGATCTACGAGCGCGACGAAGAGACCGGCAAGATCGACTTCGAACACAACCCCTTCTCCATGCCCCAAGGCGGGATGGAAGCGCTGGAGGGCGATCCGCTCAAGGTGCTGGGCTATCAATATGACCTCGCCTGCAACGGCTACGAGCTGGTTTCGGGCGCGATCCGGAACCACAAGCCGGAGATCATGTTCAAAGCCTTTGAGATCGCGGGCTACGGCGAAGACGAGGTGCGCAAGCGCTTTGGCGGCATGGTCAACGCCTTCCAATACGGCGCGCCGCCCCACGGTGGCTGTGCCGCGGGCATCGACCGTATCGTCATGCTGCTGGCCGAAGAGCAAAACATCCGCGAAGTCATCCTCTTCCCGATGAACCAGCGCGCCGAAGACCTGATGATGAACGCCCCTTCCGAGCCCAGCAGCGATCAGCTGATGGAACTGGGGCTGCGGGTCATCCCGCAGGAGTGATCCTGTCTGACTGAAATCTCGCCCCCGGCTCAGTCGGGGGTGATATTGCCCGGTAGGATGCCCAGCACCAGAACCGGGCAGCCGCCGCTACGCCCGGCGGCGATGCGGCTGATCAGCTTGTGGGTGCCGGTGGTGCTGGCCCCGAATTTCGCGCTGACGGTCTTGTCGGTCTCATTGCCGAATTTGTCCAAGCAATTGCCGAGCGATTTGAAAAAATCGTTCGACAGTTCGCGCGTGACAATGACGCCCACGTCGATCACCCCCGCTTCGAAGAAGCTGCGAAAGGCGTAAAGGTCGCGGTCATAGGTCTGGTCCTTGCTGTTCCACTCATAGTCGAACGCCACCCGGCCGCGCCAGAAATCGACCATATGGTTGTGGATGAAGTCTTCGCGGATGATGCGGTCAACCTCGGGCGCGCTGTCGCCTTTGCCGGCGGTGAGTTGCACCAGCAGGTCGGCCTTGATGCGCACCTCTTCGTGGAAATTCTCGGCTGCGGCATATTGCGCGAAACGGGTGGTGGCCGACATGCGGTTGCCCCCCGGCGCGCGGATTTCATCGCGGCTGATGGTGAATTGGCGCAGCACGCGGATGATCGCGGCCAATTCCTCGGGCGCGCGTTGTTGCAGCACGGCGGCGGCGCTGCGGTAGCTGGTGACGGAATAGCGGTCGCGCAGATCGGCGGGCAGCAGATCTTCGACGAGCCTGTCGTCGTCGAAAACCGCGTCGTCGATGCGCCGCGCCAGATTACTCAGCCGCGACACTGGAATTGTAGCTGTAGGTCTTCCAATCGGGCTTGTAATCCGCCTCGGCCTGATTGCCCCAAACGGTCCAACCCTCGCGCACGCCGCGCCCGAAGAGTTCGAGGTAGGGGCCCCAAGAGCAGCTTTCGATCAGGTCATATTGCTCATCCGGCTTGCGCGAATGCTCGCGCTTGCGGGTTTGCAGCATGTTCACCTGCCGCCGCCCGGCGTCGAGCGTGCGCACGTTCTTACCACGCACGCCGAACAGCAAAATCTCGGTCACATTGCGGAAGTAAAAACCCACGCCGCGCCCATCACTGCCGCCATCCTTGCGGATTTTGTGCCAGATGATGTTGGATTTATACTCAAACCCCCAAGCCTTGAGCACCTGCAACCCTTCGGGCAGCAGCGCATTTGGCACCCACATGTAGCAATGCGCGCGGTCTTCGAGGTGATCGGCCACGGGCAGGGCGCAGATATCCTCAACCGTCATCGTGGGATAACGGGCCAAGCGCTTATGCTCGGGCGCGACCTTTCCGGTGCGGTTGGTAAAGCGCCACGGCGGGTCCGCCATGACGCATCCAAACCGGTCTTTCCCCAGAAAGTCGCGTAGGTCTTGTGATGGATTATCGCTCATATCCAATATATTGCGTTCCCTCGGGCTTTCTTGCAACCGCAACCTGCCCGGCGGGGCTGGATATCCACAAGAACGTTAAGGGAACACATTTAGCAGGGAAGAGCGGTTTGGGTCAATCCTCAAGGCTGTCTTCGCGCTTTTCCTCGATGAGTTTGGCTTCCTTTTCCTTACGCTTCAGGAACTTGTCGCCGAAGGCGTCGTTCTGTTCCTCGCCGATAACCTTCTTGGCACGGGTGAAAAGCTCGTCTTCTTCCTCATCCATGTGATGCTCGTAATCATGCTTGAGCTGCTTGAAACGAGTCAGCCAAGCCGAAGAGGACATATCGGTTTCGCGCAATTCCTCCATGATGTCGTCAAGCTGTTGGTGCTCATGCACCGAATGGCGGGCGTGATCTTGGCCCCATGTTTCGGACATCAGCGTGGAATAAAAGGTCTCTTCCTCGGCGGCGGCGTGGGATTTCACGTCATGGTAAAAGCGATCCCAAGCTTTGCGGCGCTCGGCGCTGTCGCCTTCGGTGTCGGCAATGGTGTTCAGCAGGGCGCGGTGTTCATCATGATCTTCTTTGATCGCGTCATAGATGGAGGGCATGGGGAAATCCTTTGGTGTTACCTGTGGCTAACGCCGCAGCCACCGGCAGGTTCCCGCCTTAGAAGACCGTTCCCTGCGCCGCTTGGCTGGCAACCTCTTGGAACAGCCCGCCGGTTTGCGCGTGAAATGCGGCCAAGGCGACGACGACCAGCCCAAGCGCATTCGCGCCCACAACGATCCAGTCGACCGGCTTTGCGGGTGTCGCGCTGTCCTTTCTGTGCTGCTGGCTCATCTCACCCTCCCGGGTCTTTGCGGTTGCGACGATGCTGAAGGCTGATTGTGGCATCAATGTGTAGCTTGGAGGCCAAGACTGGGGTCTGATGCGATTATTTCAAGTTTATTCAGCTTGGCGGCTCGAAAACGCCGGTGCATAACTTTTCCATGAACAGTAAATCTGACCCGCGCCCCGTTGGCCCCCTTGTTGAGAATTGGTCCGAGCCGCCGCGCCCGGGGGAGAGGTGCTCACCGGGCAGCATGTGGTGTTGGAACCGCTTTCGGCCGAGAAACACGCGGCGCTGCTTTACCCCGCCTATCTGGGGGAGGATCACGTTTGGGATTATCTGCCCTACGGGCCATTCTCTTCGGCGGCGCAGTACCACCGTTGGGTGCGCGACACTGCGGGAAAGGCCGATCCCTATTTCATGGCGGTGAAAGACCGCGCGCGGGACCAATGGCTGGGCGTGGCGAGTTTCCTGCGGATCAAGCCCGAGGCGGGCAGCATCGAAGTGGGCCATATCAACTTCAGCCCCGCGCTTCAGCGCACCCCGGCAGCGACCGAGGCGATATTCCTGATGATGCAATGGGCCTTCGAGGCGGGCTATCGCAGATTCGAGTGGAAGTGCGACGCGCTCAACCGTCCGTCGCGCCGCGCGGCGCAGCGTCTGGGGCTGAGTTATGAGGGCGTCTTTCGGCAGGCGACCATCGTCAAAGGGCGCAATCGCGACACGGCTTGGTTCGCCGCGATCGACACGGAATGGCCCGCGCTGAAAGAGGCGTTCGAGGTTTGGCTTGCCCCCGGCAATTTCGACGAGCAGGGGCAGCAGAAAGAGCGGCTTGGCGATCTGACCCGCCTTGTCCGGGTGGCCAGGGATCCGACGCTTTAACCCGTCAGGCTAGATCGCCAGCTTTTCGGCAAGGCGGTGCCGGATCATGCCGGTGATGGCTGCGGTCTCAGGCCCCGCGGGTTGGCCGAGGGCGCGTTTATGGGCCAAGGCGCGTGCGGCTTCTTCCAAACGTTGATCATTGGCCGAACGGGCCACCCCGCACAGGAATTGCGCGACGTAATCCAGCGTTTGATTGTCGGGCGCGTCCCCCAGCACGTCAGCGATATGGGCAATGTCATCTTGGAAACCGATCCGGTCGGGGGTGACATCCTCATCCGGCAGGATGCGCGGCCCCCGGGGCGGCGGTCGTCGGACAGTGCGGCGAGGATGGCTTGCTGAAAGGAGGATAGCGAGGTGATCGGCTTGGACAGGAAGCCATCCACCCCCGCCGCGCGGGCGTCAGGCTCCATATGGCTGTCGCCCGAGATGGCGATGATCGCCTCGACCCGGGGTGTGCTTTGCATGAGTTCTGCAATCAGGTCCAACCCGCTGCCGTCAGGCAGGCCAAGGTCGACCAGCGCCACGCTGGGGCGGTAGACCTGCAAATGCCGCCGGGCCGAGCGCAGGCAGTCCGCCCGTCTGATCCGCGCGCCCGAGCGCAGGCAGAGCAGGCGCATCGCCTCACAGGCGAAACGGCTGTCTTCGACCACCAGAACGGTAAGGCCTAGCAGAGGCCGCTCCGCCGTGGGGGTGAGGGTCGGTCTTTCAAAGGGGTCGGTATCGTCCATCATCGCCTCCAACAACAAATGCTGCGCCATCGTTACGCCGCGTTGGCTAATGACGCGTTAACGTGACGCATTGTTGTTTACCGGGGCGGCGGGCATAAAGCTGGCAAATCACGAGGAGCATTCAGGATGATCGGACGTCTTAACCATGTGGCCATCGCGGTGCCGGATCTCGAAGCGGCGGCGGATCAGTATCGCCACGCGCTTGGGGCCAAGGTCGGCGCGCCGCAGGCCGAACCGGACCACGGGGTGACCGTGATCTTCATCGAACTGCCGAATACCAAGATCGAATTGCTGCATCCCTTGGGCGAAGACAGCCCAATTAACGGCTTTCTGGAAAAGAACCCGGCGGGTGGCATCCACCACATCTGCTATGAGGTCGAAGACATCCTCGCCGCGCGGGACCATCTGAAATCCACCGGCGCGCGTGTCTTGGGCTCGGGCGAGCCGAAGATCGGGGCGCATGGCAAGCCGGTATTGTTCCTACACCCCAAGGATTTCAACGGCGCGCTCGTCGAGCTTGAGGAGGTCTGATCATGGGGATCGTTTCGGGGCTCGTCCTCTTTGCCGTCATCTGGTCGATGACATTCCTGATCGCCCTGCCGATCCGGGTGCAAACCCAAGGCGACGCGGGCGAGGTGGTGCCGGGCACCCATGCGGGCGCGCCCGAGCAGCATCATCTGGGCCGTAAGGCGCTGTGGACCACGCTGGTCGCCGCGATCATCTGGGCGATCAGCGCGACGATCATCCTGTCGGGCTGGATCAGCGTGGCGGATATCGAAGGCTGGCTGCATCCGAATGCGGCACCAACGCATGGTACAGGTGGGTAAAGGTCGCCGCGCCTAGGATCGGGATCAGCAGGTTCAGCAGCGGCACCGAAAGCGGCACCGCCATCAGCACCCCGGCCATCCAGATCGTGCCCGCATGGCGGCGACGCAGGCGCTTGGTCTCGTCCCGCCCGTGGCGGCGCAGCGCGGCGAGGGTGAAATACTCCCGCCCCAGCAGAAACCCGTTCAGCCCCCAGAAGATGAACAGCGCCGCTGGGGCGAAGAGCAGATAAAGCACCAGCGCCAGCAGGTTCGCCCCCACCAGCACGCCCATGAAATTGACCGTGTCGCGGATGGCGTCGCCCATGCTGACTTGGTTCGCGGGGGGCAGATGGGGGTAGTGCACCTCTTCCACCGCATCGGCCACCTCATCGAGAAACATCGAGGTGATCGCCGAGGCCACGGGCACCATCAAAAAGACTGACAGCACCATGAGCAGGATCAGCGCGCTCCAGCTCAGCAAATCGTCGAGCCAGTTGACCTCGCCTAGCACGGGCAGCCAAGCGTCTTCGGGGGTGACCCAATCCACCAGATAGGCAAAGCCCGCCGTGGCCGCGATCAGCAGCGCCAGCGACAGGCCCACGCCCAAGAGCACCACCTTGCGAAAGCGCGCATCGCCCAATTGGCCAAGCGCCCGGGTGAATGACCTGAAGATCGCGCCTACAGCCATGTGGTGATCCCGTCGATGTCCGGGCGCGGACGCTCCGGCGGGGCGGTGGTTTCGGTGCCAATGTGAATGATGCCCGCGATGCGCTCATGCGGGGCGAGGGCCAAGCCCTCTTCCATGAAACCCCGGTCATGGGCGGGCCAACCGCTGAGCCAATTGGCGCCCCAGCCTGCGGCGAGGGCGGCATTCAGAAGCGCGAGGCAAACCGCCCCGGCGGAATAGGTCTGCTCCAGCGGCGGAATTTTGGAAGAGGGTTTTTGCACCTCGATCACCGCCACGGCGAGGTTGCCCTGATCGAACTGCCCGCGCCCTTTGGTGATGTCCTCGGCCCCAAGGCCAAGCGCCGCGCCGCGTGTCTCGACCACCTCTGCCAAACGCGCCATTGCGGCACGGTCGATGACCACGAAACGCCAGGGCTCCAACTTGCCATGATCCGGCGTGCGCGCGGCGGCGGTCAGAAGCGGGCGCAGGGCCTTGGCATCGGGCACCGGCAGGCCCAGTGTCTTGGCCGGGCGCGAGCGGCGGTTTTGCAAAAAGGCGAGGGCGGAAGGATCAGCTACGGGCATCGGGGTCTCTTACAGGTCCAGTTGCTGCGCCATATCGTCAATCGACTGGCGGAGGAAGGCATCAAAGGCGGGCGAGGGTTGGCGCGCATTCAGCGACCGCGCCATCGGGTCCGGCGCGTCAATCTCGCTGCCGCTCAGCGCGGCGATGGTGGCATGGCCGCAGAAGGGGACATAGGCCTCGGAATAGCCGCCCTCATGCACCAGCACCAGCTTGCCATCGCAAAGCCGCTCAGCGGTGCTGCGAATGCGTTTGGTCATCTCGGCAAAGGTTTCGGCGGTGGCCTGCATTCGCGCCAGCGGGTCGATGATCGCCGCGTCATAGCCGCAGGCGACGATGATCATGTCGGGGGCGAAAGCCTCGATCGCTGGGATCACCACGCGGTCCATCGCGTGGAGGTAGGCGGTATGGCCCGAGCCTGCGTGCATCGGTAGGTTGATGTTATAGCCTTCGCCCGCCCCGCGTCCGCGATCTTTCAGGCCGCCGGTGTCGATGGGGTAATTCCCCTCTTGGTGGAGCGAGATGGTCAGCACGTCATCGCGGTCATAATAGATCGCCTCGGTCCCATTGCCGTGATGCACGTCCCAATCCAGCACGACGACGCGCTTTGCCAGCCCCTTGGCCTGCGCGGCTTCGATGGCGATGGCGATATTGGCGAGAAGGCAGAAACCGTTGGGCAGGTCCGGCAGGCAGTGATGCCCCGGCGGGCGGCTGAGGGCATAGGCGTTCTGAAGCTCGCCCCGCGCCACGGCATCGACGGCGGCGATGGACAGCCCGGCAGAGAGCGCGGCCAGTTCATAGCCGCCACGGGCGAAGGGCACCGCATGGCCCAGCTCACCGCCCCCGCATCCGAGAGGCGCTTGAAGTCATCAAGATAGGTTTCGGGATGCACCCGCGCCAAAGCCTCCCGGTTGGCGGGGGCGGCGCTGCGGGTGTCGAGTTCGGCGAAGAGCCCCGTCACCTCCATCAGGTTCTTCATCCGGCGCTTGGTCTCGGGGTTTTCCGGCAGGCCCCGGCGGCGAGGGGCTGCACCAGCCCGCCCACCGGCGTGGTAAAGACGTAGTTGCCCCCTGCGTGCCAAAAGCAGCGTTCGTCCCAGAAAAAACCTGTGGTCATCTTGTGCTCCCCTTCATCCTTGCGGGGAAGGTGGCGCAGGGCGGCGGGATTGTCCATGGCGCGGGGGCTCACGCGGGCGGTGGCGCGTGAGGTGGGTGCGGGATTTGGTATTTGAGAAAGGATGAAGGGGGGGAAGGGGGCGCTTTGGGTGGAAAGCGGGGGCTTGGGGTGGCCCTAGCGCCTTTGGGGGGCGCTAGGGTTTTTGGTGGTTAGCCGACCATGCCGACGATCTCATAGGTGCGTTTGAGGATCGGGGCGGTGATCTCGCGCGCCTGTTCCGCGCCGCGGGCGAGGATGCGGTCGATCTCGGCCGGGTCGGCCATCAGACGCTGCATTTCGGCGGTGATCGGGCCCATTCTGGAGACGGCCAGTTCCGCCAGCGCAGGCTTGAAGGTGCCGAATTGCTGGCCGCCGACCTCCGCCAGCACCTGATCGACGGTGCGGTCGCTGAGGGCGGCGTAGATGTTCACGAGGTTGCGCGCCTCGGGGCGGTCCTTCAGCCCCTCGGCCTCGGACGGGAGGGCGTCGGGGTCGGTCTTGGCCTTGCGGAACTTCTTGGCGATCGTGTCGGCATCGTCGGTCAGGTTGATGCGGCTCGCGGGCGAGGGGTCGGACTTTGACATCTTCTTGGACCCGTCGCGCAGAGACATGACGCGGGTGGCCGCGCCTTCGATCACCGGTTCGGTGAGCGGGAAGAAGTCGACGCCGTAGTCGTGGTTGAACTTCGCGGCGATGTCGCGGGTGAGCTCTAAGTGCTGTTTCTGGTCCTCGCCCACCGGCACATGGGTGGCGTGGTAGATCAGGATGTCGGCGGCCATCAGCGCGGGGTAGGCGAAAAGCCCCAGCGAGGCGGCTTCGGCGTTTTTGCCGGCCTTGTCCTTCCACTGGGTCATGCGGCCCATCCAGCCCATGCGCGCGACGCAGTTGAAGACCCAAGCCAGCTGCGCGTGCTCAGGCACTTGGCTTTGGTTGATTAGGATGGATTTTTCGGGGTCGATGCCCGAGGCGATGAATCCGGCGCAGAGCTCGCGGGTGCTTTTCTTCAGGTCCGCCGGGTCTTGCCAGACTGTGATCGCATGCAGGTCGACCATGCAGTAGATCGATTGTACGCCCTTTTCCTGCGCATTGGCAAAACGTTTCAGCGCGCCGAGGTAGTTGCCCAAATGCAGGTCGCCCGAGGGCTGAATGCCGGAAAACACGCGCGGGGTGAATTGGGTCTCGGACATCGGGAGGCACCTCTGGGCTGGAAAGTCTTGCGCGGCAGGCTTACTTCTGGCCGCGAACCCCGTCAAGGAGCGCCCATGCAAGACCCAGACCTCCAGCCCCCGTGAACCCGCTGCCGCCCGCGGTTGTCATTTTGTTTCTGGCCATCGCCGGGGTCGAGGTGGTGCTCTCTTTGGCCGAGGCCGGGCTGGTGGGCGGCCCCGCTGCCGTAGGCTGGCGACTGGCGCTGGTGCGCGACTTTGGTTTTTCGGGGCTGATCTTTGATGCGATGATTGGCGCAGGCCAGTACCCGATCGAGCATATCTGGCGGGTGGTGACTTACCCCTTCATCCATTTGGGCTTTACCCATGCGATTTTCGCTGTGGTGCTGCTTTTGGCCTTGGGCAAGATGGTGGCCGAGGCGATGGGACAACTGGCGTTTTTGGCGATCTTTGTGCTGTCGGGGATCGGCGGGGCGCTGGTTTACGGGGCGCTGTTGAACGATCCGGTTTGGCTCGCCGGGGCCTATCCCAATGTTTACGGGCTGATCGGCGGCTATAGTTTCGTGATGTGGCGGCGGCTGCTGGGCTCGGGCGGGCCGCAGTATCAGGCCTTTACGCTGATCGCGCTGCTGATGGGGTTGCAGCTGTTCTGGGGCATCTTTTTCGAGACTGGTTTTCTCTGGGTGGCGGAACTGGCGGGGTTTATCTGTGGTTTCGGGCTGAGCTTTCTGGTCGCGCCCGGGGAATGGGCGCGACTGCGGGCGCGGTTGCAGCAGCGTTAACCGCGCCGCATCGCCGATTTGAACTCCGACAGGCGGAATGCGCCGATCAGCTGGCCGACACCGAAGTAGCTGACCGCAGCGATGATAAGCAGCAGCACCAGCGCCAGCCCGCGCCACCACGGTAGGCCCAGCATCGGTTGCAGTGCCGCATTGCCCAGCCAGAGCGCGCCCCCCATGGCGGCGGAGGCGATGAGGATGCGCCAGATGCGTTTGTGGAACCGCGCGTCGAATTTGACGGCGTCGCCAAAGCGCCGCGCGCCGATGGCGAGGCAGGCAAACATCGTCCAGCCTGCCAGCGTCGTGGCGACCGCCGGGGCGATCCAGCCGATGAAGGGGGCAAGGCCGATGGCGAGGGCCGCGTTCACCACCATGGCGATCACGGCGAAATGGAAGGGGCGGCGGGTGTCTTCGCGGGCGAAATAGACCGGTTGCAGGATTTTTTGCAGCACGAAGGAGGGCAGGCCGAGGCCGTAAACCATCACCGCCGTGGCAATCGCAGCGGTGTCATCGACGCCCGAGGCGCCGCGCTCGAATAGCACGGTGACCAGCGCGAAGGGGATCACGATCAGGGCGACCGAAGAGGGGATCGTCAGCGCCAGCGAAATCTCGGCGGCGCGGCTGAGCGCGGTTTGCGCGCCTGCGTCGTCTCCGGCCCGCAGGCGGCGCGACAGGTCGGGCAGCAGCACGATGCCCACGGCGATGCCCACCACGCCCAAGGGAAGTTGATAGAGGCGGTCGGCGGCGAAGAGCCATGAGACGGCCTTGTCATATTGGCTCGCCACCAATTGCCCGACCACGAGGTTGATCTGCATCACGCCCGAGGCCAGCGCGGCGGGCAGGGCGATGACGATCATCGCGCGCATGTCGGGGGTCCAACGCGGGCGGGAGGGGCGCAGCGGGAAACCCGCTTGGGCCGCGGCGCGCCATGTCAGCGCCAGCTGTGCCACACCTGCGACGGGGATCGACCAGATCAGCCAAAGCGCCACTTCGCCCCCGGTGAGCGCGGCAAAGGTCATGGCGGCGATGACGAAGATGTTCAGCAGCACCGGTGCTGCGGCGGCTACAGCAAAGCGCCCAGTGGCGTTGAGGATGCCCGAGAACAGCGCCGACAGTGACATGCAGAGGATATAGGGAAAGGCGATGCGGCCAAAGGCGACTGTCATGTCAAAGCGCGGGTCTCCGACGAAACCTTCGGCGGTCAGCCAGACCAGGCCGGGCATGAAGATCATGCCCAAAGCGGTCAGCGCCAGCACCACCAGCGACAAGCCGTTGAAGGCATCGCGGGCGAATGTCCCGGCGCCTTCCTCGCCCTCCAGCTTTTTGGCGAACATCGGCACGAAGGCCGCGTTGAACGCGCCCTCGGCAAAGAAGCGGCGGAACATATTGGGCAGGCGGAAGGCGGCGACGAAAGCGTCCATGACCGGGCCGGGGCCGATGAGTGACAGCAGCAGCACTTCGCGCAGGAAGCCGAGCACGCGGCTCAGCAGGGTCCAGACCCCGACAGTGAAAAAGCCGGACATAAGACGGATAGGTTTCATCGGAGGAGCCTTAAATTGCGCTGCGGTGATCCCTAGCGCGGGCGTTCACCCGGTGCAATCGCGGTGAGCGGGGCTGAATGGCCCCGCCCGCCGGTTTGGCAAACCGGCGCTTATCCCCCGTGGGGTAGATGAACCCGTTGATGGGATAGGTGCTGCCAAAGGCGCCCGGCTGGCTTTCCAAGCGCACGGCGGACCAGTCGTTGTCGTCGGAGACGTCGATCACCGCCATTTTCAGTGAAACCTCGTTGCGCTTCCAATTGGCGTGATCCACCCGGATTTCGCGCGGTGAGACGATGTCGGAAACCACAGCGATATGGCCCATCGGCATGGAGCGGGTGGCGCTGAAGGCCATCACAGCACCGACGACGGGATCATCGCCGCGTGGGTAAAGCCCCTTGGCCTTGCCCCACCATGTCTCCGCATTGCCGCGAATCTGGATGCCGCTGACATTGCGGGCGAAGGGCACGCACCAAACGCGCTGGCCCTTGGCGCGCATGTCTTGGGCGGTTTGCACAGCCATGAAATGCCGCTGGGGATCGATGCCGCCGAAATCGTAGGACTGCGGGATATCAGGCGCTTTGGCGCAGGCTGCCGTGAGAAGAAGTGTGGCGCAAAGGGCCGTCAGGCCCCGGTTCGGCAGTGCGGCGCGTGTCACGCTCATATGTCCCTCATTCATGGAATCCCGTGCTTTTGCCGGGTTGAAAGGGATTTTCAGGATCCGAGGTCAAAAACAAAGCGCGAAAATAGCCGGTGGCGGTATTTTGCCGTTGGGGCAAGCCGAAGGAACCCTAGCCTTCGGCCCGCTCCACCCCTGCGGCAATCGCTTCGCGCAGGCGTTTCTCCAAGGTGCGCTGCTTGGCCTCGGTATAGTATTTCAGGCCGAACATATCCTTGACGTAGAAGGTATCGACCACCTGTTCGCCGTAGGTCGCGATCACCGCATTGGCGATATAGACATTGGAGGCCGCCAAGGTGCGCGTCAGATCATAGAGCAGACCGGGCCGGTCGCGGGTGTCGACCTCGATGATCGTGTAGATTTCCGAACCTTCGTTGTCGAAGGTGATATGCGTGGGCACCTTGAAGGCGCGTTCGCGTTTCTTGACCTTGTCGCGGGATTTCAGCGCATCGCGGGCGACGATCTCGCCGCGCAGGGTCTTGAGGATCATCTCGCGCAGCCGCGGCAGGCGGCTGGCCTCATAGGGTTGATCCTCGCTGTCCTGAATCCAGAAAGCGTCGGTGACGAAACCGTCCTTCGTGGTGTAGCTGCGCGCATCCACCACATTGGCGCCGACCAGCGCGAGCGCGCCGGCGAGCCGGGCGAAGATGCCGGGGTGATCGGCCATGACGAAACAGGCCCGCGTCGCACCGCGGTCTTCGTCGGGGTGCAGATCAATGCGGATATCGTCATTGCCGATGTCGCGCAGCAGTTCCGCAAAGGCGACATGGGCGGTGACATGCAGACCCTGCCAATAGGGCGGATAATGGCGGGCCGTCTCACGCTGCAGACGTTTGCGCGGCCAATCGGAGAGCGCGGCGCGCAGGGCTTTCTTGGCCTCCGCGCCCCGGTTTTCGCGGTTGAGGTCTTCGAGCCCGGTTTCCAGCGCCCGCTCGGTCTGGCGATAGAGCGCGCGGATCAGCACCGCTTTCCAATTGTTCCACGTATTCGGCCCGACGCCACGAATGTCGCAGATCGTCAGCACGCAAAGCAGGTCGAGCCGTTTGACCGTCTGCACCGCCTTGGCAAAATCGCGCACTGTGCGCGGATCGGCGATGTCGCGTTTCTGGGCCATGTCGGACATCAGCAGGTGATAGCGCACCAGCCATTCCACGGTATCGACCTCGTCGCGTTTCAGCCCCAACCGAGGGCCAATGCGCCGCGCCAGTTTCGCACCGATGATAGAATGATCCTCGGGCCGCCCCTTGCCGATGTCATGCAGCAGCAGCGCCACATAGAGCACCTTGCGGTTCACCCGCGTTTCAGGATCGAGGAGGCGACGGGCAGTTCCTCTTCCAGCTCGCCCTTCTCGATCCGGGCGAGGTTGGCGATACATTGGATGGTGTGCTCGTCCACCGTGTAGGAATGATACATGTTGAACTGCATCATCGCGACGATCGGCTCGAACTCAGGGATGAAAGCGCCCAAGACGCCCAATTCGTTCATCCGCCGCAGTGAACGTTCGGGGTTGCCGTGTTTCAACAGCAGGTCGAGGAAGATGCGCCGGGCTTCGGGCGTGCGGCGCATATCATCGTCGATCAGCGCGAGGTTGGCCTTGATCAGCCGCATCGCATCGGGGTGGATCAACATCCCCGTGCGCAGTGCCTCTTCGAAGATGCGCAACAGGTTTAGCTTGTCTTGTAGAAACTCTTCGTCGTCCTTCACCGCGATGCGGTTGTGGACCACCTGAAACCCCTCGCGGATTTTCGGGCGGCGGCGGAAGATGCGTTCCAGCAGCGGTTCGGCCTTCATATGGGACGCTTCGAGCCCGCTGACGAAGATGCGCGTCAGATCCCCCACCGCGGTGGCATGGCGGAAATAGGCCTGCATGAAGATTTCGACGCCCCGCCGGCCCCCGATGTCCTGATAGCCCATGGCTTGGGCGACCTGCACCTGCATGTCGAAGGTCAGCTGTTCCGTCGCGCGCCCGGCAATCAGGTGAAGGTGCCCCCGCACGGCCCAGAGAAAGGCCTCGGCCTCCCGGAAGGTGTCGTATTCATCGGCGCGGAACACGCCGAGATCGACCAGATCCGCGACCCGGTCGACGTCATGGATGAATTTGGCGATCCAGAACAGCGAATGCAGATCGCGCAGCCCGCCTTTGCCTTCCTTGACGTTGGGTTCGACCATATAGCGCTCACCCTGTTTCAGGTGGCGATTGTCGCGCTCCTCCAGTTTCGCTTCGATGAAATCCTTTCCCGCGCCTGAGAAAAGTTCGTTCTTGAGCCGTTCGGAAAGCTCTTGCGCAAGGGTCACATCGCCGTCGATGAAGCGGTTTTCCAGCAGGGCGGTCTGAATGGTGAAATCATCCGCCCCCAGCCGCAGGCAGTCGTCGATGGTGCGGGTGGCGTGGCCGACCTTCAGCTTCAAATCCCACAGGATATAGAGCATCGATTCGATCACGCTCTCCGACCATGCGGTGGCCTTGTAGGGGATGAGGAACAGCAGATCGACATCGGAAAAAGGCGCCATCTCTCCCCGGCCATAGCCGCCCACGCCAATCATGGCGAGCCGTTCACCCTCGGTCGGGTTCGGGTTGGGGTGCAACACCTGCGTGGCGATCTGCAAGACGCAGCGCAGCAGTTGGTCGGTGAGATAGGTGTAGGAAGAGGTCATCGCCCGGGCATCGAAGGGCGATTCAGCAAAGCCCGCCGCAATGGCTTTGCGGCCCCCCTGCTGGGCTTCTTGGATCAGGGGGACGATCTCGGCCCTGAGGGCTGCGCCCTCCAGCGTGCTGTCGCGCTGGGCGAGAGCCTGCCAAATGGCCGTGTCGTCAAAGATTTGCTCGGGCGCGCAAATCAGGCGCGGGTGTCGATGCGCGCCTGATGTTGTTGTCGGTTTCGCGAGGTCCAATTCAGAAACCAGCCCCGCCAAAGCCGCGCGGTGCCGGGTCAAGCACGACGACGCGGTTGTCGCGGATCGTGGCCACGGCCAAGGCGCGTTCGTTGGTGCCATCGCGGCGCAGGCGGAAGATGCCGCTGGCGCCTTGGAAACCCGCCCCCTGGGTCAGCGCGGCCCCGGAAAGCGCGTTGGATTTGCCGCCCTTCACCAAGGAGCCGATCGCCGCGATCCCGTCAAAGGCCAGCCCGGCCAGCGGGTGCGGATCACTGCCATAGGCCGCGGTGTAGCGGTTCGAGAAGGCACCGCTCGCCGCCGTGTCGGGCAGGGCAAACCAGCCGCCCTGAACGCCGGGCAGTTCCAGTGTCTGGGCGGGGATGTCCCAACGGGTCAGGCCGACATACTGCGTGGTGGCCGATTGGATGCCAGCCTCGGGCAGAAGCTGCGCGAAAAGCGGCAAGGCGCTGGCCGAGGAGGTGGTGAGGAAGAGCGCATTGGCGCCGCTGCCTTCGATGGTTGCTTTGACGCGCGGCACGGCGGCCACGACCGACTCTTGGCTCAGCGCGTAATCGACGGTGCCTGCCAGCGTCGCGCCATTGGCGCTGATCGCTTGAACGATCGCGTCACGGCCCAGCTGTCCGGCAAGGTCCTGACCATGCAGCACGACCATTTTGTCCTTGCCGTTGCGTTTGGCAAAGCTCACCAACCGGTTGGCGGTATTGGCAAAAGTCGGCCCGAGCACGAAGACATTGCCGCCCGCGATGGTCGGGTTGTTCGAGAAGGAGATCACGTTAACCCCGGAGGAGGCCACGGCCACCCCAGCCGCATTGGCCGCTTCGCCGTAAACCGGGCCAAGGATGATCTTGGCCCCTTCATTCACCGCCTGCGCAGCGACGGATGCGGCTGTGCTGGCATTGCCCGCAGTGCCATAGACGCGCAGGTCGATCTGGACGCCATCTAGATCGCGCATCGCAAGGCGCGCAGCGTTTTCGAGGTTCTTGGCCAGCAACTCATCACTGGCCGTGCCGCCGCGCGGAACCAAGAGCGCCACGGGAACGGGGCCGCAGGGTCGATGCGCGGGCCGCCGGAATTGGCGCCACCCGTGGCGACAGGCTGACAGGCCGCCAGCAGGACCGCGAAGAGCGGCAGCAAGAGCAGGTGCATCTTCTTGCGGATGGCGCGGAAACAGGCAATCATTTGTATTCACTCCCCGGTGGTGGCAAGACGACGATGGTCGCCGGAACATGGCCGCGATCATAGTGACTGCGAAAGGCGGGTCCAGCGTTGAAATTTGACAAGACAGAGCTAGCCCCGGGACTTTATTTCGTGGGCGTCCCCATCGGCACCGCACGCGATATCACGTTGCGCGCGCTCGACACGCTGGCCTCGGCGGATTTGCTGGCGGCAGAGGACACGCGCAGCCTGCGGCGGCTGATGGAAATTCATGGGGTGCCGCTTGATGGGCGCAAGGTGCTGGCGCTGCACGATCACAGCGGCACATCGGTGCAAGAGCGGCTGATCGCGGCCATCCGCGAGGGCAAATCAGTCGCCTATGCGTCGGAGGCGGGCATGCCGCTGATCGCCGATCCGGGGTTTGAATTAAGCCGCGCCGCAGCCGGAGCGGGCGTGATGCAGACCTGCGCGCCGGGGCCATCGGCCGTGCTGACCGCGCTGGCCTTGGGCGCCCTGCCGACGGATGCATTTTTCTTTGCGGGTTTCCTGCCCAACAGCAAATCGGCACGCATCGCGGCGCTGGAAAAGCTGCGCGACGTGCCGGGAACACTGGTTTTTTACGAATCGCCCAAACGGCTTGGCGCCATGCTGCGCGATGCGGCAACGGCACTGGGCGCGGGGCGCAAAGCGGCAATGTGCCGGGAGTTGACCAAGAAATTCGAAGAGATCCAGCGCGATACCCTCGAAAATCTCGCCGAGCTTTATCAAGCGAAGGCGCCAAAAGGCGAAGTGGTCGTGCTGATTGATCGCAGCCGTTCAGACTCTGTTAATCACCTTGACCTAGAAACAGATTTGCAACGGGCGCTTACAGAAATGTCGATGCGTGACGCTGTCGATTTGGTGGCGCAGGCCCATGGCCTGCCACGGCGGCAGGTCTATCAAGCGGCATTGGCGCTCGGCAAAGGTTAAAACATAGGTCGGAGCGATGAAAATGGCGCAGGGTGATACGGGGATACGAACTGCGACCAAACGCCAACGGGGGCGCATGGCCTATCACGCCGGGATCGCCGCCGAAAACCGCATCGCGCAGGACTATGAAAGGCGTGGTTTTGCCATCGCCCGCCGCCGTTGGCGGGGCCGCGCTGGTGAAATTGATTTGATCCTGCGCGATGGGGCTGCCTTGATCTTTGTCGAGGTGAAACAAAGCGGTAGTTTCGCGCGGGCCGCCGAAAGCCTTTCTGCCCGACAGATGCAGCGCATCTACCGCTCCGCCGAGGAATTTCTTGCCGGCGAACCTGCAGGAAGCCTGACCGAGGTGCGCTTTGACGTGGCGCTTGTCGATGGGCAGGGGGCCACCGAAATCATCGAAAACGCCTTTGGCCACGGCTGACCCATTGCGCATAGGCCCCTGCTGCGCCATCTAAGAAGCGATCCCAGAAGCCTGCACCGTCGGTCCGGGTCGGATCACGACAAAGGTAAGCAGCGGGGGACGCCGATGAAAATCGCCTTTCAAATGGACCCGATCGGGGACGTGAACATCAATGCCGACAGCAGCTTTCGGCTGGCCGAAGAGGCGCAGGCGCGGGGGCATGAGCTGTTCTTCTACACGCCCGACCATCTGGCGTACCAAGAGGGGCGGATCACCGCGCGGGGCTATGACTTTACCGTGCAGCGCGTGCAGGGCGATCATGCCCGGTTCGGAGAAGAGCGCGAGGTCGATCTGGCGGATTTCGACGTGGTCTGGCTGCGCCAAGACCCGCCTTTCGACATGCATTACATCACCTCGACCCACCTGCTGGACCGGCTGAAAGAAACCACCTTGGTGGTCAACGATCCCTTTTGGGTCCGCAATTACCCCGAAAAACTTCTGGTTCTCGACTTCCCCGATCTGACGCCGCCCACCACGATTGCACGCGACCTTTCGACCATCAAAGGCTTCAAGGCGAAGCATGGCGATGTAATCCTGAAACCGCTTTACGGCAACGGCGGTGCCGGAGTGTTCCGGTTGGACGCCAATGACCGCAACCTCACCTCCCTGCATGAATTGTTCACCGGCTTCTCGCGTGAGCCGCTCATCGTTCAGAAATTCCTGCCTGCCGTATCCAAGGGCGACAAGCGCGTCATCCTCGTGGAGGGGGAGCCGGTGGGCGCGATCAACCGCGTCCCGGCGGAGGGTGAGACGCGGTCGAACATGCATGTCGGCGGGCGGCCTGAGAAGGTCGGGCTGACCGAGCGTGATCTCGAGATCTGTGCGGCCATCGGGCCGTTGCTCAAGGAAAAGGGCCAAATCTTTGTCGGGATCGATGTGATCGGTGACTATCTGACCGAGATCAACGTGACCTCTCCCACCGGCATTCAAGAACTGGAACGGTTCGATGGCGAGAATATCGCCGGAAAAATCTGGGAGGCGATTGAGGCCAAGCGCGGGTGAGCCTGCGCCAGCATCTTCTGAACCGCTACCTGCGTCTGACAGAGAAACCTTTGCTGGCGCACGCAAACCCGCAGTTCCTGCGGGCCACGATGGAGGTGCAGGCGCGGCTCTTTTTCAAAGGGCCGCGCGAGGTGCATGCGGAATGGCGTGATCTGCCGGGGGCGGGATCGGCGCTTTGGCTTACGCCGCCGCAGGCCTCCCAAGGGCGTGTGATCCTCTACGTCCATGGCGGCGGGTTCGTGTTTGGCAGCCCGGAGACGCACCGGGCGATGGTCGCGCGCCTATCTCTGCTAACCGGCGCGCGGGCGGTGCTGCCGCGCTATGCGCGCGTGCCGGGAGCGGCCTTTCCGAAACCTGCGCAAGACATCCGCGCGGCGTGGGATGCGCTGTGTCAAATGGGCATCGCCGCGGGGGATATCGTGATTGGCGGCGATAGCGCGGGCGGCGCGCTGGTTTTCGACCTTTTGGCGCAGCTTTGCCGCGAGGGGGCGGCGCTGCCTGCCGGCGCCTTTGGGCTTTCCCCCTTGTTGGACCTGACGTTTTCCGGCCCAAGTTTCACTCAGAATGCCGAAAGCGACGTGTTGTTGCCCGCCGCCCGCGCGACGGAAATGGCGCGGCTCTATCTTCGGGGCAGGATGCGGAGAGCCCTCGGGCGAGTCCCATTCTCGCGGATTTCAACGGCGCACCGCCCGTCTGGCTCACCGTAAGTGACAGCGAAATCCTGCGCGATGACAGCCGCCGATTGGCGGCCCGTCTGCGCGAAGCGGGCGTGTCGGCCAGTTTGCAGGAGCTCCATGACCTGCCGCATGTCTGGCCGCTGTTTCAGAACCACTTGCCCGAGGCGCGGCAGAGCCTTGCGGCCCTCGCCGATTGGATCAATGCCCTGCCGCCGGATCGGGCAGGCGAAAGCTGATCGCCTCGGCCATATGGGGGCGGCGGACCTCGGGTTCCCCCGCAAGATCGGCGATGGTGCGCGCGACACGCATGACCCGGTGATACCCGCGCGCCGACAGGGAAAACCGTTCTGCTGCGCGCAGGAGCAGCGCGCGCGCTTCGGCATCTGGGCTGACGACGGTTTCAAGCAAGTCACCCGCCGCATCGGCATTGGCCGAAATCCCGTCATGCGGCGCGTAGCGCGTGGATTGAAGCGCCCGCGCGGCGGCGACCCTTGCCGCGACCTCGGCCGAGGTCTCGCCATTGGCGGGCAGGTTGAGATCGCTGTAGCTGACGGGCGGCACGTCGACGCGCAGGTCGAACCGGTCCATCAGTGGGCCGGAGATACGCCCGAGATAGTCTTCCCCGCAGGCCGGGACACGGGCGCAGGCGCGGGCCGGGTCGGGCAGGTAGCCGCATTTGCAGGGGTTCGCCGCCGCGACGAGCATGAAGCGGCAAGGGTATTTCACATGGGCATTGGCCCGCGCGATCATGACCTCGCCAGTCTCGATCGGTTGGCGCAGGGTTTCGAGGACCGTGCGGTTGAACTCGGGGAATTCGTCCATGAACAGCACACCGTTATGGGCCAGAGATGCCTCCCCCGGTCGCGCTTGCCGACCGCCGCCGATGATCGCGGCCATAGAGGCCGTGTGATGCGGCTCGCGAAAGGGGCGGCTGCGGGAAATGCCGCCCTCATCCAGCAGCCCGGCGAGGGAGTGTATCATCGAGGTCTCCAGCGCTTCACCTGCCGTCAGCGGCGGTAGGATGCCGGGCAGTCGCGCGGCCAGCATGGATTTGCCCGACCCCGGCGTGCCGACCAGCATCAGGTGATGCCGCCCGGCCGCGGCGATCTCCAACGCGCGTTTGGCGCGTTCTTGGCCCTTAACCTCGCGCAGGTCGCGGCCCGCCAATGCGAGGGGCACCTCGCCCGGCTCGGCGGGGGCGATCGGTACTTGCCCAGTGTAGTGGCGCACCACGTCGCCCAGATTGGCGGCGGCGATGACCTGTGTCTTGCCCACCCATGCGGCCTCCGCCCCCGACCCCGCGGGGCAGAGCAGGCTGCGGTCCTCGGCGGCGGCGGCCATGGCGGCGGGCAGGGCGCCGACCACGGGCATCAGCGTCCCGTCGAGCGAAAGCTCTCCCAAGGCCACCACATTCTGGGTGATGTCATCCGGCAGGATATCGAGGGCCGAGAGCAGCGCCAGCGCGATGGGCAGGTCGAAATGGCTGCCTTCCTTAGGCAGGTCGGCGGGGAGAGGTTGACGGTGATGCGTTTGGACGGCAGCGCGATGGCCAAGGCGCTGAGCGCCGTGCGCACCCGGTCGCGAGCTTCCGACACGGCCTTGTTCGCTAGCCCCACGATGGAAAAGCCCGGCAGCCCGGCGGTGACCGCGCATTGCACCTCGACGATACGCGCATCGACGCCTTGAAATGCGACCGTATAGGCCCGCGACACCATTGCCCCTGCTCCGTCTTGCTATGGTTAATCGGTAGGCAAGACGGGTTTAGGAATGGTTAACGGCACTGTGGGTCAGGGCGTATGATTGATCCCTTCGACCCGCCATTGGCCGTTGTCGTGGGACAGATGCGTGACCGAGAGGTTGTCGATCTTATGGGCCATCGCCTCCAGCGGGCCGCCGCCTTGGGCCTGCTGCACCTGCGTGAGGATGACGCCGAAATGGGCCACGGCGATCACATGGGCATTGGGGTGGGCCGCGTTGATCCGTGCCACCACCCGGTCGACGCGCGCCTTGGTCTGGTTCCAGCTTTCACCCTCGGGGGCCATGACATCGCCGGGGTCTCCCAATAGGCGCGGCTGAGGTCCGGGTCACGCGCGGCGACTTCGGAGAAATGCAGCCCGTCCCAAGCGCCGAAATGCAACTCTCGCAGCTCATGCTCATGGGGCAGGCGGCGGCGGGAGGGCTGGGCCAGCGCATCCGCCGTATGCACAGCGCGGATCAGGTCCGAGGAGACGAGCAGCGACTCATTCGGCAGATGCAGGTTCAACCGCGCCAGTCGGGGCGCATCGGAAAGGTCCGCCGGGACATCGCGCCAGCCGACGAAGTTCTTCTCATGGGTCGGGCCGTGGCGCACCCAGTGCCAAATGGTCATGGCATCTCCCCTTTCAACAGTTGCGGCAGGCCGACGACGACCTGCACAACCGTTTCTGCCTCGGCGGCCAAGGCGGTGTTGAGCCGCCCCTGCGCCTCGCGGAATTGGCGCGCCATGGCGTTGTCGGGCACGATCCCTTGGCCGACCTCGTTCGAGACCACGACCCAATGTGCCGCACAGCCCCGCAGGGCCTGCAAAAGCTGCGCCTGCGCGGCCTCCAGATCGCTGCCTTCCATCAGGTGATTGCTCAGCCACATGGTCGCGCAATCGATCAGCACGATTTCGCCGGCGGGCAGTTTCGCCAGCGGTTCGGTCAGATCGAGCGGGCATTCGACGGTGCGCCACCCCGCATCGCGCCTTGCTTGATGCTTGTTCACGCGTTCTTGAACTTCGTCATCCCAGATGCGACCGGTGGCGAGGTAAGTCTTTGACATGCCGCTGGAATTTAGGAGGGCCTCTGCCCATTCCGACTTGCCCGAGGCCGCCCCGCCTAGGGCAAAGGTAGTTCTAGGCAACATCTTCTCACCAAATATTTGAACCAAATGGCATGTCTCTGCGTATCTCCACCAAAGGCCCATCACAAGGTGCGCCGCGCATTTCTCAAGGGGGATACCAAATGTCATTGCAGACCGCTCGCGAATTTTCACTCACCCGCACCGCAATGAAGGCCGAATTGCTCGATGCCGAGACGGAGTTGGAATTGGCCTATGCGTGGCGCGATCACCGGGATGAGGCCGCGTTGCACCGTTTGATCACCGCCTACATGCGTCTGGCGATTTCGATGGCGGGCAAGTTCAAGCGCTACGGCGCGCCGATGAACGACCTGATCCAAGAGGCCGGTCTGGGCCTGATGAAAGCCGCCGACAAATTCGACCCCGACCGCGGCGTGCGTTTCTCGACCTATGCGGTCTGGTGGATCAAGGCGAGCATTCAGGACCATGTGATGCGCAATTGGTCGATGGTGCGGACCGGGTCGACCTCCTCTCAGAAATCGCTGTTTTTCAACATGCGCCGCGTGCAAGCCCGGTTGGAGCGCGAGGCCACCGCCATGGGCGAGACGCTGGACAAGCACCAGCTGCGCCAGATGATCTCGACCGAGATTGGCGTGCCGCTGCATGATGTCGAGATGATGGAAGGCCGTCTGTCAGGCTCGGACTATTCGCTGAACGCCACGCAGAGCGCTGAGGATGAGGGCCGCGAGTGGATCGAAGCGCTGGCTGATGAGAGCGCCCAGGCGGCGGAGCGTGTTGAGGAAGAGCATGACACGGCGCAGCTGCGCAACTGGTTGCTGGCGGCAATGCAGGGCCTGTCCGAGCGCGAGCAATTCATCGTGCGCGAACGCAAGCTGCGGGATCCGGCGCGTACCTTGGAAAGCCTTGGCGATGAACTCAGCCTCAGCAAAGAGCGGGTCCGCCAGCTTGAGGCCGCAGCCTTTGGCAAGATGCGCAAATCGCTCGAGATGCAATCGCGTGAGGTCTTTGCCTTTCTGGCCTGACGCCGCATTGCGATGCCCGCCGGGGCTGGCAGATTGCGCCGCCCCGGATTAAGGTCTCCCTAATGCAAACGGGGGGCCTTTATGCTGTCGGGCAAACATATTCTGCTGATCATCGGCGGCGGCATTGCCGCCTATAAATCCCTCGATCTGATCCGGCGTCTGCGCGAGCGTGGGGCCAAGGTGACACCGGTTCTGACCCACGCGGGCGAAGAGTTTGTCACCCCGCTTTCCGTATCCGCCCTGACCGGTGTGAAGGTCTTTCGCGATCTTTTCGACCTCGGTGATGAGGCCGAGATGGGGCATATCCAGTTGAGCCGCGCGGCGGATCTACTTGTAGTTGCCCCCGCCACGGCAGACCTGATGGCCAAGATGGCGCAGGGGGCGGCGAATGATCTGGCATCGACCTTGCTTTTGGCCACCGATACGCCGGTGTTGCTGGCACCTGCGATGAACGTGCGGATGTGGCAGCACCCCGCGACGCAGCGCAACATCGCCACCCTGCGCGGCGATGGCATCGCCATGGTCGGGCCGAATGACGGTGATATGGCCTGCGGCGAATACGGGCCAGGGCGGATGGCCGAACCGCTTGAGATTGTCGCGGCAGTCGAGGCGCGGCTTGGGCAGGGGCCGCTTGCGGGCAAGCGCATCCTCGTCACCTCCGGCCCGACGCATGAGCCCATTGACCCCGTGCGCTATATCGCCAACCGCTCTTCCGGGGCGCAGGGCACAGCCATCGCGCGGGCGCTGGTGGATCTGGGGGCTGAGGTCGTCTTTGTAACCGGCCCCGCCGAAGTCGCCCCGCCCGAGGGCGTTGAGGTCGTGCCGGTGCAAACGGCGCAAGAGATGATGCAGGCGGTAGAGGCCGCGCTGCCCGCCGATGCCGCTGTCTTTGCCGCCGCGGTGGCCGATTGGCATGTGCAGGGGCAGGGGACCGTAAGCTGAAGAAATCTAAAGACGGGCTGCCGAGCCTGTCTTTCGCAGAGAACCCCGACATCTTAAAAACCATCAGCCAGCGCGGCGAAGGCCGCCCCGCGCTCGTCGTAGGCTTCGCCGCCGAGACGAACGACGTGTTGGCCCATGCCACCGCGAAACGCGCGCGCAAGGGCTGTAACTGGATCGTCGCCAACGACGTCTCCCCCGCCACCGGCATCATGGGCGGGCGCGAGAATGCCGTGACACTGATCACCGAGGCCGGGGCCGAGGATTGGCCGCGCATGGGCAAAGATGCCGTGGCCGCCCGTCTGGCCGAACGTATCGCCGCAGCACTTGCCTGAGGGGGCGCTATGACCACGATCAACCTCTGCTGGGCCGAGGGCGCGGACCGCAGCCTGCCACTGCCCGCCTATGAAAGCGCCGGGGCGGCGGGGGCGGATCTGCGGGCCAATCTGCCCGGCGGCGCCGTCGTTCTGGCCCCCGGCGCGCGGGCGCTGATCTCCACCGGGTTGCAGATGGCGATCCCACAGGGGTTCGAGGTGCAGATCCGCCCGCGCTCGGGCCTCGCGCTGAAGCATGGGATCACCCTGATCAACAGCCCCGGCACCATCGACAGCGATTATCGCGGCGTGGTGGGGTGATCATGGGCAATATGGGGCGGAGGCCTTCACCGTCGAACATGGCATGCGCATCGCGCAGATGGTCGTGGCCCCGGTGGTGCAGACGGGCTTCGATCTGGCCGAGCGCCTTGATGAGACCCCGCGCGGCGCGGGCGGGTTCGGCTCGACGGGGGCGCAGTGATGCTGGCTGTTTTGATCATCGCGGCGGCGCTTTGGTTCGGCGGCGGCTTCCTCGGCCTGCCGCGCGGGCTGCGCGCGGGGCTGATTGGCCTGATGTATCTGGCGCTGGTCGCGCTGCATCTGCTGTTTCCGGCCACCCATCCGCTGCGCCTCGCCACCGGCGGCAGCGCCGCGCCTTGGCTGCTCTTGGGCGGTTTCGTCGTGCTGGTGTTGCTCTACCGGCAGGGGCTGGCGACCCTGCGCGCGCGCGCCACGCCGGACGCGCCGACTGAAGCCCCCACCTCGGGCCGTTTCTCGGAGAGTGAGCTGGACCGCTACGCCCGGCACATCGTTTTGCGCGAGGTCGGCGGCCCCGGGCAGAAGGCGCTGAAGAACGCGAAGGTGCTGGTGATCGGCGCGGGCGGCCTCGGCGCGCCGGTGCTGCAGTACCTCGCCGCGGCGGGCGTCGGCACCATCGGGGTGATCGACGATGACGCGGTCGAGAACGCGAACCTGCAACGGCAGGTGATCCACAAGGACGCCGCCATCGGCACGCCCAAGGTCTTCTCCGCGCAGGCCGAGATGCTGGCGCAGAACCCCCATGTCACCGTGCGCCCCTACCACCGCCGCCTGACCGACGAGATCGCCGAGGATCTGGTGGCCGACTATGACCTCGTGCTCGACGGGACCGACAATTTCGATACCCGCTACCGGGTGAACGCGGCCTGCGTCGCGACGGCCACGCCGCTCATCTCGGGGGCGCTCAGCCAATGGGAGGGGCAGCTCAGCGTCTTCGACCCCGCCCGCGGCGCGCCCTGTTATCGCTGCATTTTCCCCGAAGCGCCGGCGGCGGGGCTTGCGCCCTCCTGCGCCGAGGCCGGGGTGATCGGGCCGCTGCCCGGCGTGATCGGCACGATGATGGCGCTGGAGGCGGTAAAGCTCATCACCGGGGCGGGCAGCGTGCTGCGCGGCGAGATGATGATCTACGACGGGCTTTATGGCGAGACCCGCAAGATCGGGCTGAAACGGCGGAAGGGCTGCGAAACCTGCGGCGGGTGATTGCAAGTCACCCCTGCGCGCCCCATCTTGGGCGCAAAGGAGACCTGCATGACAAACCCGCTTCTGACCGAATGGAAGACCCCCTTCGGCATCGCCCCCTTTGACCGCATTTCCGACGATGATTTCGCCCCCGCTTTGGAGGAGGCGCTCACCGCCCACCGGGCCGAGATCGACGCTATTGCCGAGAACCCCGAAGCCCCCAGCTTCGCCAATACCATCGAAGCGCTGGAAGCCTCGGGCGAGGCGCTCGACAAGGTTCTAAGCGTCTTCTTTACCGTCGCAGGCGCAGACAGCAACCCGGCGCGGGAGGCACTGCAGCGCGACTTCTCCCCCAAGCTCGCCGCGCATCAATCGGCGATCTCGGGCAACACGAAGCTCTTCGCCCGCATCAACGCCGTTTGGGAGGCGCGCGACAGGCTCGACCTCAGCGAGGAACAGGCCCGCGTGCTGATGCTGACGCACCGTGGCTTCGTCCGCTCAGGCGCCGCGCTGACGGGGTCGGAGGCCGAGCGCATGAAGGAGATCAAGGCGCGGCTGGCGGTGCTGGGCACGCAGTTCACCCAGAACCTGCTGGCGGACGAGCGCGACTGGTTCATGCCGCTCTCCGAGGACGATCTGACCGGCCTGCCGGATTTCGTGATCGATGCCGCCCGGGCTGCGGGCGAAGAAAAGGGCGCGCAAGGCCCGGTGGTCACGCTGTCGCGCTCGCTCATTACGCCCTTCCTGCAATTTTCGGACCGCCGCGACCTGCGCGAGAAGGCATTCCGCGCGTGGGAAGCGCGGGGCGCGAACGGCGGAGAGACAGACAACCGCGAGATCGCGGCCGAGACGCTGGCCCTGCGCAAGGAGCGCGCGGCGCTTCTGGGCTACGACAACTTCGCCGACTACAAGCTCGAAACCGAGATGGCCAAGACGCCCGCGGCGGTGCGCGACCTGCTGATGTCGGTCTGGAAACCGGCCAAGGCGCAGGCCGACGCCGATGCCGAGGTGCTGACCGCGCTGATGCGCGAGGACGGTGTGAACGGTGCGCTGGAGCCGTGGGACTGGCGCTACTACGCCGAGAAGCGGCGCGCGGCTGAGCATGACCTCGATGAGGCCGCGCTGAAGCCCTATTTCCAGCTTAACCGGATGATCGACGCGGCCTTCGACTGCGCCAACCGGCTGTTTGGGCTGGAGTTCGCAGCCCTCGACGTGCCGCTCTACCATCCCGATTGCCGGGCGTGGGAAGTGACGCGGGACGGCCAGCATGTGGCGGTCTTTATCGGTGATTATTTCGCGCGCGGCTCGAAACGGTCGGGCGCGTGGTGCTCGGCCATGCGCGCGCAGGCGAAGTTCCCGCGCGAACAGGCCCCCGTGGTGATCAACGTCTGCAATTTCGCCAAGGGCGATCCGGCGCTGCTGTCCTACGACGACGCCCGCACGTTGTTCCACGAGTTCGGCCATGCGCTGCACCAGATGCTCTCGGACGTGACCTATGAAAGCGTCAGCGGCACCTCGGTGGCGCGCGACTTCGTGGAATTGCCGAGCCAGCTTTACGAGCACTGGCTGGACCAGCCCGAGGTGCTGCAGAAATTCGCCACCCATGCCCGCACGGGCGAGGCGATGCCGCGCGAGATGCTCGACAAGGTTTTGGCCGCCGCGACCTTCGACATGGGCTTTCAGACGGTGGAATACATCGCCTCCGCCCTTGTCGATCTGGAGTTCCACGACGGCGAGCCGCCTGCCGATCCGATGGCGAAACAGGCCGAGGTGCTCAGCAGCATCGGCATGCCGCAGGCGATCCGGATGCGCCATGCCACCCCGCAGTTCGCGCATGTCTTTTCGGGCGATGGCTATTCCAGCGCCTATTACAGCTACATGTGGTCCGAGGTGATGGACGCCGACGCCTTCGCCGCCTTTGAGGAAGCGGACGGGGCTTTTGATGCGGAACGTGCCGAGGCGTTGGAAGAACACATCCTTTCGACCGGCGGCAGCCGCGATCCGGCAGAGCTTTACACCGCCTTCCGGGGTCGTCTGCCGGGGGTCGAAGCGCTGCTCAAGGGGCGCAGGCTGGCGGCCTGAATGCCGACGTGGCCGGGGGTCAATACCCCCGGTCGCGGTCTACCAGATGTATCAGGGGCTCCCCGGCCTCACTGCGGCGAATGTTCTCGGCGATGACCTCCGAGGCCGTGTCGTTGCGCGTGGCCGCCGCGATATGCGGGGTCACGGTCACCTTCGGATGCGCCCAATAGGGGTGATCCTCGGGTAGGGGCTCGACCCGGAAGACATCCAGCGTTGCATGGGTGATCTGCCCGCTGTCGAGCGCCGCCAAGAGCGCATCGTCGTCGATCAGCGGCCCGCGACCGGGGTTGATGATGAAGGCGCCCTCGGGCATCTGCGCCAGCGTCTCGGCATTCAGCACATTCTGCGTGGCGGGTGTGTCGGGCATCAGGAGCACGGCGATCTCGGCGCGCTTTAGCGTTTCCGTCAGACCTTCGTCGCCATGCAGGCAACGTACCCCCTCGATCTGCTTTTCGCTGCGTGACCAGCCGGTCACGTCAAAGCCCAGTCCCACCAGCGCCTCGGCCACCGCTTGGCCGAGCGCGCCGATGCCCAGCACCGCCACGCTGCGCTCACGCGCCAGCGGCGGGGTGCGCGGCTCCCATTTGGCATCCTTGCGCAGGATGTCGGTATCCATCCCCAGATGATGGCGCAGCACGTGGCCGGTACACCATTCCACCATGCCGTGGGTCAGGCCGAAGTCGACCATCCGCGCCAGCGGGATCTTCAAAGTCTCGTTGCCGGTGATCGCCTCCACCCCAGCCCAGAGGTTTAGCACCGCCTTGGCGCGGGTATAGGGGGTGAAGTCCTGCAAGTCGCTGTTGGGGGCGTAGACGATATAGTCGACCTCTTCGGGGGGCAGATCGGTGGCCAGCGTGAATTCCTGCCCCGGCAGTGCTTTGCGCAGCGCTTCGTTCAAAGGCTGTTCGTAGCCGTCCCAGCGTTCGGCTTTGGCGGCGAAGAGAATGTTGATCGTCATGAATTACCTCGGTCTATGAACATGCGCCGATTGCACCAAGCCGAAGGCCAGCAGCAGCACCAGCATGGCCGAGCCGCCATAGCTCACCATCGGCAGGGGCACGCCGACCACGGGGGCCAGCCCCATGACCATCGACATGTTAACGGCGAAAAAGAGAAAGAAGTTAAGTGCGATGCCAAGGGTCAGCAGGCTTGAGAAGCGGTCCTTGTTCTTCACCGCCGAGGCCACGCAGAACAGGATGATCAGCGCGTAAAGCCCCAGAAGGGAGACGCCGCCGACGAAGCCGAACTCTTCGGCCAATGTGGTGAAGATGAAGTCGGTGTGTTTCTCGGGCAGGAAGTTCAGCCGCGATTGGGTGCCCTGCATATAGCCGCGCCCCGACCAGCCGCCCGAGCCAAGCGCGATCTTGGATTGGGTGATGTGATAGCCCGCGCCAAGCGGGTCTTGGCTGGGGTCGAGAAAGGTGTCGATGCGGCGGTATTGGTAATCTTTCAGCAATTGCCACGGTGTCCCGCGCGACTGGAAGACGGCGGTGACCAGCCCGATGGCGGCGGTGATGACGGCGGCGAAATAGGCCCAGTGCACCCCCGCGAGGAACATCAGCCCGCCCCCGGCGGTCAAGAGCAGGATCGAGGTGCCAAGGTCGGGCTGTTTCAGCACCAGCGCGGTGGGGATCACGATGATCAGAATGGGCACCAGCACCCAGAAGGGGCGGGACACCTTCTTGACCGGCAGCCAGTCGTAATAGGCGGCCAGAAACAGGACCAGCGTGATTTTCATCAGTTCCGACGGTTGTAGCCGCATGAAGCCGATGTCGATCCACCGCTGCGCACCCATGCCGACAGAGCCGAAGAGTTCGACCGCGACCAGCAGCACCAAGGTCGCCCCATAGGCCACGCCCGACAGGTTGCGCCAAAGCCAGATCGGCACCATCGCCACGGTGAACATGATTGCCATGCCCATGGCGAAACGTTTCATCTGCGGTTCGGCCCAGGGGAGAATGACCCGCCCGCGACCGAATAGAGCATGAGAAAGCCGACGCCCGCGACACTGGTCAGCAGGATCGCCAGCGGCCAGTTCATAAAGAGGATCTTGCGCAGCCCTGTGGGGACGGATTTGACCGTATGCTCAAGATAGCTCATGCCTGATCCTCCCCCTCCAGATTGGCGGTGGTCTCGGGCGTGGTGTTGCGCAGCTCCTCTTGCTGGGTGGCGATGCGGCCCCGGTCGGACTTGGGGTAGGCTTCGAGTGGCGGCTCACCGCCCGCCATGGCCTGCAACATCACGTCGCGCGCAATCGGGGCCGCCGCAGTCGAGCCGCCGCCGCCGTGTTCTACCAGCACACAGGCTGCGTATTTCGGTTTGTCATAGGGTGCAAAGCAGACAAAGAGCGCGTGGTCGCGGCGTTCCCACGGCAGGTCGGCGTTGCTGGTCACGCCGCGGGCGCGTTCGGCGGCGGTGATGTTGCGCACCTGACTGGTGCCGGTCTTGCCCGCCATGCGCATCGTGTCGTCGATGATGCGGCTGCGGTAGCCGGTGCCGCGGCGGTCGTTCACCACATCGTACATCGCCTTGCGCAATTGGCGCAGGTTGTTTTCGTTCAGCCCCATCGGTTCGCCCGCGCCGCTGGGTTGCTCCACCCCGTCGATGGATTTGATCAGCCGCGGCGTCACCGCGCGGCCCGTGGCGATCCGCGCGCTCATCACCGCCAATTGCAGCGGGGAGGAGAGGGTGAAACCCTGCCCGATAGAGGCGTTGACCGTGTCACCCACGACCCAATCCTCACCCCGGGCCGAGCGTTTCCACTGTTTCGTGGGCGCCAGCCCGCCCGCGACCGAGGACAGCGCCAGATCATGTTTGATCCCAAGGCCAAAGCGGTTCGCCATGGCGGTGATCTTTTCGATCCCGACCTTTACCGCGAGATCGTAGTAATAGACGTCGCAGGATTGTTTCAGCGAATGTTGCAGATCGACCCAGCCGTGGCCCGCGCGTTTCCAGCAGTGGAACCGCCGCCCCGCGACTTCCAGATGGCCGGGGCAATAGACCGTCTCATCGGGGGTGACGATGCCCTCTTCGATGGCGGCAAGCGCCACAATCATCTTGAAGGTCGAGCCGGGCGGGTAGGTGCCCTGTATGGGTTTGTTCACCAAGGGGCGGTATTTCGAGTTCAGCAGCGGGTTGTAATCCGCCGATGAGATGCCGCCGATAAAGAGGTTCGGGTCGTAGCTGGGCGAGGATGCAAGCGCGGCCAGATCGCCATTCTCGCAATCGATGATGACCACAGCGGCGCTTTCCTCGCCCAGACGGGCCTGCACATAGCGTTGCAGATTGGCGTCCACGGTCAGTTGCAGATCGGCCCCGGCCTGCCCCTCGCGCCGCTCCAGCTCGCGCATCACGCGGCCCGTGGCGTTGACCTCCACATGTTTGGTGCCCGCCGCGCCGCGCAGCAGGTTTTCGGCCCGGGCTTCGACGTTGATCTTGCCGATTTGAAACCGCGGGATGCGCAACACCTGGTCGGGGTTCTCCAGCGCGTCGAGGTCGGCTTGGCTCACCCTGCCTACGCGGCCCACCACATGGGCGAAATCCGCGCCGCGCGGGTAGACGCGGGTCAGGCCCACTTCGGGCGTGACGCCGGGCAGGGCGGGGGCGTTGACGCTGACTTTGCTCACGACTTCCCAACTCACGTCATCAACGATGGTGACGGGCAGGAAGGGGGCAGAGCGCGACATTTCGGTCATGGCGCGTTCGCGGGTCTCCTCGTCGATCTCGATGACTTGGGCGAGCCGCTCCATCACCGCTTCCACGTCGCCCGCATCTTCGCGGACCATGACGATCCGGTAGGAGGGCACGTTATCGGCAAGCTGTATGCCGTTGCGGTCAAAAATCTCACCCCGGGCGGGGGGATCAGGCGGATGTTGATGCGGTTCTCTTCGGCCAGCAGGCGGAACTGGTCGGCCTGATCGACCTGTAGATAGCGCATGCGCGCGGCCAGCCCGCCCATGAACAGCAGCTGCGCCCCGCCCAAAAGGGCGGCGCGACGCGTCAGGCGCGTGTGGGTTGCATCATTGTCGGCGCGGCTCCGTCTCATCTCATCGCTCTCCGATCATACCCGTTTGCCAAGCGCATCCAGGTCGCCCGGCGCGGTCTTGCGCACGCCCATGATACCATGGGTCACCGCCACGATCAGCGGATAAGCGAGCGTCGTCAGTGCCAATTCCGTGAGGTTCAGCGTCAGCGAAGGCGTGGGCACCAGCGCAAGGCTCAGGAGAATTCGGTTGGCAAAGATCACCATGGTCAAGATCACCGCCACGGTCAGCCATTCGGCGGCAAAGCTCGCATCCCGCAGATGCCGCCCCGCGATTTGAGGTTCTCGACCCCGATCAGGGCCAGCACCGCCCAAAGGCCGGGCGGGCGTTGCAGCAACAGGTCCGCCAGCAGAAAGACCAGCGCCAGAAAAAGCGAGGGCACGTATTCGGGCCGTCGAAGCCCCAAGCGCAGGCAAAGCCCAGCAGCAGGTCCGGCCCGGCCCAAGCGCGCGGGGTCGTCTCAAGCGGGAGGAGGTGGAAGAACAGGATCACCAGCGCCAGCGCGACAAAGCTCAGGCGCATGACCCAAAGGCGGCTGCGCGACAGATCGGTCATGGCTGCACTCCGACCGGCGCCGCCGGATCGGCCAAGGGGCCGTCGGAGGTGATGACATGGGCGGTGTCTGGCACGGTTTCATTGCCGTGGTGGCGCAGCACGCGCAGGAACTCGAGCCGCTCGTAGTCTGCCGCCAGCCGCACGCGCAGCCGCCCGCCCGGATCGGCAGCGACCTGACCGATCAGGATGCCCGCGGGGAACACGCCGCCATCGCCCGAGCTGATCACCCGGTCGCCGGGGCGCACCAGCTCGCGGTTCTCGATGAAGTCCAAGGGCGGCGCGGCGCTGTTGTCGCCCGCCACGATGGCGCGTTGGCCCGAAGGCTGGATCGTCGCCGGAATGCGGCTGGAGGCATCGGTCAGCAGGATCACCCGCGCGGTGTTCTTGCCCACGCCTGCGATGCGGCCCACAAGGCCGATACCGTCCATCGTGGCCCAGCCTTCGACCAGCCCGTCGCGCGCACCGACGTTCAGAAGCACCGACTGGCGATAGGGCGAGCCGCTGTCGGCCAGCACCGTGCCGGTGATGAAGGTCAGCCGCGGGTCGAGCCGCACGTTGTTGAGGTCCAGCAAGCGCGCGTTCTCTTGCTCTAACTGGAGGGCCGCTTCTTTCCACGCCTGCATCTGCCGCAGTTCCGAGCGCAGCTCGCGGTTCTGCTCGCTCAGGCGCTGGTAGCTTTGGAAGTCGCGCAGCAGGTTGATGGTGCCGGTGACCGGGGCCATGGCCCAGTCGAGATTAGGCACGAAGCGGTCGGTGACCTGCGCGCGAAAGCGTTCAACGCGGGGGCTGTCGATGCGCCAAAGCAGGAAGATGCCGGTCAGCGCCAATACCAACACGACCAGCAGCAGCCGCCGCAGCGGGCCGGTGAAATCGCTGGAACTGGAACGGTCCTTGGCCATCTGTGCCGAAACTCCCACCCGGTCAGGCGGGGCGTCTTCGCCGCGTGCCGGGTCTGGCTAACTTGCCAGTGTTAACTGTCGTAGTCGATCGCGTGGCGCAGCTGTTTCTCGTATTCCAGCGCCTTGCCGGTGCCGAGGGCCACGCAGTTGAGCGGCTCATCCGCGACCGAGATCGCAAGGCCGGTCTGTTCGCGCAGCGCCAGATCGAGATCACCCAGCAGCGCGCCGCCGCCGGTCAGCATGACGCCCCGGTCGACGATGTCGGCGGCAAGGTCGGGCGGCGTGGTTTCCAGCGCGGTCATCACCGCCTCGCAGATCTGCTGCACCGGCTCGGCCAGCGCCTCGGCGATCTGGGCTTGGGTGACTTCGATCTCTTTCGGGACACCGTTCAACAGGTCGCGGCCGCGGATCTGCATCGAGGTGCCGCGCCCGTCGTCGGGCATCCGCGCCGTGCCGATGGAGGTCTTGACCCGTTCGGCCGTCGTCTCCCCGATCAGGAGGTTCTGCTGGCGGCGCAGGTAGCTGATGATGCCCTCGTCCATCCGGTCACCGCCGACACGGACCGAGCGGGCATAGACGATGTCGCCTAGCGAGAGCACCGCGACTTCGGTGGTGCCGCCGCCGATGTCGACGACCATGTTGCCGGTGGGGTCTGTGATCGGCATCCCCGCGCCGATGGCCGCGGCGATGGGCTCGGCAATCAGGCCGGCGCGGCGCGCGCCTGCCGACAGCACCGACTGGCGGATCGCGCGTTTCTCAACCGGGGTGGCGCCATGCGGCACGCAGACGATGATCTTGGGCTTCGAGAAGGTCGAACGCTTGTGCACCTTGCGGATGAAGTGCTTGATCATCTCTTCGGCGGTGTCGAAATCCGCGATGACACCTTCGCGCATTGGGCGGATCGCCTCGATGCTGCCCGGGGTTCGGCCCAGCATGAGCTTGGCGTCTTCACCCACGGCGAGCACTTTCTTGACGCCGTCCTTGACGTGATAGGCCACAACCGAAGGTTCGCTCAGCACGATGCCCTTGCCCTTGACGTAAACCAGCGTGTTCGCGGTGCCAAGGTCGATCGCCATATCAGAGGAGAACAGGCCGCGGAATTGATCGAGGATGGACATAAAGTAGCGGAGCCTTGCAACTATTCGGACAGGCCCGCCTGCATGGGTCCACGCGCGGGCTATTGGCTCTTATAGGGCGCACGGGGTCAGGGTGAAAGGGGCAAGACCGCAAAGGTGGCGCGATATTGCCGCCGCGCTATCATAGAGCGGAATATTTAGGGCGCAGCACAGGCGGAGGACGGCGATACCATGCAGAAGATACAGACACTTGGGGTGCATCACATCACCCTCACCGGGGCGGACCGGCAAAGCTCGATCGACTTTTGGGAGGGGGTGTTGGGGATGCCTTTCATCTTTGACCAGCCTAATCTTGATGACCCGGACGAGGGGCATTTGTATTTCGATCCCGGCGATGGTCGGCTGATCACGATCTTTACGAATGAGAACCGCAAGCGGGTGCACAACCGCACGCCGATGGACCCGGGCTGCGTGCATCATCTGGCCTTCGAGGTCGACCGCGCGATGTTCGATCAGGTGCCAGCGCGGTTGGAGGCGCGCGGCATCGGGCATTCCGGCGTGAAGGACCGGGGCTTCATGCATTCGATCTATTTCAAGGATCCGCTGGGGCTGTTGATCGAACTGGCTTGCTACACTTTCATCCCACCGCGCGGGTCGAGCCATGCCGAGGTGATGCTGGAGGCCCACAAACTGCGGGTGGCGGCGGGGGATGATCATATCCAGCGGCAGCATCTCGCGGATGCAGTGGTGAAGATCGTGGAGCGGGGGCAGGCGTCGCTGAGTGACGATCGCGGGGCGAAGAACCCGTATTGAAGTTGCCACCGGGCCCGGAATCAAGCCGCAGGCGCCGGGCATCGCCTGCCCGCCCGGACGGGGAGGCGATTTAGTGAGGCTGGGTATGCCATTTTGAGGGTGCGCCATGGCAGATCAATAAAGTGGTATGAATTAAGGTTTGGTTCGCCACCCCGCGGGCAGGCGATGCCCTACTTCCATACTGTATACGTAAAAAGGCGGGGTTGCCCCCGCCCTATAATTCAACTCACATCTTTATAATTAATCTCGCGCTTGTCCGTGCCGCCCTTCTCGCGCCGCACCAACAGGCGGCCCAGCGCGTGGATATAGGCCCGCACGCTCGCCACCACGGTATCGGTATCCGCCGACTGGCCGGTCACGATGCGGCCCTCTTCCTCCATCCGCACGGAAACCGTCGCCTGCGCGTCGGTGCCTTCGGTCACCGCATGCACCTGATAAAGCTGCAACCGCGCGGAATGCGGCACCAGCGCCTTGATGCAGTTGAACGCCGCATCGACGGGGCCGTCGCCGGTCTGGTTCGTGGTCTGCTCCGCACCGTCGATCTCAAGCACCATATCGGCGGTCTGCGGGCCATCGGTGCCGCAAACGACCTTGAGCGATTTCAGGCGAATGCGGTCTTCCTCGGGGTCCGTCGCGGTGCGCATCAGCGCGATGAGGTCATCCTCGTAGATTTCCTTCTTGCGGTCGGCCAATTCCTTGAACCGCACAAAAACATCCTTGAGCTGGTTGTCGCCCAGTTCAAACCCGAGGTCTTCGAGCTTGGACCGCAACGCGGCGCGGCCCGAGTGCTTGCCCATGACGATGTTGGTCTCGGTCAGACCCACGTCCTCGGGGCGCATGATCTCGAAAGTCTCGGCGTTCTTCAGCATGCCGTCTTGGTGGATGCCGCTCTCATGGGCAAAGGCGTTCTTGCCGACAATGGCCTTGTTGAACTGCACGGCAAAGCCCGAGACGGCGGCGACCCGGCGCGAGATGTTCATGATCTTGCGGCTGTCGATGCGGGTCTCATAGGGCATGATGTCGTTGCGCACTTTCAGCGCCATGACGACCTCTTCGAGCGCCGTGTTGCCCGCGCGTTCGCCCAAGCCATTGATGGTGCATTCGATCTGCCGCGCCCCGGCCTCGACGGCAGCGAGGCTGTTGGCCGTCGCCATGCCGAGGTCGTTGTGACAATGGGTGGCAAAGACGATCTCATCCGCGCCGGGCACGTTTTCCAGAAGCTTCGCGATCAGATCGGCGCTCTCGCGCGGGGCGGTGTAGCCCACGGTGTCGGGGATGTTGATCGTCGTGGCGCCCGCCTTGATGGCGATCTCCACCACCCGGTAGAGGTAGTCGAGCTCGGTCCGCGTGGCATCCATCGGCGACCATTGCACGTTGTCGCAGAGGTTGCGGGCATGGCTCACCGTCTCATGGATGCGATCGGCCATCTCGTCTTGGGTGAGGTTCGGAATGGCGCGGTGCAGGGGCGAGGTGCCAATGAAGGTGTGAATGCGCGGCTGGGCGGCGTGTTTCACCGCTTCCCAGCAACGGTCGATATCGCCCAACTGCGCCCGGGCAAGGCCGCAGATCACGGAATTCTGGCTCTGCCGCGCGATTTCGGAAACCGCTTTGAAATCACCTTCTGAGGCGATGGGAAAACCGGCCTCGATGATGTCGACGCCCATCTCATCCAAGAGCGAGGCGATCTCAAGCTTCTCGGCATGGGTCATCGTCGCCCCGGGGGATTGTTCGCCATCCCGCAAGGTGGTGTCAAAGATCAGCACACGGTCCTGTTTCGTCATATCTGTCATCCTGGGTTCTTTCTTTGCTGGTATCCTTGGCGCGCAACACATCCCTCTGAGCGGGCGCGCCGAAGGGCACGCTCAGAGGCGGATTAGGTGCAGCAAGTTGGCGCGCAGCAGGCCCGCGCAGTTGCGCGGCAGGGTCGGGATATGGACGGCCTGTGTCATGGGAGTAGTTATACGCCCGTCTTTTCAAATGAAAAGGGGGTGTTGCGGCTTTTGTTTGCCCCTGCGTCAGCGTCGCCTATCTGCCTATAAGCAAGGGAGATCAGGATGGAGCGACAAGCGATACCATGGGCGGCGGCATGAGCGCGCGGGTGCTGGTGATCGGGGCCAGCGGCGGGATCGGCGCGGCGCTGAGTGCGGCTCTGCGTGCGCGCGGCGATACGGTGACGGCCCTGTCCCGCGCGGGCGATGGTCTGGACCTGACGGATGAGGCATCGGTCAATGCCGTGCTGGAGGGGCTGAGCGGCCCTTTCGACGCGGTGATCGTCGCCACCGGCGCCTTGGAGATCGACGGGGCCACGCCAGAGAAATCGCTGCGTGCCGTCACGCAAAAGGCGATGCTGGATCAATTCGCGCTGAACGCGGTCGGCCCGGCGCTGGTGCTGCGCCACGCGGCAAGGCTTTTGCCCCGCGACAGGCGGGCGGTTTTCGCCGTGCTCTCGGCGCGGGTCGGCTCCATCGGGGACAACCGTCTGGGCGGGTGGATCAGCTACCGCAGCGCCAAGGCGGCGGTGAACCAGATCGTGCATACCGCCGCGATCGAGCTGACGCGCTCCCATCCGCAGAGCATCTGCGTCGCGCTGCACCCCGGCACGGTCGAGACGCCCTTTACCGAGAAATACCTTGGCCGCCATCCCGCCGTCCCACCGGAAGAGGCGGCGGGCAATCTGCTGCGCGTGATCGACGGGCTGACCCCGGAGGAGAGCGGCGGGTTCTTTGACTGGGCCGGAAAGGCGGTGCCGTGGTGAGCCGTTTGATCTTGGTCTTGGGCGATCAACTCTCGCTAAACCTGTCGTCCCTGCGCGCGGCGGATAAGGCATGCGATGTGGTGGTCATGGCCGAAGTGGCGCAAGAGGCGGAATATGTCCGCCACCACCCTAAGAAGATCGCGCTGGTCTTTGCCGCGATGCGCAAGTTCGCGCGTGCCTTGGAGGAAGACGGCTGGACGCTGCGCTACACCCCCTTGGACGATCCCGAGAATGCGGGTTCCATCGTGGGCGAATTGCTCCGCCGTGCGGAAGAGACGGGCGCGGGTGAGGTGATCGTGACCGAGCCGGGGGAGTGGCGGCTGATCAACGCGCTGACCCACGCGCCGATCCCCACACGGCTTGTGCCGGATGACCGTTTCATCGCCAGCCGCAAACGGTTTGAGGATTGGGCCGAGGGGCGCAAGGCGCTCAGGATGGAGTATTTCTACCGCGAGATGCGCCGCGAGACGGGGATGTTGATGGAGGGCGACGACCCCGCAGGCGGAAAGTGGAATTTCGACCACGACAACCGCAAACCTCCGAAGGAAGGGCTGGATATCCCCGACCCGCTGACCTTCGCCCCGATGCCGAGGTGGAGGCGGTGCTGGAACTGGTGAGCGCGCGCTTTGGCGACAACTTCGGCGATCTGCACCCCTTTGACTTTGCCACGACGCGCGCGGAAGCCTTGCAGGTGCTGGCGCATTTCATCGCCCACGCTTTGCCGCGTTTCGGCGACTATCAGGACGCGATGCTGGAGGGGCAGCCCTATCTCTTTCATGCGCTGATCTCACCCTATCTCAACCTCGGGCTGCTGGACCCGTTGGAGGTCTGCCGCGCTGCCGAGGAAGCCTGGCAGGCGGGAGAGGTGCCGATTAACGCCGCCGAAGGGTTCATCCGCCAGATCCTCGGTTGGCGCGAATATGTGCGCGGCATCTATTTCCTCGAAGGGCCGGACTATGTGGTGCGCAACGTGCTGCGCCACGACCGGGATCTGCCCGACTTCTATTGGGGTGCCGACACGCAGATGAATTGCCTGCGGCAGGCGATTGGCCAGACCCAGAAACACGCCTATGCCCACCATATCCAACGGCTGATGGTGACGGGCAATTTCGCCCTGCTGGCCGGGGTCGACCCGCATCAGGTGCATGAGTGGTATCTGGAGGTCTACGCCGACGCCTATGAATGGGTCGAAGCGCCCAACACGGTGGGCATGAGCCAATTCGCCGATGGCGGGGTGATCGCCTCGAAACCCTATGTCTCCTCCGGGGCCTATATCAACCGCATGTCGGATTACTGCAAAGGGTGCAGCTATAGCGTCAGCACCAAGGCGGGGCCGAAGGCCTGCCCCTTCAATCTGCTCTACTGGCATTTCCTTGACCGTCACCGCGAGCGGTTTCAGGGCAACATGCGGATGAAAAACATCTATGCCACTTGGGATCGTATGGACGCCGACCGGCGCGAGGCGGTTCTGCGCGATGCGGATAAATGGTTGCAGCGGTTGGACGCGGGCGAGACGGTCTAGGCCGTCGCTGCTTTCAAACGCAGGCCGGGAACGGTTGGCCCCTTGCGCGCCTTTGCCACCGCGATCCGCCCTGCAATCCTCTGCGCGCTCTGCGGCGCGTAGCCGGCCGCCACACAGTCATCAACGTGGCCGCCGTCCTCCAGCAGGATGCGCAGGATCGCGTCCTCGGCACCGGCCTCTTCCGTGTCGGGGGTCGGGCTGGGCGCTTGCCCATGCATCCATGCCCGCACCTTTTTGCTGCGCCAGTCGCAAAGCGCCCGCACCTCGGTTTGGTAAAGGTCTTTGACCGGGTTGAAATCCCCCATCAGGGCCGCAATCCCCATGGCGGCGGCGGATTTGTTCTGTGCGGTGAGCAGCATCTCCCCCGCGTCATCGGCCAAGGCGTGCAGCATCAGGCCGCGCAGGGGAGGGGTGAGCGTCTCGGCGCTGACTTCTGCCCCGAGCGCAGCCAGTTCATCCCGCAGCGCGGCGTGCAGATGTTCTGACATCGGCACGTCAATCTGGCGGACATTCTCGGCCCCCAAGGCATCCCGCGCGATTGCCGCCGCGAGCGCGGTATCGTTCCCCCGGCCTGTTCGATCAGCACTTTGGAAACGCCGGTTTTGGCAACATAGTCCCGCAGCCCCACGACCAAGGCGCGGTAGTCCCGTTCCAGCGCCTCCGGCTGCGGCGCGAAGGCGCTTTCCACGATCCGCCAGCCCTCCGGCCCGCGCTCCAGATCGACATGGGCAAGCGCTGTGTCGAAGGCAGGCATCTGCAATGCCAGCTTGCCGCCGGGGTTCAGCGCGAATGTGGCACCATCGAAAACCGTCTCACCCTCGCCGCCGGTCATGTTGAGGTGGATCACCGGCAGTTCCGTCTCGATCACCCGCGCGACCATGTGGTTGAGGCGCCGCTCCATCGCGCCGCGCAAATGGGGCGCGGCATGGGGGATCAACAGCAGTTCGGCCCCCGTTTCGGCCTGCGTTTCGGCCACGTCGCCCGTCTCACAATCCGCGCCGATGGGAGAGCCGATGCGCAGCCCCGCCACCGCATAGGGGCCGCTGATCGGCGCGGGATCGAAGGGCGTGCGCGGTCGGGGCGCGTGTTGCAGCACCCTGTGCGCGATCTTTCCACCTTGCAGGAGGAGGTATGCGTTGTGGAGCTTGCCTGCCGCGACCCACGGCGCGCCAAGTGCCAAGGCGGGGCCATCGGCGCAATGCGCGGCCAGCGCTTCAAGCTGCGCCAAGACATCGCGCTGAAAGGCAGGGTTTTGCGACAGCCCTTGCGCGTCATGTCCGGTCAGGAAAAGTTCGGGCAGGGCGACCATCTGCGCGCCTGCATCGCGCCCGGCCTGCCATGCGTCGCGGGCCAATGCCGCGTTTCCGGGCAGATCACCGGCGGTGGGGTTCAACTGCCCGAGGGTGAGGCGGAAACGGTCTGACATGGCAAGGCTCCGGGCTGGCTGGCACCGGGTGGATCTAGCAGATCGGACCGGGGGCGAAACCCCCGTGCGCAGAGCTGACCCGCAGCACCGGGTGCGCGGGATCCGCCCAAACCGGCGTGCCCCTCTTGCAAACACGTTGCCTCTGCCCTCTATCACCCGTAACCTCGGGCCAAATGCCACTTAACGAGATCGGGAATTTCCGCCCATGTTGCACCGCAGCCTGCCCCTCTGTCTGATCGCCCTTCTGGCCACGCCGCTTGCGGCGCAGGACGGGCAGGTGCTGACCAAGGAATATGACGACGGCGGCATCTATGAGGGCACCTTTCAAGGCGGTCTTCAGCATGGCACCGGCACCTATAAGCTGCCCAATGGCTATGAATACTCCGGCGAGTGGGTCGAGGGGGAGATCAAGGGCGAAGGTGTCGCACGTTTCCCCAACGGATCGGTCTATGAGGGCAATTTCGCCAAGGGCAAGCCAGACGGTCTGGGCAAGATCACCTTTGCCGATGGCGGCACCTATGAGGGCGAATGGGAAGCGGGCGCGATCATGGGGCAGGGCGTGGCGATCTACGCCAATGGCGTGCGCTATGAGGGCGAGTTCCGCAACGCCAAACACCACGGCAAGGGCGTGATGCAAAGCCCCGGTGGCTATGAATACAAGGGCGATTGGGTCGATGGCGTCAAACAGGGCGTGGGCACGATCACCTACCCCGATGGCGCGGTCTATGAAGGGGAGATTGAAGCCGGTAAACGCAGCGGCGAAGGCACGCTGACCATGCCCGACGGGCTGGTCTATGTGGGGAAATGGAAAGACGGCCAGATCGACGGCACCGGCACACTGACCCAACCCAATGGCGACGTCTACGAAGGCACGCTGGTCGCAGGCCGCCGTGAGGGCAAGGGCAAGGTCACCTATGAAAACGGTGACACCTATGAGGGCGATTTCAAGGATGACCGCCGCGACGGGCAGGGCACATTTACCGGCACCGATGGCTATGTTTACACCGGCTCTTGGGTGGCCGGGCAGATCGAAGGCGAGGGGCAGGTGACCTATCCCGACGGGTCGGTCTATGTCGGCACCTTCCGCAATGATCTGGCCGATGGCATGGGCAAGATCACCTATCCCGATGGCTCGACCTATGAGGGCGAATGGGTCGCCGGGGTGATCGAGGGCGAGGGGATCGCCACCTATACCAACGGCGTGGTCTATGAAGGCGCGTTCAAAGATGCCCGCAACCACGGCCAAGGCGTGATGACCTATGCAGATGGCTACCGCTATGAGGGCGGCTGGCAGGACGGCCAGCGGCACGGGCAGGGCAAGGCGACCTATCCCGATGGCACCGTTTACGAGGGGGCCTTCAGGAACGGCCAGCGCCACGGGCAGGGCAAGATCACCATGGCCAGCGGTTTCGTCTATGAGGGCGAGTGGACCGAGGGTGAGATCGAAGGGCAGGGTGTTGCGACCTATGCCAATGGCGATGTCTATGAGGGCACCTTCAAAGCGGGCAAGCGGCAGGGCAGCGGCACCATGCGCTATGCCAGCGGCGAGGAAGCCTCGGGCGAATGGGAGAATGGCGCGCTGAGCGATGGGTCCGCCGGGGCCGAAACCTCGGAGGCGGCGGAGGCGGCTTCGGAAGAGGCTGACGGTGAAGAAGCGGCCACCGAAACACCCGCGCCCGAAGACAGCACCGACGCGGATACGTCAGAGGCTACGCCCACGCAGACCGGCACCGCAGCAGACGGGGGCTGACCCCCGCCTTTGCTGGACAACGCCCGCGCCCTGTGGCAATCCCGCGCGCAACAGGAGTACGCCAGATGTCCAACCCCACAATCACCCGTTTCGCCCCGTCCCCCACTGGCTATATCCATGTGGGCAACCTGCGCACCGCGCTGATGAACTACCTCATCGCGCGCAAGGCGGGCGGCACTTTCATCCTGCGCATCGACGACACCGATCCCGAGCGCAGCAAGGAAGAATATGTCGATGGCATCAAGCAAGACCTCGAATGGCTGGGTCTGGAGTGGGACCGGGTCGAGCGCCAGTCCGAGCGGCTGGACCGCTACCACGCCGCCGCCGATGACCTGCGCGAAAAGGGCCGTTTCTACGAGGCTTTCGAGACGCCGACAGAGCTGGACCTCAAGCGCAAGAAACAGCTCAACATGGGCAAGCCGCCGGTCTATGACCGCGCCGCGCTGAACCTGTCGGGCGAAGAGAAAGCTGCCCTTCGGGCCGAACGTGGTGATGGTGTCTGGCGCTTCAAGCTGGATCACGCGCGGATCGAATGGGACGATGGTATCCTTGGCGATATTTCCATCGATGCGGCTTCGGTCAGTGACCCGGTGCTCATCCGCGGCGACGGGCAGATCCTTTATACATTGGCGAGCGTTGTGGATGACACCGAGATGGGCGTGACCCATGTGGTGCGCGGCTCGGACCATGTGACCAACACCGCCACGCAAATCCAGATCATGGAGGCGCTTGGGCAGGGTAATGTCCCCTCCTTCGCGCACCACTCGCTGCTGACCGGCCCACAGGGCGAGGCGTTGAGCAAGCGTTTGGGCACATTGGCGCTGCGCGATCTGCGCGAGCAGGGCGTCCAGCCCTTCGCGCTTCTGAGCCTGATGGCGCGGCTCGGGTCCTCCGATCCGGTGGAACTGCGCACGGATATGGCAGAGCTGATCGACGGCTTTGACATCAACCGCTTCGGCTCGGCCCCGACGAAATTCGACGTGGCTGACCTCTTCCCGCTGACTGGGCGCTACTTGCAGCAATTGCCGCTGGAAGCCGTGAAAGACGACATCACCGCCCTCGGCGTGCCGGAAGACAAGGCCGCGCAATTCTGGGCCGTGACGCGCGAGAATATCTCGACCCTGAAAGACCTCGGCCCCTGGTGGGCCATGTTCCGCGACGGGGCGGAGCCGGTGATCGCCGAAGAAGACCGCGAATTCGTGGCGGAGGCCATGCTGCTGCTGCCCGAAATGCCTTTCGATGAGACCACTTGGTCCAGCTGGACCGCAGCGGTCAAGGAAGCCACGGGCCGGAAGGGGCGCGGGCTGTTCCGGCCACTGCGTCTGGCGCTGACGGGGCAGGAGCACGGGCCGGAGATGGCGCAGGTGATGCCGCTGTTGCAGGTGGTGAAGGCGCGCGGCTGATTGGCGGGCTTGGGGGCTTGAGGCAGCCTCCCGGGGGCGCTGCCCCGGACCCACGAGGGTATTTAAGAAAGGATGAAGGAGGTTTTGGGGGGGCGTGTTTTGGCCCTTAGAAGTTCCTTGCGGCGAAGGTTGTTTCGGCGCGTTCTTTGATCTGCACTGATAGGCGTTCCATGTGGTGGTCGACCACGGCGGTTTCCGCCTCTGTCAGCGTTTGGTGGCGCGGGTAGAGGGGGCTGCGCGGTCGTCGAGGATGGGCGTGTCCCAGCCGTCGGTCGTGTCGAAAAAGCGTGCCGCGCCCTCGGTGCCGAATTCGCGCAGGAAGCCTTGGACCACCACATCGAGATAGCTGAGCAGGATGACGTGATCGCCGTGGGTCACCGCGATGTCGGCGGGGATCGCGTAATGGGCGATGTCGGGGCGGGGGTCAGGTCATGCACCACCGCGCCGCCTGAGGCGTGGCGTTCGTAGCTGTATTCGCGTTTGTCCAGCGCGGCCCAATCCGCGCCCGGCACGGCGGCGATCAGCCCGTCGATGCGGGTAGCGGGGTGCTGCACCACGGAAAGATAGACGATATCGCGGCCTTCGGTGCGGACCCATTGGCGGCGCCAGCCGTCGAGCTGCGCCGGGCGGGCATCGGGGTAGCTATGGGTGTTGCGGTTCACGAGGCTGCCGTAGCCAAAGAAATAGGGGGTCATGTGGGGTGCTTTCCATCTGCCGTGTTGCCGGTAAGAAAACATGTGTCGCACCCGCTCACAAGCATGCTTGACGCAGAGGTATGCCCCAGCATACGAAAGGCCCAATCGTCACGGGAGAATCGGTTAACACCGATGCCGAAGGAGCAACCGCCCCGGAAACTCTCAGGCCCCAGGACCGTGATGTGACCAAGACTCTGGAGAGGGGCGCGGATGCGCACGCCGAAGGGATAACGATCTCAGGCGGAAGGACAGAGGGGGCATCAGGCGCGGCATTTGCGGCGCTAAGGTGCCGGCATGGTCAAAAGGTCATCCGGAAGCGACAGGAAAGGCGAACCGGATGAGCGATCTCAAGCAGACGGAATTGCATGATTTGCATGTGGAACTGGGGGCCAAGATGGTGCCCTTCGCGGGCTATTCCATGCCCGTGCAATACCCCCTTGGTGTGATGAAGGAACATCTGCACACCCGCGCCGCCGCCGGGTTGTTCGATGTGGGCCACATGGGGCAGGTCGTCGTTCGAGCGAAGTCTGGCAGCTATGAGGATGCGGCCTTGGCGATGGAGCGGCTCGTGCCGGTCGATGTGCTGGGTTTGGGCGAGATGCGCCAGCGCTATGCCATGTTTACCGATCCCAATGGCGGTATTCTGGATGACCTGATGTTGGCCAATCTGGGCGATCATCTGTTTGTCGTGGTGAATGCCGGGTGCAAGGATGATGACATCGCCTTGATGCGGGAGGCCCTGTCGGACAGTTGCGAGATCGAGGTGCTGGATGACCGCGCGCTGCTGGCGTTGCAGGGGCCGCAGGCCGAGGCCGCCTTGGCGCGGTTGCAGCCCTCGGTGGCGGATATGAAATTTATGGATGTGGCGCGGGACGTCGATCTTGATGGGATCACGGTCACCCTGTCGCGGTCGGGTTACACCGGGGAGGATGGCTACGAGATTTCCGTCGCCAATGGTGACGCGGTGGCGCTGGCGCAGAAGCTGTTGGCGATGGAGGAGGTCGAACCGATCGGCCTTGGGGCGCGCGACAGTCTGCGCTTGGAAGGCGGGCTTTGCCTTTATGGTCACGACATCGACACCACCACCACGCCGGTCGAGGCGGCGCTGAACTGGGCGATCCAGAAGGTGCGGCGCGAAGATGGCGCCCGCGCGGGCGGCTTCCCGGGCGCGGGGGTGATCTTGCAACAACTGGCCGACGGCGCGCCGCGCAAGCGCGTGGGGTTGCTGCCCGAGGGGCGCGCGCCGATGCGTGAGGGGGTCGCCATTTATGATGCCGCCGAGGGTGGCAATGAGGTTGGCCGCGTGACCTCGGGCGGCTTTGGTCCGACGGTTGGCGGCCCGGTTGCCATGGGATATGTCAGCGCCGAGCATGCGAAGGTCGACACCGCGCTTTGGGGCGAGGTGCGCGGCAAGCGCTTGCCACTGACTGTCACGAAAATGCCGTTCGTCGCGGCGAACTTCAAACGCTGAATCTACACAGGGAACTCCATTATGAAATTTACCGAAGAGCATGAATGGCTGCGCGTCGAGGGTGACGAAGTGGTCGTGGGCATCACCAACCACGCCGCCGAGCAGCTGGGCGATGTCGTATTCGTGGAACTGCCTGAGGAAGGCACCACCGTCAGCAAGGACGACGAGGTCGTCGTGATCGAATCCGTGAAGGCGGCGTCGGACATCCTTGCGCCCATCGATGGCGAGATCACGGAAGTGAACGGCGCGCTGACCGACAACCCCAGCATGGTCAACGACGACCCGCAGGGCGAGGCGTGGTTCTTCAAGATGAAGGTCTCTGACGCCAGCCAGATGGACGACTTCATGGACGAAGCCGCCTATCAGAAATTCATCGGCTAAACCGCCGCGCGCGCCGGGGGACCGGCGATGCTGATCACCTGCGTCGCCCCATGGGCGGCGCGCCACAAACAGGGGGCGCCCTGCCGCGCCGTGACGAGGAACCCGACATGAGCTTCAAGCCCACCGATTATCTGCCCTATGATTTCGCCAATCGGCGTCACATTGGCCCGTCCCCTACCGAGATGTCTCAGATGCTCGACACCGTGGGCGCCGAGAGCCTTGATGCGCTGATCGACGACACGCTGCCGAAAGCGATTCGCGCGAAAGAACCGCTCGACTTCGGCAAGGCGATGAGCGAGCGTGAGGTGCTCGAGCACATGCGTCGCGTGGCGGGCAAGAACAAGGTGCTCACCAGCCTGATCGGTCAGGGCTACCACGGCACCGTCACGCCCCCGGCGATCCAGCGCAACATCCTTGAGAACCCGGCGTGGTACACCGCCTATACGCCCTACCAGCCCGAGATTTCGCAGGGCCGCCTCGAAGCGCTCTTGAACTTCCAGACCATGGTGAGCGACCTCACCGGGCTGGAGATTGCCAATGCCTCGCTGCTCGACGAGGCCACGGCCTGCGCCGAGGCGATGACCATGGCGCAGCGCAGTTCGAAATCGAAGGCCAAGGGCTTTTTCATCGACGCCAACTGCCACCCGCAGAACATCGCCGTGATGAAGACCCGCGCCGAGCCTCTGGGCATCGAGGTCATCGTCGGTGAGCCCGAGGAGATGGAGGCCGAGAAGGTCTTCGGCGCGATCTTCCAGTATCCCGGCACCTATGGCCATGTGCGCGACTTCACCGATCACATGGCGGCCCTGCACGAGGTCAAGGCCGTGGGCATCGTCACCGCCGACCCGCTGTCGCTGACCCTGCTGAAAGAGCCGGGTGCCATGGGCGCGGACATCGCCGTGGGCAGCACCCAGCGGTTCGGCGTGCCCGAGGGCTACGGCGGCCCGCATGCCGCCTATATGGCCTGTAAGGATTCCATGAAGCGTGCCATGCCGGGGCGGATCGTTGGTGTCTCCATCGACGCCCATGGCAACCGCGCCTATCGCCTGTCGTTGCAGACTCGCGAGCAGCATATTCGCCGTGAGAAGGCCACGTCGAACGTCTGCACCGCGCAGGCGCTGCTGGCTGTCATGGCCTCGATGTATGCCGTGTTCCACGGGCCCGAAGGCTTGAAAGCTATCGCGCAGCGCATCCACCGCAAGACCGTGCGTCTGGCCAAGGGGCTGGAGGCCGCGGGCTTCGAGGTGCAGCCGGATGCCTATTTCGACACGATCACCGTCGAGGTTGGCCCCTGCAGGCCGCGGTGATGAAATCCGCCGTGGACGAGGGCATCAACCTGCGCCGCGTGGGCGAGAACTGCGTCGGCATCACGCTCGACGAGCGCACCCGCCCTGACACGATCGAAGCGGTCTGGCGCGCCTTCGGCATCCGTCAGGCGGATGATGATTTCACGCCCGAGTACCGTCTGCCCGAGGGGCTGCTGCGCACGAGCGATTACCTCACGCACCCGATCTTCCACATGAACCGCGCCGAGACCGAGATGATGCGCTACATGCGTCGCCTCGCGGACCGCGACCTCGCGCTCGACCGGGCGATGATTCCCTTGGGCTCCTGCACGATGAAGCTGAACTCCGCGGCCGAGATGATGCCGGTGACATGGCGCGAGTTCTCGCTCATCCACCCCTTCGTGCCCGCTGATCAGGCGCTTGGCTACCGCGAGATGATCGACGATCTCTCGGACAAACTCTGCGAGATCACCGGCTATGACGCGATCTCCATGCAGCCGAACTCCGGCGCGCAGGGCGAATACGCGGGCCTGCTGACCATCGCCGCCTACCACCGTTCGAAGGGCGAGGGGCACCGGAACATCTGCCTCATCCCCATGAGCGCCCACGGCACCAACCCAGCCTCGGCCCAAATGGTCGGCTGGAAGGTCGTGGTGATCAAGACCGCCTCCAACGGCGACATCGACCTTGAGGATTTCCGCGCCAAGGCCGACCAGCACAGCGAGAACCTCGCCGGTTGCATGATCACTTATCCCTCGACCCACGGCGTGTTCGAGGAGACTGTGCATGAGGTGACCAAGATCACCCATGACCACGGCGGGCAGGTCTATATCGACGGGGCCAACATGAACGCCATGGTGGGTCTCTCGCGCCCCGGCGATCTGGGCGGCGACGTGAGCCACCTGAACCTGCACAAGACCTTCTGCATCCCGCATGGCGGCGGCGGCCCCGGCATGGGCCCCATCGGCGTGAAATCGCATCTGATCGCGCATCTGCCGGGGCACCCGAACGAGGAAGGCGCCGCCGTTTCGGCCGCGCCCTACGGCTCTCCCTCCCTGCTGCCGATCTCTTGGTCCTACTGCCTGATGATGGGCGGGGACGGTCTGACGCAGGCGACCCGCGCGGCGATCCTGAACGCCAACTACATCGCCAAGCGGCTCGAAGGGGCTTACGACGTGCTCTACAAAGGCCCCTCCGGCCGGGTGGCGCATGAATGCATCATCGACGTGCGCCCTTACGAGGAGACCGCGGGGATCACCAACGAGGATGTCGCCAAGCGTCTGGTCGACTGCGGCTTCCACGCGCCGACGATGTCTTGGCCGGTGGCGGGCACGCTGATGGTGGAACCCACGGAGTCCGAGACCAAGGCCGAGCTGGACCGTTTCTGCGATGCGATGCTGGCGATCCGCGAAGAGATCCGCGAGATTGAGGAAGGCCGCATGGACCGCGCCAACAACCCGCTCAAGAACGCGCCGCACACGGTGGAGGATCTGGTGGTGGAATGGGGCGACCGGCCCTACAGCCGTGAGCAGGGCTGCTTCCCGCCCGGTGCCTTCCGCGTCGACAAATACTGGCCCCCGGTCAACCGTGTCGACAACGTGCATGGCGACCGCAACCTGATCTGCACCTGCCCGCCGCTGGAGGATTACGCCGAAGCGGCGGAGTAAGGTTCAGACCCAGAAACCACCTAAGGGCGCGGGATCATTCCTGCGCCCTTAGCATATCCGCGGGCCGGGCGTTCAGCGCCTTCAGCGCGAAGCCCAGACCGGCCAGCACCGTGGCCAAGACGCCGCCCGCGATGATCAGCAACGCATTGGGCCAGACCACGGCGAAATCAGTCTCCATGACGAAATGGCTCACGGCCCAACCACCGGTGATCCCGGCCAGCAACGCCACCGCCCCGGCAAAGAGGCCGAGCAGCGCGGCGCGCAGCACAAAGCTGGTGGCGATGGCACGGCGCGAGGCGCCCATGGTTTTCAGCAGCGCCGCCTCATAGCTGCGCGCGCCGGTGCCTGCGGCGGCGGCCCCGATCAGCACCATGAACCCCGTCGCCAGCGTGGCCAAGGCGCCAAAGGAAATGGCCGAGGCGAGCCCGGCCAGCACCGCCGCCACCCGGTCGATCGCATCGCGCACGCGGATGGCGGTGATGTTGGGGTATTCGCTGGCAAGATCGCGCAGGATCGCGGCCTCCGCCTCGGGTTCGGCATAGACGGTCGAGATGAAACTATGCGGCGCGCCTGAAAGGGCGGCGGGGTTCATCGTCAGCACGAAACCGATCCCGGCGGTCGAGAAATCGACCTCGCGAAAGCTGGTGATCGTGCCGGTGATGTCGCGGCCAAGGATGTTGACGCTGAGCGTGTCGCCCAGTTCCAGCCCGATCTCTTCGGCCTCTTCGGCGGCAAAGCTGATCTGCGGATCGCCGCTGTAATCCTGCGCCCACCATTCCCCCGCCGTGATGCGCGTGTCTTCGCCCGGCTGCGCGGCATAGGTCACCCCCGGTCGCCGCGCACGACCCAGTGATCGCCCGCGACGTCACGCGCGGGGCGTCCGTTGATCTGGGTGATCACGCCGCGCAGCATCGGCGCACTTTCGATGCGCGACACGGCCGGATCGCCCTCAAGCCGCGCGGTATAGCCGGGCATCTGGTCTTTCTGGATATCGACGAAAAAGTAGGAGGGCGCCACATCGGGCAGGTTGCCCGAGATTGCCCGGCGCAGGTTGCCGTCGATCTGACCCACGGCGGCCAGCACCGAGAGGCCGAGGCCAAGCGCCAGCACCACCGCCGTCGCCCCTTCGCCGGGGCCGCCGATGGCCGCCAGCGCCCACCGCAGGCGCGGATGGCCCCGCGCCCGGCGGGCCGCCGCACGGGCCAGCAGACGCAAGAGCGCCGCCGCCAGCGCTAGCACCGCCAGCGTCGCGGCCAATCCGCCCAGTGTCCAAAGCGTGAGCGACCACGAGCCGTTGAACCAACCCGCCAGCGCAAGCAGAGCGGCCAGAAGCAGCGCCATCGCGACGAGGTAGGGCGCGGCGGGCCAAGGTGATTGCCGTTGCCAGTCGTCGCGAAACAGGGTCGCGGCGCGGACATCAGCGCTGCGCGCGAGCGGCCAGAGGGTGAAGAGAGCAGCGGTCAGCAGCCCGTAGAGCGCGGCCTCAATCAGTGGGGCGGGGTAGATGGTAAAACGCGCGGGCAGGGGCAGGCTTGCCTCGATGAGCGGCGAGAGCAGCAAGGGCAGCCCCGCCCCGATCAGCAGGCCAAGGGCGACCCCGACCATGGCCAGAATGCCGACTTGGATGAAATAGGTTTGAAAGATCGTCGCGCGGGACGCCCCCATGGCGCGGAAGGTGGCGATGACGGCGGTTTTGCGTTGCAGATAGGCCCGCACCGCTGCCGCCACGCCGACCCCGCCGACGGCAAGGCCCGAGAGCCCGACGAGCACCAGAAAGGCGCTCAGCCGTTCGACGAAACGCGCCACGCCCGGCGCGCCGTTGCGCGCGTCGGTCCAGCGCATTCCGGCATCGGCAAAACGCGCCTTGGCCTCTGCTTCGAGCGGGGCGAGGGCGGTGCCTTGGGGCAATTCGAGACGGTATTTGCTGTTGAAAAGCGTGCCGGGGGCAAGCAGGCCGGAGCCTTCGAGTGCCGCGCGTTTGACCAGTGTGCGGGGCCCAAGGGAAAAGCCGCTGGCGGCGGAATCCGGTTCGCGTTTGATCAGCGCGGTCAGGGTGAACTCCGCCTCGCCAAGGGCGAAGGTGTCACCGGGGGAGAGGGCCAGCCGATCCGCCAGCGCCCGCTCCATCACCGCGCCGGGCAGGGCGGCGGGGTCCGGCGAAAGGGCATCTTCCAACGGCAGGGCGGGGTCCAGAACCATCTCGCCGATCAGCGGATAGAGGTCATCGACCGCCTTTACCTGCGTGAGCGCGCGTTCGGAGGTCTCGCCCGCACCGGTGACGGCCATGGAGCGGAACTCGACAATCTCGGAGACGCGCGTGGCGCGTTCGGCCATCCAGTCGCGTTCTTCGGGGTGGCGAAACGGTAGGTGAAATCAAGCTCGGCATCGCCGCCCAGAAGGGCCGCGCCCTCGGCCTCCAACCCGGCTTCGATCGCCGCGCGGACGGTCCCGACAGCGGCCAGTGCGGCCACGCCAAGCGCAAGACAGGCCAGCAGCAGGCGAAAGCCGCGCAGGCCGCCGCGCATTTCCCGGCGGGCGAAACGGGCAGCAAGGCGCAGGCTCATGCGAGACGCCCGTCGCGCAGTTCCACCACCCGGTCGCAGCGCTGCGCCAGATCATCGGCGTGGGTGACCAACACCAGCGTCGCGCCATGGCGGTCGCGCAGTTCAAACAGCAGGTCCATGATCGCGGCCCCATTGCGGCTGTCAAGGCTGCCTGTCGGCTCATCCGCCAAAAGGATCGCAGGGCGGGGTGCTGCGGCGCGCGCCAGTGCCACGCGCTGCTGCTCGCCGCCCGACATCTGCGCGGGATATTGGTTGATCCGGTGGCCCAGCCCCACGGCCTCAAGCTCGGCCCGGGCGCGGTCAAAGGCGTCATCGGCGCCCGAAAGCTCCAGCGGGGTGGCGACATTCTCAAGCGCGGTCATGGTGGGGATGAGGTGGAAAGACTGAAAGACGATCCCCATGCGCCCCTGCCGGAACCGGGCCAACCCGTCTTCGCGCAACGCGCTCAGGTCATGGCCGAGGGCGGTGACCTTGCCGCCGGTGGCGCGCTCCAGCCCGCCCATGACCATCAGCAGCGATGATTTCCCCGACCCGGAAGCGCCGGTCAGCGCGATGCTCTCCCCTTGCTGGACCTGCAACGAAATGCCGCGCAGAATATCGACGGGGCCGGCATTGCCCTTGAGGCTCAGCGTGACATCTTGAAGGTCATAGACAGGGTCGCTCATCGGGTCGCCTTTGGCTTGGGATACGTGATGGATATGGAGGTCCGCGAAGGATGCGCAAGGTATTGATCTGTTTTGCCTTTATTTTAGGCAGCGCGGCGCAGGCCGAGGAGGTGGTGATTGCAGCGCTCGGCGACAGCCTGACCCAAGGCTACGGGCTGCCCGCCGAGGAGGGGTTCGTGCCGCAATTGCAAGACTGGCTGGATGCCGAGGGTGTCGAAGCCAAGATCCTCAACGCCGGCGTGTCGGGCGATACCACCGCTGGCGGGCTGGCGCGGGTCGACTGGACCCTGACGCCCGAGGTGGACGCGATGATCGTGACGCTGGGGGCAACGACATGCTGCGCGGGTTGGACCCGGCGCAGGCGCGCGGCAACATCGACGGCATCCTTGCCGCTGCGGAAAAGGCGGAGGTGGAGGTGCTCTTGGTCGGCATGAGCGCGCCGGGCAACTATGGGGCGGGCTATAAGGCGGATTTCGAAGGGCTCTACCCCGATTTGGCCGAGGCTTACGGCACGCTGTTCTACCCGGACTTCTTTACCGGCCTGCTGGCCGAGGAAAAGAATGCCGCCAGCGCGCGGAGCGAGACGGTGCAGCGCTATCTCCAAGGCGACGGCATCCACCCCAATGCCGAAGGCGTGGCGTTGATCGTGGAAGACATCGGCCCGGCGGTGGCAGAGCTTGCCGCCCGCGCCGCCGAGCGCCGCTAACAAAAACGGACGCCGCAGCGTCCGTTTCGATCCTCGTGATGTGGCCCGTTCAGGCCAGCGCGATGTTGCTCGCGCTTTCGCGGCCATCGCGGCCCGCTTCGACGTCAAAGCTGACCTTTTGGTTGTCGGCCAGCCCGGTCAGCCCTGCACGCTCCACTGCGGAAATATGGACAAAGATGTCTTTGCCGCCCGCGTCCGGTGCAATGAAGCCGTAGCCTTTTGTCGTGTTGAACCATTTTACGGTGCCAGTAGCCATGCCCCGTGTCTCCCTCTCTTTGATCTGCCCGCAACATGCGGCAGCGCGGCTCGGTCGAATTCGTGATCGCTGGAGCCTTAGGGCAGCCGGGTCGAAAAGTCTTCGCGTCGCAGTTGTGATATTGGAATCTCTATTTTTAAAATCAAGGATTTTTACGGGGCGAAGGGGCGCAAGCAAGGAAGCGCCCATGAAATATAACCTGCCTGTTACAAAACTGGCAGGCATCTCGGGATTTTCCGGAAGGCGCGCTTTTCAAAAATTTACCAGTTGATAAAAAAATGATTCCATGAGAGCGTTTTCAAAACACCAAGAAAACGACAGGGATTTTGATATGGCACGAGATGTGTTTGAGCCGGGGATCGTTCCGGGGCGGTTAGAACCGCAGAGCTATGCCGAGGGGTTTTCGGATCTTCATCCGCCCTTGGACGAACATGAGGCGCTGGTCGCGGCGGACCGCTGTTACTTTTGCCACGACGCGCCCTGCATGACGGCCTGCCCGACCGACATCGACATTCCGCTCTTTATCCGGCAGATCGCCACCGGCACGCCCGATGCGGCGGCCAAGACGATCCTGAGCCAGAACATCCTCGGCGGCATGTGCGCACGGGTCTGCCCGACAGAGACGCTTTGCGAAGAGGTTTGTGTGCGCGAGGTGGCCGAGGGCAAGCCGGTGTTGATCGGCCAGTTGCAGCGCTATGCGACGGATCATTTGATGGCGCAGGGCGTGCATCCGTTTGAACGGGCCGCAGCCACGGGCAAGCGCATCGCCGTTGTCGGCGCAGGGCCAGCGGGTCTGTCCTGCGCGCACCGTCTGGCGATGCTGGGCCACGATGTTGAGATCATCGACGCGCGGCCCAAGCCCGGCGGGCTGAACGAATATGGCATCGCGGCCTATAAGACCCGAACGGCTTCGCGCAGGCCGAGGTGGATTGGCTGATGCAGATCGGCGGGATCACCTTCCGGCATGAGGTTGCCGTGGGCCGGGATGTCACTCTCGATGAGCTGAAGGCCGATTACGATGCGGTTTTCCTCGGGATGGGGCTGGTCGGCGTCAATGCCCTCGGGGCCGAGGGCGAGGATAAGGCCGGGGTTGCCAATGCGGTCGATTTCATCGCCGAACTGCGGCAAGCCAGCGATATCTCCGGCGTGCCGATTGGCCGCGACGTGGTGGTGATCGGCGGCGGGATGACGGCGGTGGACGCGGCGGTGCAGGCGAAACTGCTGGGCGCGCTCAATGTGACGCTGGTCTATCGCCGCGGGCGCGACCGGATGAATGCAAGCGTGTTCGAGCAAGACCTCGCCGCCTCCAAGGGGGTGCGGATCGTGACCCATGCGGTGCCGATTGCCGTGCATGGCAATGGATCGGTGCGTGAGATCGAGTTTGAATATGTCGATGAGGCGATGAAGGGCACCGGCCAAACCCTGCGCCTGCAAGCGGATCAGGTGTTCAAGGCCATCGGTCAGACGCTGTTGGGCGAGGGGCTGCCCGAACTCGACGGGCGCAAGATCAAGGTCGACGGCACCGGGCGCACCAGCCTCGACGGGGTCTGGGCCGGGGGCGACTGCACCAGCGGCGGCGATGACCTGACGGTGACCGCCGTGGCGGAGGGCCGCGACGCGGCGATGGACATTCACACCACATTGATGGGGGCGGCGGGCTGAGGCCGCGCCGAGAGGGAGAAACAAAATGGCTGATCTGAGAAGCGACTTCATCGGGATCAAATCCCCCAACCCGTTCTGGCTGGCCTCCGCCCCGCCAACGGACAAGGAATACAATGTGCGCCGCGCCTATGAGGCAGGCTGGGGCGGGGTGGTCTGGAAGACCCTTGGCTCCGAAGGGCCGCCGGTGGTCAACGTGAACGGCCCGCGCTACGGCGCGATCTGGGGCGCGGATCGGCGGCTTCTGGGGCTCAACAACATCGAGCTCATCACCGACCGCCCGCTGGAGGTGAACCTGCGCGAGATGAAAGCGGTGAAACGCGACTACCCCGACCGCGCGCTCATCGCCTCGATCATGGTGCCCTGCGAGGAGGAGGCGTGGAAAGCGATCCTGCCGCATGTGGAAGAAACCGGCGCCGACGGGATCGAGCTGAACTTCGGCTGCCCGCATGGCATGGCTGAGCGCGGCATGGGCTCTGCCGTGGGGCAGGTACCGGAATACATCGAGATGGTCACCCGCTGGTGCAAGATGTACACCCGCATGCCGGTGATCGTGAAGTTGACGCCCAACATCACCAACGTGATCTACCCTGCCGAGGCCGCCAAGCGCGGCGGCGCGGATGCGGTGAGCCTGATCAATACGATCAATTCGATCACCTCGGTCGATCTGGACCTCTTCGCGCCCGAGCCCACGATCGACGGCAAGGGCACCCACGGCGGCTATTGCGGCCCGGCGGTCAAACCCATCGCGCTCAACATGGTGGCCGAGATCGCCCGAAACCCTGAGACCCACGGTCTGCCGATCAGCGGCATCGGCGGCGTCACCACATGGCGCGACGCGGCAGAGTTTCTGGCCCTTGGCGCGGGCAATGTGCAGGTCTGTACTGCGGCGATGACCTATGGCTTCAAGGTGGTGCAAGAGATGATCTCGGGCCTGTCGGAATATATGGACGAGAAGGGGCTGAACTCGGTCGACCAACTGGTGGGCCGCGCGGTGCCGAACGTGACCGACTGGAACCAGTTGAACCTGAACTACGTCGCCAAGGCGAAGATCGACCAAGACCTCTGCATCTCCTGTGGGCGTTGCTTTGCGGCTTGCGAGGACACCAGCCACCAAGCCATCGCCATGTCCGAAGACCGCACCTTTACCGTGATCGAAGAGGAATGCGTCGCTTGCAACCTCTGCGTCAATGTCTGCCCGGTCGAAGACTGCATCTCGATGGAGGAACTGGCGGCGGGCACCACCGACCTGCGCACGGGCAAGACGGTGACGCCGGACTATGCCAATTGGACCACGCACCCCAATAACCCCTCCGTCCACGCGGTCGAACCGGCGGAGTAAGACAAGACCCCCCGCGCCCCGCGTTCAGGACTTTCTGCGGGGCGGGGCGGCGGTATCGGCAGCGGGGGGCGGTATCTCTGCCACCTCCCGCCGCGCCACGATCAGCGCCATTGCCGCATCCCGGGCCATCTTTTCGCGGGTGACGGGCGGCGCGCCCTCTGGTTCATCGGACGCTGCCGGATTTGCGCCCTTCGCATCCCGCGCAGCCCCTGCGCCCTTTATATCGCCTACATTCATCACTCCCCCTTTACCTTGGAAGGAGCCCACACCCGCCAGTCAGACTGGGTGTCATGTGTTAACGGGGGATTAAACGCAGGGCGCCACTGGCCGCTATGGTTAACCGTTTGGCGCTGGCGCGGGCTGGTCCAAAAGCGCGCCGAACATCGCCTGAAGATGGGCCTGCGCGCGGGGGCGGGGGTCGGTCTCGGCACCGAGCAGGATTTGCGCCTGCGCCTCGAAATCCGCGTAGTGCTGGGTCGTCGCCCAGATCGAGAATATCAGGTGCTGCGGGTCCAGCGCGGGCAGTTTTCCCGCCGCCACCCAGCCCGCGATCACGGCGCATTTCTCATCGAACAGGGGTTTGAGATGGCTGTGCAATTCCGGCTCGATCCGCGGGGCACCTTGCAGGATTTCATTGGCGAAAAGACGGCTCTCGCGCGGCAATTCGCGCGACATGGTCAGCTTGCGTTCGACATAGTCCAAAATCTCGCGCCGGGGGTCGCCTTCGGGGTCCAGTTCCACCAGCGGGTCGAGCCATGTTTCCATCAGCTGCGACAGCAAAGTGACGTGAATGTCTTCTTTGCCATTGAAGTAATAGAGAATATTCGGTTTGCTCAGCCCAGCCTCGGCGGCGATCTGATCCAGCGTGGCACCCCGGTAGCCGTGTTTGGAAAAGACTTCGAGCGCGGCATCCAGAATCACCCGGCGGTTGCGCTGCTGGATGCGGCTGGGTTTCTTGGCGGTGCTTTCGGGCAAGGCAATGATCCTTGGTGCTGCTAAAAAAGGCGTTTGCCGGATCGGCGGCGGGTTGTTTCAAACCAGTTCTTGACAGAGCCTAACCTAATCGCAATCGTGGATTTACCAAATGGTAAAAAAACAACACGGCCCAAGCCGATGACAGAGGAGTGACCTATGCCCGCGCCCGGAGAGAACCTCAAGATTGATCCCGACCGTCTGTGGGATTCCTTGATGGAAATGGCCAAGATTGGCCCCGGCGTGGCGGGGGCAACAACCGCCAGACGCTGACGGACGAAGACGCCGAGGGCCGCGCGCTGTTCCAAAAGTGGTGCGAAGCGGCAGGCTGTACCATGGGGCTCGACCAGATGGGCAATATGTTCGCCCAGCGGGAGGGCACCGACCCCGATGCGCTTCCGGTCTATGTGGGCAGCCACCTCGACACTCAGCCGACCGGCGGGAAATACGATGGCATCCTTGGCGTGCTCGGCGGGTTGGAGATCATCCGCACGATGAACGATCTGGGCATCAAGACCAAACACCCGATCGTCGTGACCAACTTCACCAACGAAGAAGGCACCCGTTACGCCCCCGCGATGCTGTCGTCGGGGGTTTTTGCTGGCATTCACACGCAGGATTGGGCCTATGACCGCACCGACGCCGAGGGCAAGCGCTTTGGCGACGAGCTGCAGCGCATCGGCTGGCGCGGCGAAGAGGAAGTCGGCAAGCGCAAGATGCATGCCTTCTTCGAGTTGCACATCGAACAGGGCCCGATTTTGGAGGCCGAGGGCAAGGACATCGGCGTCGTGACCCACGGGCAGGGCTTAAGTTGGACGCAGGTGACGATCACCGGCAAGGACAGCCACACCGGCTCCACCCCCATGCCAATGCGCCGCGACGCGGGGCTGGGCATGGCGCGGGTGTTGGAGAAGGTGAACGAGATCGCGCTCAGCCACGCGCCTCATGCGGTCGGCGCGGCGGGCCATATCGAGGTCTATCCGAACTCGCGCAATGTGATCCCCGGCAAGACGGTCTTTACCGTCGATTTCCGGTCGCCCGAACTGTCGGTCATCGAGGATATGGAGGCCCGTCTGCGTGAAGAGGGTCAAAAGATCGCCGACGATATGGATGTGCAGATCGAATTTGAAAAGGTCGGCGGCTTTGATCCCGTGGCCTTTGACGAGGGTTGCGTGACGGCTGTGCGCAACGCCGCCGAACGGCTGGGCTACAGCCATATGAACCTGATCTCTGGCGCGGGCCACGATGCCTGCTGGATCAACCGCGTGGCCCCCACGGCGATGGTGATGTGCCCCTGTGTCGATGGTCTAAGCCATAACGAGGCAGAGGAAATCACCAAGGATTGGGCCAAGGCGGGGGCGGATGTGCTGCTCCATGCGGTGCTGGAGACAGCGGAAATAGAGGGCTGAACACGCGGGCGGAGGTCTGGGGTGCTGCCCCGGCCCCCCGACGTGATTGGCCAGAAAAGATGGGGAGAGAAAGATGAGCAAGGTAATCAAGGGTGGCATGGTCTGCACGGCGGACCGGACGTGGAAAGCCGACGTGCTGATCGAGGGAGAGAAGATTAAGCGCATCGGCGAGGACCTTACGGGTGACGAATACATCGACGCGGAAGGCGCCTATGTGATCCCCGGCGGGATTGATCCGCATACGCATCTAGAGATGCCCTTCATGGGCACCACGGCGGCTGAGACCTTTGAGTCCGGCACATGGGCCGCGGCGGTGGGTGGCACCACGATGGTGGTCGACTTCTGCCTGCCCGGCGCGAATGGCAGTATCAAGAACGCGATCAACGAATGGCACCGCAAGTCGGCGCCGCAGATCTGCTCGGACATCGGCTATCACATGGCCGTCACCGGCTGGGACGAGACCGTCTTTAACGAGATGAAAGACGCGGTCGACATGGGGGTGAACAGCTTCAAGCACTTCATGGCCTACAAGGGCGCGCTGATGATCGAGGATGACGAGATGTTCGCCTCCTTCAAGCGCTGTGCCGAGTTGGGCGCGCTGCCGATGGTCCATGCCGAGAACGGCGATCTGGTGGCCGAGTTGCAGCAGAAGTATTTCGATCAGGGCATCACCGGGCCGGAGGGCCACGCCTATTCCCGCCCGCCGGAGCTCGAGGGCGAGGCCGCGAACCGCGCCATCACCATCGCCGATACGGCGGGCGTGCCGCTTTATATCGTGCATGTGTCTTGCGAGCAGACCCATGAGGCAATCCGCCGGGCGCGGCAGAAGGGGATGCGGGTTTACGGCGAGCCGTTGATCCAGTTCCTGACGCTGGACGAGTCTGAGTATTTCAACACCGATTGGGACCATGCCGCGCGCCGCGTCATGTCGCCGCCGTTCCGCTCGAAAGACCATCAAGACAGCCTCTGGGCCGGTTTGCAATCGGGCAGCCTACAGGTGGTGGCGACCGACCACGCCGCCTTTTCGACCGAGCAGAAACGCGCGGGGCGTGACGATTTCCGGATCATTCCCAACGGCTCGAACGGGCTGGAGGAGCGTCTTGCGGTGCTCTGGACCGAAGGGGTGGAAACGGGCCGCCTGACCCCGAACGAGTTCGTCGCCACGACCTCGACCAATATCGCCAAGATCCTGAACATCTATCCGCAGAAGGGTGCCATCGTCGAAGGGGCGGATGCCGATATCGTGGTCTGGGACCCGAAGATCACCAAGACGATCAGCCCGGCGAACCATCATTCGGTGCTGGATTACAACGTCTTTGAGGGCTTCGAGGTCAAGGCGCAGAGCCGCTATACCCTGAGCCGCGGCGAGGTGATCTGGGCTTGGGGTCAGAACAGCCAGCCGCAGCCCGGCCGGGGCCGTTTCGTGCCGCGCCCGGCCTTCCCGAGCGCCAACGTCGCCCTCAGCAAATGGAAGGAACTCAACAGCCCCAAGATGATCAAGCGCGATCCTCTCAACATTCCGGCGGGGATCTGAGCCATGTAGAGCCGCCACGACAACCAGGTAAAGTGCCGCGCTAAAAGCGGCCGACCAACAGGGAAGTAAAATACGTGAATGACAGCCAGAGCGTGATCAGCGCCAGCAATCTTGACCTGACCTTTCAAACCAATGACGGGCCGGTCCACGCGTTGAAAGACGTGAACCTCGAGATCCACAAGGGAGATTTCGTCAGTTTCATCGGCCCCTCGGGCTGCGGCAAGACGACCTTTCTGAGGGTCATGGCCGACCTCGAGCAGCCCACGGGCGGCAGCGTGACCATCAACGGTGTCTCGCCCGAGGAAGCGCGTAAATCGCGGGCCTATGGTTACGTCTTTCAGGCGGCAGGGCTTTACCCATGGCGCACCATCGGCGGCAACATCCGTCTGCCGCTGGAGATCATGGGCGTGCCCCGGGCCGAGCAGGATCAGCGGGTGAAACGGGTGCTCGACCTTGTGGAGCTTTCGGGGTTCGAGAAGAAGTTTCCCTGGCAGCTTTCGGGCGGGATGCAGCAGCGTGCCTCCATCGCGCGGGCGCTGTCCTTCGATGCCGACATCCTGCTGATGGACGAACCTTTCGGCGCGCTGGACGAGATCGTGCGCGACCACCTCAACGAGCAGCTCTTGAAGCTCTGGGCGCGGACCGAAAAGACCATTGCCTTCGTCACCCATTCGATCCCCGAGGCGGTGTATCTCAGCACCAAGATCGTGGTGATGAGCCCGCGCCCGGGACGGATCGCCGACGTGATCGAAAGCCCGCTGCCGCGCGAACGGCCTTTGGAGATTCGCGAGACGCCGGAATTCCTCGAGATCGCGCACCGCGTGCGCGAGGGGCTGCGCGCCGGGCATGGGGACGATTGATGCGTAACATTATCCCCGTTCTCACGGTCGTGGGTCTGTTGATCGTCATCTGGTATGGCGCGGCTGTCGCGCTCAACGCGCAATGGGCGCGGGATGTCGCGGCACGCGCCGACAAGACGCTGACATTCTCGGAATTGGTGGCCGACACCTGGTCGCAGGAGAAACCGAAACTGCCGGCGCCGCATCAGGTCGGCGCGGAACTGTGGAAGACCACGGTGGAGAAAAAGGTCACCTCGAAACGCTCGCTGATCTACCACACGTGGGTTACCTTCAGCGCGACCTTTCTGGGCTTCGTCATGGGCACCGCGCTTGGCACGCTTCTCGCCGTCGGCATCGTGTTCAACCGCACGATGGACATGAGCGTGATGCCTTGGGTGATCGCCAGCCAAACGATTCCGATCCTCGCCATCGCGCCGATGATCATCGTGGTGCTGAATGCCGTGGGCCTTTCGGGCCTGCTGCCCAAGGCGATCATCAGCATGTATCTGTCGTTCTTCCCGGTGGTCGTGGGCATGGTGAAGGGGCTGCGCAGCCCCGACCAGATGCAGCTTGACCAGATGCGGACATGGAACGCGAGCGGCTGGCAGACCTTCTGGAAACTGCGGCTGCCGTCCTCGATGCCTTATTTCTTCACCTCGCTGAAGGTGGGGGTCGCGGCCTCGCTGGTGGGTGCGATCGTGGGCGAGATGCCGACGGGGGCTGTCGCGGGCCTTGGCGCGCGCTTGCTGGCGGGCAGCTACTACGGCCAGACCGTGCAGATCTGGAGCGCGCTTCTGATGGCGGCAGCCCTTGCGGCGGCCATGGTGGGGCTTATCGGGCTGGTGCAGCGGCTGACCTTGAAACGGATGGGGATGGCGTGATGGGCTGGGTTGTTTTTGCCATCGTCGCATGGGTCGCGGGCCTGTCGCTCAACGTCTGGCTGGCGCGGCAGCGGCCCTCGCGGGGCGCGTCACTAGCGGCACCGCTGGTCTTTGGCATCACGCTGATTGCCGTTTGGGAGGGCGTGGTGCGCGGGTTCGAGATTAACCAAGTGCTGCTGCCTGCGCCCTCGGTCATCGCGGCGCGCATGGCCACGTCGCTCGATATCCTGTGGATCGACTTCGTGCAGACCGTCATCAAGGGGGCGCTGAGCGGCTATATCATCGGCTGCGGCGCGGCTTTCCTGACGGCGCTGGCGATTGACCGCTTTCCGTTCTTGCAACGCGGCCTTTTGCCGGTGGGCAACTTCGTCGCCGCGCTGCCGATCATCGGGATGGCGCCGATCATGGTGATGTGGTTCGGCTTCGGCTGGCAGTCCAAGGCGGCGATTGTCGTGGTCATGGTGTTCTTCCCAATGCTGGTGAACACGGTGCAGGGGCTGCAGGCCAGCGACGCGATGCAGCGCGACCTGATGCGCACCTATGCGGCGGGCTATTGGCGCACGCTTGTGAAGCTGCGGCTGCCGGCGGCGATGCCCTTTGTCTTCAACGGGTTGAAGATCGGCACCACCCTTGCCCTCATTGGCGCCATCGTTGCTGAATTCTTCGGCTCTCCGGTGCTGGGGATGGGCTTTCGCATCTCCACCTCGGTGGGTCAGCTTGCGCTTGATCTGGTCTGGGCCGAGATTGTTGTCGCGGCAATAGCCGGATCGGCGTTCTATGGTATCATGGCCCTTATCGAAGGACGGGTGACCTTCTGGCACCCCAGCCAAAGGAACTAGAGACGACCAACCAACAGGGAGATAAAAATGAAAAGCATCACGAAGATCGCCGCCGGGGCGGCCTTGGGCCTCTGGGGGGGCGTGGCGCAGGCCGCCGACGACCTGACGCTACAGCTCAAATGGGTCACGCAGGCCCAGTTCGCGGGCTACTATGTGGCCAAGGACAAGGGTTTCTACGAAGAAGAGGGGCTCGACGTCACGATCAAGCCCGGCGGGCCGGACATCGCGCCGGTGCAAGTGCTCTTGGGCGGCGGGGCCGACGTGATGGTGGACTGGCTGCCCTCGGCGCTGGCCGCGCGGGAGAAGGGCGCGCCCATCGTCAACATCGCACAGCCCTTCGCGAAATCCGGCCTGATGCTCACCTGCCTTAAGGAACATGGCATCGAAAGCCCCGAGGATTTCCCCGGCCACACGCTGGGCACATGGTTCTTCGGCAACGAGATCCCGCTGATGAGTTGGATGGGCAAGCTGGGCTATCCGACCGATGGCTCCGACGGTGGGGTGACGATCCAGAAGATCAACTTCAACGTCGATCCCCTGCTGCAAAAGCAGGTCGAATGCGCCACCACCATGACCTACAACGAATATTGGCAGGTGATCGACGCAGGGCTGACGCCCGAGGATCTGGTGGTCTTCAAATATGAGGACGAAGGCATCTCCACGCTGGAGGACGGCCTTTATACCACCGAGGAGAACCTCGAAGACCCCGAGATGGTCGACAAGCTGGCGCGGTTCGTCCGGGCCTCCATGAAAGGCTGGAAATACGCCGAGGAGAATGTCGAGGAAGCCGCCGAGATCGTGCTGGAAAATGACCAGACCGGCGCCCAGACCGAAAAGCACCAGACCCGCATGATGGGCGAGATCGCCAAGCTGACCGAGGGCAGCGACGGGCGGCTGGACGAGGCGGCCTTTGATCGCAGTGCGGCGATCACCATGGAAGGTGGCATGATCACCAAGGCGCCTGAGGGTGCTTGGACCCATGAGATTACGGACAAGGCGCTCCAGTAAGCTTTGGCGTCTATGATGAGGGAAGGGGCCGGCGCTGCGCTGGCCCTTTTTCTTGGTGGGAAGGGCCAGCGCCTGCACGCGGGTCGGCGATCCGACGGAGCCTCGTGCCACTTTATGGTTCAGCCGTGATGCGCCTTCGCAATGGCGCACCCGAACTCACTAAATCGCCTACCCGTCCGGGCGGGCAGGCGTTGGCCCGGTGCCTGCGGCTTGATTCCGGGCCGGGTGTTGTCGAAAGGGGCCTTAGAGCACCGTGACCTTCGTCCCAATCGGCACCCGCTGGTAGAGGTCGATCACATGCTCGTTCAGCATCCGGATACAGCCGTTCGACACGGACCGCCCGATGGAGTTCGGCTGCGTTGTGCCGTGGATGCGGAAATAGGTGTCCCGCCCGTTCTGGAACAGGTAGAGCGCCCGCGCGCCCAAGGGGTTGCCGGGGCCGCCGGGCTGGGCGTCGGTGTTGCCGATGAAACGTTTGTAGGCTTGCGGATCGCGTTCGATCATCTCATTGGTTGGCCGCCATGTGGGCCATTCCTTTTTCACGTCGATGGTCGCGGTGCCGGTGAACTCCAGCCCCGCTTTGCCGACGCCCACGCCATAGCGCATCGCTTGGCCCGGCGACGTCACGAAATAGAGGTAATGGCTCCGCGGCAGGATCAGCAATTGCCCGGGCGCATATTGCGCCTTGACCGGGACCATCTGCGGGGCAGGGTCATAGGCGGCGGTGCGGGCCTGCGCCATCAGGGGAAGGGCGGCTGCGGCCACGGTGCTGGTCAAAAAGGTACGGCGGCGCATGGCAGGCTCCATCAAAATAATGCGGTTTCCCCGCATTTTGCCATGAGAGGCTATTTTAGCAAGGCTCGACACAAAAAAACCGACCTGCCGGTGTCAGCAGGTCGGTTCGAATTCTTGCATCAAGGCCGAAGCCCCCGGGCCTTAGGCCAGCGCGAGGTTGGTCGCGGATTCACGGCCGTCACGGCCAGCTTCGATGTCGAAGGTCACTTTCTGGTTGTCGGCCAGGCCGGTCAGGCCAGCGCGCTCAACAGCGGAAATGTGCACGAAAACGTCTTTGCTGCCGCCGTCGGGTGCGATGAAGCCGAAGCCTTTAGTTGTGTTGAACCATTTTACGGTGCCAGTGGCCATATCCGTAGTCTCCATATTGATGCCATCCGCGTTGGTGCGATGGCCCGGCGTGGTTGGTCTGGATCGATAGACTGAGCGCCGTATGAGGGAGACAGTGGGTCGAAAAAGATAACGTCTGCACCGTCTATATTGCACTCGGGGGGATTCGTTCAAGGGGCATCGCATTTTGGCGGGTTTGGGCGCGCTTCGCCGCGTGGTTTTCGGCAAATTCCCGCCACGAAGTTTCGTGAACCCCATGTTTTGCGGGAAACACGCCAAATCGCACCGTCCCGAGTTTGCCGCAAACCGGTCTCATTACTGCCCGGCGCAGATGGTTTTTTGCCAGAAAGCCCTAAGTGCGCCTGCCAGCGCCCCCATGTGGAGTAACGAGACATGATGCGTATCCTTGCCGTAGACGATGACCCGGTCATCCTTGATCTGCTCACAGGTTGCCTGACCGAGAATGACAATTACGAGCTGACTTGCTGCGAAAGCTCGGAAGAAGCGCTGGAGATCATGCAGGAGTCGAACCGGCCCTTCGATTCCTTCCTGCTTGATATCATGATGCCGGGCATCAACGGGATCAGCCTGTGCGAGATGATCCGCGATGTGCCCTTTTACCGCGCCGTGCCGATCATCATGATCACCGCCAGCAAAGAGCCTGCGATGATGCAGCGGGCCTTTGACGCGGGTGCCACGGATTTCCTTTGTAAACCGTTGGATGGTGTCGAACTCAGCGCGCGGATCAATGCCGCCAGCATGCTCAACGCGTCTCTGCTGCGCGAGCGCGAGGCGCAGCATACGCTGGCCGAGTTGACGCAGATGATGCAGATCCGCTTTGACGAGGATTTCGATCTCGATGTCTCGGCCTGTAGCAACGTCTCCGCGCTTGAGAATTACCTGCTGCGCCTGCCAAGCGGCTGTTTCTCGATGAGCCTGTTTTCGATCTCGGTCGAGGGGGCGCGCGGCATCTATCGCGCGGTCAAGGCGCCGGCCTTCCGCCGCCAGATGGAGCAGGTGGCCCGCGCTTCGGTGCATTCGCTGGAGGGCATGCGTTTTCATCTGGCCTATGCGGGCAGCGGGCGTTTCATCGGCGTGGTGATGAGCCGCGCACGGTTGAACACGGCCTCTATGGCCGAACGGATGCGCGAGCATCTGGAGAAGAACTGGGACGGCAAGGGCATGAACGGCGGGCTGGCCCGTCCTTGCAGGTGCATTCGGTGACCGAACAGCGCCTTTGGTCGGGTCTGTCGGCAAGCAATAAGCTGCGCGAATATCTGCAAAGCTGGGATCCACTGCACGGTCTGGTGCGGCATGATGAGGATAACCTCTTTGCCCAGCTGGAAACGGCGATCGACGACGAACGCTGAGGGCTGGAGCCTTTGAGGGGATAGACCCGTCCGCATTGCGGGCGGGTTTTTGCGTTAAAGGTAAGCGTAAGGGCATCGCCCTCCCTGGGGGGCGATCCGCTACCGCGCTGTTTGGCAGGGCGCTGCAAGATGTGGAGGTCTGGCAAGCTGTTGTAGCGTCGCTAAATCGCCCTCCGGGGGGAGGGAGGGCGATGCCCGGCGTGCCACCGGGCGGGGCTGTTGCGGCGTCGCGCAAAGAAAAAAGGGCGCCGGAAATCCGACGCCCTCCAAATTGCTAAGTCGCAATCCTTACCGCGCGAACTTCTTGTGCTTCAGGCGCTTCGGCTCCAGCGCATCGGCACCCAGACGGCGCTTCTTGTCTTCTTCGTAGTCCTCGAAGTTGCCTTCGAACCATTCCACATGCGCTTCGCCCTCAAACGCCAGAATATGAGTACAAATCCGGTCGAGGAAGAAACGGTCGTGCGAGATGACCACGGCGCAGCCCGCGAAATCCACCAACGCGTCTTCGAGCGCCCGCAGCGTCTCCACGTCCAGGTCGTTGGTCGGTTCGTCCAAGAGCAGCACGTTGCCGCCCTCTTTCAGCAGCCGCGCCATATGCACGCGGTTGCGCTCACCGCCCGACAACAAGCCCACTTTCTTTTGCTGGTCGCCGCCCTTGAAGTTGAAGGACGAGCAATAGGCGCGGGAGTTCACCTCGGCATCGCCGAGCTTGATCAGCTCCGCCCCGCCGGAGATCGCCTGCCAGACAGTGTCTTCGGGGTTCAGGTCGTCCCGGCTCTGGTCGACGTAGGACAACTCAACCGTGTCGCCGTATTCGATGCTGCCCTCGTCGGGTTTCTCGTGCCCGGTCAGCATCTTGAAGAGCGTGGATTTACCCGCGCCGTTGGGGCCGATCACACCAACGATGCCACCCGGCGGCAGCGAGAAGTCGAGCCCGTCGATCAACTGCTTATCGCCCATGTGCTTCTTCAGGCCCTCGACCTCGATCACCTTGTTACCGAGGCGCGGACCGTTAGGGATGACGATCTGGGCGCGGGAAAGCTTTTCGCGCTCGGACTGTTCTGCCATCTCGTTATAGGCCGCGATACGGGCCTTGGATTTCGCCTGGCGCGCCTTGGCACCCTGACGCATCCATTCGAGTTCGCGCTCCAGCGTCTTCTGCTTGGACTTGTCTTCGCGGGCTTCCTGGGCCAGCCGCTTGGCCTTCTGCTCCAGCCAGTCGGAGTAGTTGCCCTCGTAAGGAATGCCGCGGCCGCGGTCGAGTTCGAGGATCCAGCCGGTGATGTCGTCGAGGAAGTAGCGGTCGTGGGTCACGCAGAGGATGGTGCCCTTATAGTCGATCAGGTGCTGCTGCAGCCAAGCGATGGTCTCGGCGTCGAGGTGGTTGGTCGGTTCATCGAGCAGCAGCATGTCGGGCGCTTCGAGAAGCAGCTTGCAGAGCGCCACGCGGCGCGCCTCACCGCCCGAGAGGTTTTCCGGCATCGCGTCGTCTGGCGGGCAGCGCAGCGCTTCCATCGAGACGTCGATCTGGCTGTCGAGGTCCCAGAGGTTCTGCGCGTCGATGTCGTCTTGCAGCTTGGCCATCTCCTCGGCGGTCTCATCTGAGTAGTTCATCGCCAATTCGTTGTAACGGTCGAGGATGGCCTTCTTCTCGGCCACGCCCTCCATCACGTTTTCGCGGACGGTTTTTTCGGGGTCGAGCTTCGGCTCCTGCGGGAGGTAGCCGACCTTGGCGCCCTCGGCGGCCCATGCCTCGCCCGAGAAATCCTTGTCGAGCCCGGCCATGATCTTGAGCAGGGTGGATTTACCCGCGCCGTTGACGCCGACGACACCGATCTTCACGCCGGGGAGGAAGTTCAGGTGGATGTTTTCGAATGTCTTCTTGCCCCGGGATAGGTCTTGGAGACGCCGGACATGTGATAGACGTATTGATAGGCGGCCATTGGAGAATCCTTGCAACGCGTTTTGGGGTTTGCAGTCCAATATCGCCCGGGCGGGGCAATATCAAACACTCTGTACCGCGCAGGCACCTTGCCTGGCGGCGGTTTGCGTGGCGCGCCCGTGGCGCGCGCAGGCGGCATGGCTGGGCAGGCTATTGGATGGTTTTGCAAGGGTTTGGCAGGCGATCCGCGTAGTCGATCGGTGAAATCCGGTCGACTTTTCTGCCGTTTTCGCGCTAGAATTTATTCAATCTGCGGTTGGACGGTAAAAACCGCCTACCGCAGAGTAGGGAGGTTGAAGGCGGTTCTCGCCGTTCGCGGTGCGCCGGTTTCAGCGCAACAACAGGGAAATACTCATGACAAAATCCACCATCGTTGTGGGTCTGGACGGGTCGGAGGCCGGCGCGCGAGCCTTGGCGTTTGCCCAGTCACAGGCCAAACAGATCGGGGATTGTTCGATCACCGTTTGCTTTGTGATCGAATGGTCGCCTTTCACCTTTCAGACCAAGGAAGAGAACGAGCAGCGCCACAAGCGGCGCGAACAGGAGTTGCAGCGCGCCCATGACGTGGTGCTCGACCCTGCCGTGGCCGAGGCAAAGGCCGCCGGTGTCGAGGTCGAGGGACTCGTGCGGCATGGCGACGTGGCCGATATCCTCGAAGCGGTGGCCAAGAAGCGCGGCGCGGTTCAGATCGTCGTCGGGCGGGTTGGTGAGCGGGGCCTCAAGCGGCTCTTTGGTGGAGTGACGGGCCGGTTGGTCGCGGGCTCCAGCGTGCCGGTCACGATCATTCCCTGAAAGGAAACGCCATGTACAAGTTACTGACCTTTGCGATGGCGGCCTTTGCGTCATTGCTGCCGGGCCTTGCCGCCGCGCAAGAGGCTGCGGGCATCGACCAACGTATCAACCAGATCTTTGCCGATTACACCGGCTGGTATGTGTCATTCATCTTTGCCCCGCTGCCGGGGACGAATTTCTCTTGGATCGCGCTGTGGCTCGTCGTAGGGGCCGTGGTCTTCACCGTCTATTTTGGGGCCATCCAGCTCAAAGGGTTCTGGCATTCGATCCAGCTTGTGAAGGGGGATTACTCCGATCCCGACGACGCGGGCGAGGTGAGCCACTTTCAGGCGCTGGCGACGGCGCTGTCGGGCACCGTGGGTCTGGGCAATATCGCGGGCGTCGCGGTGGCGGTCAGCATCGGCGGTCCGGGGGCGACCTTCTGGATGGTGATCGCGGGTCTGTTCGGCATGGCGACCAAGTTCACCGAATGTACGCTTGGTGTGAAGTACCGCAATGAATTCCCGACGGCCATGTCTCGGGCGGGCCGATGTATTACATCGTCAAAGGCTTCTCCGAGCGGGGCCTGCCGCTGGGGGGCTTCATGGCGGTGCTGTTCTCGATCTTCACCATCCTCGGCGCGCTTGGCGGCGGCAATATGTTCCAAGCCAACCAAGCCCATGCCCAGCTTGCGGGTGTCTTGGGGGACTATCCGGGCTGGATCACCGGGGTGGTCCTTGCGGGCGTGACCTTTGCGGTGATCGCGGGCGGTCTGAAATCCATCGCGCGGGTGACTGAAAAGATCGTGCCTTTCATGGGCATCTTCTATGTGCTGGTCTCGATCCTGATCCTGATTATCAACTGGGATATGATCGGCTGGGCCTTCGGGCAGATCTTCATGGGCGCCTTCACCGGCCTTGGCGTGGTCGGCGGCTTTACCGGCGCGCTGATCCAGGGTTTCCGCCGCGCGGCGTTTTCCAACGAGGCGGGCATCGGTTCGGCGGCCATCGCCCACTCGGCGGTGCGCACCAAGGAGCCGGTGACCGAAGGTTACGTGGCCCTTTTGGAGCCCTTCATCGACACGGTGGTGATCTGCACCATGACCGCACTAGTCATCGTGATCAGCGGCGTGCTCAACCAAGACCCGGAAACCGGTCTCTACATCTGGAACGCCGAGGCGGGCCGGATCGCGACTGAGGGCGACGTGAGTGGCGTGGCACTGACCTCGGCGGCCTATGCGCGGGCCTTCTCGTGGTTCCCGGTGCTCTTGATGGTGGCGGTGGTGCTCTTTGCCTTCTCGACCATGATCAGCTGGTCCTACTACGGGCTCAAGGCATGGACCTATCTCTTTGGCGAGGGGGCGGCGAAGGAGCTGACCTTTAAGGTGATCTTCTGCCTCTTCATCGTGATCGGCGCGGCGGCGAGCCTTGGGCCGGTGATCGACTTCAGCGATGCGATGCTCTTCTCCATGGCGATCGTGAACATCATCGCGCTCTACTTCCTGATGCCGATCGTGAAGCGGGAGCTGAACAGCTATGTCGCGCGGCTGCGCTCGGGCGAGATCGTGAAGCACAAGTAAGGGCTTCGCATTGACAAAGGGCTGCAATGCCCCTCCTTTGGCCCCTGATTTCGGATCGGGGGCCATTTTCTTGCGCAATACCATGCCATTCGCCACCAAAGGGCAGGTCGTCGGCCTGTTGGGCGGGTCCTTTGACCCGGCGCATGAGGGGCATGCGCATATCACCCGCGAGGCCTTGAAACGCTTTGGGCTGGATCGGGTCTGGTGGCTGCTGAGCCCCGGCAACCCGTTGAAAGAGCATGGCCCGGCGCCCATGGCGCAGCGCATGGCGCGGGCGCGGGTGGTGATGGATCACCCCAAGGTCGAGATCACGGATATCGAGGCGCAGCTTGGCACGCGCTACACCGCACAGACGCTGGCGGCGCTGCGGCGGCACTATCCCGGGGTGCGGTTCGTCTGGCTGATGGGGGCCGATAACCTTGCGCAGTTCCACCTCTGGCAAGACTGGCGGCAGATCATGGAGACGGTGCCGGTGGGCGTGCTGGCGCGGCCCGGGCAGCGCATCTCGGCCCGGATGAGCCGGGCGGCGGCGCTTTATGCGCCCTACCGGATTGCAGGACGAAACAGCCAGTTGCTGGGCCGGGCCACGGCGCCGGCTTGGTGTTTCGTGAATGTGCCGATGGTCGATGTCTCTTCCACCGCATTGCGCGCGGCGGGGGGCTGGCGCTCAGCGTAGCCGGGCCGAGGTGATGCCCGCGGTGATGATCACCGCAAGCCCCGCCCAAGTCAGCGCATCGGGCAGGGTGCTGAACAGAAACAACCCCAGCAGCACCGCCGCGATCAGTTGGAAATAGACCAACGGCGCCAGCCGCGTGGCAGGCGCCCGGCGGTAGGCATAGAGCAGCAGCAGATTGCCCAGCATCGAAAACAGCGCGCTCGCGGTGGCCAGCCCCGCGACGGGCAGGGTGGCTTCGGGCAGGTTCATCAACCCCAAAGGCAGCAGCATCACCGCGCTCATCGCCAGTTGGGTGAAAGTCAGCGCAAGGGGCGGGGCGAGGTCAGACAGCCAGCGCGACATGGTGAGAAAGACGCCGTAGAACAGCCCCGCGGCCACGGCAAAAAGGAGCCCCGGCCCGCCCGTGCCACCGCCCAGCCCCGGGCGCACCACCAGCAGCACGCCGCAAAAACCCATGAGGATCAACGCGCTGCGCAGCAGGCTGATGCGCTCGCGCAGAAAGATCGCGGCCAGCAGGTAGCTGATCATCGGCCCGATAAAGAAGGCGGCAAAGACATTGGCAATCGCCTCGGTCCTGAGCGCGGTTTGAATGCAGGTGATCCCCAAGGCCAAGGTGCCGGCCCGCAGCCAGAGCCGCCAATCGCGCATCAGCCCCATGTGCCACGGGGCAGGAACGGCAGCACCATCAGCGCCCCGATGGCAAAGCGCGACCATGCCACGAAGACCGGCGCAACCCCCATGCCAGAGGTCAGGATTTTACCCGCGCTGTCCCCTGCGGGGATCAGTGACATGGCGATGAACATGATCGGAATAGCGCGTTGCATGACGTTGGGTTAGCAGGTCGGCGGTTTTGTGCAACCGCGAAAGCTCCACCCTTGTCAGACCGGTTGTGGCCGAACGCCGCTTGGGGTTTATATCAAGCCCATGAGCCAGAGTTTTTCACGACGTTTCACACGCCGCATTTTCCTTGGGACGGCTGCCGCTGCACTGGCGGCGGCCTCTGCTTGGGCCGAGCCGCCGACCACTTCGTTGCGCCCCGTGGGGCGCGATGCCGACCTGTATAAACAGGCCATTCCCAATGTGTCCGAGATCATCGCCGACAGCGGGATCACCGGCACGGTGGCCTTTGCCGTGGTCGATGTCGACACCGGCATCTGGCTGGAGGCGTCCAACGCCACCGATGGCATCCCGCCCGCCAGCAGCATCAAGGCGATCACCGCGCTTTATGCGCTGGATCAACTGGGGCCGGATCATGTGTTCGAGACGCGCCTTTTGGCGACCGGCGGTGTCGTCGATGGTGAGGTGCAGGGCGATCTGATCCTCGTCGGTGGGGGGATCCGACCCTCGACAGCGACAATCTGGGGCAGATGGCCGAAGACCTGAAAGAGGCGGGCATCATCGGCGTGAAGGGCGGTTTCAAGGTCTATGAGGGCGCCCTGCCCGCGACCTTTGCGATTGACCCCGAACAGCCTGACCATGTCGGCTACAACCCCGGCGTCTCAGGCATCGCGCTGAACTACAACCGCGTGCATTTCGAGTGGAAGCGCAGTGGCGACGGCTATGACGTGACGATGGAGGGCCGCGCGGCGCGCTATGCCCCCGCCGTGCGCGTCGCCACGATGGAAGTCGTGGACCGCAGCGGGCCGGTCTATACCTACGAAAACCGGCCTGAGCGCGATGTCTGGACGGTTGCGAAAGGGGCCTTGGGTTCGGGCGGGGCGCGTTGGCTGCCGATCCGGCGGCCCGGTGTCTATGCAGGCGACATATTTGCCACCATCGCCCGCAGCCATGGCATCAAACTGGGCGATGCAGAGCTGATCGAGACGCTGCCAGAGGGCGAGACCCTCGTTACCCACCGCAGCACCAAGCTGCGGCCGATCCTCAAGGACATGCTGAAATACTCCACCAACCTCACCGCCGAGATGGTCGGCATGGCTGCCAGCGCCAAACGGTTGGGTACGGTGCCGAGCCTGCGGGCCTCTGCCGCCGAGATGAACAAATGGGCGATTGAGGAACTGGGCATGGAAAGCCCGGCGATGATTGACCATTCGGGGCTTGGCGACGACAGCAAGATGACCGTGCATGACATGGCCGGGGGGCTGGCGCGCATTCATGGCACCGGGCTGCGGCCGATCTTGAAACCGGTCTATCTGCGCGATGATCGGGGCCGCCCTGAGCGCGACAACCCGATTGAGATCGACGCGAAGACCGGCACGCTGAACTTCGTCTCGGCGCTGGCCGGGTTCCTGACCACGCCCGAGGACCGGGTGCTGGCCTTTGCGATCCTGACCGCGAATATCGAGGAACGGGCCAAGATCAGTCGGGCCGAGCGAGAGCGTCCGCCGGGGGCGCGGGCTTGGAACGCGCGGGCCAAACGTGTGCAACGCGGGCTGCTGGAGCGGTGGGGCCTGTTGTATAACGTCGCCGTGAAGCCCGAGCCGGAGGGCGAAGCCGCGCCCGACACGCCAGCGGCGCCCGACCCTGATGCCGAAGCCGAGGTCGGGGCCGAGCCGGAAGTCGCGCTGGAAGAGTCCTAACCCGCGCTCAGGTCAGGTGCCGCGCCCGCGCGCCGCGTTCGATCGCGGCGGCGTGGAGCCGGTCGATGTTAAGCTCATAGCGGATTTCTTCGAGCAGGCGCAGCTCGGCCTCGTCCAGCGTGCCATCGGCGGCGGCCACGTCGCAGGCCAGCGCATAGGCCGTTTCATGCAAACGCTCCGGCAGGGCCTCGCGGATCAGGCCAAAGAGGGCATCCAATCCGTCCTCCTGTTCGAACAGGTCGAAAACCGTTTTGCCAATCGTCGAGACGCGATCATTGTCATAGCCCGAGAAGACCGGCAGCAGGTTCAGCGCGGATTCGATTTTGACCAGTTCGGCGGTGCGGATGTCCTCATCCGAGGCCGAGACCGCGATCATCAGCGCGACAAGGCTGTCTTGGGCGCTGAGCGAGAGGGAAGATGTGTCGGGCATCGCGGTATCCTTTGCACAGGTATGTTGCGGTGCAGAATATTGACCCTCAGGGAGTGAAGCAATAGGAACGGGCGACCCCGTGCGCATTGGGCGCAGGGACGCCAAAAGATGGATGATCTGACATGTCCGAGACCCGAGACGCGGCACTCAGCAGCAAAGCATGGCCCTTTGAAGAAGCGCGCCGGGTGCTCAAACGCTATGCCAAGAAGCCGCCGGAGAAGGGTTACGTCCTGTTCGAGACGGGCTATGGCCCCTCGGGCTTGCCGCATATCGGCACCTTCGGCGAAGTGCTGCGCACCACGATGATCAAGCGCGCCTTTGAAGAGATCAGCGACATCCCGACCAAGCTGGTGTGTTTCTCGGACGACCTCGACGGTATGCGCAAGGTGCCGGGCAACGTGCCGCAGCAAGAGATGCTGGCCGAGCATATGCACAAGCCGCTGACCTCCGTGCCGGACCCTTTCGGCACGCATGAGAGCTTTGGCCATCACAACAACGCCATGCTGCGCCGCTTCCTCGACACCTTCGGCTTCGAGTACGAGTTCTATTCCGCGCGCGAATTCTACCGCTCGGGCCAGTTCGACGAGGTGCTGCTGCGCGCCTGCGAGAAGTACGACGAGATCATGGCGGTGATGCTGAAGTCCCTGCGCGAAGAGCGCGCGCAGACCTATTCGATCTTCCTGCCGATCCACCCCGAAACGGGGCGCGTGATGTATGTGCCGATGAAGGAGGTCAACGCCAAGGACGGCACGATCACCTTCGACGACGAGGACGGCAACGAGATGACCCTGCCGGTCACCGGTGGCAATGTGAAGTTGCAGTGGAAGCCCGATTTCGGTGCCCGCTGGGCCGCGCTCGACGTGGATTTCGAGATGTATGGCAAGGAACACGCCACCAACACCGCGATCTACGACCGCATCTGCGAGATCCTCGGCGGCAAGAAGCCCGAGCATTTCAGCTATGAGCTGTTCCTCGACGAGAACGGGCAGAAGATCTCCAAGTCTTCCGGCAACGGCATCTCAATCGACCAGTGGCTGACCTATGCCAGCACGGAGAGCCTGTCGTATTTCATGTTCCTCAAGCCCAAGACGGCCAAGCGCATGTATTTCGACGTGATCCCCAAGGCGGTCGACGAATACCACCAGCAGCTGCGCGCCTATGAGACGCAGGACGTGAAGGCGCGGCTGAATAACCCCGTCTGGCACATCCACGGCGGCGATGTGCCGAAGTCGGACATGGTGGTGCCCTTCTCGATGCTCTTGAACCTCGCCTCCGTGTCGAGCGCCGAGGACAAGTCGCAGCTTTGGGGCTTCATCCAGCGCTATGCGCCTGAGGCGACGCCCGAGACCAACCCCGGCATGGATGCGGCGGCGGGCCACGCGGTGCGCTATTTCAACGACTTCGTGAAGCCCACGAAGGTGTTCCGCGCGCCCACCGAGCTGGAGCGCGAGGCGCTGGAAGACCTGCGCGACCGGCTCAAGGTCTGGGACGGCGGGCTGGATGCCGAGGCGCTGCAAAGCATGGTCTTTGCCGTCGGCAAGGAGCGTTTCGACCCGCTGCGAGACTGGTTCAAGGCGCTGTACCAAGTGCTGCTGGGTGCCGATCAGGGGCCGCGGTTTGGCGGCTTCATCGCGCTTTACGGCGTGGAAGAGACCGTCGCGCTGATCGACGATGCGCTGGCGGGCAAGCTGACCGGCGCGTGAAACTTTTGCCTCTGCCCTTGCGTGACTTAGATCATTCAGCAAGGGCAAAGGGGGAAAGGCAATGCGCAAAGGGATGTTCACGTTCTTCGGAGGGCTGGTGCTATCGGCCCTCCTGAGCTTTGGCGCGATGGCGCAGCAGGCCGAGATCGAAGAGACGATCAACCGCCAGTTCGACGCTTTTCGCGCGAATGATTTCGCCGCCGCATTAGAATTCGCCACGCCGAATTTGCAGCGCTATTTCCAGACCCCTGAGAACTTTCGCAGCATGGTGAGCAATGGCTACCCGATGGTGCAGAACCCGGCGGAGGTGCGGTTCCTCGACCGGCGCGCGGATGGGGCACGTTTTTATCAGGTGGTGCAGGTGGTTGATCCTCAGGGGTTCACGCATCTGTTGGGCTATCTGATGGAGCGGACGGAGGCGGGCTGGCGCATCGGCGCGGTGCAAATCCTCGACGCGCCGGGGGCCAATGTTTGACCATTGTTGCGCCGCCCCCGCGCGGCGGGGCAAATGCGGGTTAACACATCGTTGATACTTCCCTGACCTCGCGGTTCGGCCCTCGCCGAGCCTGAGCAGTTGAGCGGCGCGCCCCGGTGGGAGGTGCGGACCGGGGAAAGGAAAAGCGATGAACAAGGCGATTACCGATGGCGTGGTGTTGATGCCCACCCCCTTTGCGGCGGGGCTGGATGTCTGGTCGAGCGGCGATGGCACGCCGGGGTCGGACACCTATGAGAACGCGGCCAATGCCGCCTTTGTCCCGCGGATCAGGATTTTGGCGGGGCGTTGGAACTGCTGAAGACGCAAGCCACGCAGAAGCTGCGCTACATGGGCCAGACGACGCTGTTGCCGGGCTGCTATCTGCGGGTCACGGCGCGGGTGAAGGCGGTGAGTGGCAACCTGCCGACGGTGCGGATCGCGGGCTATCCGGCGCAGGCGGGCGGGGGCCGGGTGAGCGGCGTGACGGAGGCCGGGCCGTCGGTCACGCTGACGGCCTATGGCGAGGTGGTCGAGGTCAGCGCGATCATCGGCAGCGGCGACCGCGGCGGGGTCGATATGGTCTGGGGCACCGGGGCGGTCTATGGGCATTTCGGGTTGGACCTGACCGGGCCGACGGGCGGTGTGGTGCGCATCGATGATATCGTGATTGAGGATGTCACCTCGGTCTTCCTGCGGGACATGCTGGCGCAGGTCGATGTGCGCGACTTTGGTGCCGTGGGCAACGGGGTGAGCGACGATACCGCGGCCTTCGAGGCGGCAAATGCCGCCGCGGCGGGGCGCACGGTGCTGGTGCCTGCGGGGAACTACCTGCTGAACGGGGATGTGAGCTTTGACACGCCGGTCAAATTCGAGGGCCATGTGACCATGCCCGACAGCGCTGTCCTGCTGCTGCGCCGCAACTTCGATCTGCCCAATTACATCGAGGCCTTCGAAGACGAGCGCAGGGCTTTCCTCAAGGCGTTTCAGGCGCTTCTGAACAACGCCGACCACGATTCGCTCGACATGGGCGGGCGCAAGATCACCGTCACCAGTCCGCTGGACATGCAGGCCGCGGTGCCGGACAAGACCAGCTATGCCACCCGCCGGGTGATCCGCAACGGCCAGCTTGAGGCCGCGTCAAGCAGCGCTTGGGACACGGTGGTGGTGACGTCGCAGGCGCGCTACGCGGCCTCGGACGCGCGCAAGCTGACCAATGTGACCAATATCGCCAATGTGCCGGTGGGCGCGCTGGTCGAAGGGGCCGGGGTGGGGCGCGAGATCTATGTGCGGTCCAAGAATGTTGCCACGCAGGAGATCACGCTCAACGCGCCGCTTTACGACGCGGAGGGGACGCAGAATTTCACCTTCCGCAAGTTCCAATACATGGTGGATTTCAGCGGCTTCGCCTCGCTGTCGAAATTCGTGCTCGATGATATCGAGTTCCAGTGCAACAACCGGTGCAGCGCGATCAACCTCGCGCCCTCGGGGCTGATCTTTCACCTGCGGGACTGTTTTGTCAGCCGCCCGAAAGACCGTGGCGTCACCTCGATCGGCGGGGGCTGTCAGGGCATGTTGATTGACCGCTGTCAGTTCCTGTCGGCAGAGGATGCGCTGACGGTGCCGAACCGGACCTCCATCGCGCTTAACACCAACGCCAACGACGTGAAGCTGCGCGACTGCCGCGCCACCAAATTCCGCCATTTCGCGCTGCTGGCGGGGGGCAACAGCATCGTGACGGGCAATCACTTTTTTCAAGGGGATGCGGTCGACAACGGTGTGCGCTCGGCGGGGCTGATCCTTGCTTCGGCCCATACCAGCGCGGTGGTGACCGGGAATTACGTCGACAATTGCTTTATCGAATGGACGAATGAGCAGGACCCGACCCCGGCCTTCACCACGGGCTATTCGTTCAGCGCGCTCAGCATCAGCGACAATATCTTTCTGTCCGGGGAGGTGGCGCCGTGGTTCAGCTATATCGTGGTGAAACCGCATGGTGCGGGGCATTTCCTGAGTGGGGTGACCATCACCGGCAACCGGTTCCGGAGCCTTAACGGCAGCATCGACCGGGCCGAGCGGGTGGATACGACCTTTGCCGATCTTGACCTGTCGCGGTGCAAGAACGTGGTGATGAAAGGCAATTCCTTCCATGCGGTGACCACGCAGGTTGAGAATATGGCCGAGATCGAGTTCACGCAATCGACCCCGTCAGAGACTTGGGTGATCGATACCGCTGGTCACCTGCCGTTCGAGGGGCAAGCGCTCAACAGCGATGCGGTGGTGGCCCATGGGGCGATCCGCAACGGCAACAACGTGGCGCAGTTCGACATGCCTTATGTGAAACACGCCGAAGGGCCGGACCGGGATCAGTTGCATGTGGTTTGGCCAACGCCGGTGAAGGGCAAGGTCTCTGTCATGGTGCGGATGGACAACCGCTAACCGTGGCGCTGCGCTGAGCTGTGAAGTGGCCCTGCCGGAGATCGGCGGGGCCAATTGCTTTAGAACTCCCGCCAGAGGCTGAGGGTAAGGGCCGAATTCTCAGGCGCGTCGAAGGGGATTTCGCTGCCCAATTGCAGGCGGTATTTGGTGAAGCTGGGCGACAGGACGATGGAGGGGGCGAATTTGGCATAGGTCTCCCCCCGGTGTAGGTGAGAAAGACCTGCGCCATTCCGGTGGTCACGGGGGTGAAGTCGAGCCCGGCGGTGCTGTCGATCTTAATGACCTCTTGGGAAAAGCCGAACTCCCATCTTGCGGAGGTATCGACGGTCATCCAGCCGTTCCGTTCGCCCAAGGTGAAGCCGCGGCCCCAAGACAGCCCGGCCCTGAGGTGGGGGATATGAAGTCCCCCGACCAGCTTGCCCCGGCGCCGATGTCGTAAGCCCAGCGGCCCGTCTCGCTCGGCTCTCCCAAGGGGAAGCGCAGGAAGACGGTGGCATGGCCGCTTTGCAAGCCAAAACGGCTTTGCGCGGTGTTGAGGTCGAAGCCGAGGGTGAGCCGCTCGCGCAGCCCGTATTCGATATAGGTGCTTTGGGAGAGGTCGTAGAAGTAAGTCGCCGAGAAGGAGCTTGAGATGAAGGTCGTGCCTTCCTCGCGCAGCCACGGCCCGGCGTGGGCGGTGGTGGGGCTGAACTGGCAGGCCAGCAGGGTAAGGCAAAGGGCAGATCGCATGGCAGGCTCCTGCTGCGATCTTGGTTAATAGCGGTTAACAAATCGTTGCTTGCCGGGAGGAACGTGAAAACCCGGCGCCGAGGGCACCGGGTTTCGCAGTTGCAATGTCAGGGTCGCCCGACGTGGGCTTAGACGTGGGCCTTGTTGCCGCGGGGGCCTGCAATGAGCCAGACGATGAAGCCCAGCACCGGCAGGATGATGATGCCTAAGACCCATGCGATCTTGGCCGCGCCCGAGGCGCTGGAGGTAACGACCTGATAGATGGCGTAGATGTCGGCGATGAGGATGATGAGCCCTAAAAGTCCATATTCCATTGTTTGATCCCTCTCGAATGCGTGCGTTTCTATTGAGTGATCAACCCAAGGGCGCGCCCAATTGTTCCCGGACCGCGCCGCGCGGGCGCTGAGCCGATCCCCGCCAGTCTGCCCGTATTGCGGGAACCGGCGCCGCCTGCCTTGGGTTTTGTTGGTACAGAAATCATGAGAGGAACAAGCCATGACTGACACGACAGCACCCGCATCGCTGGTTTCTTCGGACAACGTGAACGGCACCGCCGTTTTCGGCGCGGATGGGACCGAAATCGGCCATATCGACCACCTGATGATCGACAAGAAATCCGGCAAGGTCGCCTATGCCGTGATGGGCTTCGGCGGCTTTCTGGGGCTCGGGGAAGAGCATTATCCGGTGCCGTGGAACGCGTTGAACTACGACCCGTCCCGCGATGGTTTCATGACCAACATCGACGAGGCAACGGTCAAAGGCGCGCCGGAACGGACCGAGCAGTGGCACAGCGACCGCGCGTGGCAAGAGCGGACGTTCGATCACTACGGCGTGCCTTATTACTGGATTTGATAGGCGCTCCAAATGGTTAAGGGAGGCGATGACGCCTCCCTTTCGCTGCGGCGATAGTCTGCGCAGCCCATTGTTTTTGCGCAGCGGATCGGGTCTGATGAAAGTGCGGCTGGTTTGGCCGTGATTGGAAAGGAATCCCCGATGCGCCGAATGATCGCTCTCGGCCTGCTGCTGACCCTTGGGGCATGCGGCGTGCCATTTGTACCCTTCATTTGATTTAGGAGAACCCTTCGATGGAAGCCTTTCTTGATACGCTTGGCGCGGTGGCGCTGATCGCGCTCGTGGTGGTCGGGCTTGCCGCCGGGGCCATTGCCGGGGCCGTGGCGGGGCGGAACCGTATTCTTTACCTTGTTCTAGGGGTCGTCGGCGCCGTGGCGCTGCCCTTCATCCTTGCCGCGCTGGGCGTGACGGTGGTGGCCGCGGGAGGCTTGCTGTTGCTGCTGGTCATCGCTGCGATCGGTGCTGCGCTGGTGTTGGCCTTGGTGGCGGCACTGCGACGGTAGCTGCGGCGTTTTGGTGCAGGATTGTGTAAGGGCCGCCCCGAGTAGGGCGGCCCTTTTTCTTTAGCGTTTCCGGCGTTTTACATTGCCGCCGCGCATTCCGCCGCGGCCTGAGGTGCTGCGGCCCGAGGCTTGCTGCGCGGCATCGACGGCGCGGTCGACTGCCTGCTGGCGCGCCATCGGGTCGTCAGCGACGGCAAGGTCCACGGCCTCCAACCGCTTGACCTCGTCACGCAGGCGCGCGGCCTCTTCGAACTCGAGGTTTTCGGCGGCCTTGCGCATATCGGCGCGCAGCCCGTCGAGCACGGCTTGCAGGTTGCCGCCCGCCATCGGCTTGTCGACCTTGGCGGTGACGCGGTTCATGTCTACGTCGCCCTTGTAGAGTCCGGCGAGGATGTCTTCGACGTTCTTTTTCACCGTGGCGGGGGTGATGCCGTGTTCCTCGTTATAGGCGATCTGCTTGGCGCGGCGGCGCTCGGTCTCGCCCATGGCGCGCTCCATCGAGCCGGTGATGCGGTCGGCGTACATGATGACGCGGCCTTCGGCGTTCCGCGCGGCACGGCCGATGGTCTGGATCAGCGAGGTTTCCGAACGCAGGAAACCCTCCTTGTCGGCGTCGAGGATGGCGACCAACCCACATTCGGGAATGTCGAGCCCCTCACGCAGCAGGTTGATCCCGATCAGCACGTCGAAGGCGCCGAGGCGCAGGTCGCGCAGGATCTCGATCCGCTCGATCGTGTCGATGTCCGAGTGCATGTAGCGCACGCGGATGCCCTGTTCGTGCATGTATTCGGTAAGGTCCTCGGCCATGCGCTTGGTCAGCACGGTGCAGAGTGTGCGGTAACCGTCGGCGGCCACTTTGCGCACCTCATCAAGCAGGTCGTCGACCTGCATCTCCACGGGACGGATCTCGACCTTGGGGTCCAAAAGGCCGGTGGGGCGGATGACCTGTTCGGTGAAGACGCCGCCCGATTGCTCGATTTCCCATGCCGCCGGGGTGGCGGAGACGAAGACCGACTGCGGGCGCATGGCGTCCCACTCCTCGAACTTGAGGGGTCGGTTGTCCATGCAGGACGGCAGGCGGAAGCCGTGTTCGGCCAGCGTGAACTTGCGGCGGTAGTCGCCCTTGTACATGCCGCCGATCTGCGGCACCGAGACGTGGCTTTCGTCGGCGAAGACGATGGCGTTGTCGGGGATGAACTCGAAGAGGGTGGGGGGCGGCTCGCCCGGGGCGCGCCCCGTCAGATAGCGCGAGTAGTTCTCGATCCCGTTGCAGACGCCGGTGGCCTCCAGCATCTCGATATCGAAATTGGTGCGCTGCTCCAGCCGCTGCGCCTCCAGCAGCTTGCCGTCGGCGACGAGCTGGTCAAGCCGGGTGCGCAGCTCTTTCTTGATGCCCTGAATGGCCTGCTGCATCGTCGGTTTCGGGGTCACGTAGTGGCTGTTGGCGTAGACGCGGATTTGCTCGAAGGTGTCGGTCTTCTCACCTGTGAGCGGGTCGAACTCGGTGATGCTTTCCAACTCCTCGCCGAAGAAGGACAGCCGCCATGCGCGGTCGTCGAGGTGGGCGGGGAAGATTTCCAGACTGTCGCCGCGCACCCGGAAAGAGCCGCGCTGGAAAGCCGCGTCGTTGCGCTTGTACTGCTGGGCGACCAGATCGGCGATGACCTTGCGCTGGTCGTACATGCTGCCCGCTTTCAGGTCTTGGGTCATCGCGCCATAGGTCTCGACGCTGCCGATGCCGTAGATGCAGGAGACCGAGGCCACGATGATCACGTCGTCACGCTCCAAAAGCGCGCGGGTGGCGGAGTGGCGCATCCGGTCGATCTGCTCGTTGATCTGGCTTTCCTTCTCGATGAAGGTGTCGGAGCGCGCGACATAGGCCTCGGGCTGGTAATAGTCGTAGTAGGAGACGAAATATTCCACCGCGTTGTCGGGGAAGAAGCCCTTGAACTCGCCGTAAAGCTGCGCCGCCAGCGTCTTGTTGGGGGCGAGGATGATGGCGGGGCGCTGCGTCTCTTCGATGACCTTGGCCATGGTGAAGGTCTTGCCTGTCCCGGTGGCGCCCAGAAGCACCTGATCGCGTTCGCCCGAGTTCACCCCTTCGGTCAGTTCCTTGATCGCCGTGGGCTGGTCGCCCGCCGGGTCGAATTCGGTGACCAGTTTGAACTTATGGCCGCCCTCCAGCTTGGGGCGGTTGCGCACGTCTGGGGCGGGGTTTGCCAGCATCGGCATCCCCTCGGTCTTGTCGGAATGGGCATAGGGCATCGCGGGTATCCTTCGTCAAGCTTCCCATAGGTGCCCTCTTTCACGCGGGGTTCAAGGGGCAGGGGGCCGCGAAGGGCGCTTTTGCCGCTACTTCATTAACCGTTTGCGATTCTGTCGCACCTTGCGGGCCAGAGGGGCGAGCGAGGCGTCGATAATCTGATCGGGGCGTTTGCCCAGCATCATGGCCTGCGTCCCGGCGGTGAAGGCTTTGACCATGGCCGGGCCTTTCTCGGCCACCATGCGGTTGTTCTCACCGGGGCGGGCGGGCAGCGCGCCTGCCATGCCCAAGAGGCGCAGCGACATCACGATCTGGGTTTCCACCGCAAGGGCGGCGATCTGGCTTTGTAGGGCGAAGAGGGCGAAGGGGGTCATATGGAACACTCCAATGGGGTGATCTTGATGTAGTCTCTGCAGCGCAGCATGGTAGGGTTTATTTGCGCGGGCCTGCATTCCCTTGCCCCTTGGCACGGAATATTAGATAAAGCCCGAGGTTATTGAAGCGAGAGTCCCGAAATGCGCGCACGTATCTACCAACCCGCCCGTACAGCGATGTCCTCCGGCACGGCCAAGACCCGTGTCTGGCTGCTTGAGTTTTCGCCCGCGGAAGCGCGCAGGGTCGATCCGCTGATGGGTTGGACGTCGTCAGATGATACGCAAAGCCAAGTGCGCTTGCAGTTCGACACCCGCGAAGCCGCCGAAGAATACGCCCGCGATCATGGCATCGACGCGCAGGTGCAACTGCCCAACAAGCGCAAGCCCAACGTCCGCCCCGGCGGCTATGGCGAGAATTTCGCGACCGGTCGCCGTGGGGCGTGGACGCACTGAGGGTGTGAAGACATACCTAAGATTTTCCCATGGGAGGCTAAGTTTTTCCCGTGCTCCACATATGGTATGGCGGCGTCTGGCGGCGTCGATATCTAGCGGGTCGCATTCTGCGATTGGTCAGGTTCTTAGGCGCTAAAATTCAGTGATGACCTATGCCAAGCCATTGGCCGACTGGTGTAGGGGCGAAAACAGATGTCATATAAGCGCTAAGATTTTTTAAGTCTCGTTTTGCCAACTTGTTCCCAATATGCTGTTTGGGGCTAAAGAATCTGCCTAGGTTTTGGGAGTCGCATCGCCGACGCGAACGGCCCGAAGCCGACCTTCAGACAAGGTCTGGGTGCTGCAACGCGGCCAGCCAAAGCGGTCATTCAAAGCCTGCCACCTTTCCGTAAGCCATGCCCATGTCTTGCGGTTGGCCGTGGGCTGAAGGAATGTGCCGAGTAGAACACCCGGGGGAGTTTTCTTATGCCTTCCGCAACTATGCTTCTGGGCGCAGCCGGTGAGCACTACGTCATGTGTCAGTTTCTGCGGCGCGGCTTGATTGCCGCACTGGCTCCAGTCGGGGTCCCAAACGCGGACCTCATTGTCACCGATGACATTGGAGAGAAGCTATGTGCAATTCAGGTCAAGACGCGCGTTGACAAAGGCAGCGATGGCGGCTGGCACATGGGCAAGAAGCATGAAGACATTGTGTCTGAAAACCTGCTTTATGCCTTCCTCGACTTCGGGAGCTCGCTGGTCGACCCACCAAATTGTTTCATCGTGCCGAGTGCGGAGGTCGCCGCCGCCGTGAAGGAGTCTCACGCTCTTTGGCTCGCGACACCTGGAAAGCGCGGGCAACAGCGCAACGATAGCAATATGAGACGCTTTTTGCCTGACTACAGCAAGATGGGACTAGAGATTGGCCGCCCCCTTGGTTGGCTCAATCCTTATCGAGAGGCATGGCATCTGGCGGAGGCGCATAGCTAGCGACATGCCAACCGCCCGAAGCCAATTTCGCAACTGGGGGTGCGATCGCCTAGGCCGGCCCATTCCTGCCGTTCGTCGTGTCATCCACCTACAACGCTGCTTCACTGAACCGGACATTGATACTGGCGCAGCGCATCGAAACTCTGAATCGCCTTCAAACGGACCGCTCTGTCCCGAGCTAATAGGTCAGCACCTTTCTCTGTCTGACGTCAGCACCTTTGGGACAGATTTGAGGATCTGAACAACGGAGGGTTTCTGGTTCATCGTAGCCTTTAAGGAGCGAAGATGAACAAGAAGCCCGGAACATCGAAAGACGCAGCTGACAAGCTGGTCAAAAACATCCGCCGCAAGACCCGCCAGACCTACTCGGCGGAGGAGAAGATCCGCATTGTTTTGGCCGGATTGCGCGGGGAGGAAAGCATCTCGGCGTTATGTCGCCGCGAGGGTATCTCTGACAGCCTGTATTATACTTGGTCGAAGGAATTCCTTGAGGCTGGAAAGCGTCGCCTTTCCGGCGACACAGCGCGTCAGGCGACATCGCCTGAGGTGAAGGATCTGCGATCCGAGGCCATGGCTCTGAAAGAATGCGTGGCTGATCTAACCCTTGAGAACCGCCTGCTCAAAAAAAGCATGACAGGGGCTGGGGAGTTCGAGGAATGAGGTATCCAGCAACCGAGAAGCTTGAGATCATTCGCACGGTTGAGGGATCACACCTGCCCACAAAAATGACCCTTGATATGCTGGGTATCCCGCGCACGACATTTTACCGATGGTATGACCGCTACGTCGAAGGCGGCCTTGATGCATTGGCGGACCGCGCGCCTCGGCCGAAGTCGGTCTGGAACCGTATTCCGCAGGACCGGCGGGATGATCTGATCGAGTTTGCGCTGGAACATGAGGCGCTGACCACACGCGAACTGGCCGTCAAATATACTGATGAGAAGCGGTATTTTATCTCTGAATCATCGACTTACCGCATTCTGAAAGCTGCCGATCTGATCACGGCACCCGAGTATGTGGTGATCAAGGCTGCCGATGAGTTCTCGGACAAAACCACGGCGATCAATCAGATGTGGCAGACCGACTTCACCTACTTCAAGATCATCGGCTGGGGCTGGTATTACCTCAGCACGATCCTGGACGATTACAGCCGGTATATCATTGCCTGGAAGCTCTGCACGACCATGCGAGCCGAGGACGTGACAGACACCATTGAGCTGGCTCTTACGGCGTCTGGCTGCGACCAAGCCGTGGTCCGACACAAGCCGCGCCTGCTCAGCGACAACGGGTCGTGCTACATATCCGGCGACCTGGCCAAATGGCTGGGGGACCAGAAAATGGATCACGTTCGCGGTGCGCCGTTCCATCCGCAAACCCAGGGCAAAATCGAGCGCTGGCATCAGACCATGAAGAACCGGGTTCTACTGGAAAACTACTACCTGCCCGGCGATCTTGAACGCCAGATCGGGGCCTTCGTCGACTATTACAACAACCAGCGCTACCACGAGAGCCTGAGCAACGTCACACCCGCTGACGTCTATTTTGGACGTGACAAAGCCATCATCAGAGAAAGGGAAAAGATCAAGAAAATGACGATCCAAAGCCGCCGCTTGCAACATCAAAAACAAGCAGCATAATCAATCACGCAAACGAACCAGAGCCTCCAAAGTTCAAGCCGCTCTGATGTCCCATTTTATATGACGACGGACAATGCGAGGTGCGGGGCCGAAGGGCTATCCGGGCGGGGCTGAAGTGGTCAACATGCGCCCCCTTCCTATTTGCTGAATAAAGGGATCGCCGCCTTGCCCTGCGTCGGCGACGGGCGGCAGTCTGGCACGTCCGGGTCGCCTTCGATCCTTAACGCCTCACCCGAAGCGGCGGAGGGAGGCGGCTTGGCTCTTTTGAAAACCGGTGACCGGGTGCGATTTGATCTGGGAAAAGGCACCGCGGACATGCTGGTACCGCTGGACGAGCTGGCCGAGCGGGCGCGTCAACTTGTCAGGGAGGGGGGATATCAAATGCCCGCCAGCCAGACACCGTGGCAGCAGTACTTCCGCGAGCTAACAACCGGATTGGACACAGGGATGACATTGCGCGATGCGCCCACCTATCGCGATGTCGCCCGTAAGAGCAGGCCGAGGGACAGTCACTGATGACCGATTTGTTCATCCTATAAAGAGGGCGGACGCCATTCGAGCGTGAGTTGGCGCCCCGCTCTACCGCCCCAGCCAGCCGCCATCGACAGGCAACGTAATCCCCGTGACATAACGCGCGGCGGGGGAGGCGAGGAACGTGACCGCACCCGCGATATCCTCGGGCTCGGCCCAGCGACCCAGTGGGATACGGTCGAGGATCGCTTTGTTCCGCTCGGGGTCTGCGCGCAGGTCTGCGGTGTTGTTGCTGACGACATAGCCCGGCGCGACAGCATTCACCGTGATCCCCTGTGCCGACCACTCGTTAGACAGGGTTTTCGTAAGCCCCGCCACGGCGCTTTTCGATGCTGTATAGGATGGCACGCGAATGCCGCCCTGAAACGAGAGCAGTGATGCAACGTTGATTACACTGCCGCCTTGTTGTGCCGTCACGCGCGCCTTGGCAAAGGCTTGGCTGAGGAAGAAGACGACCTTGAGGTTGATATCCATCACGGCGTCCCAATCGGCCTCCGTGAACACCAGACTATCCGCGCGGCGGATGATGCCTGCGTTGTTAACCAGTGTATCAATCGGCCCGAACTCGGCCACAGCCTGTTCGAACGCGGCGACCGCGCCTGCGACCGTTCCCAGATCGGCCTGCACCGCATCAGCTTTGCCACCTGCTTCGGCAATAGCCTTTAGCGTGTCCGCCATGCTGGACCGACCCACCGCGATGACGTGACAGCCTTGGGCTGCCATATCAATCGCGATTGCCTGACCGATGCCTGTGTTCGCGCCGGTCACAAATGCGCGGCTTCCCTGCAGTGAAAAGCGGCTCATTTGAGGTCTTCCATCGCGACCATATCCATATCGGTGAAGGCCATATTGTCGCCCGCCATCGCCCAGATAAAGGAATAAGCAGCCGTGCCAGCGCCGCTGTGTATCGACCACGGGGGGACAGAACCGCCTGTTCGTTGCGCACGATCATGTGGCGGGTCTCATCCGGTTCACCCATCAAATGCACGACGTTCTGATCTTCGGGCAGATCGATGTAGATATAGGCTTCGGAGCGGCGTTCATGCACATGCGCGGGCATCGTGTTCCAGATCGAACCGGGGGCGAGTTTCGTCATTCCCATGACGATCTGGCAGCTCTCGATCCCCTCGGGATGGATGAACTGGTAGATGACACGCTCGTTGCAGGTATCGCGCGACCCGAGCGGAACCTGCCGTGCATCGTCGATGGTTACCAGTTGCGCAGGAATGGCGCGGTGGGCGGGGGCGGAGATGATATAAAAATACGCGTCCTCTCCGCTGAGCGTTACGGCGCCGGTTCCCATGCCAAGATACAGCATGTCGCAGCGGCCTAAGGAATATGTCTCTCCGCCCGCCTCAACAGTGCCGCCTGTGCCGAGATTGACCAACACAGCCTCGCGGCGATCCAGCCAAGATGGCGTGCCCGTCTGGTCGACCGCATCAATCGCGAGCGGCCCGCTTTTCGGCTTGGCGCCCCCCACGATCATGCGGTCATATTGGGTGTATGTCAGATTGACCTCGTCATCCTTGAACAGGTCTTCGATCATGAACTCCGCACGCAGTTCCGCGCTGCTCATCGTCTTGGCGTGGCGCGGATCAATTGCGCGGCGTAGGTTGGTCTTATGCATCGTTTCCTCCCGTGATGCCTGAATGATCGAAGGCTCTAATAGGCCTTGCTTTGTAGGGGTACTCCCGTGCCCCTACTGGTCCTCAAATGTTTCGAAATAGCTGGCGTTGGTATCGGTGATGCTTTGGATCGTCTCATCGAGACGTGACAAATGCAGCGCCCCTGCGGCGACAGCCTGGTCTGCATCATGCGCCTTGACCGCCTCTGCGATTGCTTTGTGATCCGCCAAAAGCTCAGGCATGCGCTGTTCCTTAGACAACCCAAGCCGACACAGGCGGTCTACTTTCGCCTTCTCCCGCATAATCACGTCGAAGGCGAATTCTGCATCCGCGATGCCGCAAAGGGTTTCATGAAACTCATAGTCCAGCTTGCCGAAGCCATCGACATCGTGGTCCTGTATCGCCTGCTCTTGCAGCTTTAGGGCCGCGTCGATCTTTGCCGTACCATCGGCATCGCATTTTGCAGCGGCGCGGCGCAGAACTTCGTATTCCACAGAAGCGCGCACGAAGCGGGATTTCTCGATCTCCCGCATGGAGAACCGCTTTACCTCAGTTGCGCGTTGCGGGCGGATCAACAGCAGGTCTAAATTCGCCAACCGGCTAAAGGCATCGCGCACGGGTTGGCGCGAAAAACCGAATTTCGTTGCGATCTCCGCCTCGGAGATCTTGTCGCCGGGAAGCAATGCCAATGTCGAAATTTCGCTGTGCAGGTAATCGAACACCTCATCGACGCTGGTGCGCCGCTCGCTCAATTTGGTTACCTTCGCCATGTCGCTACCTTCTCTTAAAGGGGCCGTGAATTTCGCCGTCTCGTGGCATTGGGCATACTGGCCCCACAGGAGCGGCTCACTCACTTTTGCTTCTTTGAAGCCGCCAGATCCAGAAGTCTAGGGATACCCTACTCAATAAATGACTAGTATGCTAGTACTCAGATCGAGTTGATTCGACCGAAGTTCGCGGCGAGACGTGTTGTAAATTACTGGGCGGGGGGCATTTCCCGCGCCGCCCAGCATATGCCGATACGATGGATCGCGCTGCTTTGGACGCTTCGCAGAAACCGGCCAACATATTGTTGTGCCACGCCAGTCAGAAGAAAGTAGATTTATGAAACTTGCAGGAAAAACAGCCATCATCACTGGCGGTGGTCGGGATATCGGGGCGGCGGTCGCGCTCAAATTTGCGGAAGAAGGCGCGAATGTCGCGATCAACTATTTCGCCAGCTCCACAGGTGCCGACGATGTGGTTGCCAAGATCGAAGCCGCTGGCGGCAAGGCAATTGCGGTTCAGGGTGATCTGAACAAACAGGCAGACGTCGATGATCTGGTGGCAAAAACGCTCGAAGCATTCGGCGGTATTGATATCCTGGTGAACAACGCAGGCGGGCTGATCGCACGCAAAACACTGGCGGAGATGGACCTTGATCACTGGAATGCGGTCATGTCGCTGAATCTGACCAGCACATTCATGATGACCAAAGCCTGCTTGGAACACATCAAAACGGGGACGATCGTGAACCTTGCCAGTCAGGCGGCGCGTGATGGCGGCGGCCCCGGTTCGGTGGCCTATGCGTCCTCCAAGGGTGCCATTGTGACCATGACCCGCGGTTTGGCCAAAGAGCTTGGGCCCGATGTGCGCGTAAACGCGCTTTGTCCCGGCATGATCGACACGGATTTCCACAACATCCACACGCCCGATGCGGGCCGTCGCGGGTACGAGGCGAACGCCCCGCTGAAACGCCAAGGCACCGTGGATGATGTAGCCAGTGCTGCGCTCTTCCTCGCCTGCGATGACAGTGCCTTCCTCACGGGGACAAATATCGACATCAATGGCGGTATGCTGTTCAGCTAAGGATCGAAGATGGCCGATTTTCCTGTTGTTTCCACCGGCGAAAACGTCACCCGCCAAGTGCTCTCGGACCATCCTGAGATGATGGTCGTGGCGTTCCGCTTTGCAAAAACCGGCGCGGTTGGCGCGCTGCATAATCACCCGCATGTGCAGTCGACATATGTCGAGACAGGGCGTTTCCGCTTCACCCTTGGCGATGTCGAAAAAGAGGTGGGGCCCGGTGATAGCTTTGTCATTCCGACCCAACTGACCCATGGATGCGTCTGCCTTGAGCCGGGCACGTTGATCGACTGTTTCACGCCTCGGCGTGACGATTTCCTGTAGCCTTCGGTATGCGGATTTTATCCATAGGCGAATGTATGGCCGAGCTTTCCCCGCAGGAGGATGCGGGGGCGTTCAAACTTGGGTTTGCGGGAGATACGTTCAACACCGCGTGGTATTTGGCGCGCATCGCCCCCGACAGCCAAGTGTCCTATTTTACGGGGCTGGGGGATGACGCGATATCAGGCCAGCTGCGTGATACGATCACAGCTGCCGGCGTCGATGACAGCTATTGTGTCGAGGTGCCGAACCGGACCGTGGGCCTCTACCTGATCTCTTTGGAGAATGGCGAACGGAGTTTCTCCTATTGGCGTGGTCAATCGGCGGCCCGCAAACTGGCCGCTGACCTCCCCGCATTGGAACGCGCGATTGACGCGCATGATCTAATCTATTTCTCAGGGATCACCTTGGCGATCCTTGAGGCTGGCGACCGCGACGCGTTCATTTCTGCTTTGAAAGCGGCTCGTGCCAGCGGCAAAACGATCGCATTCGACCCCAATCTTCGCCCCCGTCTTTGGGACGATAGCGACACGATGCTTTCGGTCATCATGGCGGGTGCTGCGGTGTCCGACATTGTCCTACCCTCGTTCGAGGATGAGGCGGATTGGTTCGAGGATACGTCCCCACAAGCCACGGCAGATCGCTACGGCGCGGCAGGGGCAAGCATCGTAGTCGTCAAGAATGGCGCCGGTGACGTCTACTATGTCAGTCCAGAGGATCGCGGAACTATTGCCGTCGCACCGGTAACGCATGTGGTGGATTCCACGGCTGCCGGTGACAGCTTCAACGCGGCAATCCTTGCGGGGCATGTCGGTGGGCAGCCATTGTCAGACAGTATCGCGACGGCCTGTCGTTTGTCCGGCGCAGTCGTTCAGGGCCGTGGGGCGTTGGTCGACATCAATCTGGGCCCATCCAAAATTTGAAAGGGCGGAAGGATGCGGGAGACTTGGCGCTGGTTCGGTGAGTTCGACCCTATTCCGCTGGATCAGGTCGCACAGACAGGGGCGGCGGGCATCGTGAGCGCGCTGCATGCGATCCCCTACGGCGAAGTCTGGACCCGTGACGCCATTTCCAAACGCCGGAACGAGATTTCGGCGGCCGGGTTCACATGGGATGTCGTCGAAAGCCTGCCCGTTCACGAAGACATCAAACGCGGGACCGGTGATCTGCCGGGCCTGTTCGAAAACTACCGACAATCCCTCGCGAACCTTGCCGCCGAAGGCATCACCACCGTCTGCTACAACTTCATGCCGATCCTTGATTGGACCCGCACCGACCTAACGGCACCTGTCGCGCGCGGTGGCACTTGTCTGCACTTTTCAGCAGCCAAGATGGCCGCGTTCGAAATTCATATGCTGGGGCGCGAGGATGCAGCGGAAACCTATCACCCCGATGCCGTCCGTCAGGGCCGCGCGTGGCATGACACGGCTTCACAAGAGGACAAGGCGTCGCTCTTGCACGCGATCATGTCCGGCCTTCCGGGGGCGTATGACAGGTACGATATCAGCGGGTTGCGCGAGGTTCTAACCACATACGACGGGCTGACCCATGATGATCTGCGCGCAAATCTCGCGCGGTTTCTGGCGGAAATCATTCCGGCCGCAGCCGAGCTTGGCATTCGCATGTGCATCCACCCCGATGATCCCCCACGCGACATTCTGGGCCTGCCCCGCATCGTATCGACGCAAAGCGCTATCGACTGGATCATGAACGCCCACCCTGAGCCTGCGAATGGCCTGACGCTTTGTAGCGGCTCGCTCGGGTCTCATGCGGATAACGACGTGCCCCGAATTGCCCGCGCCTTTGCGGATCGCATCCACTTTGTCCATCTGCGTAACGTGGCTAAATCGCACGACGGGTCGTTTAGCGAGGCGGCCCATTTGACGGGCGATGTCGACATGGTCGCGGTGGTGGATGAAATCCTGAAGGCCGAGAGGCTACGCAATGCTGAGATCCCTTTTCGTGCGGATCACGGTCACGCCCTTTTGTCGGATGCCGAAACGGAAACCCAGCCCGGCTATACCCTTATCGGGCGGTTGCGCGGCTTGGCCGAACTGCGCGGGATCATCACTGTCCTGAACAGATGACTTTCTTCTAGTATACTAGTCTGTATGAACGTAAGGTAAGGCAAGAGATTACTTGTTCGTCTAGGAGTAGAAAATGGAAAACCCTGTTATCGGCTTTATCGGGCTCGGCCTCATGGGCGGCAATATGGTCGAATGCCTTCAAAAGAACGGCATCGAACCCGTTATCATGGGCCGCAATAGAAAGGCAGTTGATGCGGCAGTTGCCCGCGGAGCCCGCGAGGTGGCCACCCCTCGGGAGATGGCGGAGGCTTGCGACATCATCATGCTTTGCGTCACCACCTCCGACGTCGTGGAAAGCCTGGTCTACGGCGACGATGGCATCTTGGCTGGGATCAAAAAGGGCGCCGTTCTGATCGATTTCGGCACATCCATTCCGGCCTCCACGCGCAGGATCGGTGCCGACCTCGCCGCCAAAGGCGCGGGCATGATCGATGCGCCATTGGGCCGTACACCTGCCCACGCCAAGGATGGGTTGCTGAATATCATGGCCGCAGGGGATGAGGACATATTCGCCTCGGTCAAACCGGTGCTCGATATTCTGGGTGAAAACGTATTCTACGTTGGCGCGCTCGGTGCGGGGCATACGACGAAATTGATCAACAACTTTATGGGCATGACGACCGTCAGCGCCATGAGCCAAGCCTTCGCCGTTGCCGACCGTGCGGGCCTCGACACTGCGCAGTTGTTCGAGATCATGTCGGCAGGCCCGTCCAATTCCCCCTTCATGCAGTTCTGTAAGAAATACGCCGTCGATGGTGTAAGCGACCTTGGGTTCTCATTGGCGAATGCCAACAAGGACATCACCTATTTCCTTGAAATGGTCAGCGATCTTGGCACGCGGTCCGAGATTGCCGAAGGCACGTCGCATAACCTTCAGGCCGCCGTCGATGCGGGCATGAGCGATGGCAACGTGCCCGAAATTTTTGATTATTTCCTGAAGCTTAAAGGCTAGGCGTCTTTTGCGTCAAACGCGTCAACACCGGCCTGCGCGACCTCAAGGTCTTGGGCCGGTGTTCCCGAACTTACGCCGATACCCCCGATCACTTCGCCATCCTTGAATATCGGCAGCCCGCCTGCAATCACGACAAAACGCCCGCCATGGGCGGAGGTGAGCCCGTAGACCGGGCCGCCCGGCATGCTGGGTTCGGCCAAGGCCTGCGTCGGCTTCTGGGTTCCCGTCGCGGTAAAGCATTTGTCGATGGCCATCGTGATGCTGGGGATTTTCCCTCCATCCATGCGTAGAAACCCGATCAAGTGACAGCTTTCATCCATGACCGCGATGCACATCGGCACGCCGATTGCCTCGGCGTGTTTCCTTGCGGCTTCGATAATGCGCTGCGCGTCGTCGCAATCAAGACGGTGAATAGTCTGCATTCTATGTTCTTTCTTCTATTTCTTGTGGGGCACTAACGGCCCGTTCAATCGCCCTGCGCACGCCAAAGGCCCAAACCTCTTTCGCGGCGGCGGTCAAAGGTGCTTTCAGTTGATGCGCCAAGCCTTCGGGGAACACCGCGCTCATTCCCAGCAGCGCGGTTACGGTTGCTTCCGGGCCGTCTGCATTGGCGGTCAGTGCATGGAGCTCGCTGGCCAGAGGGTCGCGAAGATCGATGGCATCGCCCGCCTCATCGATGCCGCGCACATAGAACATCCATGCCGCAACCGCCAAACACATGAGCGGTGTATCGCGGCCGGATTGATGAGCGTCGCCCATGGTTCCCAGCAACCGTTGTGGCAGTTTCTGGCTGCCATCCATTGCGATTTGCCATGTGCGGTGCCGGATATTGGGATTTGCGAAACGGGTGAACAATGCGGTGGCATAATCGCTCAGATCCACGCCTGCCGGTGCTGTGACCGTCGGCATAATCTCAGCCCAAAGACCGTGAACAAACCGCTCGAACACAGGATCGGCCACGGTGTCGGAAATGGTTTCATATCCTGTCAGATAACCTGTGTAGGCCAGAGCGGAATGCGCGCCGTTCAGCATTCGCAGCTTCATTTCTTCGTGGAAAGCGACATCGGCCACCAGTTCGGCACCCGCGGCGGCCCAATCGGGCCGTGCATTCGCGACAAAGCTGTCTTCGATAACCCATTGGGCAAAGGGCTCATGCACAACCGGCGCGGCATCATAGCGGCCCGTCAGCGCGGCGACCCGCGCAATGTCATCTTGGGTTGTCGCAGGCGTGATACGGTCAACCATCGTGCAGGGAAACCGGGCGTTCTCGGCGATCCAGCGCTCCAACTCAGGGTCTACGAGGGCCGCAAACTCAAGGATCAGCCCGCGCAAAAGCCGACCGTTCTGGGGAAGGTTATCGCAGCTCATCACTGTGAAAGCCGGTGCGCCCGCGCGCTTACGTTCCGCCAAAGCGCGCACGATGTATCCGATGGCGGATCTAGGAAGCTGGCTCGTCAAATCATGTGCGATATCGGGGTGATCGCGGTCCAGTTTTCCCGTCGCGGGGACGTGGCAATAGCCCTTTTCGGTCACCGTTAGGGTCACGATACGCACATCCGCTTCGGCGATCGCTTTCAACACCGCGTCAGGGTTTTGCGGTGCGACGAGCACGTCATTCAGGATCTCGATCACACGCGGGGTTTCCGCCTCCGCTCCTACGGAAACGGCGGTGTAGGCCCAGCCCTGATCCCGCAAAGCGTCACGCAGACCCGAACTGCGAAGAGAGACCCCGACGATCCCCCAATCGCCGCCACTTGCCACCATGGCATCGCTGGTTATCGGTGCGCCGAAAGCCCGAAAGAATGCACCCAGGCCGAGATGGACAATACCGGTTTTCGGACGCGGATCGGTCGAGCGTTGCAGACGGGGTTGAGTCATAGTTTATAGGCCGCCTTGGCCAACCCGTAGGACAGGTCATGGGCCACTTCGTCGGCTTCGTCACGGTCAAGTCGGCCTGTCTCAACCAGCGTGGCCAGAAAACTGCAATCGACGCGCCGCGCAACATCGTGCCGCGCGGGGATTGAGCAGAAGGCCCGCGTGTCATCGTTGAAGCCCACGGTATTGTAGAAACCCGCCGTTTCCGTGACCGTTTCGCGAAACCGCCGCATGCCTTCGGCGCTGTCGTGAAACCACCACGGCGGCCCCAGTTTCAGCGCGGGATAGACTCCAGCCAAGGGCGCAAGCTCCCGCGCGAACGCCGTCTCATCCAGAGTGAAAACGATGATGGTCATTTTCGGGTCTTGCCCCACGGCGTTCAGCAAAGGGCGCAGCGCGTGGACATAATCGGTGCGCGTTGGGATGTCATAGCCTTTGTCCCGGCCAAAGCGTTCCATGATCGGCCCGCTGTGATTGCGATAGGACCCGGGGTGAATTTGCAGGACCAATCCGTCATCCAGCGACATCCGTGCCATTTCAGTCAGCATATGACCGCGAAACGCATCCGCCTCTTCCTGCGTACAGGCGCCACGCAGGGCTTTGTCGAACAGGGCGGCGGCTGCCTCTTGCGAGAGGTCCTCGGTTCGGGCGGTGGGATGGCCATGATCTGTGGACGTGGCCCCGAACTCCTTGAAATAGGCACGCCTGTTTCGATGGGCGGCAAGGTATCCGGCCCAAGTGGTCGTATCTTCACCGGCCAGTTCGCCCAAGGTCGCGACATTGTCGGCGAATCCTTCAAACTCGGGGTCGATCACGGCATCGGGCCGGTAGGCCGTGACCACCCTTCCCGACCAGCCGCCTTCCCGTATCATGCGGTGCCAGCGCAGGTCATCAATCGCGCTTTCGGTAGTGGAGATTGCTTCGATGTTGAAGCGTTCGAACAGCGCACGGGGGCGGTAGGTCTCTTGCGCGAGGCAATCGTCGATCTGGTCGTAAATCTCGTCAGCCGTGGTCGCAGACAAACGCTGGGTGACGCCAAAGACCTCTTGCAGCGCCTGGTCGATCCAAATGCGCGAAGGTGTGGCGCGGAACAGGTGATAGTTGCTTGCAAACAATTGCCAAATCTTACGCGGGTCTTGTTCGACGGCGCCGCCATCGACGCGCGGCACACCCAGATCCTCCAACGCGATCCCCTGAGAATGGAGCATCCGGAACACATAGTGATCGGGCGTGACGAACAGCTCGGGCGGGTTGGCGAAAGCTTTGTTTTCCGCGAACCAGCGCGGATCAGTATGGCCATGAGGGCTGATGATGGGTAGATCGCGCACCCCATCATAAAGCGTGCGTGCCAGTTCTCTTAGCTTGGGTTCAACCGGAAACAAGCGGTCGGGGTGAAGCAGGGTCATCACGGGGCCTTTGCTGATGTCGCATCTGGTATTCTAGTCAGCACGGGTTGATCTGTCACGTGATATAAGGAACTGATGACCTTCTTCTGTTCGAAGTCTTTCCTACAGCTGGTGAAAGAAAGTCAGAGGTTGAGCGTGATCCTTTGCACCCGCCAGTTCGAGCGATGGTAGGGTGCCCGATAAATAACCGCCCCCCCTAACAAGAGACGCGGATCGATCACTGACCCCCTAAAAACCTTAGTAAAAACCGCGGTCTCGTGCAAAAAATACCACTTTCGCAGATGGATAATTGACTCAAACACGGACAGGCCATACTAGTATACCTGTTATGGTGAGCGAGTGATGTGGGAGGGCACATCAACGTTCCAAATAGTCAAACGTATCTGGGAGGATCACATGACAATAGGTTTTACACTTCGCAGCGCACTGCTCGGCAGTTGTATCGCACTCGCGGCGACATCCGTTTCGGCGAAAGAGCTCAGAGGCTGGAACATTCACGTTGAGGAATATCCGGTGTCTATCGCCATGGACTTTTTCGCAGAGTCCATCTCTGAGGCCACGGGCGGCGAATTGACGGCAAAGACTTTCCACAATGGCGTTCTGGGCAGCCAGCCTGACGCGATCGAACAGCTTCGCCTCGGCGTATTGGATTTCGGTGAATTCAGCCTTGGCCCGTTCGGAACTTCCGTGCCGGAGGCCAACGTCGTTTCGCTGCCGTTCATCTTCTCTTCGATCCCGCAGATGTACAAACTGATGGATGGCGAAGTGGGCGAGGCGATTTCCGAAGGCATGCGCGCCCGCGGTGTTGAGCCGCTTGGCTGGTATGACGCTGGCGCCCGGTCCTTCTACAACTCCGCCCGCCCGATCAACACGCCGGCCGATGTCGAAGGTCTGAAAATCCGAGTGATGAGCAACGACCTCTTCGTGCAGATGGTCGAATCCATGGACGGCAACGCGACGCCGATGGCATTCTCCGAAGTGTACCAGTCGATCCAGACAGGCGTCGTCGATGGCGCGGAGAACAACCCGCCCTCTTACGAATCGACAAGCCACTATGAGGTCGCAAAATACTACTCGCTGACCGAGCACCTGATCATTCCCGAGTGCCTTTGCATGTCGAAAAAGACTTTCGACTCTTTGACACCCGAGCAGCAAAAGATCGTGAAAGAGGCGGGACAAGCCTCTACCGAATTGCAGCGTGAACTGTGGCAGGCCCGCGAAGCGGCTTCGATGGAGACTGTCAAGGCCGGCGGTACAATCGTGAACACCGTGGAAGACAAGGCGCCTTTCCAAGCCAAGATGACACCGGTTTACGAAAGCTTCCTTGAGGCGAACCCTGATCTTGCGCCGTTGGTGGACATGATCCGCAACGCTGAGTGAACCTGCTTTGAGTGAATGAATGAAACGGCCCGTGTCCTTTGCGGCGCGGGCTGTTTTGCATCGGACAAAAAACTGAACACGGCGAGACTGTTATGAGTGGCAAGAAGACCGTTCTGAAAAGATGTGAAACCGTACTGGCGGCCGTTCAATGGGCCAGCATTCTGACGGCGTGTATCGCCCTCGTCGTTCTAATCGTTACATTCGGCTGGCTGGTCTTTGGCCGCTATGTTTTGAACGCCACGCCAACTTGGGTCGAGCAGCTTGCCTTGCTTCTGATCTGCTACATTGCATTTTTGGGCGCTGCCGCGGGGTTCGGGACAACACCCATCTGGGCGTCACACTGTTTCGCGACGTCATGCCCATTCCGGTGCAAAAAGTCATCATGATGGCAATCGACTTTATCCTCGCCGCGTTCGGTGGCGTCATGTTTTACGCAGGCACGCAATTGATGATATTCGGCTGGGATTCCAACCTGCCTATGCTGGAAATCCCCGAAAGCTTTCGCACCCTCGCCATCACCCTGTGCGGCGCCTTGATCGTGCTGCATGCGGGCACGCGCGGCATCATTCGCATTCTTACCTATTCCGATTGGCATCCCCAATTCGAAACGCAGGAGTCCTGATATGGGCCTGATGATCCTTTTGCTTGTGTTTGCCATCGGCGTCTTCATCGGCTTGCCCGTCGCCTTTGCCATGGGCATCGCTGCCGCCTCTGCCTTCTGGATCGAAGGCTTTCCGATGCTCATCACTTTCCAGCGTGCGACAGCGGGCGTTTCGGTCTTCTCCCTGCTGGCGATCCCCTTCTTCGTACTCGCGGGCGAGATTATGCTTCACGGCGGGATTGCTGCGAGACTGGTCAAGCTCGCCTCGGCCCTCGTAGGGCACCTCAAGGGCGGCCTTGCGATGGTGAATATCTTTTCGTCTATGCTGTTCGGCGGCATCTCCGGCTCTGCCGTGGCGGATATCTCGGCGCTTGGATCGATCCTTGTCCCCGTTATGAAAGAGCGTGGATACCGGCCCGACTTTGCGGTGAATGTCACGGTGACGTCGTCCATCGCCGGGATTGTCATCCCTCCCAGCCACAACATGATCATCTTCGCCGTTGCCGCCGGTGGCGGGATCTCTGTCTCCAAACTGTTCCTTGCTGGGGTCGTCCCCGGTCTGTTGATGTGCATCAGCCTTGCGATCGCCGCCTATATCCTTTCCGTCAAACATAACTATCCATCCGAGCCATTCCCCGGATGGCGTGAGGTTGGACGCAGTGCCGCCGACGCGATACCCGGCTTTTTGACAGCCGTGATTATCGTCGGCGGTACGCTGTCGGGTGTGTTTACCGTGACGGAATCCGGTGCCTTCGGTGCGATCTACGCAATCCTTTTGACCAAGTTCTACTATCGGAGCCTGACGTGGCACTCCTTCAAGATCGCTTTGGTCGGTACCGTGCGCACGACGTCGATGGTCATGATCCTTATCGCCTTTGCCAGCTCGTTTGCCTATCTGCTGGCCCTCTACCAAGTACCTGCCCGCCTCAGCGAAGCCTTGGTTTTGATCTCGGATAACCCCATCATCATTTTGCTGATGATCAACGTGATCCTGCTAGTGCTCGGAATGATCATGGATATGGCCGCCCTTATTCTGATCTGCACACCGATCTTTCTGCCTATCGCAAAGGGTCTTGGCATGGACCCGACGCAATTCGGCATCATGATGTTGATGAACCTCGGCCTCGGCCTCTGTACACCGCCCGTCGGAACCTGTTTGTTCGTGGGATGTGCGGTCGGTCGAATCAAGATCGAAACGGCGTTGAAATCGATCTGGCCCTTCTACATCGCGATCCTCGGCGCTTTGATCTTGGTGACCTATGTTCCGGCTGTATCGCTTTGGTTGCCGTCGCTGTTCTGATTTTGCGCTCCCCGCTTGAAGGCGGGGGGGCACTGCTTTCGGTCTGACCTACCACTGTCTCGGGGCAGAGCGTAGCGGCGAAGCGCCACTGAATCGCCCATTCATCCATCTTGTAGTATTGCCGGTGGGTGAAGGCCGGGAAAGCGGACCTTAGTGATCTTAGCAGCAAAAGACAGGTTGAGCGCTTGCTGACCAATTGAGGTGCAGAGTTCTTCGCCACTGCTGCATAGGCCGCGCCGCTAGGAGCGGCCCAAAGCATGCGTAATTGGACTGGCCCTGAACTGAGGTCGAGTTCCCGATAGGATCACTGGGAAACTGTGAACAAGGGGGATTTCGAATGGAATATTATGCTGGTTTGGATGTGTCGCTGCGGTCCTGCGCGATTTGTGTTGTCGACGGCAAAGGCACGGTTCTGCATGAGCGAGACCTGCCGTGCGAGATTGAGGAGATCGCGAGGTATCTGACGGCGCTTGTCGGTGTCGACCCAAAGACAGTCCGGCGCGAACGCCCGCCGGACTGCCCTGAGATCCGCAAGGAGATGCAGGAGATCGCCGGAAAGCGGCGCCGGTTCGGCTACCGCCGGATTGGCGTGTTGCTTGAGAGCAAGGGCATGAGAATGAACCGCAAGAAACTGTATCGGCTCTACCGGGAAGAAGGGTTGTCAGTGAAGCGGCGGCGCGGCCGCAAGCGGGCTCGTGGAACGCGCTCCCCGATGCCGGAGGCTGCGTACCCCAATGCGCGCTGGTCTCTGGACTTCCTGGCTGACAGCTTCGGCCCATCCCGGAAATTCCGCATCCTGGCAGTGATAGACGATTGCAGCCGCGAAAACCTGTGCCTGATTGCTGACACCAGCATCTCGGGCGCGCGTGTTGCGCGTGAGCTGGATGCGCTGGTGCGGATCTACGGTAAACCCGGATGCATAGTCTGCGACAACGTCCTATGTCGGGAACTTCCGGCTGTTTAGGTCAGCAGGTCATGGGGCATCCGGCAAACCGGATGCCCTACAATCCTTGCCCAGACGGGCTCTGCCGTCAAGAAATGATCTCTTCCATAGCAAACACAGGGTACGCGCGATGGCGGCCCTCACCGTCCTTAATACGAGATCCCATTTCCCAAGCAGAAGGCCCAAACATTATCTACGAGGTCAGCACACTGCCTCCACGGCTCATCAGAGAGAGGTCCTTCCGCCTGGGCTCACCCCCTCGAAGAAGGGGCGATAGGGTGCGCCGTGTTTGACCACGGCGTGTACGGTGCGCGCCATCTTTGCTGCGATTGCGGTGTAGGCCTTGCGACGCAGATGGGCATTGTGACGGTCTTTGGAGATGTAGCGCTCGAACTTGTCGCGGAAGCTGTTGGTCCGCTTCAGTACTGCGGTCTGGCCGGTCATCCAGAGCGTGCGGCGCAACCGGGCATTGCCGTACTTCGAGATCCGGCTCTGGCCGCGGAACATGCCCGACTGCACGGTGGCAAGGTCCATGCCGCAGAACTTCAGAAACCGCCGGTGATGGCGAAAACGACGCAGGTCACCGGCCTCGGCCAGGATGGTCATGGCGTTGATCGGGCCGATCCCGGGAATGGTTGTCAGCAGCTGATAATCGGGGAGGTCCGAAAGTAATTCGACGGCCCGCGCCTCAATGATATCGCGCTGTCGGATCAGGCTTCTGCCTTCAGCCAACACCAAGCGGAACATGCGGACAGCGTCAGAATCCGGCTGAACTGGCAAGCCCACCGAGCCAACGGCCGTGGCATAAATATCTGAAAGCAAACGCTCTTTGGACACTTTGCGTCCAACCACTTTCCATGCATCGGCAATGAATGCCTCCCGGCTCATCGCCGTGATCATATGCGGGGTTGAATACTTCTCGAGGAAAGCCAGGAACCAGTCGGTTCTCGAATTCCGGTGAAATCGTTCGGCCTCGGGGAAGTAGAGCGGCAGATAATGTGTCAGGATGCGATGCCACAGCTCGGTCTTCGAACGGGAGACGATCTCATGGGTCTTTGACAGTTCCTGAATGTCGGCGGTCCCGGTCACCAACGGATCGTGAAAGAACTGAGTCGCAGTCTCGCGCGGGCCATGCGCGGCCTGCGTCATTCTTCATCTGATCGCGTAGCAGGTTAATACCATACATTCGCTCGGCGGTGCGCATATTTTGCGAAGCCCATCACTGACGCCCGCCGGGCGTTTTCATTTCGGTTTAAAGCTTTCCCTTGTCTGCCGACGCGTTAGTTGTTGAACATGCAAACGAGGGGGACAAGAATATGACCGCAATCGTCGATTTCCTGAACACCGTCTTATGGGGCTACGTCCTCGTATATGGCCTGCTGGCTGTCGGGCTTTACTTCACTTGGCGCACTGGGTTCCTGCAATTCCGGCATTTCGCCGAATTCTTTCGCGTGGTCAGATCCTCGCGTGACACTTCCGCCGCGGGCATTTCACCATTTCAGGCGCTGACGATCTCTCTCGCCAGCCGGGTCGGTACGGGCAACCTCGCTGGGGTGGCTGTGGCGATCTACCTCGGTGGGCCGGGGGCTGTGTTCTGGATGTGGGTTGTGGCGCTCGTCGGCATGGCGACGGCCTATGCGGAATCGACCTTGGCGCAGCTTTACAAGGTTCGGAACGCGGATGGGCAATACCGTGGCGGGCCGGCTTTCTACATGTCCCGGGGCATCGGGTCGAACGCCATGGGCTATGTCTTTTCGGTCTGCCTTATCATCAGCTTCGGCCTGATCTTCTCGGCGGTACAGGCAAACTCGATCTCCGTCGCGATGGAGGAAGCCTTTGCCATTCCCAAACTCGTCACCGGCCTTGTCGTCGGCGGTTTTGCGGGCATCGTCATCTTCGGCGGGATCAAATCCATCGCGCGGGTCGCGGAAAAGATCGTTCCCGCTATGGCCGGGCTCTATATCGTCGTGGCGCTGCTCGTCGTGGTTTTGAACATCGCCGATGTGCCCGCCATGCTGGCCTTGATCGTCAAATCGGCCTTTGGTTTCGAAGCGGCGGCAGGCGGCTTTACGGGGGGCTTCATGGTGGCCCTGCTCAACGGTGTGAAGCGCGGTCTGTTCTCGAATGAGGCGGGCATGGGCTCGGCCCCGAACATCGCCGCCGTCGCGGTGCCCGATCCGCACCATCCGTCCAGTCAAGGGCTGGTGCAGGGGCTTGGCGTCTTTATAGATACGCTGGTGATCTGCACGGCCACGGCGCTGATGATCTTGCTGTCGGGCGTGGTCGACTATTCCGAAGGTGCGGCGACCGGCATGGCGCTGACGCAGATCGCTTTGGAACAGCATATCGGCGCATTCGGTCCGATCTTCATCGGGATCGCCATCCTGTTCTTCGCCTTTACCTCGATCATCGGGAATTATTCCTATGCCGAGAACGCGATGGAGTTCCTTGGGATGGGCAAGCGTATCCCGCTTCTCGTGCTAAAGGCGCTTGTGATCGCGATGGTGGTCTGGGGCTCGTTGCAGGCGGTCACGACCGTGTTCAACTTCGCCGATGCCTCCATGGCGCTGATGGCGACGGTCAACCTGATCGCCATCCTGATCCTGTCCAAGACCGTCGCCAAACTCACGCGGGACTATTTCGCGCAGCGCAAGGCGGGGAAAGAGCCGATGTTCAGGATCGCCGAATATGCCGAGCTTGGCGATGGCGTCGATCACACGATCTGGAACAGCAATGTTGCCCGTGAAACGGAAGGCGCCAAGCCTGACTGAACGCAAGGCAAGGCGAGGGGGTGGCCCCTCGCCTTTGCCATTTCGTGAACTCTAAAGCGGATTTCGCCGCCGCAAGAAGTCGGGAGGCGCTTGAGCTGGCCCTAGAAAATGGCCAGCCTCACAGTAGATACGGGCCATCGGCGGCACGCTTTGAGGCTACTTCACGCCCCCCACAATCGCGTGCAAACCGGGGCAATCTCACCTTCGATCGCCGCCATCGCGTCAACGATCAGGTCCTCGCGCCAGCGGCGGCCTGCGATTTGCACGCCGATGGGCTGCGGGCCTTGGGGCAGTTCCGCGATATGCGTGGGAATGTTGCCCGCAGGCAGGCCGGTGAAGTTCATCACGAAAGACCAAAGCCCCTTGCCCAAGACTTCGCGCACGCCCTCAGGGCCTTCGGTGTCGCGCCCGGCGGCGAAGAAGGGGGCGAACATGAAGGGGGTCAGCACGAGGGGGTAGTCCTCAAGAAACAGCGACCATTCGCGCGCGTAATGGGTGCGTTTGGCCAGCATGGCAAGCTGTTCGGTGCCTTTGAAGGGCGGGTATTCGGCGTAGTAATCCTCAAAGATCGCCTTCAGATCGTCGGAGCCATGGGTACGGATGTCCTCGCCCATCAGCGCTTCGACTTCGCCCATCAGGGCGCGATAGCCGTTTTTGCCAGCTTCATAGGCAAGGGGCGGTTCCACCTCTTCGACGGCGTAGCCTGCGTTGGACAGGGCAGAGGCGGCTTTGTCGAGCGCGGTGGCCACATCCGGGTGCAAGCCAAAGCCGAAATCATCGCGGGTGAAGGCCACGCGGATCGGGCCTTCGATGGCGTCGCCGCGCCAGGGCAGCGGCACATGGAAAGGGTCGCGCGCATCTGCGGCGATCAGGCTGGGCATCGACAGATGCAGGTCCGCCGCCTTGCGCACGATCAGCCCCTGCACCGACATGGATTGCGCCAAGAGACCGCGTTCGGCCTTTTGGCTGGGGTTGTAGGCGGGTACCCGGCCTAGGCCCGGCTTGACCGTCACCGCGCCATTGGCCGAGGCCGGGAAACGCAGCGAGCCGCCGATGTCGTTGCCATGAGCCAGCGCGCCGATCCCGGCCATGACAGCCGCCCCCGCCCCACCGGAGGAGCCGCCCGCCGAAAGGTGCTGCCCCCACGGGTTATGGGTGCGCCCATAAAGCGGGTTGTCGGTATCGGCGCGAAAGGAAAACTCCGGCGTGTTGGTGCGCCCGATGACGATGGCGCCCGCCTGTTTGAGGTTGCGCACCACCGGCGCATCCTCGGGCGCGATGATGTCTTTGAAGGCGGGCACGCCGTTGCTTGTAGCATGGCCCTTTTGGTCGACGTTGATCTTGATCGTGACCGGAACACCATGCAGCGGCCCTTTGGGCGCGTCGCTTTTGTCGAGGGCGGCAGCCTCGGCGCGGGCCTCATCGGCGAGGCTCTCGACCACCGCGTTCAAAGCCGGATTGACCTCTTCCATGCGGGCAATCGCCGCCTCGGTCGCTTCAACCGCCGAGAGTTTTCCTGCGCGGGTCGCGGTTGCGATTTCCTGCGCGTCCCATTGCCAAAGCGGTTTACTGTCGGTCATTCCGGTTCCTTTCGTTCAGTCGTTTTCAAAGCCGCATCCGCGCCCTGATGTCGCGAACTTCGGAGAAAGAATTTAGCAACGCAAGTAAATTCGCGGCGAAACCCTTTGCCGAAGGCGGGGGTGGCTATATTCGAGGCTTTGGGCGGTCACCCGGCCATGATGGCACTGGCGGCCTCTATGGCGAGGGGGGCAGCCTTGGCGACAAATTCCTCCGGCGTGTATTCCGAGAGGGAGCCTGCGAGATGTATCGCGCTGAGAGGCGCGCCGTTCCGGTCGGTGATGGCGACGCCCACCGCGACCTCGCCCAAGGCATATTCATCGCAGACCACGGCAAATCGGTTTTCGCGGGCGATGCTAAGCTCGGCCATGATCGCTTCGGGGTCGGTCTTGGTGCTGGCGGTGAAAGGGTGCAAGGGCGCGCGGGTGAGAATTTCGCGCGCCGCATCATCGGTAAGCTGTGCCAGCGCGGCACGCCCGCCCGCGGTGCAAAAGGTCGGCACGCTATGGCCCACGAGGGTGGCGAAAAAGGTCTCGCGTTTGCTTTGCATGCGCAGGGCATAGATCAGGCGCGTCTCGTCATAGAGGCTGAGATCGACCCGTTCGCGCAGGGATTTGCGCAGTTCCAGCAGGACCGGCGTGGCTTTCTGCACCACGGGGTCGAGCCGTAGCAGATCGAGCGTGTGATCGAGCAGTCGGATGCCGGGCAGGTATCCGCGATCATCCCCGCTGCGCCGGATATAGCCGAGTTTGGTGAGCGTATGGACCAGCCGTTGTGCCGCGGATCGGTCGATGCCTGCGGTCTTGGCGATGTCGGAAAGGGTCATCGGCCCGGTCGCGTTGTGAAAGGCGCCCAGCACCTGCATTGCGCGATCTGCCGCCCGGACGAACAAACGGTCGTCCTCTGCCTGATTCTGCGCCGCCTGCGGGGCGTCTTCACGGAAAAATCTACTCATAAATGGCCTGTAGTTGACGAATCGTTAAAGCGCCGCTTACGCTTGCTGTGCACTATAGCTGTATTGCAATGCGATACACAATGGGCGTGGCCCGCGGATGACGGGGCCGAGAAGGCGAAGGAGACAGGTTTGGAAAGTGGTTCTGGAATGCGCGTGGCTGTTGCGGGCTTTCTGCACGAGACAAACACATTCGCCCCCAATCCGGCGGATATGCAGGCTTTCCAGCTGGGCGGCGGCTATGTCCCCATGGTGCGCGGTGCGGCGATGTTGCCCGCCTTCGAAGAGGTCAACCTTGGCATGGCGGGTGCGCTGCGGGTGGGCCAAGCGCAGGGCTGGGATATCGTTCCGATCCTCTGGGCGGGGGCGATCCCCTCGGCCCATGTGAGCCGCGACGCCTATGAGACGATTGCGGGCGAGATCATCGAAGGCATTCGGCAAGCCGGGCCGCTTGACGGGGTCTTTCTGGACCTGCACGGCGCTATGGTGGCGGAGCATCTCGATGACGGGGAAGGGGAGCTTGTCCGCCGTCTGCGTGCGGTCGTGGGGCCGGATGTGCCCATCGCCACGGCACTTGATCTGCACGGCAATATCTCTGAAGATTTCGTTGCGAATGTCGATGTGCTCGTCGGTTTTCGCACCTATCCGCATGTGGACATGGCCGATACCGGCGCTGCCGCGGCCCGCCAACTCGACCGGATCATGACGACCGGCCAACGCCCGGCCAAAGCCTTTCGCCAGATGTCATATTTGGTGCCGATCCCGTTTCAATCGACCGAAATGTCGCCGGGGCGTGAACTTTATGAGGGGGTCGCCGCCTGTGAAGCCGCGGGGGCGATCTCGGCCAGCCTGTTCATGGGTTTCCCGGCGGCGGATATTCCCGACTGCGGCCCCGTGGCTGTTGCCTATGGCGAGACGCAGACCGCAGCGGACGCCGCCGCCGACAGGCTTGCCGCAGCCTATGAGGCGGCATCGCCCGCCTTCTTGGAGAATGAGGCCTATGATCCCGACAGGGCGGTGGCCGAGGCCCTGTCGCGTGCCGCCGGGCCGGGGCGTGGGCCTGTGGTCATCGCCGACACCCAAGACAACCCCGGCGCGGGCGGCGTGTCGGCCACCACGGGCATGTTGCGCGCGCTCGTCAAGGCCGAGGCCCAGAATGCGGCCATCGGGTTGATCGTCGACCCCGCCGCCGCCGAGGCGGCGCATCAGGCCGGGGTCGATGCCGAGGTTAACCTGCGTCTTGGCGGACATGCCGACATCACGGATGACGCGCCGTTTGAAACGGTGGCGACGGTCCAGCATCTTTGCGACGGAACCCTGCGCGCGACCGGCCCCTATTATGGCGGCACGGCGCTGAACCTTGGCCCCTCGGCCTGCCTGCGCATCGGCGGGGTTCATGTCGTCGTGACCAGCCGCATCGCCCAGATGGCCGACCGCGAGATGTTCCGCTTTGTCGGTATCCAACCCGAAGAGATGGATCTCTTGGTGGTCAAAAGCTCTACCCATTTCCGCGCTGACTTTGCCCCCATCGCGCGCGACATCCTTGTCGCCTGTGCGCCGGGGCCGATGCCCCTCAATCCAGCCGATCTGCCCTTCACGCGCCTGCGCGCGGGGCTTCGGCTGTCTCCGAATGGCCCCCGTTTCGGGGCCAATGGTGCCCAAAGCGCACCACCCGACCAGGGCGGCAAGACCGCCTTGGCCCAATAAAAACCAAAAGATCACTCAACAAGGGAAAACCACATGATACCTCTACGATCGGCACTGAAACAGTCGCGCGGACTTGCCGCCGCCTTTGCCGCGACCACGGCGCTTTTGGCACCCGGCTCTCTGGCGGCGCAGGATGGCGAAACGACCATCACGGCGGTCATGCACTCGGGCCTGCGGGTTCTCGATCCGGTCATCACCACCGCGCATATCACCCGCAACCACGGTTATATGGTCTATGACGTGCTGACCGCCGTGGACGAAAACTTTGAGCCGCAGCCCCAGATGGCCAGCTGGGACGTCTCGGATGACGGGCTCGTCTATACTTTCACGCTGCGCGATGGGTTGATGTTCCATGACGGCGCGCCGGTGACTGGCGAAGATGTCGTGGCCTCGCTCAAACGCTGGGGCAAGCGTGACGGCGGCGGGCAGTTGATCTTTGACGTGACCGAGAGCCTTGAGGCCAGTGACGAAAAGACCGTCGTCTGGACCCTGACCGAGCCTTTTGGCCCGCTTTTGTCGGTGATCTCCAAACAATCCGCGGTGCCGCCTTTTATCATGCCCAAGCGGGTGGCCGAAACTTCGGCGGATGAGACGATCACGGAATATATCGGCTCCGGCCCCTTCGTCTTTAACCAAGATGAATACGAGCCCGGCGTGAACGTCACCTATGAGAAGTTCGACGACTACGTCCCGCGTGACGAGGAAGCCTCGTGGATGGCGGGTGGCAAGGTGGTCAATGTCGACCGTGTGGTCTGGACCACGATGCCCGATGCGCTGACCGCGATCAACGCGCTTTCGGCGGGGGAAATTGACTATCTCGAACAGGTACAGATCGACCTGCTGCCGATCCTCGACGCCAGCCCCGAGGTCACGGTCGAGACCCGCGATGACCTTGGCTATGTCACCATCGGTCGGCCCAACCACCTGCACCCGCCCTTTGACAACAAGCTGGTGCGTCAGGCGGCGATGGCGGCGCTGGACCAAGAGTCCATGCTGCAAACGATGCAGGGCGACCCGGCCTATTACAACGTCTGCGGCGCGATCTTTGGCTGTTCGACACCCTTGGGCGACGAAGCGGATGCTGAGATCGTGACCGGCGGCGCGGATCCGGAAAAGGCCAAGGCCCTGCTCGAAGAGGCGGGCTATGACGGCACGCCCATCGTGCTGATGGCGCCGACGGATGTGATCAGCCTGATCAACCAGCCGGTGGTGGCCGCCCAAGCCCTGCGCGAGGCGGGTTTCGAAGTCGACATGCAGTCGATGGACTGGCAATCGGTCGTGCAGCGCCGCGCCCAGCAAAGCCCGGTCTCTGAGGGCGGCTGGAACATGTTCTTCACCAACTGGATGGTGCCCGAGATTTCGGACCCGCTGACCAATGTGATGGTCAGTGGCCGTGGCGACGAGGCGTGGTTCGGATGGCCCGATGACCCCAAGGTCGAAGAGCTGCGCGCGAAGTTCATGAAGGCCGAAGGGCCCGAGGCGCAAAAGGAAGTGGCCGTCGAGATCCAGAAACACGTCATGGATAACGTCAACTACATCATGATGGGTGAATATCTGATCCCGCAGGCGCGTCGGAACACGATCCAGAACATGCTGCCATCGCCCGTGCCGGTGTTTTGGAACATGACCAAAGAGGCGGAGTAATCCAGCCGCTCGGAGAGCGCGGTCGCCGCGCTCTCCACCGTCATCTCTGCCCGCAGGCAGCGCCCCCGCTTCCGGGCCTGCCTTCTTTCCGCCGAAAGGGACCTTCCGGAAAATGCTCGTCTATATCCTGAAGCGCGTCTTGGCCACGATCCCGGTCATGCTGATCGTCGCCATCTTCGTCTTCCTCCTGCTGCGTCTCACCCCCGGTGATCCGGCAGCCATTCTCGCCGGCGATGCCGCCACCCCTGCACAGCTTGAACGGATCCGTGACCGTCTGGGTCTGAACGACCCGCTGCTGACACAGTTCTTCACATGGATCGGGCAATTGCTGCGCGGCGATCTGGGCGTCTCGCTTTTGTCGAACACCTCAGTGGCGGGCATGTTGGGCGACCGGCTGGGGCCGACCATCAACATCGCGCTGATGACCATCACCATCTCTGTCCTGCTGGCGGTGCCGATGGGCGTGATCGCCGCTTGGCGTCACCGCACTTGGGTCGACTTTCTGGTGATGTCCTTCTCGGTGCTGGGCTTTTCGGTGCCGGTCTTCGTGATTGGCTATATCCTGATCCAAATCTTCGCGATCGAACTGCGTTGGGTGCCGGTGCAGGGCTACAAAGCGCCGTCGGAGGGCATCGGGCCGTTCTTCTCGCGCGCCATTCTGCCCTCGCTTACGCTGGCTACGATCTATGTGGCGCTCATCGCGCGGATGACGCGGGCCTCCATGCTTGAAGTGCTGGGCGAAGATTACATCCGCACCGCCCGCGCCAAGGGCGTGCGCGAGAATGTCGTGCTGTTCCGCCATGCGCTGCGCAATGCCGCCGTGCCGATCCTGACCATCATCGGCACCGGTTTCGCGCTGCTGATCTCGGGCGTGGTGGTGACGGAAAGCGTCTTTAACATTCCCGGCATCGGGCGGCTTACGGTCGATGCAATCCTCGCGCGCGACTACCCCGTCATTCAGGCGATGATCCTGCTGACGGCGGGCATCTACGTCTTCGTGAACCTTTTGGTTGACGTCTCTTATTCATTCTTCGACCCAAGGATCCGGTACTGACATGATCGAGCAACCCCAATCCCGTCACAGCGCCTTTCAGGTGCTGACCGGACTGCTTTCCCTGCCTGCGGGCGCAAGGGTCGGTATCGGCCCGTTGCTGGCGGCGCTTATCCTCCTGGCCATCGTGCTGGCGTCGATCTTGGCGCCGCTTTACGTGCCCTATGACCCGCTGGCGATGAACTCCGCCGCGCGGCTCAAGCCGCCTTCCGAAGAGTATCTTTTGGGCACCGACCCCTATGGCCGCGATACGTTCTCGCGGGTGATGACCGGCGGGCGCGTGTCGCTGCTGATCGGCGTCGGGGCGGCCTTGGTCAGCGTTGCCATCGGCTTGGCCATCGGCCTTGTCGCCGGTTTCTTTCGGGTGGCGGATGGCATCATCATGCGGATTATGGACAGCCTGATGGCGATCCCCGCGATCCTTCTGGCGATTGCCCTCGTGGCGCTGAACGGGCCATCGCTCGGCTCGGTCATCATCGCCATTACGGTGCCGGAGGTGCCCCGCGTGGTGCGGCTGGTGCGCTCGGTCGTGCTCTCGGCACGGGAGGAGCCCTATGTCGAGGCCGCCATCGCGCTCGGCTCGTCGATGCCCAAGATCCTGATCCAGCACCTAATGCCCAACACCATGGCACCGCTCATCGTCCAAGGCACTTATATCTGCGCGTCGGCGATCCTGATCGAGGCGATCCTGAGCTTCCTCGGTGCGGGCGTCAGCACGGAGATCCCCACATGGGGCAACATCATGGCCGAGGGGCGGACGTATTTCCAAATCAAGCCGGGGCTGATCTTTTGGCCGGGGCTGCTGCTGTCGCTTTGCATCCTGTCGATCAACCTTTTGGGCGACACCGCGCGCGATCTGCTCGACCCGCGCATGAAGAAACGGGAGGGCTGAGAGATGCAGTTCAAGACCAAAGACTTCTCCGACGCGCGTGAGGTGCTCAAAGTGCGCGACCTGCGCATCGGGCTAGCCGGGCGGCCACAGGCGAAACCGGTGATCGACGGGATCGACCTCACCATCCGCGCGGGCGAGACGCATTGCTTGGTGGGTGAATCCGGCTCGGGCAAATCCGTAACCTCGCTGGCGGCCATGGGGCTTCTGCCGAAATCGGCGCTGGAGGTGCAAAGCGGCAGCATCACGCTGGACGATTTCGAGATTACCAGCGCCAGCCATGCGCAAATGCGCCAGCTGCGCGCGCGGCGGATCGCGATGATCTTCCAAGAGCCGATGACCGCGTTGAACCCAGTGCTGCGGGTGGGCGAGCAGATCATGGAAGTGCTGAATATGCACAGTGATCTGAGCCAATCCGAGGCCAAGAAACGCACGCTCGACATGATGGATCAGGTGCATCTGCCGGATGTGAACCGCATCTTCAACGCCTTCCCGCACCAGCTTTCCGGCGGGCAGCGCCAGCGCATCATGATCGCCATGGCGCTGATCCTCGACCCCGATCTGCTGATCGCGGATGAGCCGACGACGGCGTTGGACGTGACCACGCAGTTGCAGATCCTCAAGCTCATCGCCGAGATGCAAGAGCGCCACGGCACCGCCGTGCTCTTCATCACCCATGACATGGGCGTGGTGGCCGAGATCGCGGATACCGTGACGGTGATGCAGCAGGGCAACATCGTCGAACGCGCGCCGATTGAAAAGCTGCTGACCAAGCCGGAGAAGGAATATACCCGCACCCTGCTGACCGCCGTGCCCAACCTCACCCCGCGGCCCGCAAGGGCGGCGGCATCGCAAAGCGAAGTGGTGCGTGTGGCCGGGCTCGACATGATCTATGGCGGCGGCGGTTTCCTGCGCCGCAGCGAGGGTGTGAAAGCCGCGCAGGATGTCAGCTTTACCATCAAACCGGGGCGGACGCTGGGCATCGTTGGGGAGTCCGGTTCGGGCAAATCCACCGTGGCACGGGCCATCATGCGGCTGATCGACCCGACAGCGGGGAGCGTGAATGTCGCGGGGACCGAGATCGCCAAACTCTCCCGCCGTCAGCTCCGCGATCACCGCAAGCATCTGCAAATCGTGTTCCAAGACCCTTACCGCTCGCTCAATCCGCGCTGGACCGTGGCGCGCAGCCTTTGCGAAGGGCCGATCAACTTCGGCACCCCGCGCGAAGAGGCGATGCGCCATGCCGCTGAGCTGATGGAACTGGTGGACCTGCCGCGCGATGCGCTCGACCGCTATCCGCATCAATTCTCGGGCGGGCAACGCCAGCGCATCGCCATCGCGCGGGCGGTGGCGATGAAGCCCGATCTGCTCGTCGCGGATGAGGCCGTCTCGGCTCTTGATGTGAGCGTGCAGGCGCAGGTGCTCGATCTTTTGGATGACATTCAAGAGAAGTTCGGCGTGGCCATGCTCTTCATCACCCACGACCTGCGCGTCGCCGCGCAGATTTGTGACGAGGTCTTGGTCATGCAGCGCGGGCAGGTTGTTGAATACGGCCCCGCGGGCGATGTGCTGGCCAACCCGCATCACGACTACACGCGCAACCTGATCGAAGCGGCCCCGGGCCGCCATTGGGATTTTGCCAACTACCGCGCGCTCGGCAGCGCCACCATGACGACAGGAGCCACCGCATGACCGTCCTTCCCAAGATCGAAGCCTTCGCCGCCGATCTCACCGCCATCCGTCAAGACATCCACGCCCATCCCGAACTGGGGTTCGAAGAGGTCCGTACCGCGGGCATCGTAGCCGAAAAGCTCCGCGCCTACGGGGTGGATGAGGTGCACGAAGGGCTGGGTGGCACCGGGGTCGTAGGCATCATCAAGGGCGCGGGCGGCGGCAACCGCCGTGTCGGGCTACGCGCGGATATGGACGCGCTGCCGATTGTAGAGGATTCTGGCGTGCCCTATGCCTCGACCAACCCCGGGCGGATGCATGCCTGCGGCCATGACGGCCACACCACCATGCTCTTGGGGGCTGCGCGTTATCTGGCTGAGACGCGCGATTTCGACGGTACGGTGGTGCTGATCTTTCAACCCGCCGAGGAAGGTTTGGGCGGCGCGCGCCGGATGCTAGAGGAGGGGCTCTTTGAGAAATTCCCCTGCGACGAGATTTACGGCATGCACAACGATCCAAACTCAGAGCCGGGCGTGGTCAATGTCACCCCCGGTGCGGCCATGGCCGGGGCGGCCTTCTTTGACATTACCGTCAAGGGCACTGGCAGCCACGCCGCCATGCCGCATCAGTCGCGCGATCCCATCGTCATCGGCACGGCGCTGGTGCAGCAGTTGCAATCCGTCGTCAGCCGCAACACCCCGCCGACCAAGCCGATCGTGCTTTCGGTGACCAAGTTCAACGCGGGCTCGGCCTATAACGTGGTGCCGGATACCGCCAGTATCGCGGGTACGATCCGTTATTTCCATGAGGATGTGATCGAAATGGCCGAGGCCCGGATGCGCGCCCTCTGCGCCGGTATGGCCAGCGCCTATGGGATCGAGATCGAAGTCGACATCCGCAATGTCTTTGACGTGTTGATGAACGACCCCGAACTGACCACCTCCTATGTCGAAGCGGCGGCCAGCGTGGTGGGCGGCGAGAACGCCCATGTCTCGACCGAACAGGCCAGCGGGTCGGAGGATTTCGCCGATATGCTGAAAGTCGTGCCGGGCGCCTATTGCCGGGTGGGCCATGCGGGCAGCGTGCCTTTGCACAACCCCGGCTTCGTGCTGGACGACGCCATTCTGCCTGTCGGTGCCTCGATCTATGCGCGGATTGTCGAGACGCGCCTGCCAAAGGTCGGCGGCTAGGCCCTTGCGTCAATCATATAATTTAAGCCAACCGCCCGCTGTCGCGCGGCGGAGGAAAGGATATTGAACATGACCAACCCGCTCGATCTGCCTTTTGATACCGAAGAGATGCTCACCGGGCTGCGCCCATGGATCGAAACTGAAAGCCCCACATTCGACGGGGCGGCAGTGAACCGGATGATGGATGTGGCGCAGCACGATCTGGCGGTCTTGGGCGCGCGGACGGAGCGTATTCCAAGCCCGATGGGGCTGGGCGACAGCCTGCGCGCTGAGATGCCCCATCCCGCGCGGGCGAGGGGGGCATCCTGCTTTTGGGTCATATGGACACGGTTCACCCCATCGGCACCTTGGCGAGCCTGCCTTACAAACGCGAAGGCGATATCTGCTACGGCCCCGGTCTGATGGATATGAAAGGCGGCAACTACGTCTACCTCGATGCGCTACGCAAACTACAGGCCGCCGGGGTCGAGACGCCGCTGCCGGTGACGGTGCTTTTCACCCCGGATGAGGAGATCGGCACCCCCGCCACTCGTCGCCTGATCGAAGAGGAGGCGAAGCGCCATAAATACATCCTCGTCCCCGAACCTGCCCGCCCCGACGGCGGCGCGGTGATCGGGCGCTACGCCATCGCGCGGTTCAACCTCCAGACCCGGGGGCGCCCCAGCCACGCGGGCTGGGCGCTTTCCGAAGGCCGCTCGGCCATCGCGGAGATGGCCAAGGCCGTGGGCACGATCGAAGGCATGACCACCGAGGATTGCACCTTCTCGCTCGGGGTCTTTCACGCGGGCCAGTGGGTCAACTGCGTCTCCTCGGTCTGCGATGCCGAAGTGCTCACCATGGCGAAAACGCAAGCGCAGCTCGACGCGGGCGTGGAAAAGATGATGGCGCTGAACTCGGGCGAGGGCGATGTGATCATGGAAATCCGCCGCGGCGTCACCCGCCCGGTTTGGGAGCCCGACCAGCCGGGCACGATGGCGATGCTGAAGCTTGCGCAGGAGATTGGGGGCGAACTGGGGATCGAGATCACCGGAAGCTCTGCCGGGGGCGGGTCGGACGGCAATTTCACCGGTTTCCTTGGCCTGCCGACGCTGGATTCCATCGGCGTGCGCGGCAAGGGGCTGCATACGTTGCAGGAGCGTATCTATGTCGACAGTCTCACCGAACGTGCGAAGCTGGCGGCGGGGTTGTTCTGTCGGTTGACGGCTTGAAAGGGGGGAGGGGCGGAGACCCCCTCTAAACCACCCCCGCGGCTAGCTGCTGCGCGTCGCCCCATTCGCGGGGGATTGGCCGTACATGCGTTTGAACTCTCGGCTGAATTGCGAGGCGCTGACATAGCCCACCGCCATTGCCGCTTCGCTGACCGTGGCGCCGCCTGCGATTCTCACGGCGGCATTGTTCAGGCGCATGGATTTGACGAATTGTATTGGCGACATCGTCGTTACCTGTTTGAACTTGCGGTGAAATACCGCGCGGCTCATGCCCGCGCGTTGGGCCATCGCGTCGATGGAGATGGGCGCGTCGAGATGGGCCGCGACATGCGAGATGGCCCGCGCCACGGCATTGCCCGCCCCGAAGGCCCGCCGCGCGAAGAGCCCTGCCTCTCCTTTCAAGATGGCGTAGTACAGCTCCCGCAGGCGCGCTTCGGCCAGCACGGCGCGGTCGGTTTCGCTTTCGCTTAATTGCAGCAGGCGCAGCAGGGCGTCGGAGAAGGCCCCGTCCCATGCCGCAAGTTTAATCCCCTCGGCGCGCAGGTCGGCCGGGGTCGGGGGAGCAGGCTCCCCGCGCTTTCCATTTCAAGCGAAAGCTCCGCCATCAGCCGCGCATCCAGAGCGATGTAGACGCCGAACAGTGGGGTCTGGGGCGAGGCGCTTGGCGTGCCCGCTTTGACCGGCATCGACATGGGGCAGCACATATAACGGCTGTCGTCATAGACATAGCGCTGACCGTCCAGCACCGCCTCTTTCGCGCCGCTGACGATGGCGATGACAGAGGGTTCATAGACCGCAGGCGCGCAGGGGATCGCGCTGGTGGCGCGGAAATACTGCACGCCCTTGATGCCGGTTTCGGTCAGCCCGTCGGTCTGGCTGTGCCGTTCGATGATATGGCGGATTTGGTCTTTGCTCATGCGTGCAGATTAGGACCGCAAGGGCGTTTCATGCAATGGCTGTGAGAGGATCAGGCAAGTAATCGCGACAATCCGGTCTATTTTCCGTAGAGTGCTGAGATTTATCTGCAGGGTCAACGGGGCGCGATGCCTCAGTAAAGCTAAGGAACGAGACCATGACAGATAAGACTTTCGGCGCGCACGGCTGGACCCCTGAGCGGATTGACGGGGTAGAGGGGAAGACCTTTGTGATAACCGGGGCCAATGCGGGGGCCGGGTTTCAGGCAGCGCGGACCTTGCTGCGCAAAGGTGCCGCAGTGGTGATGTTGAACCGCAGCGCGGAACGGTCGGCAGAGGCGGTGGCCAAGCTGAAAGACGAATTTGGCGCGGCGGCGCAGGTGCGTTTCGTGCAGATGGACCTCGCCGATTTGCCGTCGGTGCGCCGCGCGGCGGCAGAGGTTCTGCGCGACATTCCCCGCATTGATGCGCTGATCTGCAACGCCGCCATCGCGCAGGTGCCAAACCGCCAGTTGACCAAGGCAGGCCACGAAAGCCAGCTCGGCACCAATCACTACGGCCACTTCCTGCTCTGCGGCTTGCTCTTCGACCGGATCGACGAAAGCAATGGGCGGATCGTGGTGGTGGCAAGCCTTGGCTACAAGATGGGCCTGCGCACCATCCAGTTCGACGACATGAACTGGGACAAGAACTACCGTGCCAACCCGGCCTATAGCCAAAGCAAGCTGGCGCAGATGATGTTTGCCTATGAGTTGCAAGACCGCGTCGCGCGGGCGGGGAGGAACGTGGCGGTCTATGTCTGCCACCCCGGTGCCTCGGCCACCTCTTTGATCAGCACCAGCGGCGGGCTGATGACCCGGTTCACTTGGTGGCTGATGTCGAAATTGCCGATCGTTCAAACGGCGGAGCGTGGTGCCTATCCCGAGGTCATGTGCGCCACCGAGGATGGGCTGGAGCAGCGCGCGCTCTACGGCCCCACAGGTCGGATGGAGATGGTCGGCCCGGTCGGGCGCGGCAAGTTGGAGCCCTATGCCTATGACAAAGAGACGATGGTCAGGCTCTGGGAGCGGTCCGAGGCGGAAACCGGCTTTGGCTGGGCGGTTTGAGGGGCGGGCGGGGCCTGTCTCCGCCCTGCTCAGAACGCGCGATATCCGTAGGCCATCAGCATCGAAGGAGAGTGTCGATTTTCGTGGCGTTTGCACAATAAAGTTGCACTTGAAGAGTCTCTTGCGGACTATTCTTGCCAAATGAGATCATTTGGTTAGTCTCTGTTCTCGGGTCGCCCGACCAATAGCGTATTTCAAGTAAGCAAAGGGGCGGCCACTCTGGGAGGAGGAAACATGACTGAGACTAAAAAGTTCAATCGACGTTCGTTCCTGACGAAGTCCGCACTTGCTGGGGGGCGGCGACGGGGAGCATGCTGGCCGCACCGGCGGTGCTGGCCCAAGCGCCGATCGTCATCAAGATGCAGACGTCGTGGAACGACGCGAACATCTGGCAAGACTTTGCCCGCGATTATGCGACGCGGGTCGAGGAAATGTCAGGCGGGCGTCTGAAGGTCGACGTGCTGCCCGCGGGCGCGGTCGTCGCGGCGTTTCAGGTGCTTGATGCGGTGAACGACGGTCTGATCGACGCGGCGCATTCGGTGCCGGTCTATTGGTACGGCAAGAACAAGGCCGCATCGCTCTTTGGCACCGGCCCGGTTTTCGGCGGCTCTGCCACCACCATGCTGTCGTGGTTCTACCAAGGCGGCGGTCAGGAGCTTTATAACGAGCTGACGCAGGACATCATGGGCCTCGACGTTGTGGGCTACATGGGCTTCCCGATGTTCGCCCAGCCTTTCGGCTGGTTCAAGAATGAGGTCAATACCGTCGACGACCTGCAAGGCTTCAAATACCGCACCGTGGGTCTGGCGGCCGATCTGATGGCCAAGCTGGGCATGTCGGTGGCACAGCTGCCGGGCGGTGAGATCGTGCCCGCGATGGAGCGTGGCGTGATCGACGCCTTTGAGTTCAACAACCCCTCGTCGGACAAGGACTTCGGCGCGCAGGACGTGGCCAAGAACTACTATCTGTCGTCCTATCACCAAGCCTCCGAGAGCTTTGAGTTCCTGTTCTCCAAGATGTTCCTCGAAGACCTCGACCCCGATCTTCAGGCAATCTTGAAATACGCGGTTGAGGCGGCCTCGACCGCGAACACGGCCAAGGCGATGGACCGCTATTCGGCGGACCTTCAGTTCCTGCAAAACGAGGCTGGCGTGACCGTGCGGCGCACCTCCAAGGAAATCTTGGATGCGCAGCTTAAAGCATGGGATGAGCTGATCCCCGAGCTGGAATCCGATCCTTTCATGAAAAAGACCCTCGACAGCCAGCGCGAATGGGTCGACCGCGTGGCCTATTACGAGTTGATGAACTCGCCGGATTACGGGCTTGCCTATGAGCATTACTTCCCCGGCAAGATCAAACTCTGATCCCGCAAACCCATAACATCACCGCGAACTCCGGCGCATGGCGTGCCGGGGTTCGTGCGAGATACCGAGGGCATCATGATATCTTTCATTCGGTTCGCCGATAACCTTTCCGCATGGTTCGGCAAGGCTTTTGCGTGGCTCATTTTGCTGATGTCCATCGGCACGGGCTACGAAGTTTTTGTGCGCTATGTGCTGAACAATCCCACGGCTTGGGCGCTGGACGTGTCCTTCATCATGTATGGCACGCTCTTTATGATGGGCGGGGCCTATACGCTGTCGCGGGGTGGCCATGTGCGGGGGATTTCCTCTATCGGCTGTTCCAGCCGCGCACCCAAGGCATGATCGACCTCGTGCTCTATATCATCTTCTTTTTCCCCGGCGTCACCGCGCTGATCCTCGCAGGTTGGAAATATGCCGCCCGCTCGTGGCAATACGGCGAGGTGTCGGTCAACAGCCCGGCGGGGGTTCCGATCTATCAATTCAAGGCGATCATCGTGGCGGCGGGGATACTGCTGTTCATCCAAGGCATCGCGCAGGTCTGCCGTTGTCTCATCGCCATACGTTCCAACTACTGGCTCGAAGCCGAGGAAGACGTCTTTGAGACCGAAGACCTCATGATGCGCGAAGCCAACAAGGCCGAAAAGGGCCATCTCACATGACCGATCCGCAAATCGCCCTGATGATGCTTGGGCTGTTCATCGTCTTTGTTTTCTTGGGCTTTCCGATTGCTTTCACGCTGATGGCCATGGGCATCGGCTTTGGCTACTACGCCTATTTCGACGCGCGCCGCATGTGGCGCAGTTTCGACCGGCTGGACGAGGGGGCCGGCCAATGGGAGCAATGGTCGACCTGGCTTGACGGGTTCTTCAACAACCGAATATTCGACCTTTTCGTGAACCAAACCTTCACGGTGATGTCGAACGAAGTGCTCACGGCGGTGCCGCTGTTCCTCTTCATGGGCTATATCGTGGAGCGGTCGAATATCGTCGACCGGCTCTTCACCACGCTCAACATCGCCTCCAAGAACATCCCCGGCTCCATGGGCGTGGCCGCGCTGATCACCTGCGCGCTGTTCGCCACCGCCACGGGCATCGTCGGCGCGGTGGTGACGCTGATGGGGCTTCTGGCGCTGCCCGCGATGCTCAAGGCGCGCTACAACCCGTCCTTCGCCGCCGGCATCATCTGCGCCGGCGGCACCTTGGGCATCCTGATCCCGCCCTCGATCATGCTGATCGTCTATGCGGCGGCGACGAATGTCTCCATCGTGCGGCTTTATGCGGCCGCACTCCTGCCGGGGCTGACGCTGGTGGGGCTCTACCTGATCTACATCATCGGGCGCTCGCTCTTGCAGCCCTCCTCGGCCCCGCGCCCCACGGCGGATGAGGTGCCAGACATGCCGATGGGCAAGCTGTTGCTGATGATCGCCACCTCCTTCCTGCCGCTGGCCTTCCTCATCTTTGCTGTGCTGGGCTCGATCCTCTTCGGCCTCGCCACCCCGACAGAGGCGGCTTCGATCGGCGCGCTCGGCGGCATCTTCCTCGCCTTCATTTACCGTGCGATGACATGGCAGCGGATGCGCGAAAGCGTCTATCTCACGGTGCGCACCACGGCGATGGTCTGCTGGCTTTTCGTCGGCTCCTACACCTTCTCGGCGGTGTTCTCCTACCTTGGTGGGGAGCATGTGATCTCGGAGTTCGTGCAGTCGCTGAACCTGTCGCCGATCATGTTCCTGATCCTCGCGCAGCTGATCATCTTCCTGCTGGGTTGGCCGCTGGAATGGTCCGAGATCATCATCATCTTCGTGCCGATCTTCCTGCCTCTGCTGGCCGTCTTCGAAATCGACCCGCTGTTTTTCGGCATCCTCGTGGCGCTGAACCTGCAGACCTCGTTCCTGACGCCACCGATGGCGATGTCGGCCTATTACCTCAAGGGGATCGCCCCGCCCGAACTGCGCCTGACGCAGATCTTCGCAGGCGTCATGCCCTTCCTGTTCTGCGTGATCCTGTCGATGATCTTGATGTATGTCTTCCCGCAGATCGTCTTCTACCTGCCGGAGGTGTTCTATGGGCGCTGAGGCACGGATGACCGCCGCAGCAGCCCTTGGCGTGGTCGAGTTGCGGGACCGTTTGGCGACCGGCGCATTGGATGCGCTGGCGCTGGTGGAAAGCTACATCGCGCGGATTGAGGCGCGCGAGGAGGTAGTGGGCGCTTGGGCGTGGTTCGACCCCGAATTCGCCCGCGCGCAGGCCCGAGCGCTCGACAATCATCGCCGGGCGGGCAGGCCGCTGGGGCGGCTGCACGGGCTGCCGGTGGGGCTGAAAGACGTGATCGACACGCGCAGCATCCCCACCGAAAATGGCGCGGCGCAGGACAAGGGGCGGGTGCCGCTGCGCGATGCTTTCATCGTCGAGCGGCTGCGGGCCGAAGGCGCGATCATCATGGGCAAGACGGTCACGACCGAACTGGCCTTCATGCATCCGAACAAGACCACCAATCCGCATAATCCGGCGCATAGCCCCGGCGGCTCGTCCCAAGGGTCGGCGGCGGCGGTGGCCGATGGGATGGTGCCCTTGGCCATCGGCACGCAGACCGGCGGGTCGGTGATCCGGCCTGCGTCTTTTTGTGGGGTCACCGGGTTCAAACCAACCTTCGGCGCGATCCCGCGCCGGGGAGTGCTGACGCAATCGCCCTCGCTCGACACCATTGGCGTCTTTGCCAGCGATCCCGCCGGGGCCGCGCTGCTGGCCGAGGTGCTGTTTGGCCATGATCCCGAAGACAGCGCGACCGAGCTTGCCCCGACCCCCGCGCTCTTGGCCGAGGCGACCAGCGCGCCGCCGATCCCGCCGGTTTTCGGCTTTGTCCGCCCGCCGGGGTGGGAGGGTGCCGATCCGCAGTTGCACGCCGCCTTTGAAGAACTGGTCGCAGCCCTTGGCGATCAGGCTTTCGAGATGCCCCTGCCGCCGGTCTTTAACGAGGCCGCCGAGGCGCGCAAACGCATCAACTTTGCCGAGATGGCCTATCACTTCTACCCCTATCTGCGCGACGGGGCCGAGCTGCTCTCACCCGTGGCGCGGGAGGCGATGGAGGCGGGCAATAAGGTGCTGGCCCGCGATTACCAATCGGCCCGCGACCTGCCCAAGGTGCTGACCGCCGCGCTGGAAGAACTGCTGACCCGTTGCGACGTACTGCTCTGCCCCGCGGCCACCGGCCCCGCGCCGCGCGGGTTAAAGACCACCGGTGATCCGATTTTCAACGGTCTTTGGACGCTCTGCGGCAGCCCCTGTGTGACCCTGCCGTTGATGACTTCGGAAGAGGGCTTGCCGATGGGGGTGCAACTGGTCGGCGGTCACGGTCAAGACGGGCGTCTGATGCGCAGCGCCCAGTGGCTTTTCGACTGGGCCGATGGTGCAACTGAATGAGGATGAGACCATGAACCGCCTACTTGCCCTGCTCGCCTTTGCCGCGATTGCGGTGTTTTTGCTGATCCTCGCCGTTGAGGTGCCCAGCATCGACCTGATCATCATCGTCGCAGTGACGCTGGCTTTTGTGGCCTATGACTTTTTCACCTCCAGCCGGAAAGATCGGGACTGAGCCATGGGCAAACCCGTCATTTGGATCACCCGGCAGCTGTCAGAGGCCACGCTCGACCGCGCGCGGCGGGATTACGAGGTGATCTGGGACCCCGCCGACAAGCCCGGCAACGCCGAGGACATCATCGCGATGAGCGCGCGTGTCGATGGCATGATCCCCTGTCATTCCGAACATTTCAGCGCCGAGGTGGTGGCCCGGCTCGACCCCCGGCTCAAGATCATCGCGAACCATTCCGTGGGCGTCGATCACTGCGATCTGCCCAGCCTCAAGGCGCGGGGGATCGTGGTGACGAACACGCCCGGTGTTCTGTCGGATGCCACGGCGGAACTGGCGCTGATGTTGATGCTGGGGGCGGCCCGTCACGCGGTTGCCGGGGACCGGCTGGTGCGCAGCGGGCAGTGGCAGTCGTGGTCGCCTGCGATGCTGGTGGGCAAACAGCTTTCCGGCGCGCGGCTTGGCATCATCGGGATGGGCGGCGTGGGCCGGGCCTTTGCCCGCAAGGCGCGGGGGCTGGACATGGAAATACATTACCACAACCGCCGCCGTCTTGACCCGGAAGCGGAGGCGGGGGCGACTTATCACGCCGAATTGGACGACCTGCTGGCGGTCTCGGATTTCCTCTCGCTGCACTGCCCCGCCACGCCCGAGACGGTGGGCCTGATGAACGCCGCGCGTTTGGCGCGGCTGCCCAAGGGCTGCGTGATCGTAAACACCGCGCGGGGCAATCTGGTGGAGGAGGCGGCGCTGCTCGACGCGCTTACCTCGGGCCATGTCGGCGCGGCGGGGTTGGATTGCTTCGTGACCGAGCCGGGCGGCAACCCGGCCTTTGCGGCCCATGATAACGTGATGATGATGCCCCATGTCGGTAGCGCCACCGTGGCCACCCGTGATGCGATGGGTTTCAAGGCGCTGGACAATCTCGACCACTTTTTCCGGGGTGAGACGCCGCCGGATCAGCTTTAGCGGCAGCGGCCGCCTAGGTGGCGCGCGGCGGCGGGGCAGGTGTGTGCCGCCGCAGCCGTCGCGGGGCGGGCAGGGTGATGATGGCCAAACAGCCGATCACCAGCGCCACGCCGACCCAGCCCAGCGGGGGCAGGCGTTCGCCCACGATGACCACGGCCAGCACCGCCGCGACGACCGGCTCGAACAAGGTGATCACGGTGGCCGTGCTCGCCTCAACCCGGGCAAGGCCGTAGCCGAAGGCGATATAGCCCAGAAACATCGGCACGGCGGCCATGTAGAGCCCCACCGCGGCGTTGGTCCAAGAGGCCAGAAACACCCCGCCTGAAACCGCCAGCACCGGCATCAGCAAGAGCCCGCCCAGCCCAAAGGTCGCCCCCATGGCCACGGCAGAGCGGGTGCCTTGCAGCATCATCCGGCGCGCGCTCCACGAATAAAGCGCGTAGGTGAAGCCGCCGATCAGACCCAGCAAAACGCCCAGAGGGACGGAAGGTGCGCTTACCGCGCTGCCATGGGCATCGCCCTCGGCCAAGCAGATCAACCCCATGCCGATCAGCCCGACCGCCGCCCCGAAGGACCAGCGCAGGGTCAGGCGGCGGCCATCCAACAGGTATTCGATCAGCGCCGAGAGCAGCGGGGCAGAGCCGATGGTGATGACCGTCCCCACCGTCACCCCCGCCAGCCGCATCGCGCCGTAAAAGGCCAGCGGATAGATCGCCACGGCCAGCGCCCCGATGACCAGAAGGCGGCGCTGTTGCCAGAGCCGCCGCCGTTGGTTCAGGATGCCCCGCCCGGCGCAGAGGGCCTGTGCGATCCCGCCCAGCCCCATGGCAGCGGCACCGATGGCGGCGGCGCTGACCTCGGGGGCGAAGGTGGCGGCGGTGCCGGTCGTGCCCCAGACCACAGCGGCGAAAAGGATGGCGATCACGCCCCAGCGGTGGCCTTGCATCATGAAAACGTCCCTAGCATGTCATTGGTGCTGGCGCGCATCGCGCAGCAGCGTTTTGGCCAAATGCTGCGCGGCGGTCACCGCCTGCGCCCCGCGCAGCGGCCAAGTCTGCGTGAGCCCTTCGAGGATCAGCAGCAACTCAGTCTCCGCACCCGGCATATTGGCGGCTGCGGCGGCTTTGGCCGCGACCTCGGCCTTATGGCGCGAGAGCAAGGCGTGCAGTTTTTCGCTGCCGGGATCGGCGGCCACGGCGGCGTGGAACAGGCAGCCGTGCGAGGTTTCCGTCTCCATCCACTGCCCGACGCGGGCCAGAATTGTCTCCAGCGCCTCGGTCGGGGTCTCGGGCAGATCGCCGAAGACCAGCGCCAGATAGCGTTGTTGCCGGTTCTCTAGCGCGGCCAGTACCATTTCGGCGCGAGAGGGGTGTATTTGTAGAGCGTGCGCAGGCTCACCCCGGCCGCATCGCGCAGGTCTTCGACGCTGGGGTCGGCAAAGCCGCGGGTGGCAAAGGCACGTTCCAGCCCGGCGGCGATCTTGCTTTTGGTATCTGTCATGCTTGACGATGTAGAGGGGGCGCTCTACCTACGCAAGTAGAGCAATCATTCTACACTTTACCATTCTGCCGCTGAAGGAGCCCGAGCGATGACCCTACCGAAGACCATGAAAGCGATGCTGCTGACCGGCCATGGCGGCTTGGACAAGCTGGAGTGGCGCGAGGATGTCGCGCTGCCAAAGCCCGCCGCCGGGGAGGTTCTGGTTCGCGTCGGCGCGGCGGCGGTGAACAACACGGATGTGAACACCCGCACAGGCTGGTATTCCAAAGCGGTGCGCGGCGACACCGGCTCGGCGGCGAGCGAGGGCTACGGCGGCGCGTCGGACGCCGATGGCGGCTGGTCTGGCGCACTGAGTTTTCCGCGCATCCAAGGGGCCGATTGCTGCGGAGAGGTCGTGGCCGTGGGCACGGGTGTCGATCAAGGCCGCATCGGCGAGCGGGTTCTGATCCGGCCCATGTACAGCCCTGCGGGCGCGGGGCCGGATGATCTCGTTACCTTCGGATCGGAGCGAGACGGCGGTTTTGCGGAATATGCCACCGCCGAGGCCAGCAACGCGCTGCGGGTCGACAGCCCCCTCACAGACGTTGAGCTCGCCTCCTTTCCCTGCGCCTTTTCGACTGCCGAGGGGATGATCCAGCGGGCCGCTTTGGGGGCCGAGCGTGTGTTGATCACCGGCGCCTCGGGCGGGGTCGGCTCTGCGGCGGTGCAACTGGCGAAACGGCGCGGCGCGCATGTGACGGCGGTGACCAGCCCCGGCAAGATGGAGGCGCTGAAGGCGCTTGGCGCGGATGAGACGTTCGACCGGGATGCGGCCCTGCCGGAGGACAGCTATGACGTGGTGCTCGACCTCGTCGGAGGGGCGGGTTGGCCCAAACTGCTCGACGCGCTGGTGACGCGCGGGCGCTATGTGACCTCGGGCGCGATTGCCGGGCCGATCGTGGAGTTGGACCTGCGCACGCTCTACCTCAAGGACCTGACCCTGATGGGCAGCACCCGGCAAGAGCCGAGCGTTTTTGCCGATCTGGTGGGCTATATCGAACGCGGGGAAATCCGGCCTGTCGTGGCGGAAAGCTATGCGCTGCGCGATCTGAAACAGGCGCAGGAGGCGTTCATCGAAAAGTCCCATATGGGGAAAATCGGGATCACGGTGGCGGATTAACCGCAAAAGCGGGCCGCTCGTCTCTGGGCGGTCGGCCCTTCATCGCGCAATAAGTCAATCAGATTGATTTAAGCGTTGACTCACTTGCTCCCATCTGGGATTTCTCCGGTGAAACGCCGCATGAACCGGGGGGGAGGCCAGTTTGCAGCAGCTACAGACAGTCGCCGACCGCGCCGCACGCGGCTCGAACCAGAGCGGGATGCGGGCCTATAACGAACGGCTGGTCCTGTCGCTCATCCGGCGCAGCGGGCCGACGTCCAAGGCCGAGATTGCCCGGCTCACGGGCCTCTCGGCGCAGACCGTCTCCGTCATCATGCGCGCCCTCGAAGCCGAGGGTCTGCTGAAGAAAGGCGCGCGGGTGCGGGGCCGGGTGGGGCAGCCATCGGTGCCGATCAGCCTGAACGCCGAGGGCGCGTTTTTTCTGGGGCTGAAGGTCGGGCGGCGCAGCGTCGAATTGATCCTGACCGATTTCGAAGGGCAGGTGACCCGCCACAGCAGCGAGACCTACGCCCATCCCACGCCCGATGTGGTCATGGCCTTTGCCGCGCGCGCTTTGCAGGACGCGCTTGCCTCCCTCTCCGCCGAGCAGCAGGCGCGGGTGGCCGGGATGGGCGTGGCCCTGCCGTTTGGCATCTGGGAATGGGAAGTCGCGGGCGGCGATCTGAGCGCGTGGCAGACCTTTGATATCGAAGCGGCTTTGGCGGAACTAGTCGATCTGCCGATCTATATCTGCAATGACACCTCTGCCGCTTGTGGGGCGGAACTGGTCTTTGGCGCGCAGGACAAGCCGCGTGATTTCCTCTATTTCTACATCGGCTATTTCGTCGGCGGCGGGCTGGTGCTGGACAGCAAGCTCTACACCGGCAAAAGCGGCAATGCCGGGGCGCTCGGCTCCATGCCGTTGGCCGGGGATGCGGCGCGGCAATTGGTCGATGTGGCTTCCTTGGCGACTTTGGAGGGCGCCTTGCAAAAGGCCGGAGAGACCCGCCGCGCGCCGTGGAGCGATCCGGCGGCTTGGGGCTTTGGCGATGACATCTTGCACCCATGGCTCGACAGCACGACCGAGGCATTGGCGCAGGCGATCCGGGCCGCGACATGTCTGATTGATTTCGACACGGTGATGATCGACGGGTCGGTGCCCGCAGAGGTTCGCGCCGAATTGGTCGCCCGCACCCGCCGCCACCTTTCCGGCCGGCCCCTCCCGGGCGTCACCCTTCCCGAATTGCGCGAAGGCACCGTCGGCAGCGACGCCCGCGCGCTCGGTGCGGCGAGCCTGCCGCTTTCGGACCGTTTCCTCGTCGACCGTGACGCATTTTTGAAAGGCTGACAGATGATCCTTTGCTGCGGAGAAGCCCTGATCGATATGATCCCAACCCCAACCAAGGCGGGCCCCGATGGCTTTGTGCCCCATGCGGGCGGGGCGGTGTTCAACACGGCCATCGCATTGGGGCGGCTCGGCGCGCAGGTGGGTATGCTCTCGGGCCTGTCGTCGGATATGTTCGGGCGGCTGTTGGTCGACGGGTTGAAGGCAAGCCATGTGGATGTGTCGCATGTTGTCCTGTCCGACCGTCCGACGACGCTGGCCTTCGTGCGGCTGGTGGGCGGCCATGCGACCTATGATTTCTATGACGAAAACTCCGCCGGGCGGATGATCACGCCCGAGGATATGCCCGCCTTGTCCGGCGAGGTTTCGGCGCTTTATTTTGGCGGGATCAGTCTGGCCTGCGAGCCGGGGGCGGATGCCTATGCCGAGCTGTTGGCGCGCAACGCCGAGGGCCGCGCGGTGATGATCGACCCCAACATCCGCCCCGGTTTCATCAAGGATATCGAACGCTATCGCCAAAGGCTCGACCGGATGCTGGCGCTGTCGGATATCGTGAAAGTGTCGGATGAGGATCTGAACTGGATCAACCCCGCGCCGCTGTCGCTGCGCGACAAGGTGGCCGAGTTGTTAGAGAAGGGGCCATCGGTTGTCATCCTGACCCGCGGGGGCGAGGGGGCGACGGGCTATCTGGCGAATGGCGAAGAGGTGCAAGTGCCCGCCGTGAAAGCCGAAATCGTTGATACGGTCGGCGCGGGCGACACGTTCAATGCAGGCGTTCTGGCCAAGATGTCGGAGCTTCGGCAGTTGCATAAATCCGCTCTCGGCACCCTTGCGCCAGAGGTGCTTTCCGAAGCGCTGGCCTATGGCGCGCGGGTTGCCGCCGTGACCGTTTCGCGGGCCGGGGCGAACCCGCCTTGGGTAGAGGAAATATGAAATGTTGAAGAACCGCCTATCTTTTTCGCTCAGATATGTTAGCGCTACCAGTGGCCGCCCGGAGGAGGGCGCGAAGGGGTGGTGATGGCTTTGGGCAATCGAAAACAGGGTGCCGTAGCGCGCCTGCGCAGGCAGGAGGGCTGACCCCATGGTATCGCGCGTAATCCCCGTTGATCCTTTCGACCTCGTCATTTTCGGCGCGACCGGCGATCTCGCCCGGCGCAAGATCCTGCCCGGTCTGTTCCACCGCTTTATCGTCGGCCAGATGCCAGAGGCTGCGCGGATTGTCGGCGCGGCCCGTTCCGAGCTTCACGCCGAGGCCTTTCGCAAGATGATCCGCGACAGCCTGCTGGAGTTCGCCCCCAAGCTCGCCCAAGAGAGTGCCGCCTTGGAGCAATTCCTTGGCATGGTGCATTACGTTCGCGTGGATGCATCGGGTGATGCAGGCTGGGCGGACCTTAAAGACGTGTTGCGCGATGATGTCGTGCGGGCCTTCTACCTCTCGGTCTCGCCGTCGCTCTTCGGCACGATTGGTGGCAAGCTGCATGATCACGGCATCGCCACAGCCGAGAGCCGCATCGTCGTCGAAAAGCCCTTTGGCCATGATTTGGAAACCGCGCAGGCGCTGAACGCCGACTTGCGTGCCAATTTCGACGAAAGCCAGATTTACCGGATCGACCATTACCTTGGCAAAGAGACGGTGCAGAACCTCATGGCGCTGCGTTTCGCCAATGCGCTGTGGGAGCCCTTGTGGAATTCCACCCATATCGACCATGTGCAGATCACCGTGTCCGAGAGCCTCGGTGTCGAAGGGCGGGGCGAATATTACGACAAATCCGGCGCCATGCGCGACATGGTGCAGAACCACCTGATGCAACTGCTGTGTCTGACGGCGATGGAGCCGCCTCGCGCTTTGACCCCAACGCGGTGCGCGACGAAAAGGTGAAGGTGATCGAGGCGCTGGAGCCGGTGGCGCAGAAGGACATTGCTCGCGGCCAGTACCGCGCCGCCAATGGCGCGGGCAGCTACCGCGACCATGCGGGCGACCCCGACAGCCGCACCGAAAGCTTCGTCGCGATGAAGGTGAAGATCGCCAACTGGCGGTGGGCGGGCACACCGTTCTACCTGCGCACGGGCAAGAAGCTGCGCGGGCGCAGTTCCGAGATCGCGGTGATCTTCCGCGACCCGCCGCATATGATCTTCCCCGCGACGGAGGGCCACAAGGGCAACGCGCTGATCATCCGGTTGCAACCGGATGAGGGCATCACCCTGCGCAACACCATCAAAGACCCCGGCCCCGGCGGGATGCGTCTGGCCGAAGTGGCGCTGGATATGACCTTTGCCGATGCCTTGGGCGAACAGGGCACCCCGCAGGACGCCTATGAGCGGCTGATCATGGATGTGATCCGCGGCGATCAAACGCTCTTCATGCGCGGGGACGAGGTCGAAGCCGCTTGGGCTTGGGCCGATCCGATCATTCACGGCTGGGAAGAGACCCGGCAACCCCCGTACCCCTATGACCCCGGCAGCTCCGGCCCCGAAGAGGCGCTGATGCTGATGCACCGCGACGGCCGCCGCTGGCGCGAGATCACACGAAAGGACGAGACATGACCCTGCATTCCACGATTGACCGCGTCACCGACCGTATCATCGCCCGCAGCGAGGCGACCCGGCGGCCTTACCTCGACCGGATGGAAGCCGCCCGCGCCAAGGGTCCGGCCCGCGCGCATCTGTCCTGTAGCGGGCAGGCCCATGCCTATGCCGCCTCTGGCGCGGATAAGGACCGGCTGGCAACCACCAGCGCGGGCAACCTCGGGATCGTGACGACCTATAACGACATGCTCTCGGCGCATCAGCCGTTTGAGCGCTACCCCGATCTGATCCGCGAGGCCGTGCGGGCGGCGGGCGGCACCGCGCAGGTCGCGGGCGGGGTGCCCGCCATGTGCGACGGGGTGACCCAAGGCGAAGCGGGGATGGAACTGTCGCTTTTCTCGCGCGATGTGATCGCCTTGGCGGCCTCGGTGGCGCTCAGCCACAACACATTTGACGCCGCGGTTTTCCTTGGTGTTTGCGACAAGATCGTGCCGGGGCTGGTGATTGCGGCGCAGGCTTTCGGCCATTTGCCGGCCGTCTTCCTGCCTGCCGGGCCGATGGAAAGCGGGCTGTCGAATGATGAGAAAGCCAAGGTGCGCCAGCAGTTCGCCGCGGGCGAAGTCGGGCGCGACGCGCTGATGGCCGCCGAGATGGCCGCCTATCACGGGCCGGGCACCTGCACTTTCTACGGCACTGCCAACACCAACCAGATGTTGATGGAGTTCATGGGGCTGCACCTGCCGGGGGCGAGCTTTGTGCCGCCGAACGGGCTGCTGCGCGATGCGCTGACCCAAGAAGGCGCGAAACGCGCGCTGGCGCTGAGCGCTTTGGGCAATGATTACACGCCCGTCGCCTCGGTTCTGGACGAAAAGGCCTTCGTGAACGGGATCGTCGGCCTCAACGCCACGGGCGGGTCGACCAACCTGCTGATCCACCTCATCGCCATGGCGCGGGCTGGGGGGATCATTCTGGATTGGGAGGATTTCTCGGACATCTCTGACGTCACGCCGCTGTTGGCGCGGGTCTATCCCAACGGTCTGGCGGATGTGAACCATTTCCACGCCGCCGGGGGCTTGGGCTATATGATCGGCGAATTGCTCAACTCCGGCCATCTGCATCCCGACACCCAGACCGTCGCCGGGCAGGGGTTGGAGCATTACACCGCCGAGCCGAAGCTGAAGGCCGATGGGCTGGTTTGGGAAAAGGGCGCAGGCGAGAGCCTGAACGAGAAAATCCTCCGCCCCGCCAGCGATCCTTTCCAGCCCACCGGCGGGCTGCGCCGCATGGCCGGGTCGCTCGGCACCGCCTGTATGAAGGTCTCTGCCGTGGCGCCCGAACATCACGTTATCGAAGCCCCGGCGCGAGTCTTTGCAGACCAGAACGAGGTGAAGGCGGCTTTCAAGGCCGGAGAGCTGACCGGCGATCTGGTCGTCGTCGTCCGTTTCCAAGGCCCTAAAGCCAACGGCATGCCCGAATTGCACAGCCTGACGCCGCTTCTGTCGATCCTTCAGGGGCGCGGGCAGAAGGTGGCGCTGGTCACCGATGGGCGCATGTCGGGCGCGTCGGGCAAGGTGCCTGCGGCGATCCACGTCAGCCCCGAGGCGGTCGACGGTGGCCCCATCGCGCGGGTGCAGGACGGTGATCTGCTGCGCGTCGATGCGGTGGCGGGGACGCTCGACGTGCTGGCCGAAGGATTCGACGACCGTTCCAACGTCACCGCTGATCTTTCTGCTTATCATGCCGGGACGGGGCGCGAGTTGTTCGCTATGTTCCGCGACACAGTCGGTTCTGCTACCACCGGCGCAACCATTTTTGGAGGTTGATCCATGACCCTTACTGCAAAAGACGCCAGCCGTCGCACCCGTGAAATCTGTGCGCTTGCCCCGATCGTGCCCGTGTTGGTGATCGAAGATGTCGCCGACGCCCGCCCCTTGGCCGAGGCGCTGGTCGCGGGCGGGCTGCCCGCTTTGGAAGTGACTCTGCGCACCCCTGCCGCCCTCGACGCGGTTGCCGCCATGGCCGAAGTCGCGGGGGTCATGTGGGGGCGGGGACGCTGGTCACCCCCGAAGACGTGCGCGCGGCGAAACGGGCAGGGGCGACCTTTGGCGTCTCGCCCGGTGCCACCGACGCGTTGATCGCGGCCTGCGAGGAGGAAGAACTTCCCCTGCTGGCCGGTGCCGCCACGGCGAGCGAGGCGATGCGGCTGTTGGAGCGCGGCTATGACATGCTGAAGTTCTTTCCCGCCGAAGCCTCGGGCGGTGCGCCTGCGCTCAAGGCCATTGGCGCGCCCCTGCCGCAGATCACCTTCTGCCCGACGGGCGGGGTCAGCCCCGACAATGCGGAAAGCTATCTGAGCCTGCCAAATGTGCTTTGCGCGGGCGGCAGTTGGGTCGCCCCGAAGAAGCTGATCGATGCCGGGGACTGGGCGGGGATCGAAGCGCTGGCCCGCGCCGCGGCGCAACTGGGCAAGGCCGGTTAACCCGGAGAAGGGGGCCGAGCGCGGGCTTTCCGTTGCCCCCCAGAGGGTCTCGGAAAGCCTGACGCCACCAAACCCTTGCTGGCTGGACGAACTTATCTCTATATTGACTTTAGTTTACGCGCGCAGCGTTTTGTCAAGGGTGGGTTAAGATGGGCCAGCAGAAGATCCGCAATATGGAGGAGTTTGCCGCCGTGAGCGGCATTTCGCGGCCCACCCTGTCGAAATACTTTAACGATGCCGACAGCGTGCGGCGCTCGACCCGGGAGCGGATCGAAGCGGCGCTCAGCCAGTATGACTATCGCCCGAACGTCTATGCGGTGAACCAGAACCGCCGCAAAACCCGCAACATCGGCGTGGTCGTGCCCAACCTCGCCGACCCGTTCTTTTCCGAGATTGGCCGCGAGGTGGAACTGGCCTGTCTGGCCGAGGGCTATAGCCCGATTTTGCTCAGCTCGCACGGCAACCCGGCGCAGGAGCGCGCCAATCTCGACTCGCTTCGGGCGCTGAAACCGGCAGGCGTGCTGCTGGCGCCCTTCGGCAAAGCCTCGGACCGTGACGAGATCGCGCGCTTTTGCAAGGATGTGCCGGTGGTGACCTTTGACGCCAATGTCGAAGGGGTTTGCGAGGCTTTCGTCGGCACCGACAACTTCCAAAGCGTTGATTTGATCGTCGAATACCTCTGCCGCAGCGGTGAGCCGCCCTGTTTTTTCGAGATGAAGACCCCCAGCAACCCCAACGCCAACAAGCGCCGCCAAGCCTATCTGGAAGCGATGGAGCGGCACGGTTTTGCGCCGCATATCCATCAGGTGCCGGGAGAGGGCTGGAACTTTGAAGAGATCGGCGCGACCGAGGGCGGCAAGCTGATCTCGGCGGGGGCGTTCGAGACGGATACGGTGCTTTGCTCGAACGACCGACTGGCCATCGGGATGCTCTCGGCGGCCTATGGGATGGGGCTGCGCGTGGGGCATGGCAAGGATTGCGCCATGCGGATCGCGGGGCAGGACGACCACCCGTTTTCGCGCTATACTTGCCCGCCGCTGACCACCATCGCGCAGGATTACGGGGCCATCGCGAATCGTGCCGCCAGTACCCTGTTTCGCATCATCGAAAGCGAAACCCGGCTGACCGAGCGCGAGGAAACGCTATTTGACGGCAAGCTGGTGATGCGCGCCTCTGCCTAAGTCATTGAGTTCGCAAGTTGCTCAGAAAATAGTTATCGCGCGTAAAATTTAATTTGACTGCGCGTTGCGTAGGTCGTTAGTCTCGGTTCATCATCTATAGAGGGAGGAACTATCGATGTTCTGCGATAAATCACTTTACGCCGCGACGGCCTTGGGCCTGATCATGGCGGGCGGCGCGGTTGCCGAGACGATCACCATCGCCACCGTGAACAACGGCGACATGATCCGCATGCAAGGCTATACCGACAAATTCACCGAAGAGACCGGCCACGAAGTGGAGTGGGTCACCTTGGAAGAGAACGTGCTGCGCCAGCGCGTCACCACCGACATCTCGACCAAGGGTGGCTCTTTCGACATCATGACCATCGGCATGTATGAGACGCCGATCTGGGGCGCGAACGGCTGGCTGGTGCCGCTGGACGACCTCAGCGAAGAATACGACGCAGACGATATCCTGCCCGCCATGGCCGGTGGTCTGAGCCACGACGGCACGCTTTACGCGGCACCGTTCTATGGCGAAAGCTCCATGATCATGTACCGCACGGATCTGATGGAGAAAGCCGGCATGGAAATGCCGAAAGACCCGACATGGGAATTCATCCGCGAAGCCGCCGCCGCCATGACCGATCGTGAGAACGACATCAACGGCATCTGCCTGCGCGGCAAGGCCGGTTGGGGCGAGGGCGGTGCGCTGATCACCGCGATGTCCAACTCCTTTGGCGCGCGCTGGTTCGATGAAGACTGGAATGCCCAGTTCGACACCGAGGCATGGGCCAATACGATCAACTTCTACAAAGACCTGATGGATGAAAGCGGCCCGGCGGGCTATGCCTCCAACGGCTTCAACGAGAACCTCTCGCTGTTCCAACAGGGCAAATGCGGCATGTGGATCGACGCCACCGTGGCGGCCTCCTTCGTGACCAACCCCGAGGATTCCACCGTGGCCGACAAGGTTGGCTTTGCGCTGGCACCGGACACGGGCCTTGGCAAACGCTCCAACTGGCTCTGGGCATGGGCGCTGGCAATCCCGGCGGGCACCCAGAAAGAAGACGCCGCGAAAGAGTTCATCGAATGGGCCACTTCGAAAGACTATATCGAAATGGTCGCCGAGAACGAAGGCTGGGCGAACGTCCCTCCCGGTGCGCGCAAGTCGCTTTACGAGAACCCCGAGTACCAGAAAGTGCCCTTTGCGCAGATGACGCTCGACTCGATCCTCTCGGCTGATCCTGAGAACTCCACCGTCGATCCGACGCCTTACGTTGGTGTGCAATTCGCCGCGATCCCCGAGTTTGCAGGCATCGCGACCGATGTGAGCCAAGAGTTCTCTGCCGCCTATGCCGGTCAGCAGACCGTCGAAGAGGCGCTTGAGAAGGCTCAAGACCTGACCAACGACGCAATGGAAGCCGCAGGCTACCGTTAAGCCGCCGCTTCACAGTCTAAAGGGCGGCGGCCTGCGCCGCCCTTTTCCGCCCCACCACCCGATATGATACCCTTCACCTAAACGCGGCATTCGCCGCCGGCAGAGGAGATGTGCCCGATGGCTACCCAACATTCCCGATCAGCGGCACGCCTGATGATGGCCCCGGCGGTGGTCTTGCTGCTTGGATGGATGCTCATCCCGCTGACCATGACGCTCTACTTCTCTTTCAAGAAATACCTGCCGATGCGCGGCGGTGATCTGGGTTGGGTCGGCTTCGACAACTATGTGCGCTTCGTCACCTCCAGTTCCTTCTGGCCCTCGGTGATGACCACGCTGATCATCGTCGGTGGTGTGCTGGCGATCACGGTCTGCCTCGGCATCCTGCTTGCCCTTCTGTTGAACCAGCCGATGTGGGGGCAGGGCTTTGTCCGCATCCTCGTCATCGCGCCCTTCTTCGTCATGCCCACCGTGTCGGCTTTGGTATGGAAGAACATGTTCATGGACCCGAACTATGGTCTCTTCGCGCATCTGTGGGAGTTCTTTGGCGCCACCCCAGTGCAATGGATGAGCCAAGCTTCGCTGTCGTCGATCATCATCATCGTATCCTGGCAATGGCTGCCCTTCGCGACGCTGATCCTGCTTACCGCGATCCAGTCGCTCGACCGCGAGCAGCTGGACGCCGCCGAGATGGACGGCGCGCCGGTGACCAAACGTTTCGCCTATATCACCCTGCCGCATCTGGGCCGCGCGATCACCGTGGTGATCCTGATCCAGACGATCTTTCTCTTGTCGATCTTCGCGGAGATTTTCGTGACCACGGGCGGGGCCTTTGGCACCAAAACACTGACCTATCTCATCTTCCAGCGCGTGCTGGAAAGCCAGAACATCGGCCTCGGATCGGCGGGCGGTGTCTATGCAATCATTCTCGCCAATATCGTCGCCATCTTCCTGATGCGCATCGTCGGCAAGAACCTGGACGCCTGAGGAGGAGACATCATGGCACGCGCAGTCACAAGGCAACGCAAGATCGTCAACACGGCCCTCGCTTGGGGCATCGGTTTCCTGATCTTCTTCCCCATCCTTTGGACCATCCTTACCAGCTTCAAGACCGAAGCACAGGCCATCGCCGACCCGCCAATCTTCCTCGGCTTCGACTGGACGCTGGCGAATTACGAGGCGGTTCTTGAGCGGTCGAACTACGGGCGCTTCCTGTGGAACTCCATCGTCATCGCGGGCGGCTCGACCATCCTTGGCATCATGATCGCGGTGCCTGCCGCATGGTCGATGGCCTTCGTTCCCGGCAAGCGGACCAAGGATATCCTGCTCTGGATGCTCTCAACCAAGATGCTGCCCGCGGTGGGCGTGCTCTACCCGATCTATCTGCTCTGCATCCAGTTCGGCGTGCTCGACAGCAAGATCGCACTGGTCATCATCCTGATGCTCATCAACCTGCCGATCATCGTCTGGATGCTCTACACCTACTTCCGCGAAATCCCCGGTGAGATCTTGGAAGCGGCACGGATGGATGGGGCAAGCCTGCGCGAAGAGGTGCTTTACGTCCTCACGCCTATGGCGGTGCCGGGCATTGCCTCCACCCTGCTGTTGAACTTCATCCTCGCATGGAACGAAGCCTTCTGGACGCTCAACCTCACTGCGGCCAAGGCCGCACCGCTCACCGCCTTCATCGCGAGCTATTCCAGCCCCGAGGGCCTCTTCTACGCCAAGCTCAGCGCGGCTTCCACCATGGCCATCGCGCCAATCCTCATCCTCGGCTGGTTCAGCCAGAAACAACTCGTCAGCGGCCTGACTTTCGGCGCGGTCAAGTAAGCAAGGGACAGTCACATGGGACAAATCAAACTCAATCAGGTTTCCAAAAGCTTCGGCGATGTGGAAGTCATTCCGCCCCTTGATCTGACCATCGAAGATGGCGAGTTCACGGTCTTCGTCGGCCCCTCGGGCTGCGGTAAATCGACCCTGCTGCGGCTGATCGCCGGGCTGGAAGACATCACCTCGGGCCATATCGAGATCGACGGCACCGATGCGACTAACGTGCCGCCCGCGAAACGGGGCTTGGCGATGGTGTTCCAATCCTACGCGCTTTATCCGCATATGTCGGTGCGCAAGAACATCGCCTTTCCGATGAAGATGGCGGGCGTTCCGGCGGATGAACAGCAGCGCCGGATCGAAGCCGCCGCCAAGGCGCTGAACCTCACCGACTACCTTGACCGCCGTCCGGGCCAACTGTCTGGCGGTCAGCGCCAGAGGGTCGCCATTGGCCGTGCCATCGTGCGCGAACCTTCGGCTTTCCTTTTCGACGAGCCGCTGTCGAACCTCGACGCCGCGCTGCGGGTGGGCATGCGTCTTGAGATCAGCGAGCTGCACAAGCGGCTGGCCACGACGATGATCTACGTCACCCACGATCAGGTCGAAGCGATGACCATGGCCGACAAGATCGTCGTGCTGCGGGCGGGCCATATCGAACAGGTCGGCTCCCCGCTTGAGCTTTACTACAAGCCGCGCAACGAATTCGTCGCGGGCTTCATCGGCTCGCCCAAGATGAACCTGATCAAGGGTGCCGAAGCCGAAGCGCGCGGCGCGCCGACCATCGGCATCCGGCCCGAGCATTTCGACGTCTCCACCACCGAAGGCGCATGGGAGGGCACCATCGGCGTGGCCGAGCATCTGGGCTCCGACACCTTCTTGCACGTCCATGGCGTAGCGGGCTGCGACCCGATGACCGTGCGCGTGGATGGCGAGTTGTCGGTCCGACATGGGGATCGGATTTTCCTGACCCCACAGGCGGACAAGCTGCACCGGTTCGACGCGCAGGGCCTTCGGGTCGAGTAATGCAAGCGGCAGAAATGACAGGCCGACCCCCGCACCCTTTCCCCGGTGCGCGGCCCTTTAAGGATGTGGATCATGGATAAACTGGTAGATCTTTCGAACGCGACGCTGGGTGATCTCGACATCGCCCACCCCAGCTATGACCGCAGCGCCCTGACCCCCGGTATCGTGCATATCGGCGTCGGCAATTTCCACCGCGCGCATCAGGCGTGGTATCTGCACCGCTTGATGCAGAACGGCCAAGCGCATGACTGGGCGATCCTCGGCGCGGGCGTGCGCCCCTATGATGCGGCCATGCGCCAGAAGCTCTTGGCGCAGGATTGTTTGACGACGCTGATCGAACTCGACCCCGCGCAGACCTCGGCCGAGGTTGTGGGGTCGATGATCGACTACTTGCCGATCGAAGAGGGCAACGGCGCCCTGATCCGCGCCATGGCCGATCCGGCCATTCGTATTGTCGGGCTGACCGTCACCGAAAGCGGCTATTACATTGACCCAGTCAGCAAGGGGTTCGACGCGGCCCACGCGGATATCATCCATGACGCGGCCCATCCCGAAACCCCACGCACCGCCTTTGGGGCCATCGTCGCGGCCCTGCGGCTGCGCCGCGATGCGGGGCAGGGGCCTTTCACCGGGTTGAGCTGTGACAATCTGCAGGGCAATGGCGATATCCTGCGCCAAGCGGTCGTGTCGCTGGCGCGCATGTCCGACCCGGCGCTGGCCGATTGGATCGAGGCAAACGCCAGTTTCCCCAACTCCATGGTCGATTGCATCGCCCCGGCCACCGGCCCCGCCGAGATCGGGCAGGCGCGGGAGTTCGGCGTGAACGACGCCGCCCCCGTCACCCATGAAGCCTTCCGCCAATGGGTGATCGAAGACGATTTCTGCGCGGGCCGCCCGGATTGGGACGAGGTAGGGGCGACCTTCTCGGACGAGGTGCACGCCTATGAGAAAATGAAGATCCGCATCCTCAACGCGGGCCATCAGGTCTTGGCCAATGTCGGTGAGGTGCTGGGGATCGAGACGATTTCCGCCACCATGGCGCATCCGCCGATCCGCGCGATGTTCCACCGCGTGCAGGCTGAAGAGATCACCCAGACGGTCGCCCCGGTGCCGGGCATGACGCCGCTGGCCTATCTCGATCTGATCGAACAGCGCTTCTCGAACCCGCGCATCGTCGATACCACCCGCCGCGTCGCCTTTGACGGTTCGGCCCGGCACACCGGCTTCGTGCTGCCGATCCTGCGGGATCAACTGGCGGCGGGGCGCTCGGTTACTGGTTTGGCCTTGGTCGAAGCGCTCTGGGCCCGGATGTGTGCGGGCACGCGCGAAGATGGCAGCGAAATCGTGGCCAACGATCCGATCTGGGACGCGCTGAAAGCCGTGGCGCAGGCCGCGCGGGAACGGCCCGAAGCCTGGCTTGAGCAAGAGCGCCTTTACGGTGATCTGGCGCAGGCCGAGGCGTTCCGCGATGCCTTTGTCGCTTGGCTCTCGCTCATCTGGGACGCAGGCGCAGTCGCGGCGATGAACGCCTATACGCAAGTTGATGAGAGCAACGATCGCGCCAGCAAGGCGGGCTAAGGGTTAGCTCTGGTCGGGTTTCAAGAACCCGACCAGCAGCGCCGACAGGGCCACCATGATCGCCGCCGCGCCCAGCATCAGGGGCAGGCCGCCAATCTGATAGCTTAGACCCGACATCAGTGTTCCCAAGAGCCGCCCGGCGGCATTGGCCATGTAGTAAAACCCCACATCCATCGTCACCCGCTCAGCCTTGGTGAAAGAGAGGATGAGGTAGGAATGCAGCGATGAGTTCACCGCAAAGACCGCGCCAAAGGCCAAGAGGCCGATCACAAGCGTCACGGTAAGCCAGCCCTGCGGCCCGTCGCTGAACAGCGCCGCCAGCGTCAGCGCCGTGGGCACGGCGGCAAGCGACCACGCCCAGCCCTTCGCGGCTGAGATCAGGTCGCCTGCCGGGCGGGATTTCGCGCGGAGCAGGCGTGGGGCGTAGATCTGCACCAACCCGTAGAGGATCACCCAGACCGCCATAAAGGTGCCGATCATGAAAAAGGCCGCGCGGTTGCTTTCCTCCGTGCCATCCGAGAGGACCGCGTAAAAATAGATCGGGATGCCCACCACGAACCACACGTCCCGCGCGCCGAAGAGAAACACCCGCGCCGCGCTGAGCCAGTTCACATTGGCGGATTTTGAGAAGACTTCCGAGAACTTCGCTCCCTTGCGGCCCTTGGGCAGGCCGGGCGGCATGGCGGTCAGCACGGCGAGCAGGATCAGCGCAAGGATCGCCGCCATCCCGAGCACCGCCCAGACAAAGCCAAGCGTCGCCAGCAGGGCTGCGCCGAGCAGAAAGCCCAAGCCTTTGACCATGTTCTTGGAACCGGTCAGCAGCGCCACCCAGCGAAACAGCCCGCCATCCTCAGCCGGGGCGAGCAGTTTGACGGCGGATTTCGACGACATCTTGGCTAAATCCTTGGCCACGCCGCTGGCCCCCTGCACCAGCATGACGAAGACGACCGAGGCCCCAACCGCCCATGTGGGGTCAAGCTGCGCCAGCGCCAGCAGTGCTACGATCTGCAACCCCAGCCCGGCATAGAGCGTCGAGGCGAGCCCGAAGCGCGCCGCGATCCAGCCCGCGCAGAGGTTGGTAATGACGCCCGCGATCTCATACAGCACAAAGAGATAGGCCAGTTGCACCGGCGAAAAGCCAAGCCGGTGGAAATGCAGCAACACCAACATGCGCAACGCGCCATCGGTCAGCATGAAGGCCCAATAGGCCGCCGTGACCGCGATATAGGCCGAAAGCCCCTCAGGGCGGGTCGCGCTCTGGCTCACAGGCTTGCCCCGACCATCAGCGCCACATCGACCAGACGGTGGGCATAGCCCATCTCATTGTCGTACCACGCATAGATTTTTACCTGCGTCCCGTTCACCACCATGGTGGAGGGCGCATCGACGATGCTGGACCGCGTGTCATTGGTGTAATCGGTCGAGACCAGCGGGCGCTCCTCATAGCCAAGGATGTCTTTCAACCCTCCTTCGGCGGCAGCTTTGAACAGGGCGTTCACCTCTTCCACGGTCGTCTCCCGCTCCACCTCAAAGACACAGTCAGTCAGCGAAGCGTTCAGCAGCGGCACCCGCACCGCATGGCCGTTCAACCGGCCTTTAAGCTCGGGGTAGATCAGGGTGATCGCCGTAGCGCTGCCCGTGGTCGTCGGGATCAGGGAGTTCAGGGCCGAACGGGCGCGGCGCAGGTCTTTGGCGGGGCGGTCGACGATGGTTTGTGTGTTGGTCACATCGTGGATCGTGGTGATGGAGCCGTGTTTGATCCGCAGCGCCTCATGGATGACCTTCACCACCGGGGCGAGGCAGTTGGTCGTGCAGCTTGCCGCCGTGACGATCCGGTGCCGTGCGGGATCATAGACATCATCATTGACGCCATAAACGATATTGGCCGCATCCCCGTCTTTTACCGGGGCCGAGATCACCACTTTCTTCACCCCGGCTTCGAAATAGGGGGCGAGTTTCGCCTCGGTCTTGAAGGCGCCGGTGCAATCGATCACCACATCCACCCCGTCAAGCGGCAGCGCGCCAAGGTCGCGCGTCCCGATGAAGGGCAGGCGGGTGCCGTTGATCGTCACGCTGTCGGCGTCATGGGCGAAATCGGCCTGCCAGCGCCCGTGCACCGTGTCGAATTCCAGCAGATGCGCGTGCATTTCTGGGTCGCCCACCGCATCGTTGATCCATGCAATTTCGGCCCCTTGGTCCAGCAGGGGTTTCAGGGCGAGCTTGCCAATACGGCCAAGGCCGTTGATCGCGTAGGTGGTCATGCGGAAGTTCCTTCTTTGTCGGTTTGGCCAGCGTCATCCAGCGCCTTTTGCAGCGAGATACGGTCGAGCGAGGTAAGCGGCAGGCTGGTAAAGCCCAGCATCCGGTTGCGCAGGGTGCCATAGGCCTGCTGGAAAGCGAGGCTCTTTTCCGCGTCGGAGCCTTCCACCTTGACCGGGTCGGGCAGCCCCCAATGGGCGGTGATCGGCTGGCCCGGCCATGTGGGGCATTCCTCATTGGCGGCCTGATTGCAGACGGTAAAGACGAAGTCGAAGGCAGGCGCATCCGCGGCCTGAAACTCAGAGATATGTTTTGATCTGAGGTGGGTCACGTCATGGCCCTTTTGTTCAAGCACTTCGACGGCGAAAGGGTTCAGCTCAGACTGCGGGCGGGTGCCTGCGGAATAGACGTTGAACCGGTCCCCTGCGAGGTCGCGTAGGATGCTTTCGGCAAAGATCGACCGGGCGGAGTTGCCGGTGCAGATGAATAGGACGTTGAACTTGTCGTCGGTCATGGGCGCGTTTCCATCTGAAGAGGTGAGGGGGAGGCAAATTTCGGGCCGGCCACGGCAGCAGTCGTTCAGCAGGTAGCCGATGGTGTCCCGCGCGGCCTCGATATCGATCGCATAGCGCAGGGATGTGCCCTGCCGTTCTTGGCTCACCAGCCCCGCTTGCATCAGCGCGCCGATATAGGTCGACAGGGTGTTGGGCTTGAGGCCGAGCGCCTGCGCCAGTTCGGTCGCGGGCACCCTGTCAGGATAGCGGCGCATGAGCAGCCGAAACAGCGCGAGGCGCTGCGGATGGCCGAGGGTGGCAAGGCGGTTGGGGATCACTTGTTCCATAATTCATGAATTACAGAATTAATCAGCTTTGCGCCAGTGAAGTTTTTGTAACAGCGCCAAATCGGCTGCGCCCGTATCGCCCCTATCCGCGGCGATTCATCGAAACCTATAAATATTACCAGCTTTACAGACGCGCCCGGGCGCGCGCAGTCAAGATGCGCCGGAAATTTAATCAAACTATAACAAATGCTTGAAGATCGCCGGCGCGAATCTTGCTATCCGAGTTTGCGGCTGTGCTGAATGGCCGTCAGACATAAGATGCGCGCTCAGGCTGACGCGACCTTTTGACAGGGCCTGCCATTTGGCTCTGTTTCGGTCCCCGCTTTCGGAAGCCGCGCCCCTGTCCGCTGTGTTGGACGATCGTGTTTTTGTAAGGGGCGCATTGGTTTTCGGGCGGGGGCCGCTTTATGCTCTGCACCGCTTCGCGGGCAGGCGGACGTGCCGACCTTTCGTCGGGCGGCCCTTTCGCTTGACCCTTGGTCATTGAGACAAAATTGCAACGTTTTGGCCCGTTTCCCCTATTCCGAGAAATCATTCGACGGCGGGCATGTTCCCTCACTGGTTGAGGTGTCCTAACTGAATGCTCAGTTTTTAATCACATGAGCTTTTGAACGCCGCCCTATGGTGACACCGCTTTCCGACCGCTACCTCCTATTGAAAGAACAACGCCCCGACATCAAACCCGCCGAGATGTTGCAGGTCTTGGCGCAGGATATGGGGCTGAACAACCTGTCCTATCTGGGGTTTCACAAGATCGGCGCCAGCGGCAGCGATCCGGTCATTCACTCGACCTATGATCCCGCTTGGCTGACACGCTACCAAGAGGAAAACTACCATTTGATCGACCCGGTGGTCGACAAATCCCTCGAAGGTACCCTGCCGGTGGACTGGAGCGAGCTGCCCAAGGTCGACCGGACCACGCGCAATTTCTTTGGCGAGGCGATGGAGTTCGGCGTGCGCCAGAACGGTGTGTCGATCCCCATTCGGGACCACGCGCATGGCAAGGCGGTGCTGACGCTGAACTCTGACCTGCGCATTCACGAATGGCGCAAGTACAAGCGCGGGATCATCGCCGATGCGATCTATCTGGGCTGTCTGATCCAAAGTGATATGGTGGCGGATATCGCCCCCGCCGCGCCGGGGCCACGGCTGAGCAACCGTGAAAAGGAAGTGCTGAAATGGGCCGCGGTGGGCAAAACGGCATGGGAGACGGCGCAGATCATGACGGTGGCGGCCAGCACGGTGAACCATCATCTGTATAACGCCTGTGCCAAGCTGGACGTGACCAACAAGACCCATGCGGTGGCCAAGGCGATCCGGGCGCAGATCATCACGATCTGACCGGGCGGGGCAGGGTTTGGCGGCGGCTTCGCCGCGCGGTAAGCCGCCTGCAACATAGGAGAGCGATATGGAACTGCGCGACAAACGTATTTTGGTCACCGGCGGCAGCGACGGGATCGGGCGTCACATCTGTCTCAAACTGGCAGAGGCTGGCGCGCGGCTGGCCATTCTGGGCCGGGATGAGACACGTCTTCAGGCCGTGGCAGAAGCCTGCGAAGCCGCCGGCGCGGCAGAGGCGGTGGGGCTGACCTGCGATCTGCAAGACCCTTCGGCGATCGATCGGGCCGCCGCACAGGTGGTGGACCGTCTTGGCGGCTTGGACATTCTGATCAACAACGCAGGGATTTGGCACAAGGCAGGCCCGCTCGACACGATCGCGCCCGAAATGCTGCAAGCGACGGTGCAGACCAATTTGACGGGCCTCATGCAGATGACACAGGCCACGCTGCCCGCGCTGCGCGACAATGACGAGGCGATCATCCTCAATGTCGTCTCCAAATCCGGTGTCGTGGCGCAGGCGGGGCAGTCAGTCTATACGGCCACGAAATACGGCGTGCGCGGCTTTACGGAGGTGCTGAAGGCGGATGAGGAAAACACCGGCGTACGGGTGGGCGGGCTGTATCAGTCTGGCACCAACACCGGCATGTTCGCCAAGGCCGGAGAGGACGTGCCGAACCATATTTTCACCGAGCCGGATGATCTGGCCGATGTGGTGGTCTTTGTCCTGTCCCGCCCGCCGAAGCTTTGGATTCACGATATCCGTATCGAACTTTAAGCGCGGGCGCGGCGCTCAGTCGGTGCTTTGCAGCGCGCTTGGGGCGGCTTGCGGGGTGGCCTCTGCCCCGGCCCCGATGCCGAATTCGACATGGAAGGTCGATCCGACGCCGACTTCGCTTTCGTAAAACAGATCCCCCGCCATCTGCCGTGCCAGTTGGCGGGAGATATGCAGGCCGAGGCCGGAGCCTTGGGTTGATTTCTGCCCGTCGTCGTCAAGCTGCCCGAAACGGCCAAAGACCTTTTCCTCCATCCCCTCGGGAATGCCGCGCCCATGATCGCGGATCGAGACCCGCACGCGCCCGTTGTTGGTGGTCAGCGTGCCCTCCACCGTGTCCCCCACATTCGAGAATTTCACCGCGTTCGATATCAGGTTGTCGACCACCTGCCGGATGGCAAAGGCATCGCCCAAGACCACGGCGGGCTGGCCGACACTGCCGATATCCAGCCGCACGCCGCGCTCATGGGCATACATGCGGTTTTCCTCGATACTCTCGCGGAGCAGGGCAGGCAGGTCGACCGGCAGCCATTCGAGCGAGAGCGCCTGCACCTCAAGCTTTTGCACCAGCAGGATATTATCGACCAACCGCGACAGGCGCACCCCGTTGCGATGGGCAATGTCGAGCGAGGAGCGCAGCGGGCCTTTGATCTCACCCAGCTTGCCGCTGAGGGCCAGTGCCAAGCCCCCTTTCAGAGAGGTCAGCGGCGTGCGCAGCTCATGGCTGACGACCGAGATGAATTCATCCTTGGCACGGTTCGCCTCATCCGCCTCTCTCAAGGCCCGCTCTAGGGCCGTGGTGGTGGCGATCCGCTCGGTAACATCGACGAAAGTAACGCTCCAGCCGATGGCGGGGCCCGCGGGGGCGAGGGGGTTTTCGATGGGTTGAACGCGCGGCTCATAAAGCCGTTCGTTACAGGTGATATGGGCCGAGCCGTTCTGCGCCATCTGCGCTTCGATCCCCGCGATCAGATCGTCGCCCAACGTCGGATCGGACAGAAGCCCGCTGCGCTTGGCCGCGGCGTTCGAGCGGATGACGCGGCGCCGCGCGTCCAAAAGGATCAGCGGTTCGCTCATCGTGTCAAACAGGGTCGATTGCCCGACCGAGGGCATGTCCATCGTCTTGTTCGTGACCAGCAACCACGAAAAGGCGAAGATGCCCAAGGTGAACATGAAGGCGGTCGGATCAAGGCCGACGACAGTAAAACCAAGCAGCGCATAGGCCGCGTTCGCGCCCAAGGGGATCAGCGTGATCACCACCAGCATCGTCAGCAGCGGCCAAGCGGCCCGTTTCGCGCGAAAGAACGCCCGGCCCAGCCAGATGAGCGTCGCCATCACGAAGCAATAGAGCACCGCAAGAACGAGGAAATACCCCGGCCCATGTGCAAAGGTGATCTGATCGTCGCCCGGCTGAAGCGCGGTCTCGGCGGTATAGATCAGGTGGTGCCAATCGTTCGTCGCCGCAAGGCCGAAGGCCGCAAGCGGCACGGCAATCAGAGCCAGAAGGCTCACCCATCCGCGCGACCGGCTGGAGGGGCCGACATATTCGAAGATAAAGAAGGACCACGCCACCGGCACCAGCCCATGCCCCAGCCACGCAAGCTGCGCCTGTTGCATCTGGCAGGCGTAGGCGGGCGTTGCCGCTTCGGCCCCGACCATCATCAGGGTCCAGATCATCCCCAAAAAGGTGAGCGCATAGTAAATTTTGCCATGGAACTCTTGGAACTTGAGCGTCCAAAAGGCGACAGCTGCGGCGATCGTGCTGACGGCGAGCACGGTCCAATAGACCGGGTCGAGCATCAGCCCTTGGAAACACGTTAGCATGGCGGAAATACCTATGAACCAAAATGAATGTGCGCAGACCAGCATTAAAATACGGCGCAAGTTTGGCGCTGTAGTGACGTATTATGGCCGGTAGATGCAACCCTAGGGCGCAAAGCCGCGCCGTAAGTACCGTCACTCCCGCGCTTTAGTTGCTGTGATTCCCCTCGGGGGATGGGGCGAAACGGCGCTTAGAACGGGCATCTTGACGCCTTCGGTTGCAGGGGCGGGGGGCGATTGACCGGCAAACAGCCCGCCTGCGCTGTTTGCGAGGGGCTGGAGTTTCATCAAATGAAATTACCGCCAAAAAGAACCCCCCGAACACGGTTTCGACGCAATCCTTGCGCAACACTGGCGTCATTATCTTGAGGTTTAAAAATGCTGACTGTGGCTCATTCTATGCACTCGGACCACGATATGACGCTGGTCTTGCTTGCCGCGCTGTTGTGCGCATTCGGCAGCTGGGTGATCGCAAACCTTTACCGGCACGCGCTTAAACAAACGCCGCGACAGGCGTTGTTGTGGTATTTTCTGACCGCCGTGACCTCGGGCATCGCCATCTGGTGCACGCATTTCATCGCCATGCTGGCCTATCAGCCCGACGCGCCGGTCAGCTTTGATTTCGGGTTGACCTTCGTCTCGCTGTTGATCGCAATTATCGGGTCCACCTTGGGCATTTTGATCGCCGGGATGTACCGCAGGCGGTTCACGAATGTGATCGGCGGGGTGATCTTGGGGCTCTCGATCTCGGCCATGCATTACACCGGGATGGTCGCCTATCGGATCGAAGGTATGATCCACTGGGACCAGAATTATCTCGTCGCTTCGGTCGTGCTGGCCATGGTGCTCTCCATCGTGGCTTTGTCTTTTGGTGGGCGGGGCGAAAAATACGCCCGGTCAAAAATGACGGCGAGCTTTGCTTTGGCGATCATCGGCCTTCATTTTACCGGCATGGCAGCTTTTCACGTGATGCCGACAACCTTGATCGGCGGTCATAGCAACCCGGATGAGTTCAGATTGCTGGCGATGGTCATCGCAGGAACGGCTGCAATGATCGTGACCGGCGGGCTGTTCACCTATTTCATCGAAAACCGCACCCGGATGGAGAACATCGTCGAGCTGCGTCAAGCACGGGATGAAGCCCGCGATGCCAGCCGGGCCAAGTCCGAGTTCATGAGCGTTCTCAGCCATGAGCTGCGCACGCCGCTGACCATCATCAACGGCTACGCCAGCTTCCTGACCAACCTCAAAGGCCATACCATGGCCAAGCTGAAACCGAACGAGCCGATCTCAAAGGTGCATTTCGATGAGTTGGGCGACCAGACAGAGCGCTACGGCGGGCGTATCAAATCGGCGGGCGACCATCTGTTGACCATTATTAACGAGCTTCTCGACTATACGAGCATTGAATTGAATTCCGTGAAGCTCAACAGAACCTCTTTTGCGGCGGGCGATTTGCTGGCCGAATTGGCAGAGCAATTTCAGGGGCTGGCCAAGGAAAAACAGGCGGTGTTGGAAATCGAATATGATGAATTTGACGTTTTCGCCGACCGCGGGCGCTGCAAACAGATCCTGATCAATCTCTTGGGCAACGCGCTGAAGTTCTCTTCGGCCTCCAGCATTCGCATGCGCGCCAAGCAGGTCGGCGATACATGCCGACTTGAGGTCGAAGACAACGGTTGCGGGATGCCGGCAGAGGATTTGCAGCGGATTTTCCAAGCCTTCATTCAAGCGGAAACAGCCAGCAAAAGCGCCGATGGCGGCACCGGGCTTGGCCTTGCGATCAGCAAAAAGCTCGCCGCCGCGCATGAGGGGGACATCCGGGTAGAGAGTACCGTTGGCATCGGGACGAAGTTCACCGTCGATCTGCCCCTCTGCGCCTCGGAAATCGCGGCAGAGGAAGCGCTTGTGGCCGCGTGATCGGCCCCTTCCCATTTCGGGGCGGGGCCTCTCCTTCTAAATGCGCCCGTCGATTGAGCGAATTCGCGCGGTCTTAATTCAATTGATGCGCTTTAGAGCACTGCGACTTGAATTGGGATGCGAAAGCGACAATGGTCGGAAGAGGCGTCATTTATTCACCGGGGATGTCAAAAAAAACGCCATTCATTCCCGGAATACATAGCTTATACAATTTTGCGCTGCCTACCGCCCTTCCTGTCTGGGCGCTTTGGCGCCGCTTAACTTAAATTAGTATCTCTTTGCTTTTATGTTCCAAATTATAGGACTACGGTAAATGCTAAAGATGATAAGTATTGGGAGGGGACCTATGGGCGCGAGCAAATCGGCAAACGGGGACGTGCCGAGATCTGCAATTTTTGCGGCGTCCCCCCATGGTTATCTTATTTTAGACACTGATTTGATTATCATCGACGTGAATGACCGGTACTTATTCATGACCGGGACAAAAGCGGAGGACCTTGTCGGGAAACATCTGTTCGACGCTTTCCCGGATGACCCTTCCGACGCGACGGCCGATGGCACCAACAATCTGGGCAAGTCGCTTGAGATCGTCGCCGCCACGGGCAAACAGCACCGCATGGCCGTGCAGAAGTACAATATCCCCATTCGCGACAGCGCCGACGGGGCCTTTGAAGAGAAATATTGGCAACCGTTGAACACGCCCGTGTTTGAAGATGGCAAGCTGATCGCGCTGATCCACCATGTCGAGGATGTCACCTCGGAATTTATCGGTCGCCGTGATCAGGCGATACGGCTCAATCTGGCCAAGCAGGTGTCGGGGATCGGCTATGGTGAGTTGGACCTTCAGACGGGGACCGCGAATATCTCGCAGGAATTGGCCAATCTGTTCGGCTATGCCGATACCGAGGGGACAATCCCCATGGCCAAGCTGTTCCGGCGTATCCATCCCGATGATCTGGCGCATGTGAACCAAAGCTTGGGCGAAACGATGGCCAATGATGCCACCGTGAACGCCGATTATCGGATCGTCTTGCCCAATGGGGAGACCCGTTGGCTGAACACGCGTGGTGAAGTTCTTTTCGAACATGACAAGCCCGCGCGGTTCATCGGTGCCACGCTCGATCTGACCCATTCCAAGAAGCGCGAAGAGGTCTTGCAGAAGACCCTGACCGAGCGTGACAAGCTTCTTGAGCAGAAGGAAACACTGCTTGGCGATGTGAACCACCGGATCAAGAACAGCCTGCATCTGGTGTCGAGCATTCTGCGTCTCGAAGCCGCGTCGGTGGACGATGCGTCTGTCAAACACAGCCTGCAACAGGCTTCGCTCCGGGTGCATGCGGTAAGCTCCGTCCATGAACTTATCTATAAATCGCATAACGTTACCCATGTGGATGTGGGCGAATACATCCCGCAGCTCGTCGATTTCCTTTCAGCCAGTACCGAGACCGACAGCAAGCAGATCGAGACTGTCGTCGATGCGCAGTCGGTCACCGTGCCGACCGATTTGGCCATCAACCTTGCGCTGCTGATCAATGAGCTTGTGACCAACGCGCATAAACATGCTTTCGTCGCGCGGGAACAGGGCAGGGTTGATGTTCGTTTGCATCAAGAGGGAGCCCTTTTGGCGTTAACGGTGTCGGACGATGGGATCGGCAACGCGGAGAGTGTGGATAGGGTCGGTCTCGGTTCGAAGATCGTGGCGGGCATTGTCGGCCAGCTTGGGGCGACGATGGATAAGAGGGCAACAGAGCATGGTTATTGCGTTGAAATTGAGGTTCCCATGCCCGCCGGGTGATGGCCGGTGAATATTCTGATTGTCGAAGACGAATTTTTGATTGCCTTGGACCTTCAGATGCAGCTCGAACAGCTTCAGCATTCCGTCCTTGGCCCGGTCAAGGATTTCGCGACCTGCCGGGAGGTGGTGACGCAGTCCCGGCCCGATCTGGCCTTCATGGACCTACGGCTCGCCAATGGCGATTCCGGCGAAGAGGTCGCGCAGTGGCTGCTGGCGGAACACAACATCCGCTGCGTCTTCATGAGCGGCAATCTGGACGATCTCACCCAACAGCGGCTAAGCGCGCTTGAGCCTGTCGCCATGCTTGGCAAACCGACCTTTCCGCATCTGATCGCCGCGGCGATCGAGGATTTTTCGCGCGCGTAGGTGGGGAGGGCCCACGTGTGAAAGAAAGTGGCGCTCCCTGAAGGATTCGAACCCTCGGCCTGCCGATTAGAAGTCGGCTGCTCTATCCAGCTGAGCTAAGGGAGCACTCGGCCGCTTATAGGGGCAAGCCTCGCCCTGCATCAAGAGGAACCCGACGCGGGCCGGGCGGGTTGAGCCGACATCGGACATATAACCCAAAGGAGGAAGCCATGTATCTGCGCAATATCCTACTCGGGGCCGCTTTGGCCACAACTGGCGCCGTGGCGGCGCAGGCCGAAAGCCATATGCAAACGGCGGCGACGGCTCAGGTCGCGGGCAATTCGAATGATATTTCGGGCAATGTTTCGCTGAACACGACTGCGTCGGGCCGCACCTTGGTCAAGATCGACGTAACCGGCGTGCCCGCGGGTACCCACGGCGTGCACTTGCATGAGACCGGTGATTGTTCGGCAGAGGATTTCAAATCCGCCGGTGGCCATATCGCGGGGGACCGCAAGCACGGTGTGCTCGTCGAAGGTGGGCCGCATCCCGGTGATATGCCCAATATGGTCGTGGGTGAAGATGGGGTGCTTGAAGCCGAAGTCTTTCTCGACCTGCTCGATATTGAGACCATGATCAAAGACGATGATGGTGCGGCCTTCATCATCCACAGCGGCGCAGACGATTACGAATCGCAGCCATCGGGCGACGCGGGGTCGCGTATCGCTTGTGGCGTGTTTGAGGCGTCGTGATGTTTTGAGGCGTCGTGATGTGATGTGAATTTTCGGCACTTCCGTCCCGGCTATCGGGGCGGGGGTGTCGATTCGATTTATAGAATAGGCGTGCAGCGTAGGCTTTAAAGAAACGAGCGGCACTCTCGCGGGGGTACTTCGATAATTAAGAGGAGTTTCATGGTGTTGCTGGAGAGAATTGAACTCTCGTACTCAGACTGACGCGTAGCGTCGGGCGTAAGTCGAGAGACCAGCGCTTGTGCTAGACGTTACATGTCCGGAAAAAGCGAAGATTAATGGTGCTGCTGGAGGGAATTGAACTCTCGCACTCAGACTGACGCGTAGCGTCGGGCGTAAGTCGAGAGACCAGCGCTTGTGCTAGACGTTACATATCCGGAAACAAGGAAGTTTCATGGTGCTGCTGGAGAGAATTGAACTCTCGACCTCTCCCTTACCAAGGGAGTGCTCTACCTCTGAGCTACAGCAGCGCCGTGGACGGGTGATTAGCCGCAATCGAAAGGGGGCGCAACCCCTGATCTGGACCCTTCTTGCCCCCTGCGCTAGATAGGCGGCATGGCAAAGCAAAACGCCCCGGAAAAGAACGCGAAAACACCCTCTGCGCGGGAGGCGCGGCTGAAGGCTGCGCTCAAGGCGAATATGGCGCGGCGCAAGGCGCAGGCGCGCGCGCGGGCCGAGGATGTGGCGCAGGATACAGGCAATGGCCCCGAGGGGCCGGAAAAGGACAGCTGAACGATGGATTCCATTCTGGTCAGGGGCGGCGGTGCGCTCAACGGGCAAATTCCCATCGCGGGTGCTAAAAACGCCTGTCTGGCGCTGATGCCCGCCACATTGCTGAGCGAAGAGCCGCTGACGCTGACCAATGCGCCGCGTCTGAGCGACATTCGCACGATGACACAGCTTTTGCAGTCTCTCGGCGCCGAAGTGGCCGCGATGCAGGACGGCAAGGTCATCACCATGGCAAGCCATGGGAGATCAACACAAGGGCCGAATATGACATCGTGCGCAAGATGCGCGCGTCGAATCTGGTCTTGGGGCCGCTTTTGGCGCGCGAGGGCCATGCCGAAGTCTCGCTCCCCGGCGGCTGCGCGATTGGTGCGCGCCCGATGGACATTCACACCGACGGTCTGGCCAAGATGGGCGCGGAGATCGACCTGCGGGACGGCTATCTTTATGCCAAGGCCGCGGGCGGCAAGCTGAAGGGGGCGGTGATCGACTTCCCCTTCGCCTCTGTCGGGGCGACCGAGAATATCCTCATGGCCGCGACCCTTGCCAAGGGCACCACCGTCATCAACAACGCCGCGCGGGAGCCTGAGATCGTCGATCTGGCGGATTGTCTGCGGGCCATGGGGGCGCAGATCGAAGGCGATGGCACCTCCAGCATCACCATTCAGGGTGTCGACAGCCTGCACGGGGCCACCCATAAGGTCGTGACCGACCGGATCGAGCTTGGCACCTATATGCTGGCCCCGGCCTTCTGCGGCGGTGAGGTTGAGCTTCTGGGCGGGCGAATCGATCTGCTGGAGGCGTTTTGCGAAAAGCTCGACGCGGCGGGCATCGACGTAAGTGAGACTGATGCGGGCCTCAAGGTCGCACGGCGCAACGGGCGGATTTCGGCGGTGGATGTCACCACCGAGCCGTTCCCCGGTTTCCCGACCGATCTTCAGGCGCAGATGATGGCGCTGCTCTGCACGGCTGAAGGCACATCGGTTCTGGAAGAGAAGATTTTCGAGAATCGCTTCATGCACGCGCCGGAGCTGATCCGCATGGGCGCGCGGATTGATGTGCAGGGGGTACGGCCAAGGTCACCGGGGTCGAAAAGCTCAAAGGGGCGCCGGTTATGGCGACCGATCTGCGGGCGTCGATCTCCCTCATCCTTGCCGGGTTGGCCGCCACTGGGGAGACCACGGTCAGCCGGGTCTACCACCTTGATCGCGGCTATGAGCATGTGGTCTCCAAACTGCGCGGCGTTGGGGCGGATATCGAAAGGATCAGCGACAAATGACCGAAGATGCACGTTTCGAAGATGGCCGCGAAGCGCCGCTGAACCTTGGTGCTTTGGATGCCGAGGATCTGACGGTGATCGCCTCGCTGACCCAAGACGCGGTCTTTCCCGCCTCCGAAATGCGCTGGCACCGCGCGGGCGCGCGCTTTGCGCTGCTGCTGAACCGGCTGCGGCATGAGGATACGGGGGCGGCGCGTCACGCGCCCGAGCGGGTGCAATCGGTGCTGATGTTCAACAACGTGCAACGTGTCGCCAGCCAAGGTGTGCCGCAGGGCGATGCCGATACGATCCTGTCGCTGCTGGATATCGCGTTTGAAGAGGGCGACGCGCCCTCGGGCCATGTGACGCTGACTTTGGCCGGAGACGGCGCGATCCGGCTGGAAGTCGAAGCGCTTGAGGTGACGCTCAAGGATGTGACCCGCCCCTATGTCGCCCCGTCCAAGAAACGGCCCGTTCACCCTGAGTGACGCCGCCGCATGGCGGGCAAGGATCGCAAGATGCCTGAACTGAAACAGAATAGATTTACGCGGGGCCGGATCACCGCGCTGCTGACCGAAGTGTCCGGTTGGGCACTGATCCTCCTGGGCTGCGTCTTGGGCGCGGCGCAACTCATCGCGTCGCTCTCGGTCGCGACCTTGGTGGTGCCGCTCGCGTTGGTCTCGGGTGGTCTCTCCGCCATTTTGGTGGCGCAGGTGGCGCGTGCGATCTTCGACAATGCGCAAGACACCCGCGCCATGCGACTGGCGCAGCGTGCCGCCCCCGCTGCCACCTCTAAAACCGCAGGCCTGCGGGCCGAGCCGAGCCTGCGCCGCCCGCAGGCGTCTTAACATTTTCGGGCCAGCCCTGCGCGGCGGCCCCTCTACGAAAGCTTGAACCCATGCCCGTCACGCTCGATGCCTCTGCCGCCGATTTCGAAGCGGCTTTTGACAAACTGCTGAACGCCAAGCGCGAGGACAGCCCCGATGTCGATGCCGTGGTGGCCGAGATCATCGCCGATGTGCGCGCCCGTGGCGATGCCGCCGTGATCGACCTGTCGCAGAGATTCGACCGCGTGACCCTGACTGCCGAGACCCTGCGCATCAGCGCGGAAGAGGTCGACGCCGCCGTGGCCGAAGTCTCTCCCGAAGACCGCAAGGCGCTGGAACTCGCCGCCGACCGCATCCGCGCCTATCACGCCCGGCAATTGCCCGAGGATGCGGAATGGACCGACCCCGATGGCGCCACGCTGGGCTGGCGCTGGACGCCGGTTTCCGCCGCGGGCCTCTATGTGCCCGGCGGATTGGCGAGCTACCCATCCTCGGTGTTGATGAACGCGGTCCCGGCCAAAGTGGCGGGGGTGGCGCGTCTGGCGATGGTCGTACCGACGCCCGATGGTGTGCTGAACCCGCTTGTGCTGCTGGCCGCCCGCATCGCCGGGGTGGATGAGATTTACCGCATCGGCGGCGCGCAGGCCGTGGCGGCACTGGCCTATGGCACCGAAACGATCCCCCGGTGGACAAGATCACCGGCCCGGGCAACGCTTTCGTCGCCGCCGCCAAACGCCGCGTTTTCGGCAAGGTCGGCATCGACATGATCGCGGGGCCATCCGAGATCCTCGTCATCGCCGATGGAGAGAACGATCCCGATTTTATTGCCCTCGATCTGCTCAGCCAAGCCGAACATGACGAGAGCGCGCAGAGCATTCTGATCACCACCGACCCTGCCTTTGCCCGCGCGGTGGAAGAGGCGGTTGAGAAGCGTCTGCTCACCCTCGAACGCCGCGCCATCGCGGGCGCAAGCTGGCGCGACAATGGAGCGATCATCACCGTGCCGGACCTCGACGCCGCCGCCGCCCTCAGCAACCGCATCGCGCCGGAGCACCTTGAGCTTTGCGTGGCGGACCCGAAGGCGCTGTCGGACAAGATCACCCATGCCGGGGCGATCTTCCTCGGCCAATGGACGCCCGAGGCGATTGGCGATTACGTCGGCGGGCCGAACCACGTTCTGCCCACGGCGCGCTCGGCGCGTTTCTCCTCTGGCCTGTCGGTGCTGGATTTCATGAAGCGGACGACGCTGGCGCAGATGTCGCCCGAGGCGCTCAAGGCCATCGGCCCCGCGGCAGAGCGGCTGGCCCAGTCCGAAAGCCTTGAGGCACATGGCCTGTCGGTCACCGCGCGTCTGCGCAAACTCAACGACTAGGGCAGGGGCAGCGCTGCCCCCGCCTGCGTGCTTTCGGCCCTGTTGATGCTTCTGACGTATCGTCAAATGCGCTGACGGGGCGCAATCGCGGGCGCGCGTGCTCTCGCGCATTGCCCCCTTCCCACCGCTGCGCTATCCACGAAAGGGTATCGCCAGCAAAAAGGATGCGCCGATGACCCGCATCACCCATATCGCGCTTGATGACGCGAACATGCCGCCGCCCACGCCCGAGATTGATCAGGAGCGTAAGGTGGCCATGTTCGACCTGCTGGAAGAGAACAGTTTCATCCTGCCCGAACGCGAAAAGGGGCCGGTGCCCGAAGGGCCTTACCATCTGTCTCTCTCTATCCGCGACAAACGTCTGGTCTTTGACGTGCAGACCGAAGCGGCTGAAAAGGCAGCGGAATTTCACCTCTCCCTCGGCCCGTTCAGGCAGGTGGTGAAGGATTACTTCCAAATCTGCGAAAGCTATTTCGAAGCGGTCAAGAAACTGCCCCCCAGCCAAATCGAGACGATCGACATGGCCCGGCGCGGCATTCACAACGAAGGCTCCCGCGTGCTGCAAGAGCGGCTCTCGGGCAAGGCCGAGATCGACACCGACACCGCCCGGCGGCTATTTACCCTGATCTGCGTTCTGCATTTCGGCGGATAAATGACGCAGGTGCTGCCTCAATCCGTTCTCTTCTGCTGCGATCATAACGCCGTCCGCTCCCCCATGGCCGAGGGGTTGATGAAGAAGTTCTACGGCACCGGCACCTATGTCCAATCGGTTGGCGTCAAGAACGACATGGAGATTGACGGCTTCTCCATCGCCGTGTGCAGAGAGCTGGACGTGGAACTCGACCGCCACCGCAGCCGCAGTTTCGACGAGATGGAGGAATGGGGCGACGATCTGGGGTCATTCGACCTTGTGATCGCGCTTAGCCCTGCCAGCCAGCGCCGGGCGCTGGAACTGACGCGGTTTTATCATCTCGACGTGGAATATTGGCCGATCCTTGACCCCACCGGGCTGGGCGAGGGGCGCGAGGCCAAACTCACGCAGTTTCGCGCCGCCCGCGATCAGATCGTCGGACGGCTGATTGACCGTTTTGGCCAGCCGCTCAGCCAAGACTGAGCAATCAGGTGTTGGAACAGGCCGCCGCGGCGCTTTGGCCGAAGGCTTTCCATGTGCTCCAGAAAGCGTTCTCGCTTTTGTTGTCGGATTGGCGCATTTCCTGCAAACGGTGCGGGTCGCGGAAAATCTTGGCACCTTGGCGCTGGTCCGAGCGCGACAGCGTCTGATCCGCCACCGCCTGCACACAGCCGCAGCGCGCATGGCTGGAGCCGCGGCGCCCATCGGCCAGACAGGCCTTTTGGATCGGCCCCGTGGCGAAAAGAACCGGTGTGGGGGAGAAACGTCCGACGGCGGCATCGCTGGAATAACGTGTGCCGCCACAACCCGCCAAGATGGCGAGCGCCATCAAACTTGCAACTGTCCGCATTGATTTGCCCTATTGTTCTGGACCATGGGGTTTTCCCCTTGTCGGCCCGATCTGCTCTGCCCTTCATTATGCCGCAAAAGGGGGCTTCGCGCAATTCTCCTTTGGGGGGCTGCGCCCTTCGACCCGCGATAAAGCGCCGTGACGTGCGGGCAGGGGGCATGGGCGCGTTCATGGCCAATTGACGCAGGCGCGGCTCTGCGCCATATCCCCTTGCATGACACCGCTTGAAAACATCCGCAACTTCTCCATCGTGGCGCATATCGACCACGGCAAATCCACGCTGGCCGACCGGTTGATCCAACTCACCGGCACGGTCGCCGAACGCGACATGCAAAGCCAGCTTCTGGATAACATGGATATCGAGCGGGAGCGGGGCATCACCATCAAGGCCAACACCGTCCGCATCGAATACCCGGCGAAAGACGGCAAGACCTATGTGCTGAACCTGATCGACACGCCCGGACACGTCGACTTCGCCTATGAGGTCGCACGCTCCATGCAGGCGGTCGAGGGCTCGCTCTTGGTCGTCGACGCCACACAGGGGGTCGAGGCGCAGACGCTGGCCAACGTCTATACCGCCATCGATGCGGATCATGAGATCGTGCCGGTGCTGAACAAGGTCGACCTGCCCGCCTCCGACCCCGACCGCGTGCGCGAGCAGATCGAGGATGTGATCGGCATCGACGCCTCTGAGGCGTGTCTGATCTCGGCCAAGACCGGCGTCGGCATCCCGGACGTGCTGGAGGCCATCGTCAACAAGCTGCCCGCGCCCACGGGCGGCGACCCCGACGCGCCGCTCAAGGCGATGCTGGTGGACAGTAAATACGACCAATACCTCGGCGTCATTTGTATCGTGCGCATCGTGGAGGGCACCCTGAAGAAGGGCGACCGCATCCGCATGATGAAAACCGGCGGCACCTATGACGTGGACGACGTGGGCGTCTACCGGCCCAAGATGGTCGGCGTCGACAGCCTCGGCCCCGGCGAGATCGGCTATCTCAACGCCTCGATCAAACAGGTCCGCGACACCCGCGTCGGTGACACGATCACCCATGAGAAACGCAAATGCGAAACAGCACTTCCGGGCTTCAAACCCTCGGTGCCGGTGGTTTTCTGCGGCCTCTTCCCGGTCGACGCCAATGATTTCGAGGACATGCGCGAGGCGATCGAGAAGCTCGCCCTGAACGACGCCTCCTTCACCTACGAGATGGAGACCTCCGCCGCGCTTGGCTTCGGCTTCCGCTGCGGCTTCCTTGGCCTTTTGCACCTCGAGGTGATCCGCGACCGGCTCGAGCGCGAGTATGACATCGACCTCATCACCACCGCGCCCTCGGTGATCTACCACGTCCACATGAAGGACGGGGAGATGCAGGAGCTGCACAACCCCGCCGACATGCCCGACATGACGCTGGTCGATCACATGGAAGAGCCGCGGATCAAGGCGACGATCCTCGTGCCCGACGACTACCTCGGCGACGTGCTGAAGCTCTGCCAGGACCGCCGCGGCATTCAGGAAGACCTGACCTATGCCGGCTCCCGCGCCATGGTGGTCTATGACCTGCCGCTCAATGAGGTGGTGTTCGATTTCTACGACCGGCTGAAGTCGGTCACCAAGGGCTATGCCAGTTTTGATTATCAGATGATCGGCTACCGTCAGGACAATCTGGTGAAGATGCAGATCCTCGTGAACGACGAGCCGGTGGATGCGCTCTCAACCATGGTGCACCGCGACCGCGCCGAGATGCGTGGCCGGGCGATGGTGGAGAAGCTCAAAGACCTGATCCCGCGCCACATGTTCAAGATCCCGATCCAGGCGGCCATCGGCGGCAAGGTGATCGCGCGCGAGACGCTTTCCGCGATGCGAAAGGACGTGACGGCGAAGTGTTACGGCGGCGACGCCACGCGGAAGAAGAAGCTGCTGGAGAAGCAGAAGGCCGGTAAAAAGAAGATGCGCCAGTTCGGGAAGGTCGATATCCCGCAGGAGGCGTTTATTTCCGCGCTGAAGATGGACAGCTAAAATGAATTTGATGAGCGACTTTGCGTTTTTCATCCCGTAGCGAAGTCATGACTCTCGTCTTGCCCTATCGCTTTGCAGGCTATTGCAACTCGTGGGTGTGCATTGCAATATTGAACTCACTTTTCTAAACAGTCCAAGTCTTAGGTTTAAGGAGTGAGTTTTGTCCGGTCATGGGAACAAGAACATTGCAAGCCAGGCGCAGTTGACGACCGACGGAGGGGAAACCGCTGAGTTCCCGCGCCTTCCATCTACAGTTCTTAAAGCTCTTTTCGATGAGGTGACTGGCACAAAAGAGTACCATTTTTCGCGCCTTAACAAGTCCTATCGGATCGAAAGGAATGACATTTCTCAACTTTGTTTGAAGTTGGGTCAGTGGATAGAACATTTGCAGCCTACTTCTGCGGGCTTTCGCTCCGTTATTGTGGAGAAACGAGACAACAGCGGTGCGGTGTCCCGTGAGAATATTTCGTCCTACGATAAATTTGTTAATCATGACTTTAGCTCAACTTCCCCGATCTCATGTCTAGAGATATACTTTAATTTCGTTATCCCGACTGAGCGGTCTGCAGACGTCGCTGCTTACTCAATTAATATCGACCTACACGGTTTTGTACTGAACCAAGATGGTTCTAACGCGATGGTTGGTCACGAGCCCGGCCAACCGTGGTCAAGTTCATGTGCTGAAGTGAGAATTGAGTATGTTGACTACCTAATTTCGCGAAATTTAGAATTGGTCATAAAGGACTGGTTCGAAGCCTTACCTGAACACCCCGTGCCTGAAAGGCCGAAATGGGCGCCAAATTGGGGGCGCTGGAAAGATTTTGGCTCAAACCTGTTGACAGTGAATAGCTTTGAACAGCTGCGTATTGGTATTCTCTGCGCAGCAATTGTTGCCACAATTACCGGTAACGGATACTGGTGGACATTAAACCCTAGCTATCATTTGTACTTCCAAAACGTTCTTATTCTTGCTCTCTTGTACTATTTTCTGAATTGGGTATCACACAAGCTATATGTCCATGTCGCTAACAATGCTTGGCCACGTGGGTATTTCCCGATGCTAAATTTGAATGTTGCCGGTTCGCGACAAATCGATAGGCACTTGAAGATAGTAAATAAGGGCCGAGGATTCGCGAAAGAAATAGCCTACGCATCGATGGCCGGCGTTATCTCGACCATTGGGGTCAGTGTCCTAGTTTGGTTGGTTAGAATAATTAGCCCATAGTGAGCGCAACTGCGTTTCTGTAATTTCAGGTCGTTCGTACGATATTCAATAGCCATTCCATCTGTTGAAAGGTTGCTAAGGGATGCAGGTCTTAGCCCCTCTGTTCTCGCGCGGTGGCGGCTAGTGAACTCCAACGCTCTCTCCCAACTAGTGTACACCGCCCCCGCCATATGCGACCTTCTGCATCACACTACAGGACCACCACCCATGACCACCCCCTGCATCCTCTGCGTCGCCATCACCGGCTCCGTCCCCACCAAAGCCGCCAACCCCGCCGTGCCGATCTCGATCTCCGAGCAGGTCGAGTCGACCCACGCGGCCTTCGAGGCCGGGGCCTCGATCTGCCACGCCCATGTGCGCAACGAGGACGAGACCCCGTCCTCGGACCCCGAGAGGTTCGCGCGGCTGATGGAAGGCGTGCAAAAGCACTGCCCCGGCATGATCATCCAGTTCTCCACCGGCGGGCGCTCGGGCGCGGGGCGGGAGCGGGGCGGGATGCTTTCGCTACGGCCCGACATGGCCTCGCTCTCGGTCGGGTCCAATAATTTCCCGACGCGGGTTTACGAGAACCCGCCGGAATTGGTCGATTGGCTGGCCTCGGAGATGAAAGCCCATGAGATCAAGCCCGAGATCGAAGCCTTCGATCTCAGCCACATCCACAAGGCCGCCGAGATGAACCGTGACGGGCGCATTCCCGGCCAGCTCTATGTGCAATTCGTCATGGGCGTGAAAAACGCCATGCCGGTGGACCGTGAGACCTTTGATTTCTACATCCACACGCTCAACCGCTTGGCGCCCGATGCGCAGTGGTGTGCCGCCGGGATCGGGCCGAACCAGATCGTGCTGAACGAATGGGCCATCGCGGCGGGTGGCCATACGCGGGCGGGGCTCGAGGACAACGTGCGGCTGGACCGCGAGACGCTGGCACCTTCGAACGCGGCGCTGATCCAGCGCGCGGCGGATCTCTGCGCGAAATATGAGCGCCCCGTTGCCACGGCTGCACAAGCGCGTGAGATTCTCGGCCTGCGCCCCTCATAGGCTTGCCGCAAAACGGGTGCCGCGTTGAAATGCGGGGCGGGGCCGCTATGTCCCGTTCCAGCAACCAACAGGAGCCTGAAATGACCCAGACCCGCCGCCATTTCCTTGCCACCTCCGCCGCTGCCGCTGGCGTCGTGACCTTGCTGCCCTTCGCCGCCCGCGCCGCCACGCAGAGCGGTGATACCTTCGACACCGACGCAGGCCCGATCACCGTGCACCCGGTCGATCACGCCTCCATCGTGTTGGAGACGCCAAAGGGCGTGATCTATGTCGATCCGGTGGGCGAGCCCGCGCAATACAGCGATTTCCCGGCGGCGGATCTGATCCTCATCACCCATGAGCATGGCGATCACTACAATGCCGATACGCTGGCCGCACTGGCAGGCGATGACGTGCAGATCATCACCAACCCCGCCGTGTTCGACATGCTCCCCGAAGCGCTTGCCGCCAAGGCCAGCAAGATCGCCAATGGCGAGAATACCGAGTTCAACGGCCTGCCGATCAACGCGATCCCGGCCTATAACACCACCGAAGAGCGCAAGAAGTTCCACCCCGAGGGGCGCGACAACGGCTATATCCTCGGCTTCGATGGCTTCCGCATCTATATCTCGGGCGATACCGAAGACACGCCCGAGATGCGCGGGCTGACCGATATCTCGCTGGCTTTCGTCTGCATGAACCTGCCCTTCACCATGGATTCCAACGCCGCCGCCTCGGCGGTGGCCGAGTTCAAGCCAGCTTACGTCTACCCCTATCACTTCCGGGGCAAAGACGGCGGCACCCAAGACCCGCAAGAGTTCGCCAAACGCGTCGGCACTGATGTCGAGGTCAAATTCGGCGACTGGTATTAAAATTCAGCGGCCACGTCCTGTGCGGGCGTGGCTGCCTTTTTTACGGGCCGCTCGATCCGAGCAGCCGATTCCGGGATATGGTGGGGCTGTTCCACGCCTGCACCAAACTTCGGGAAATTTTCCCTTAACAAATTCAATAGCCTAACCGCTCTCCCTGCCGATGGCCCAAGTTTCGCTTGATCGCCTTCGGTCCGCGGACTAGCGTGACCTGCGACAAATGCGAAACAACGGTTCGCATTGCGAAACAAGTCTCTGGGAGGAGCCGACATGACAATTTTCAAACACCTGAGCTGCGCCGCAGCTCTGGCGCTGGCTGGTGGCGCGGTAAGCGCTAAGACCGTGTTGATTCATGGGGAAGCCGGGCCGAACCGCGGTGCACGCGCGCAGGCGTTGCAGTGGTTCGCCGATCAGGTCGCCGAACGGTCCGACGGCGATATGCGCCTCGACATCCAGTGGGGCGGGGCGCTGTTCAAAGCCAATGCCGCTGTGCAATCGCTTGCCGATGGCGTGGCCGACACCGGCTCGGTCATTGCAGTCTACTACCCGCAAGAGATGGCGGGCTACGGCATCGCCGACCTGCCGGTGAACAACCCCGACGCTTGGGTTGGCATGCGCGCCACCGATGAGCTGATGCGCAGCAACGAAGCCATTCAGGAAGACCTCGCCGACAAGAACCTCGTCTACATCGGCACTTGGACCACCTCTCAGGTGAACATCGGCTGCAAGGGCGGCGCGATCAAATCCGTCGACGACATTTCGGGCAAGAAGGTCCGCGGCGTGGGCGCCTATGGCAAGGTCTTTGGCGAGGAGGGCGCGAATATGGTCAACATGTCGATCTACGACGCCTACCAAGGCCTCGACACCGGGCTGATCGACTGCTCGCAGGGCTACAGCTATGCCGTCGCGGCGCTGAAGCAGGCCGAGGTGATGGACAGCTATACGATCCTCGATTGGGGTCAGGTCGGCGGTCTTGGCATCTTTATGAACAAGGACATGCACGACAGCCTGACGGAAGAGCAGCAGGAGACGCTGGCCGAGGTTGGCGCGGACATGGCCGACGAATTCGGTCGTCTGATCACCACCGCCAACGAAAAGGCCATCGCCTCCATGAAAGAGCAGGGCGTCGAGGTCATCACCCTGCCCGAAGGGGACCGCGCGAAACTGGTCAAAGCCGGTGAGAAGTTCCTTGACGAATGGGTGCAAACGGCAAGCTCCGCCGGTCTGCCCGGTGAGGAACTGCTGGAAGAGTATAAGGCGCTGATCGCCAAATACACCGAAGAGCGTGACGCCAACGGCTACCCATGGGACGCCGCTGGTAACTGATCGCTGACACTGGGGAGGGGCAGCATATGTTGGTAAATCTGGAGAAAATCCTGTTGGGACTGGGGGCCTTGGCGGTGATCGCCCTGGGGGTGTTGATCACCTCCAACGTGATCGCCCGCGCGCTCTTTGCCAGTCAGGTGCCCGATAGCGTGACCATGGTGCGAGAGCTCATGGTTGCCGCCATCCTGCTGCCCCTCGCCGCCGCCACCGCGGCCCGTGCGCATGTCTCGGTCGCCTTCGTGACCGACCGTTTCCCCGAACGCGCGCGTTCGGTGCTGATCGTGGCAGGCTCTGCCATCGGCATGTTGGCTCTGGCGCCGCTGATCTATTCCGGCGGGCGCGAATTCCTCTCCGTGGTGGAGAAGGGGAGCTTTTTCTATGGCGACCTGAACCTGCCCAAGTGGCCGGGGCGGTTGTTGTTCCTGATCGGGATGATCGCGACTTTCTTGCGGCTGGCCGAGCTGACATGGCGCGACGGGCGCACCGTTCTTGCAGGCGGCGTCGTCTCGGATGAGCAACATCACGCGGCTGATCTGATGGTTGAAGAGGACCTGCGCTAATGGATGCCTCGACCATCGGAATGATCGCCTTTGCCGCGGTGCTAATCATGCTGGCCCTGCGGGTGCCGATCGCCTTCACGCTGGCCTCGGTCGCGACCGTCGCCACCTTCTTTATCTTCGCCTTCCGCACTGGGACTTTCATGCCCGAACGCGCGATCAAGGCGACCACCTCGATGGTGTTCTCGAACTCCTTCGACCTTATCCATTCCTACGATCTGTCGATGATCCCGCTCTTCGTGGCGCTTGGACATATCGCTTACCGCGCGGATATCACGACGAAAATCTACCACGCGGCCAAAGTCTGGCTGACCAAACTGCCGGGTGGGGTGGCCATGGCCTCCGTCATGGGCTGCGGTGGGTTTTCCGCGATCACCGGCTCGTCCATCGCCTGCGCCTCGACCATGGGCAAGATCTGCACGCCCGAGATGCTGCGCATGGGCTATGACCCGCGCCTCGCCACGGCCTCGGTCGCGGCGGGTGGCACGCTGGGCTCGCTCATTCCGCCTTCGGTGCTGTTCATCATCTACGGCATCTTCACCGAGACCTCGATCTCCTCGCTCTTTCTCGCCGGTGTTCTGCCGGGGCTGCTGACGCTGATGGGCTTCGTGCTGGTCATCGCCGTCTGGGTCTGGCGCGATCCATCGGTCGCCCCCTCGACCGACCAGCGCTACAGCGCCGGGGAGCGTTGGACCGCAGCGCTCGAAAGCTGGCCCGCGCTGCTGCTCTTCGTGCTCATCATCGGCGGCATCTACGGCGGCATCTTCACCGCGACCGAGGCCGCAGCCGTCTGCGTCGTCTCGGCCACGCTGATCGGTTTTGCGCAGAAAAAGCTCGACTGGGCGGGCCTCTGGGCCGCGGTCAAGGAAACCTGCGTGCAGACCTCCGCCATTTTCCTCATCGCCGCCTCGGCCAAGATCTTCGTGGCCTTCGTCGCGCTGACTGGCGTCGCGGGCACCATCGTCGGCTTCGTCTCTGACGCGCAGATGTCGCTGGTGGTGCTGATGCTCTGCATCGCGCTGATCTACCTGCTTTTGGGCATGTTCCTTGATCCCATCGGCATCATGGTGCTGACCCTGCCACTGATGATCCCGCTGGTCGAAAGCTATGACCTAAACCTCATCTGGTTCGGCGTTGTGGTCATCAAGCTGCTGGAGATCGGGTTGATCACCCCGCCCGTCGGCCTCAACGTCTTCGTCATCGCCAACGTGGTGGGGCGCGAAGCGCCGATCGATAAGATCTTCGCTGGCATCACACGCTTTCTCAGCGTCGACGTGATCGTGCTGATCCTGATCATGTCCTTCCCGATGATCTCGCTCCTGATCCCGATGGCGGCGCGATGAATCAGGCGGCATCCGATACCGGCACGGACCGCAAGTTCGCCAATACTCTGGCGCGGGGGCTTGGCATTCTGCGGGCCTTTCGCGCCAGCGACAGTGGGCTGAGCCATGCCCAGATTGCCGAGCGGACGGGGCTGCCGAAACCCACCGTGTCGCGGCTGACCTATACGCTTTGCGAGTTGGGGTATCTGGCCCATGGCGGGCGCAACGACAAGTTTCGGCTTGGGCCCGCGGCGATAGCGCTCGGCTCCGTCGCCTCTGTCGCGGTGAGCTTCGTGGATATGGCGTCGGATGCGATGCAGGAACTGGCGGATGAGACCCGCACGCTGGCGTTGATCGCCGTGCGCGATGGCGACCGGATGATGCTGGTACGCACTTGGCGGCCGCGCACGGCCTCGACGATCTGGCTGGAGCCGGGGCACCGCATTCCGGTCTATGGCTCCTCCTCGGGTCTGGCCACGCTGGCCAGCCTCGACGAAGACCGTTTCGAAGCGCTGGAACCCGACGACCGGCTGCGCGATTTCCGTCGTGAGGGCTATGAGCAACTGCTGGCGCAGGGCTTCGTGCTGGCCCCGCCTGACACCCGCTATGCCCGCAATGTAAACGCGGTCAGCGTGCCCTATTACGCCGGTGAGTTCGGAGAGCCGGTGTCCTTTAGCTGCGGCGCGCTGCCGGCGGACTTGCCCGACGACCGCATTCTGTCACAAGTGGGGCCAGCCCTGCGCGACGTGGTCAGCGGCATCGAACAACGCACCGGACGGGCGCCCGCCCTGTCACGGCGCGGATAAAGACAAGGAGACATCACATGACCGACAAGATCGCCTATTCCCGCCACGACGACATCGTCGTGCTGCGCATCGAGAACCCGCCCGTCAACGCGCTGAGCCAAGCCGTGCGGCAGGGGCTGGCCGACGGCATGGACCGCGCCGAGGCCGAGGAGGGCGTGCGCGCCGTGATGATCGTGGGCGAAGGCCGCGCCTTCATCGCCGGGGCCGATATCACCGAGTTCGGCAAGCCGCCGATGGAGCCGCATCTGCCGAACCTCTGCAACCGCATCGAAGCCTCGCCGCTCTTGGTCGTGGCCTCCATGCATGGCGTGAGCCTCGGCGGCGGACTCGAAGTCGCGCTCTCGGCGCATTACCGCATCGCCCAGCCCTCGGCCCGCGTCGGTCTGCCGGAAGTGCACCTCGGCCTCATTCCCGGCGCTGGCGGCACCCAGCGTCTGCCGCGGCTCATCGGCGTGGAACCCGCGCTCGACGCGATCACCACGGGCCGCCACATCAAGGCACCGCAGGCGCTGGAAATGGGCATCGTCGACCGCGTGGAGGAGGGCGATCCGCAGGAGGTTGGTCTTGCCTACGTCCGTGAGCTGCTCGACAGCGGTGCCGAGCGCCGTCCGATCTGCGAGATGCCCGCGCCCGCGCCGATCGACTGGGATGCCGCCTATGAGGCAACGCTGAAGAAAGGCCGCGGCCAGATTTCGCCGGCCGAGGCCGTGCGCGCCGTGCAGGCAGGTGTCGAAAAACCCTTCGAGGAGGGCATGAAGGCCGAGCGCCGCATCTTCTCGGAACTGATGAACACCGACCAGCGGCAGGGCATGATCCACGCCTTCTTCTCCGAGCGGGCGGTCAGCAACCTGCCAGAGCTGAAAGGTGTCGAACCGCGCGAGCTGGAGGCCATCGGCGTCATCGGCGGCGGCACCATGGGCGCGGGCATCGCCACCGCGGCGCTGCTCTCTGGCTTCTCGGTCGTGCTGATCGAGATGAAGGACGAGGCCGCCAAGGCCGCGCATGAGCGTATCTCCGGCAACCTCGCCGGCGCGCTGAAACGCGGCAAGATCGATCAGGCGAAGTTCGATCACCTGACCGGCACGGCGCTGACCGTCTCCACCGAATACGACAGCCTGGGAGACGTCGATCTGGTGGTCGAAGCGGTGTTCGAAGACATGGACGTGAAAAAAGACGTCTTCGGCAAGCTCGACGCGGTCTGCAAGCCGGGCTGCGTGCTGGCCTCCAACACCTCCTATCTAGATGTGAACGAGATCGCCGCCGCCACCAAGCGCCCCGAGGACGTGATCGGGCTGCACTTCTTCTCGCCCGCGCATGTGATGAAACTGCTCGAGGTCGTTGTCGCCGACAAGACCGCGAAAGATGTGGTCGCCACCGGCTTCGCGCTTGGCAAGGCACTGGGCAAGGTCAGCGTCCGCGCCGGGGTCTGCGACGGCTTCATCGGCAACCGCATCCTCGCCACCTATCGCACCGCGGCGGACCACATGGTTCTGGACGGCGCCAGCCCCTACAAGATCGACGCGGCGCTGGAGAAATTCGGCTTTGCCATGGGCCCCTTCGCCGTGGCCGACCTCGCCGGCCTCGACATCGGCTGGGCCACACGCAAGCGCAAGGCCGCCACGCGCCACCCCGAGGAGCGCGTGCCGACATACATCGACCGGCTTTGCGAGCAGGGGCACTTCGGCCAGAAGACCGGCGAGGGTTACTACATCTACGAGAAGGGCAAGCGCGGCGGTACGCCGAACCCGGAAGTCACCCGCCTGATCGAGGAAGAGCAGAGGGAGCGCGGCATCACCCCGCGCGAGTTCACCGACGCCGAGATCGTGCGCCGCTATATGTGCGCCATGGTCAACGAGGCCGCCAAGGTGCTGGAAGAGGGCATCGCCAAACGCCCGCTCGACATCGATATGACGCTGCTCTTCGGCTACGGTTTCCCGCGCTACTGGGGCGGCCCGATGAAATGGGCCGACATTCAGGGCCTGCCCAACGTGCTGGCGGCGATCGAAGGCTTCGCCGAGCAGGACCCGTGGTTCTGGAAACCCGCGCCGCTGCTGGCCGAACTGGTCAAGACCAACCGCAACTTTGATGATCTGAACAAGGAAGCTGCCAAATGAAACAGGCCGTAATCGTCTCTGCCGTCCGCACCGGGCTGGCCAAATCCTTCCGCGGGTCATTCAACATGACCCATGGTGCCACCATGGGCGGCCATGTCGTCGCCGAGGCCGTGAAACGTTCGGGCGTGGAGCCTTCGGCCATCGAGGACGTGATGATCGGCTGCGGCTACCCCGAAGGGGCCACGGGCTCGAACATCGCGCGCCAGATCGCTCTGCGCGCGGGCCTGCCGGTCACCGCCTCGGGCGTGACCGTGAACCGCTTCTGCTCGTCCGGTCTTCAGACCGTTGCCATGGCCGCCAATGCCATCTGCATGGAGGGCGCAGGCCCGATGGTCGCAGGCGGGGTCGAGAGCATTTCGCTGATCCAGCCGCATGTGAAATCGGTCAAGGAGCCCTGGCTGGAAGAGCACAAGCCCGAGGTCTATATGGCGATGATCGACACCGCCGACATCGTGGCCAAACGCTACAACATCAGCCGCGAGGATCAGGACGCCTACGGTCTGCGCAGCCAGCAACTCATCGCCAAGGCGCAGGAGGCCGGTCTCTTCGACGACGAGATCGTGCCGATGCAGACCACCATGGGCGTGCAGGACAAGGAGACCAAGGAGATCTCCACCCGCGAGGTCACCGTGGACCGCGACGAATGCAACCGCCCCGGTACCACGATGGAGGGGCTTGCGGGCCTCACCCCGGTGCGCGGCGAGGGGGCCTTCATCACCGCCGGTAATGCCAGCCAGCTCTCGGACGGTGCCGCCGCTCTGGTGCTGATGGACAGCAAACAGGCCGAGCAGCAGGGCCTCCAGGCCATGGGCGCCTTCCGCGGCTTCGCCGTGGCGGGCTGCGAGCCCGACGAGATGGGCATCGGCCCGGTCTTCGCCGTGCCGCGCCTGTTGGAACGCCATGGCCTCAGCGTCGATGACATCGACATCTGGGAGCTGAACGAGGCTTTCGCGAGCCAAGCGCTCTACTGCCGCGACCGTCTGGGCATCGACCCGGACAAGTGCAACGTGAACGGCGGCTCCATCGCCATCGGCCATCCCTTCGGCATGACCGGGGCCCGGATGACCGGCCACATTCTGCGCGAAGGCCACCGCCGCGGCGCGAAACTCGGCGTCGTGACGATGTGCATCGGCGGCGGCATGGGGGCGGCTGGCCTCTTCGAAATCTACTAAAGGGGGCCGACATGGACCTGAGCTATACAGACGAAGAACGCGCCTTCCGCGAGGAGGTGCGTCATTTCCTCGCCGAGAAACTGCCGAAAGAGCTCTCCGAGAAGGTGCGCCGCGGGCAGGAACTGACGAAGGACGACCACGAACGCTGGCACGCGATCCTGAACGAACAGGGCTGGCTCGCGACCAACTGGCCCAAGGAGTTCGGCGGGGCCGCGTGGAACGCCGTGCAGCGCCACATCTTCGAGGAAGAAGCCGCCGCCCACCACGCGCCGCGCATCGTGCCTTTTGGCCTGTCGATGCTGGCGCCGGTGCTGCAGAAGTTCGGCTCGAAAGAGCAGCAGGACTACTGGCTGCCGCGCATCCTCTCGGGTGAGGACTGGTGGTGTCAGGGCTATTCCGAGCCGGGCGCAGGCTCCGACCTCGCCTCGCTGAAAACCACCGCGGTGAAGGACGGCGATCATTACATCGTCAACGGCCAGAAGACATGGACGACGCTGGGCCAGCACGCCAACATGATCTTCTGCCTCGTGCGGACGAACAAGGAGGTGAAGCAGCAAGAGGGCATCTCCTTCCTGCTGATCGACATGGAGACGCCGGGCATCACCGTGCGCCCGATCATCCTGCTGGATGGCGGCGCCGAGGTGAACGAGGTCTTCTTCGACAACGTGAAAGTGCCCGCCGAGAACCTCGTCGGCGAAGAGAACAAGGGCTGGACCTACGCCAAGTACCTGCTGACCCATGAGCGCACCAACATCGCGGGCGTGGGCTTCTCTCAGGCCGGTCTGCAGGCCGTCAAACGCATCGCCCGCTCCGAGATGGCCGGGGGCCGCCCGCTGATCGAGAACCCGCATTTCGCCGCCCGCGTGGCACAGGCTGAGATCGACCTGATGGCGATGGCGACGACCAACCTGCGGATCATCTCGAAAGCCGCCGCAGGGCAGGCGCCGGGCGTGGAAAGCTCGATGCTGAAGGTGAAAGGCACGATCATCCGGCAGGAGATCAACGATCTGGCGCGCCGCGCCGCCGGTGTCTACGCCATGCCCTTTGCCTCCGAAGCGGTGGCAGGCAGCAACGATGCGCTGCCCGACCCGCATGAGGCCGGCCCCGTGGCCGCGCAATATTTCAACAACCGCAAGCTGTCGATCTTCGGCGGCTCCAACGAGATCCAGCGTGGGATCATCGCCAAGACCATGCTGGGAGGTGGCAAATGAATTTCGACCTGACCGATGAACGCCAGATGCTGCAGGACAGCCTGCGGCGGTTCCTGCGCGACAAATACGACACCGAAACCCGCAACCGCATCCTCGAGAGCGAGACCGGCTATTCGACCGAGATCTGGGAAGGTCTGGCTGAACTGGGCGTGATCGGCGCGCTCTTCACAGAAGAGCAGGGCGGTTTCGGCGGCGCGGGCTTCGACCTTGCCGTGGTCTTCGAAGAGCTGGGCCGCGCCGGGGTGGTCGAACCGCTTCTGGACAGCGCCGTGCTGGCCGGGGGGCTGATCGCCGACCTCGGGACCGAAGAACAGCAGGAGCATATCGAGCAACTGATCGGCGGCGCGCTGCAATTGGCCTTCGCCCATGGCGAGCCGGGCAGCCGCTATGACCTTGAGCGGGTCACCACCGCGGCCACGCAAAATGGCGACCAGATCGTGCTCAGCGGCCGCAAGGCCGTGGTGGCGAATGCCGAGGCCGCCGACATGCTCGTCGTCTCCGCCCGCGAAAGCGGGGAGGCGGGGGACCGCGATGGCATCTCGCTCTTCCTCGTGCCCGCGGATGCCAAAGGGCTGACCGTCACCGGCTATGCGCTCTTGGCCGGTGGCCGCGCCGCCGAGGTAACGCTGGATGACGTGACCCTGCCCGAAAGCGCCCGTGTGGGCGCGCCCGGCAAGGCATTCGAGGCCATCGAGACCCGCACCGCCAAAGCCACCGCCGCGCTCTGCGCCGAGACGCTCGGCGCGATGGAGACCGCCTGCGACCTCACGCGCGAATATCTCGGCACCCGCAAGCAGTTCGGCCGCCCCATCGGTACCTTCCAGGCGCTGGCGCATCGCATGGCGGACCTGCTCATCGACCTCGAACAGGCGCGCTCGGCCGTGATCAACGCGGCGGGCCATCTCGAGGACGACCGCGCCAGCCGCGAGCGTCACGTCTCGGCGGCCAAGAACCTGATGGGCCGCGTTGGCCGTCTGGTCGCGGAGGACACGATCCAGATGCATGGCGGCATCGCCATGACGCAGGAGTACGAACTGGCGCATATCGCCAAGCGCATCACCATGGCGGACCACCGCTTTGGCGATGTCGACCATCATCTGGAGCGGTTCATTGCACTATCCGCCGCATGATGCGCCGACCAGCGGGGTTCAGCAGCTGATCGGGTTCCAACCCGACCTGTCGAACCCCGATGGCAGCACCCGCGTGACGCTCGATCTCGGCCCGCAGCACCTGAATGTTTCGGGCGTGTTGCACGGCGGGCTGCATACGCTGATGCTCGACGTCGCCGCCGGTTTCGCCTGCGCGCGGCACTGCGCGATGAGCGGGCCTTTCGTGCCGATGCTGACGCTCTCGCTGACCACCGATTACATCGGCGCGGTCCGCGAAGGTCAGATCATCGCCACGGGGCGCGTCACCGGCGGGGGCTTCAAGATTCTCTACGCCGAGGCGCAGTTGCACGATGCCGAAGGCCGCCTGCTGTCGCGCGCCACCGGCGTATTCAAGAGGGCCAAGACATGAGCGCACGTATCGAGGACCGCGGCGATCGGTTGATCGTCTGGAACGGCAACGCCGAGAAGCGCGGCGCGCTGACGCCCGCGCTCTACGACGCCATCGCCGAGGCGATGCGACTGGCCGAAGAACCGCGCATCCGCGCGGTGATCCTGACCTCCGAGGGGCGGTTCTTCTGCGCCGGGGGCGACCTCAACGTGCTGATCGAACGCCGCAAGCTGACCGAGGAAGTGCGCCGCGAGCGGGTCGATGCGCTGCATGATCTGGTGCGGTCGATCCGCGCCTGCCCGGTGCCCGTCCTCGCCGCCGTCGAAGGCGGTGCCGCGGGTGCGGGCCTGTCACTGGCGCTGGCCTGCGACATGATCGTGGCCTGCGAGGACGCGCAGTTCACCGCCGCCTACGTCAAGGCCGGTCTGGTGCCTGACGCAGGCCTCACCGCCTCGCTTGCCCGGCTCCTGCCGCGCCCTCTGGCGATGGAGATGTGCCTCTTGGGCCGCCCGGTGATGGCCATGCGCTTTGCCGAACTGGGCGCGGTGAACCGCATCTGCCCCAACGGTCGCGCGCTCGACGAGGCGCTGATGCTGGCCGACACGCTGGCCGCGGGCCCGCGCGACGCGCAAGCCACGATCCGGGCTTTGGTCGGGCAGGCCTATGAGACCGATGAGGCCGCGCAGCTCGACGCCGAGCGCAACGCCATGGCCCGTGCCGCGGGCGGCGATGAGGCCGCCGAGGGCATCGCGGCCTTTTTAGAGAAACGAAAGCCCCGGTTTTAGCCGGGCGGCGGCTGCCGGAGGAGGGGGCCGCCATTAGGCAGGAGGAGACACCCATGAATGCCAGGGTACAGGATTTTCTAGCTGAGCAATTGGCGACCCGCCCAGAGGCGGCGGCGCTGAGCGACGCCAGCGGCGCGGCTTGGAGCTTTGCCGATCTGGACCGCGCGCGCCGGGCTTTGGCGGCGGAGTTGCGGGCCGCGGGGGTGCAGGCGGGCGACCGCGTGCTGTTGATGGTGGAAAACTGCGTTTCCGCCGTGGCCGGGCTCTATGCCGCGTGGGAGTTGGACGCGGTGGCGATCCCCGTCAACGCCCGCCAGAGCGAGGCCGAGGTCACCCGCATCATCAACCACGCCACCCCGGCGGCGGTTCTGCTGACCTGCGAGGTCTCGCCCGAGGCGGCGGCCCATGCGGTGCGGCTGGACGCACGCGAGATTGCGGGCGATTTCGGCAGCCTGCATCTGGCCACGCCACAGCCCAGCAGTCCGGATGCCGACCTGCATGACGTGGCGGTGCTGCTTTATACCACCGGCACCACGGGCGACCCCAAGGGCGTGATGCTGACACATTCCAACCTGCGCTTCGGCGCGCGGGCCTCGGCCGATCTGCGGCAGATGGTGCCGGGGGATGTGGTCTATGGCGTCTTGCCGATGACCCATGTCTTCGGCCTCGTCTCGGTCCTGATGGCCGCCGTCAGCGCGGGCGCGAAGGTGCGGCAGGAGAGCCGCTTTTCCGCCGCGAAACTTCATGCTGCGACCCATGAGGACGTCACGATCCTGCCGGCGGTGCCGCAGATGCACGCGCTGGTCATGCAATACTCGCGCGAGCGCGGCATGCCGAAACTGGAAAGCCCGACCCTGCGCTATGTCTCCTCCGGCGGTGCGCCGCTCGACCCGGCGTGGAAGCGCAAGGCCGAGGCGTTCTACGAACTGCCCTTGCAAAACGGTTTCGGCATGACCGAGACCTGCTCGGGCGCCTCGGCCACGACCAATGCGCTTGGCTCCCCCGATACCTCCGTCGGGCCGGTGACGCCGGGCACCGAGTGCAAGATCGACGACCAAGCCCCCGGTGGCAATGGCGCGGGCGAAGGCGAGGTGCTGGTGCGCGGCCCGCATGTGATGAAGGGCTATTACCGCAACCCGACCGAGACCGACAAAGCCATCGACGCCGAAGGCTGGCTACACACCGGCGATTTGGGCAAGCTCGATAAGGAGGGGCGGCTGCACATCCTCGGACGCTCAAAAGAATTGATCATCCACGGCGGTTTCAACGTCTACCCGCCTGAGGTGGAAGCCGCGCTGAACGATCACCCGCGCGTGGTGCAATCGGCGGTGGTCGGACGGCGGCGCGAGGGCGATGAAGAGGTGCTGGCCTTCGTGCAGGTGGCACCGGGGACGAGGTCACGGCAGAGGAGCTGCGTGGTTTCGTCAAGGAACGGCTCACCGGCTACAAACGACCCGCACAGATCATCGTGGCCACTGATCTCCCCGCAGCGCCCACGGGCAAGATCCTGAAGCACCGCTTGTTGACGGCCTTTGCCGATCAACTGGCGTGACGAGGTGGGGCGCAGAAGCGCCCCGCATCTTTATCAGACGTAAGTCCCTTCGGCGGCAGCGCGGATCGCGCGAATGTTCTCGCCGTAGGGCGCCGGATCGCTGACCGAGCCGCCTTTGAAGACGGCGGAACCCGCCACCAGCACATCGGCCCCGGCCTCAACCACCAGTGGCGCGGTCTTGGGATCGACGCCGCCGTCGATCTCGATATGCACGGGCCGGTCGCCGATCATGCTGCGCAGCTCGCGGATCTTGGCGGTCATGTCGATGAACTTCTGCCCGCCGAAACCGGGGTTCACGGTCATCACGCAGACCAGATCGACCATGCCGAGGATCTCGGCCACGGCGCTCGCCGGGGTTCCCGGGTTCAGCGCCACGCCCGCCTTGGCACCCGCGCCGCGGATCGCTTGCAGGGTGCGGTGGATATGGGGTGTCGCCTCCACATGGGCGGTGATGAAATCTGCGCCCGCCTTGGCGAAGGCTTCGATATAGGGATCGACCGGGGCGATCATCAGATGCACGTCCATCACGCCCTTGATATGGGGCCGGATCGCCGCGCAGGTGGCGGGGCCGAAGGTGATGTTGGGCACGAAATGCCCGTCCATCACGTCCACATGCACCCAGTCGGCGCCTTGGGCTTCGATGGCTTCGCATTCGGCGCCGAAATTGGCGAAATCGGCGGCAAGGATGGAGGGGGCGATCTTGATCGAACGGTCGAAAGTCATGGGGGCAGGCCTTTGTTACGAGGGTTGGCCCCTCATAACGGCTGACCGCCCCCGGGGAAAGAGGGCTAGAGATCCAGCTCCAGCACGCCGCCGGGCTGTGCTGCGCGGGACTGGCAGAGGATGATCGCTCCCTCGCGTTGCTTGGCCGAGAGCACGAAGTCGCGGTGCTCCACCTCGCCGCCGCGCAACCCGCATTTACAGACGCCACAGATGCCGTCGGAGCATTTCAGGTCCACCGGCACGCCCGCCGCGATCAGCGCCTCGGCGGCGGTTTCCTCGGCCCCGACCTCGATCTCGCGGCCCGAAGCGAGCTTCAGCGTGAAGGGGTGGTTTTCGTAGTCCGGCAGTTCGGGGGTGGAGAAATACTCCGAATGCCGCGCCTCTTCGGGGATGCCGGCCTCTTCGGCGGCGCTCAGCACCGCCTGCATGTAGGGCTCGGCCCCGCAGGTGTAGACATGGGTGCCTTCGGGCGCGCCGGCCATGATGGCGGGCAGGTCGGCGCGGGTGCCCTCGGCTGAGATATGCAGATGCACCCGGTCGGCCCATGGCATCGCGGCCAGTTCCTTGGCGAAGGCCGCGGCTTCGCGGGTCGAGGCGGAGTAATGCAGATCGAAAGGCCGCCCGAGCGCATGCAGACGATGCGCGAAGGCGATCATCGGCGTAATGCCGATGCCGCCGCCCATCAGTAGGCTGTGGGGGGCGTCTTCGATGAGTTCGAAATGGTTCACCGGCTTGCCCACGAAGATGCGCCGTCCCTTGGAGAACACCCGGTGCAGCAGGGCCGAACCGCCGCGGCCCGCTTCCTCGCGCAGCACGGCGATGCGGTAGCGGCTGCGGTCCTCGGGGTCGCCCAAGAGCGAATAGGGGCGCAGGTATTCCGGGGCCACCACCAGATCGAGATGCGCGCCTGCGGTCCAAGCGGGCAGATCATGCCCCTCGGGGTGGGCGATGTCGTAAAGCCGGGTCGTGGCGTTTAACTCCTCAACCGCGGTGATCCGCAGGTCGAGCACCGGGGTGTCGCTGCCGACTTTGTAGAGATGCAGGTGCTCGGTCTCCCCCGCTGCCGTCTTGCGGCGGTGTTCGTCGGCGCTGATCAGGGCGGCATGGGCCTTGATCCCGGCCTCGCGGTTCATCGGGTCGGGATAGGGCCACGGGTGCGGGGCCAGCGGGGCGGGGTAGACGGCGAGGGTCTGGTCTTCAAACTTGAGGTCCAACTCCGGTTGCAGGTCGCGCGCGTTGACCGGCTGGGCAGGGGTGTCGAACTGGCCCGAGGGCTTGCGCTCGATGTCCCACCACCATTTCTTCACTGGGTTCAGGCGGCCCTTGCCGACCTTGTCGTCGAGCCTGGCCAAGAGCGGTGCCGCGGCGGGAATGTTCGAGGCGGCCCAGCGGAAGGGGGCCTCGGCAAAGAGCCCTTCGAGGTTCCACGGGCAGGTCTTCATGCAGCGCCCGCACATGGCGCCGCCTTGGTTGGTGATCCGGTAGGTGGCGCATTTCTGGCTGTCGGATTTCCAGATCTCGTAGCCGTTGAACATCTTCTTCGGCCCCGCGGTGATCGCCCCCGAGGGGCATTCGCGGGCGCATTTGTTGCAGGCCTCGCAGAACTTTTGCAGGCCGAAGTCGATGGGATTGTCGTGGGCGACGGGCAGGGTGGTGGTGACCACGCCGGATTTCAGCCGCGGGCCGAGGAAGGGGTTCAGGATCACCTCCCCGATGCGGCTGACCTCGCCCAAGCCCGCCAGCAGCAACAGCGGCGGTTGCAGCACGTCGCCGTCCATCACCGTATGCGCCCTGGCGGAATGCCCGAGGTTGCGCAGATGCTGCGCCAGCACGCCGCCCAGCATCGAGAACCGCAGATAGGCGCGCATGGATTGCGACACGGCGATCCAGTCGTCGCCCGAGGAGCCTTCCATCGTGTCATAGCCTTGGTCGATGATCAGGCTCAGCGCTTGGTCATGCGGCGGGGTGATCGGGGTGCCGGTGGCGTCGTGGCTGTACCACGTCCAGTCCGGGCAGGCCGAGAGGCCCGCGGCATCGGCGCCCAGAAAATAGCTCGCCGCCTTGAGGTTCGCCGCGTTGCGGGCGGCATCCCCGGCCTCGGGGGCATCTTCGTTCACCGGCCCGTCCTGCAACAGGATCAGCGCGCCCAGCAGGCGGCGCTGCGCGGCGGAGGGGGCGGATTTGATGACGTGATGCCCGCCCTTCATGGCGTTCTGCACCTTCGGCCCCATGTCGCCGAACTGCCCGCGCGCGAAGAGGTCACCGCGTTTCGGCACGCGGGGGACGTTGGCGGCGTCGATGTAGGTCGTCGGCTCATCGACACGCTTCAATGTCTCGAAGGGATGCGGCCCCATGGCATAGTCGCGCCGGGCGTAAGGATCGACGTCGCGCGCGCTGACCCCGCCGTGGGTGCCAAGCTGCCAATGCGGGCCTTTCAGCACCGACCACGGCTGGTCGGCCAGCGGGGCAAGCGGCATGTCGGGCGCGAGGGCCATGTCGGTCGTCACCACCGCGAGGCCGAAGCGCGGGCCGATCCATGGCACTTGCAGGGTGCCGTCCTCCAACACCGCCAGCCCCGCCGCCACGGCCAGTTGGCCGAGGTTCACGTCGGAGGTGGTGGCCGAATGCACCTTGGCCGCGAAGCCCAGCTGGCGGATGTATTCGGCGAGCACGGTGGCGTTCTCGGTGCCGCGCAGGCAGGCGCGCTCGGCTTGCGCGTCCATGATCCAGTCGCTGCCCGGCTCGCCCTCGCGCGGGTCGCGGGGTAGGCGGTGAGGATCACCAGCGCATGACTGTGGCCGTCGATCGGGGTTTCGGGCGCATCCACGGCGTCGCGCAGGTTTGCCATGATGACATCGACGCCCGCGGCCAGCGTCTTGGTCTGGCGGCTGCGCAGACCTTCGGCCAGTTGCGCGGTGCCTTGGCTGCGGCGCGGGTGGGGTAGCCGCGCCTCGCGCGGCAGGGCGCAGACGCCCATCATCGAGGCATCGTTGTAATAGCCAAAGGATTTGAGGTGGTTGGCCCGCTCCTGCGGGCTGTCGGGGATCACCGCGCCCGCCCTGTTGACCGGCCCGTCGCGCAGCACATCCATCATCGCCTGAAAGGGGGCCATGGCGTTGCAGATGCTCTGCGGCATCTCGGGCCGCTCGAACCGCAGTTCCGGCTCGGGGGTCTTGGGCAGCCGGTCATGCGGTGCCTGCAACCGGCGCAGCCGTTCCAGCGGAAAGGGGCCGAGGTGCATGGGGCGGGTCTTGGACGAAAAGAGCTTCATGGGCAAATCGATGCCATGCTTTGGGATGATATGCTAGCCTTGGTTGTATTGGTAAACACCGCTCTCGCTTGACTTTTTGCGCAGCCGCCGACCATGCTGCGGCAAATTTGGAGGAGTAAGATCATGACCCTGTTCACCCGCCGTCAGGCCATCGCAACTTTGGGCGCCGCAACGGCTGTGGGGCTGGCGGCACCGGCTCTGGCGCAGAACCGCAAGATCACCTTAGGCGCGCTGCGTTTCACCAGCCACGCGGGCAGCTTCGTCGGCTTTGAACGGGACTATTTCAAAGAGGCCGGTCTGGATGTCGAACTGCGCTTCTTCGAGGCCGCGCAGCCGATGGCCGTGGCGATTGCCAGCGGCGATGTGGACTATGCGATCACCGCGATTTCCGGCGGGCTGGTGTCGCTGGCGCAAAAGGGCGCGGTCAAGGTGATCGGCGGCGGCCTGCAAGAAGAGCAGGGCATCGACGGGCAGAAATTCCTCGTCTCCGACGCGGCCTATCAGGCGGGCATCACTGCGCCGGGCATGTTGGACGGCAAGAGCTTTGGCATGACGCAGGCGGGGTCGTCCTTCCACTACATGGGCTCCAAAATGGCCGCGGCGGAGGGGATCGACCTCAAGTTCAAGCCGTTGCAAAAGGTCGGCGCGGTGATCGGCGCACTGAAATCGGGCCAGATCGACGCATGGTCGATCGTGCCGCATATCGCCAAGCCCCTGGCCGGGTCAGGTGCGGTGCATATCATCGGTGATGTGGCGACCTATCTGCCAGATTATCAGGTGACCACGGTCTTCACCTCAACCAAAAACGCCACGGACGAGCAGGAGATGACCAAGAATTTCCTCGCCGGTTATTCCAAAGGTGTCGCCGATTACAACGCGGCGATGATCGCCAAGGAAGGCGGTGATACGGGCGTGGATGAGATGGTCGATCTGATCCACAAATATGTCTACACCGACCGCCCGCGCGACAAGGCCGCGCCTTCGATCATCAATGGCACCATGCGCCTGAACGAAGGGGCCAAGTTGAACGTCGCCTCGGTCCGCGATCAGTTGGAGTGGTTCCAGTCCGAAGGGTTGGTCGATGCCGACATCACTTTGGAGACGCTGATCGACACCTCTTATGTCGAGACGGTGGGCAGCTAAACGCCCGACCTTTTGAAGGCTACGCTGTGCAAGGCGCGCTCCCCACGGGCGCGCCTTTTGCTTTCGGGCCGCGAGGGGATTTCCGCCGCGCATGACTGGCAATGCCGCCGCGCCAAGATACCTATGATGCTGATATGGGGCCAAGCCCCTGAGCAGAAAACGGGAATCGGCAGTGAGCGACGGCAGTTTTTTCGCCCTGAACGGCTATCATTTCGCATTGGGGGCCGTGGGGGCGGTGGTCATCCTTGCCCATTGGCTGCCCCGCTTTTTCAGCCGTCGAGAGCCTGCGGCCTCGGGGTTGTTGATCCTGCTGGGCATGGGGTTTTCGCCCTTGTCCCCGGCATGCCGACATTCCCCGACCCCCGCGCGATGCCCTTTCCATGGGAGGTCGTCTCGGAGCTTTGCGTCATCGTCGCACTTTTCGCGACGGGGCTAAGGATCGACCGGCTTTCGGATTGGTCCCGCTGGGGGCCGACGGCGCGGTTGCTGGCGCTGACCATGCCGTTGACGATCCTGTCGGTCGCGCTGATGGGCTGGGCCTTTGCGGGGATGACCGCGGCGGGTGCGATCCTCTTGGGGGCGGTGATGGCGCCCACCGATCCGGTTCTGGCCGCCGATGTGCAGGTCGGCCCGCCGCATGAGGGTGGCGAGCATCCGGTGCGTTTCGCGCTGACGACCGAGGCGGCGTTGAATGATGGCTTGGCCTTTCCTTTCGTCTACCTCGGCATTCTGGTCGCCGCAGAGGGGGTGGCCCCAGCGTCTTGGGGCGTGGAATGGCTGGCGCGTGACGTTTTCTGGCGCATCGCCGTGGGGGCCGCCATGGGGGCTGCGGGGGGCTGGGCCTTGGGGCAGGTTCTCTTTGCGGTGCCGCGCAATGCGGTGCTGGCCGAAACCTCCTCGGGCGTGGTGGCCTTGGCGGGGGTGCTGTTGTGCTACGGCACCACCGAATTGGCCGAGGGCTATGGCTTTATCGCCGTGGCGATGGCCGGTCTGGTGATCCGGCGGGTCGAGGCGGATCATGCATTCCACCGCCGTTTGCATGACTTCACCGCCGCTGTCGAACATGCGCTGACGGCGCTTTTGCTGGTGGCGATCGGCGCGGTGATGCCTGCATTGCTGAGCGATCTGACCCTTGCGGGCGCGGTGATCGTGCTGGCGCTGATCTTTGTCGTGCGCCCCTTGGCTGGGTGGCTGTCGCTTATGGGCACGCCGCTTGAGGCGCGCCCCCGCTGGGTTATCGCGCTTTATGGGATACGGGGGATCGGGTCGATCTATTACCTCGCCTATGCGGCGGGGAAGGTTGAGTTTCTGGACGAGGAGCCGTTGTGGGCGATGGTGGGTTTTGCCATCCTTCTGTCGACCTTGGTGCATGGGTTCACCGCCGGGATCGCGGTGGACGGGCTGCGCGGCAAGGGGGAGCCGCCCTCCTAACCGGCCCGGCGGGGCAGGGCGGTCGCGCCCTCTTGCGGATCGCACATTGCGCGCGGGGCGTTTTTGCTGAAAAAGGGCGGCATGGACCTCAAGCTTTCCTCCGTCAGCCATTACTATGGCGATACCCAAGTGCTGCGTGACATCACGCTCGACATTCCCTCCGGCCAGATCGTCTGCATCGTTGGCCCGTCGGGCTGTGGCAAATCCACTTTGCTGCGGATGCTGGGCGGGTTGGAACGCCCCAGCGAAGGCCGGGTGTTGCAAATGGGCGATGCGCCTGCGGGCTGTCTGAACCCGCTGACCTATATTTTTCAGGACTTCGCCCTGCTGCCTTGGCGCAGCGTGCGCGGCAATGTGGCGCTGGTGCTGGAGGGGCATGGGCTGGGCAAGGCGCGGCGCGAGGCGATCATCGCCGATGTCTTGGCCCGGACCAAGCTGACCGATTTCGCCGATGCTTTGCCCAAACAGTTGTCGGGCGGGATGAAACAGCGGGTGGCGATTGCCCGGGCGCTGGCGGTGAACCCCGCCGTGATGCTGATGGATGAGCCGCTGAGCGCGCTCGACAGCCAGACCCGCGAATTGCTGATGGATGACCTTGTGGCGCTCTGGACGCGGCAGCCTTTCACGGCGGTCTATGTGACCCACAACCTCGCCGAGGCCGTGCGGCTGGGGCATAAGATCGTCGTCCTGTCGCGCCGTCCGGGTGAGCTGCGTGAGGTGGTGGAGTTGGACATGCCGCTGGCCGAGCGGCGCCACGGCGATCCGGTATTGGAGGCGCAGCAACAGCACCTTTGGGGCTTGATGCGTGATGAGGCCGCGGCGGCGGATGCGGAGTTGATCGATGGCTGAAATGACGGATGTGAACGCCCGCGAGGTCACTTTTCGCGGCGGTGGTTTCCAGCCCGGCACCCGGCGCGGCGTGGGGCTTGCGGTTTTCGTGGTGCTGATCCTGCTGGCGGAATGGGGCACGCGCGGCGGCTTCATCTCACCCCTGACCCTGCCGCGGCCCAGCGATGTCTTGCTGACCTTTCAAGAGCTTTACCAGTCGGGGATGCTGTTCAAACACCTCGGCCCCTCGCTGACCCGTCTGGCAGTGGGCGCGCTGATTGGTGCCTCATTGGGCATCGGCATCGGCGTGTTGATCGGGTTGTTTTCCTTGGTCCGCGCGGGGCTGGTGCCGCTGGTGGCGGCGATTTTCCCCATCCCCAAGATCGCGCTGCTGCCGCTCTTCGTGATTTGGTTCGGCATCGACGAGGCCAGCAAATACGCGCTGATCGCCTTTGGCACCTTCACGCCCACGGTGGTGGCGACCTATGCGGCGGTCGACAATGTGGACCGGGTGCTGATCCGCATGGGGCAGAGTTTCGGCCTCGGCTGGTGGTCGATCGTGTCCAAGATCGTGGTGCCCGGTGCGATGCCGGGGATTCTGTCCGGCTTGCGTATTTCGCTGACGATCGCGATTATCCTGCTGGTGGCGGCAGAGATGCTGGGCGCGGAATATGGGATTGGGGCGTATATCCTGCAGGCCGGGAGCTTGTATGATCTGGAGCGGCTGTTTGCAGGGGTGGTGATCTTGTCGCTGCTGGGCGTGGCGGTGTCGTCGGCCGTGGCCTTTGTGGAGCGGCGCGTGTTGCGCTGGCGGGTATAACACAAGGGCCAGCGCCTGCCCGCGGGTGGGCGATCTGTCGTGAGTTTCTTCCACTTTATGGTTCAACCGTGATGTGCGCTCGATATGTCACGTCCGGCCTCACCAAATCGCCTACCCGGTCGCACCAAAGGTGCGCCCATATAGGCTGGCACGCCTCCGGCGTGACGGGCGGGCAGGCGATGGCCCGGCGCCTCCGGCTTGATTCCGGGCCGGGGTGGTAACCTCAAGCACTCAGTTCCGGACCGGGGTGGTAAGAGCGCATCATTTGCGTATCAATAGCGCCAACCGCCCTCACCAACGGACCCCCATCATGACCGAACACACCACCACCCACGCCGCCGACGAAGACGCGCGCAACCGCGACATCAAGATCTACGTCAATGGCGACATCGTACACCGCGACGAAGCCAAAGTCTCGGTCTATGACGCGGGCTTCATGCTGGGCGACGGCATCTGGGAGGGCATGCGCCTCTATAACGGTACATGGGCCTTCTTCGATGAGCATATGGACCGCTTCTTCAACTCCTGCAAAGCGATCTCGCTCGATGTGGGGATGGACAAGGCCGGCGTCGCCGACGCCCTGCGCCGCACGGCAGAGGCGAATGACATGCACGATGACGTGCACTGCCGCCTGATGCTGACGCGCGGGATCAAGGACAAACCCTTCCAGCACCCGTCACTCAGCACCACCGGGCCGACGCTGGTGATCATCATGGAACATTCCAAACCCGTTGACCGGCTGCAGTCCAAGGGCATCCGCCTCGCCTCCGTCCCGCAGGTGCGCGGCCTGCCGCACAGCCAAGACCCGAAGCTCAACAGCCATTCCAAGCTCAACTGCATCATCGCCTGCCTGCAGGCCGAGGAAGCGGGCGCGGATGAGGCGCTGATGCTCGACCCGCATGGTTTCGTGAACACCACCAACGCCTGCAACTTCTTCATCGTGCGCCGGGGGGAGGTTTGGACCTCGACCGGGGACTACTGCATGAACGGCGTGACGCGGCAAAAGGTCATCGACCTCTGCCACGCGAATGGCATCCCGATGAAGGAAAAGAACTTCTCGCTCTACGAGGCTTACGGCGCGGATGAGGCTTTCCTCACCGGCACCTTCGGCGCGCAGACCCCGGTGGCCGAGATCGACGGCAAACCCATCGGCACGGGCGAGCGCCCTGTCACCAAACGCATCCAAGCGCTGTACAAAGAGCTGATCAAACAGCACACGGCCTGAACGCCGATGGGTGCCCGCCCCCGCGAAGGGGCGGGCGGCATCTTAGGAGACCATGCGCTTCAGCGCGGGCACGCGGCGCAGCAGGAGCCAATCCAGCAGCCCCACGGCCAGCAGGGTGACCCCCGCCATCGGAAAGGCCAGCGCCACCACCAGACCGACCAGAGCCGCGCCTTTCCACAGCGTCATATTGCGCGGTGCGGGCGGGGCAGAGAGCCAACCGGCAGGATTTGCCGGGCGGCGTTTCCACCACATCACCACGCCCGAGACGCAGAGAAAGATCACCGAGAGGCAAAACAGCGTATTGGCCAAAACGCTCGGCCAACCCAAGGTGCCCATATGCAGCGCGATGCCCACGGCCATCGCCTTCCCGGCCAGCGAATAATCCTCATAGCGCACATCGGCGAGGATCTTGCCCGTGTGCCGGTCGATATGCACCGTCCGGTCGCTGGTGGGGTCGATCGCATCGGTGTTCATCGAATCCCGGCTCAGCGTCCAAACCCCGTCTTCGCCGCGGGGCAGGTTTATCTGATAGCGCGCGTCAAAGCCAATCTGCCGGGCCAGCGCGTCGATGGTATCAAGCGTGGCCGGCGTGCCTTCGGCCAATCCCGCCACCCCGGCATCGCTGCCCGAGGCGGGCATCGGGGTCTGCTCCAGCGCCCAAGGCACCTCCTTGGGCCCGTGGTTCATGCTGGCGTGGAGGTCATCCGACAGCGGAGCCTCCCATTTCTCTGCCGGGAACTGGCTCCATGCCTGCACCATCTTTTCACCCCAGATACCGGCCCAAGAGAGGCCCGAGATCAGGAAGAAAAACAGCACCACCGACACCCAAAGCCCGATCGCCCCGTGCAGAGATTTCCACAAGGCGCGCCCACGGCCCAGTCGCGGAAGCAGTGCCGCCCGCAAACCAGTGCCGCGCGGCCACCAGAGGTAGAGCCCCGTGGCGATCAGCACCATGCCGAGCGAGGCCGCGATCTCGATCATGCGGTCGCCGGTCACGCCTAATAGCAGGCTGCCGTGGATGTTGTCGGCCATGTCGTACCAGCCGCTGCGGCGCGGGAAGCTGGCGAGGACTTCGGCGGTATAGGGATCAACGGCGACCATGGTCGCCACGTCATGCGCGTCCACCCGAAAGATCGCGGCCAGATCATCGGCGCGGGGGGCGACATATTGCACAAGGGTGCCGCCTTCGATGCTGGCCTGTGCGGCGGCGGCCTGATCGGAGAGGGCGAGGGGTGCGTCTTGGGGCGTGACGGCGATCCGCTCTCCGTCCCGCCCGCCAATGAAGGCAATCCAAAGCATCACAAGCCCCGTTAGGGCGAGCATGATGAAAAAGGGGATGACATAGACCCCGGCATAGAAATGCCAGCGCCAAGCGGCGCGGTAAAAGCTGTTCGCACGTTGCGTATTGTCGTTTTGCAGGGCTGCCGCGCCTGCAGGATCGATGGAAACCATGTATTTGGTCCTCTGACTGAATTGATATGTGGTTTGGAAGGTCAGAGAACCCGTGGCGGCGCCCTTGCGCGTTTGACAGAGGCGCGGCGCGGTTTGGGCTGTGTGGCAGGGGCAGGGGGCAGCGGTGGCGCCGGGTGAAAGGTGACGGCCAAGGGCTGCACCGCCAGCCCCCTGCGTAGGGCAGCGAGGGAGTGCTGGTTCCAGTCGCAGGGCTTGTGCTCGGGCTGCACCGGTTCGCCGTCTGGTCCGATGGTCACCGTCTCCACCCCGTGGCCCGTGCACAGCACCATGGTCAGCGCGCCTTGCTGGCGCTCTGGCATGGTTCCGGGCGCGAACGCCGAGAACGCCCCAAACAACAACACCACCGCCCAGAGGCAGAGGTGTTGAAGCGGGCCGGTCAACGCCTTGCGGCGCATCCTGCGATGGGCTTGGGCTTAGTGTTTATGCTCGTGCGATGAGTGATCCATTCCGCCCGCGTCATGCCCGCGGCGGCTTTCCACATTGAACGTCACATCCAAGGTTCCGGCCTTTTCAAAGGTCAGGGTGGCGGGGATTTTCTCGCCTTCCTCAAAGGGATCACCGTCGAGACCCATGAACATCACATGCAGCCCCCGGGTTTGAGGGTGACAGTTTCGCCCGCGGGCAGGTCGATGCCGTCCACATGAGACATGCGCGCAACGCCCATGTCATCGGTGGTCGTCTCATGGAGAGAGACTTCGTCAAAGCCCTCGGCGCTGATGCTGACAAGACGGTCGGCAGTGTCGCCGCCATTGGTGATCGTCAGATAGCCGCCGCCCACGCGGGCGGTTTTCGGGGTCTCATAAGCCATCGGGTGATCGACGGTCAAAGCGCCTGCGGTGTACTCATGCGCGGCGGCGGGCAGGGCGATGAGGGCAGCCAAGGCTACGGTATAGAGAGATTTCATTGTCATGTTCCATTGTCTGAGATGTGCAAAAAAAGGTGGTGGCTCAGACGAAGGGAGGGCCCCTGACAGGCGGTGGCGCCCCGGCGGGACTGCGTGGCGCGCCCAAGGCGCGGGTCAGGCGGGGCGTGGCAAAGTGCAGCGCCGCGCGCGGCAGAAAGACATCCGCCGGGTTGGGCAAGATCAGCGCGTTGACGATGCGGCAGGCTTCGCAATCCAAAGCCGCATGGTTCTGCCCTTCGACCGGCCCATCGCAAAGGTCGCTCAACGTGCCGCCCGCTTGGATAAAGGCGATGAACGCCGGATCCTGCTGCACCTGCGCGGTCGCCCGATGGGCGAAAGGCAAGCTGGCAAGGGCCAGCAGCAGCAAGAGGGTCAGACTGACCCGAAGCGAGGATATGCGCGAAACGGCGGACATGCGCCCTGATACCCCGGCTGTCGCGGCAAGGCTATAGGGCGCTTTAATCTGCGACGCGATGTCGTAGGCCGGGCGCTGCGCAGGGGGGCAATCGGGGGAGAGTGTTGGCTGGGATGGTAGGATTCAGAGTTAAGATATTGGTATATAGTTACATTATTTAGAGCATTATTATATGGTGCCGAGTGTTAAGCGTTGGAACGGTCGCTGAGCTACAGATCGTGCCTCATAACTTCGCGCACCGGGGCTCCTTGATCAGGCGCCATCTTAGGGGCTCTCTGTCTCTAGGCTCTCCACGACAATGCTTAATGTCGACGGTTCTCACGCCCGCCCCGCTACCGCGCACTCGTCTAGGACTTCGCCTGAACCTGTCGTGTGCCGCGGAAAACGGCAAACTGGGCAGAGAGCGGCCGTTCGCTGCCTTTTGCATCTATAGCCGCTTTCGAACCGCCAGGTGCGGACCTGATCAGGCTCGCATCCATACCGCCATATTTGGCCCGCCATTTGTAAAGCATGGCACTGCTCATGCCGTGTTCACCGCACTACTCCACGGGAGCGCCGCCTTCCATCCGGCGCAGCACGCCCATGATCTGGGCCTCGGTAAACCGTGTCTTTTTCACCGGAATCTCTTCGTTCATCCTGCCGAGAAAATTCAACTTCCGCATCCTTTCAACATCGGGGGTGATTACCGTATGACGCCAGGCGAAAAGCTGCGCGAGGATTGGTTTCCGACGATTTTTCAACGCATGTCTAAAGACGCGGAGCAAACCTAAGGGCGAATTGGCGCATATCATAATGGGGAAAGCGATCTGTGTGTCGCTGCTCCTGCACACCAGCTGAAGGCCAAGTGTGGCGGTATGGATGTGTCCGAGGCTGTCTGACAAAGGGCGTTGGAGGACGAGAATGCCAAGCTTAAGTGCCTGCTGGCCGATACCATACTGGACAAGGATGTGTTGAAAGACCTTCAGGGAAAGAGTCGACGACATTGACAAAGTGGCGAGATGCGGCGCTCCGGGTGATGCGGGATCATGATATCTCGCGGGGCCGGGCGTGTCGGCTTATCGGTGTCGACCCCAGAACCGTCCGGCACGAGCGCCCACCGGACAATACCGATATCCGCAAGAAAATGCAGGAGATCGCCGGCAAGCGACGTCGGTTCGGCTACCGCCGGATCAGGGTGCGGTTGGAACACAAAGGCATAAGCATGAACCATAAGAAGCTCTACCGAATATACCGGAAAGAGGGGTTGTCCGTGAAGCAACGACGTAATCTGAAACGGGCGCGCGGGACAAGGGTGGCGATGCCAGCCGCCGCGAGCGTCAACGCGCGTTGAACGCTTGACTTCGTGTCCGGCTGCTACAGTGCCTCACGTAAGTTCCAGATCTTGGCGATGATCTATGACTGTACCGCGAATGCCTGTGCCTCGTCGCGGACACCAGCCTGTCAGGTGCACGGGTTGCCATCCCTTCTTCAAAGACACCTTCTAGCTGAGTTCTGATTGAGGTCTGCAACGGTGCCTCCGAAATTCTCGATAAGGCGAGAATGAAAGCAATCTTTCATACTGTCAATAATGATATGTAGCATTCATTTTACGGCGCGGTTTGGGGGTGGGTTTTTGTTAAGGGGTGCGGGAAAGGCTTTGTCGTATGGATTGCCTAGAGGGCGGCGGGCTTCCTAACCCACGTCCAACCGCCGAAATTTCGGAGTTGATGCCTGTGGCTCCCGCCATTTATCAGGTAACTCGGAACCAAGATGCCTGAATGGGCAACTTTCCCTGCAAGGCGCGAGAGGGGCCGGGCTCGGGAAATGTTTAGCGGGTTCATTGCGATGGCGTCTTCGATCAAGGCCAAGCTGTCTCGCGTGCTTGCGCCTCATTTTGGAGAACGTCTTGATGCGATTGCACAGGTTCAGCTTTGCGTCCCTGCAAATGCGATAGGTTCCGCTGTCCCCCGCGCTCCGGCCTCGCCCGTCTGACCTCAGCCGACCTTCTGCGCGACACCACTCAGATAGACTTCTTCGATCGCGCGGTCGTCTCCCATGATCTGCAGCACGAACAACTCCTCTGCGAGACTTTCGGCACGCTCCATACGCAGCGCCATCGCGCTTGTGGCAGATGAGTTCAAGATCACAACGTCTGCTTCTGTTCCCACCGCCAATGTACCGATCTTGTCTTCCAGACCCAGAACCTGAGCATTGCCCCTTGTCGCCCAATCAAAGGCTTGGAGCGGATGCAGGGACTGCCCTTGAAGTTGCAGAACCTTGTAGCCCTCGTTCAGGGTTTGAAGCATCGAATAGCTCGTGCCCGCACCCACGTCCGTCGCAATCCCGTTCAGAATGCCACGGGCATTTAGCTTGTGGTGATTAAACAACCCGCTGCCCAGGAAGAAATTCGATGTCGGGCAAAACACGGGGTGCGCGCCGGTGTCCGCCAAGGCATCAATTTCTCTCGGCTCAAGGTGAATGGCGTGCCCCAGCAACGTGTTGTTCCGCAGCAGACCGTAGGATTGGTAGACATCCAGATAGTCCTGCGCCTGGGGATATAGCGCTTTGGTAAAGGCGATCTCGTCCTTATTTTCGGACAGATGGGTTTGGATGTGGCAATCGGGATGCTCATTCGCGAGCGCCATGGCCATCTGCATCTGCTCTGGCGTCGACGTAATGGCGAAGCGGGGCGATATCACATAGCCGTTCCGACCCTTGCCGTGCCATTCCGAAATCAATGCTTTGGTTTCGTCATATCCTTCTTGCGGCGTGTCGCGAAGCTCGGCTGGTGCGTCCCGGTCCATCAAGACCTTTCCGCCAAGCATCCGCATATTGCGCCGCGTCGCCTCTGAGAAAAATGCATCTGCCGAGGTCTTGTGAACCGAGCAATATGCCACGGCGCTGGTCGTGCCATGGGCAATCAACTGATCGAAAAAGGCCTGCGCCATGCGTTCACTATGGCTTTCGCAGGCAAAACGGGTCTCTTCCGGGAAAGTGTAATTGTTGAGCCAATCCAGCAATTGCGACCCCCATGAGGCGATCACTTGCACCTGTGGAAAGTGAATATGCGTGTCGATGAAACCCGCCATCATCAGGTAGGGGCGGTGATCGGTGACGGACACGTCAGGGGCTTTGGCCAATATGCTGTCGAAAGGGCCACTGTCCTTAATGATGCCGTCGCAAATCAACAGACCGGCATCCTCATGGTAGCAGTAAGAGTCAGTATCAGAGCCATCTTGCGGGGCGCGGTGAAACGTCAAAAGGCGCCAGCGAAGCAGTTTTTTGGTCATAGGGTTCTCAAGTCTGGGAAGGTTTGGGCGGGCGGCGAGATGCCGCCCGTGACGGGTCAGGCCTGTTGGGTGGGCATATCTTCGTCCATAAGGTCGGGCTCGTCGGGCACGACGATACGGCGCGTGAGGTCTTCTTTCGGCGCGACCATCGGATATAGGTACATGAACGCACCAACGATCAGGTAGCCTATCGTGATGGGATCGAGCTGGGGCATCTGCAGCTTGTAGGAATGAATGATCCCCACCGAGGACATCAAAGAGGCTGCGATTGCAAAGCCGCCTGCCATTTTGAAGCGCCCGTCAATCGTGTCGGCGACAATCGCACCCCAGATAAGACCGGTGATAATCGCCCCTGACTAAGGGCCAGATGACCTTCGTAATGCGCGCCTTCCATTAAAAGCGCGGCGGTAAGTGCTTCATCCCCCAAGGAGGGCAGCCCCTCGACACCGGAACTGCGCAGAGCGTTCATCAACGATCCCCATTTGGTCATCAAGAACGCCGAGATATGCGGTAGGATGGCAAAGGATACGGCGGCCATGTGCATTGGCTTTACCGCCCAAGCCGTGTTGGTGATCAGGCTGACAGAAACAAAGACCAAGACCGGCGCAGCCGCGGCAACGGGGATCAGGCCCGCAAGAAAGGACAGAAGCCCGGCAAAGGCGGCAGCGGCGATGACGATGGCGACACCGATGATATAGCCCGCATGTGCGTCGAGCCGCTTATAGGCGGGATGACCAATGTAGACAGTCGTTGGAAAGGGCGAACCAAAGAGCGCACCCAGCATCGTGCCCGCGCCATCGGTGACCTGACACAGGCCAACCGGATAGTGATCCCCTGCCGCTTCGGCAGATTCCACGTTGTTCATCGTCTCGATGAAGTTGTAGATCTGCACCGGGATCAGCACGAGGAAAAGTTCGGGGTTCGCAAACAGATATTGCAGGCCGGCAAACAGGTCGCCGATATAAGGAACCGGCGGGTAAAACCCGATCCCGCTGACGTCCACTTTGGACTCTCCCAAGGCGAAAGCGATTATCGTACCGGCGGCGATTGCGACCAGACCGGCAGGCAGGTTGCCGGGAAGGCGAAAGCGTCCGATCAATCCCCAAAGAATGAACAACAGGGAGGTGAACGCGATAATCGGGCTTTCAAAGATCTGCGCCAAGGGTACAGAGCCGATAAACACCAAGGCAATGCCGCATAGGGTGCCCAACATGCCCGCACGCGGCGTGATCTCTTTCAACCATGGCCCAACGATGGCCCCGAGTGCTGCCACGATACCACCCATAAAGCCCGCGCCGATGCCGACTTGCCATGCCAGCAAGGGATCGTCCGTGGCCCAGTAAATTGGCCCGATGACCCCGAAAAGATAGACGAACATCACGGGTGTCGAGATGCCGTAGGGCAGGGCGGTCACGTCTTTGTCCTGTCGATTGGCCGCCCATTTGGCCATATAGGTATAGACCGCCACACCGGCCAAAATGGCGATGGCGGCGCCGGGTACGATGCGGCCAAAAACGATCTCGGGCGGCATCTGAAACACGAATTGGCAAACCCCGGTCAGGATCAGCAAGTTCACTAGGTTATCGGTAAATAACGCCCAGAAAGCGTTGAAATCGCTGCGTGCAAACAGCTTGTAGTTATACGTCCTCACGTCCATGACGGTCTCCTCCACTGATAGGGCGGAACGCCTCTGGCCCGATTAGGCCAGTCTCCCCGTTCGGCCCAGATATGTGCGCCCCGGGGGCGCTTCTATTACCCCGATCGGGACGGTTGCGGCAGTTTCAGTGGTCAATTCAGCGATCACTTCGGCAGCTACGAAAGCTGCAGTGACGCTGGGCCGCTTGTCGCGGCTACCGCATGCCCCGATGGGGCAATTCAAATGTTCGATTGTTTGGCCGTCGCAATGCGTGCGGACCCAGTTTTTAAACTTCGCGCGCTTGGTGGCCGAGCCGATCATGCCCACATATAAGGCATCGCCGCGTTGCAAGGCGGCAGATGCCAATAAAAAGTCTAACCCGTGATCATGGGTCAGCACGATAAAGGCACTGCCCGCCGGTGCGTTCCAGATCTCGGCCTCCGGCAGCACGCTGATACGGGTCTCTACCGCAGCCGTGTTATATGCGATCTCCTCTGGCCGGGGATCAACTAGGATACATTTGACGGGCAAATGCTGGAACAGGTCGGCCAATGCGCGCCCGACATGACCGGCCCCCATGACGTAGACATGAGGCAGTGCCGCCTCTGTCTGGCGCGCGCGTTCTGCTGCGGCGCGCTTGTCCGAGGGCCGCATCCGCATCAAGCGGATTTCGACCCGTCCCCCACAGCATTGGCCGATCTCGGGGCCAAGCGGCACGTCCATCTCTCGCTCCAAGTCTCCGCTCTGCAACATGTCCTTTGCAGCTTGGATCGCCATGAATTCCAGCTGGCCGCCGCCGATCGTCCCCCCAAGCGCTTGGTCAGAGACAAACATCTCCGTGCCCTCGTTTCGGGGCGAAGAGCCACGCACACGGGTCAGCGCGACGCGGATGACCGAGGAATGTGTCGCGAGGAATTCTGTCAGAGAGGTGGGGGTATTCGACATGGTTCACACCATGGCCTGCAGCCGCGTCACGGCCAGCAACACGCGTTCCGGCGTGGCCGGAGCATCAAGACGTGGACACACGCGGTAGTCGGCGACCGAAGCGACGGCCATCGAGAGCGCTTCGAAGACCGAAACCCCAAGCATGAAGGGCGGCTCTCCTACGGCCTTGGAGCGCTTTACGGTCAATTCGCGGTTCTCCGACCAGTCGGCAAGGTTCACGTTGAATATGCGGGGGCGGTCCGAGGCGAGGGGGATTTTGTAGGTGGAGGGCGCATGGGTCCGCAGCCGTCCGGCATCGTCCCACCATAATTCCTCGGTCGTAAGCCATCCCATGCCTTGGATGAAGGCACCCTCTACCTGTCCCCGGTCCAGAGCCGGATTGAGCGAGCGGCCCACGTCATGCAGAATGTCCGTGCGCTCAACCCGATATTCGCCCGTCAGCGTATCTATTGTCACCTCAGAGCATGCCGCGCCATAGGCGTAGTAGTAGAATGGGCGCCCCTGTCCCTTGCTGCGGTCCCAGTGGATTTTGGGTGTTTTGTAGAATCCCGCCGCCGAAAGCTGCACGCGGGCGAGATAGGCCTGTTTGATGAATGCATCAAATGTCAGGATATCCTTCCCGATGAACACTTTGTTTGCGTGGAAAGTCACCTCTTCTGCGGAAACATCCCAAGTTGACGATGCAAACGCGACGAGCCGCGCTTAGATCTGCTCTACTGCATTGAGCGCGGCCATCCCGTTTAGGTCGGTTCCGCTGGAGGCCGCAGTCGCTGATGTGTTCGGCACTTTCTCCGTGGTGGTCTTGGTGATCTTGATCCGTTCGAAGTCGACCTGAAATGCCTCGGCGACAATCTGTGCCACCTTGGTGTTCAGCCCCTGACCCATCTCGGTGCCGCCATGGTTCAGGTGGATCGACCCGTCGTTATAGACATGCACGAGCGCGCCGGCCTGATTGTACCACGTCGCCGTAAAGGAAATTCCGAACTTGACCGGGGTCAGCGCTATCCCCTTTTTGAGCACCGGCGAGGTCTCATTGTAAGCCATGATCTCCTTGCGCCGCTGGCGGTAGTCGGAGGTGTTCTCCAACTCCCCGACAAGCCGTTCGAGAATGCTGTCTTCGACTTTCTGGTGATAGGGCGTTAGGTCGCGCCCCGCGCCGCCATAGAAGTTGGCCTTGCGTACATCCAGTGGATCCTGACCGGTGGCATAGGCGATTTCTTCGATGATGCGTTCCGCTGCCACCACCCCCTGCGGGCCGCCAAAGCCGCGAAAGGCCGTGTTGGAGACGGTGTTTGTTTTCATCGGGTGGCTTTCAAGCCGAACATTCGGGTAGAAATAGGCGTTATCGGCGTGAAACAGGGCGCGGTCGGTCACTGGCCCCGAGAGATCGGCGGAAAAACCGCAGCGTGCAGCAAAGCTGCCGCTCACCGCTTCGATGCGTCCTGCCGCGTCGAAAGAAACGTCATAATAGATCACGAAGTCATGACGTTTCCCCGTCGCCGTCATGTCTTGGTCCCGGTCGGGGCGAATTTTCACGGCGCGATTCCACTTTTTCGCGGCCATCGCGGCGACGGCGCAGAACAGGTTCATCTGGCTTTCTTTGCCGCCGAACCCACCGCCCATGCGGCGCAAGTTCACCACTACGGCATTCGAGGGCACACCGAGCACCTGCGCCACCATATGCTGCGCTTCGGAGGGGTGCTGCGTGGAGGAATGCACGACGATATCGTCGTCCTCCCCGGGAATGGCCAAGGCGATATGCCCTTCAAGATACATGTGATCCTGTCCGCCGACCGTGATCCTGCCTTTGATCCGATTGCTTGCAGATTCCATTGCCCTATCGACATCGCCCCGTTCCAGTTTCAGCGGAGCGGTGACATGCGGGTATCCCGCCTGCTGCGCCTGAATGGGATCAAGCGCATGGGGCAGCCCATCGTAACTGATTTTGGCTTTTTCCGCGGCACGCCGCGCAATGTCGCGTGTCTTCGCGATCACCGCGAACAACGGTTGACCATGGAATTGGATCAGATCGGTGGGGAAAACCGGCTCATCATTCAGCCCGGTCGGGCTCAGGTCGTTGACACCCGGCACATCGTCGGCCGTCAAAACGCCGATCACACCGGAGGTCGCGAGGACTTCGGTATAATCAATGCCCAAAAGCGTCGCATGGGCAACATCCGAGACACCCAAATAGGCGTGGAGCGTTCCCTCGGGCAGGGCAATATCGTCGGTGTAATCCGCCGCGCCTGTCACATGTTTGGACGCGCTGTCGTGAATGCGATCGCTGTGGGCGGTGCCGGTGATGGAAACGTTGTCTTTCATCTGTCGTCTCCTTTCATTAAGCGTTGATAAGTTGAACGGGAGCGGCGCTCTGCGCATCCTGTTCAAGATAGAACCGGCGCAGCAGGTTCTGCGCCGTGAGCTTTCGATACCGCGAAGAGGCGCGCCAATCGGTGAGCGGTTCGAAATCCTCGGCCAGCGCTGCTGCCGCGGCCTCAAAGATCTCGCGCGTCCAGCGCTGACCGTTCAGCGCAGTTTCCGCGGCCTTCGCACGTTTAGGCGTTGCCGCCATGCCGCCAAAGGTAATGCGGGCATTGCTGATCACGCTTTCGGTAACTGTCATATGGATGCCCACGGCCACCGATGAGATATCCTCGTCACGCCGTTTTGATATTTTGTAGGCGGCGTTCAAATCGTCGGAGCCGGGCAGGGGAACCTGAATGCTTTCGACAAATTCCGCCGCTGCGCGATCCTGCTTGCCATAGTCGATGAAAAACTTCTCCAGGGGCATGTTGCGACGGGCATCGCCGTGCCGCAGCGTGATCTGGGCCCCAAGCGCAATCAGGACGGGCGGGGTATCGCCAATCGGAGAGCCATTCGCGATGTTGCCCCCAACCGTGCCCATATTACGCACCTGCCAACCCGCGATACGGTTCCAATATGGGATAAGATGTGGCAGGTGCTCCGACAGGACGGCCTGACAATCGGTATAGCTAGCGCCAGCCCCGATGATCAGTTGATCCCCCTGTCGTTCGACTGTTTTCAAGGCGTTCAGATGGCCGGTAAAAATCGCAGGTCCGATTTGCCGTAGGAACTTTGTCACCCATAGCCCGACATCGGTAGACCCCGCGACGATGGTGGCGTTCGGATAGCTCAACAGGCAATCGGCCAGATCGTCCACGTCCGCCGGAATGATGCTTAGGTTATCTTCGGGACCAGAGACGATGCGTTTTTTGGAATGAAGCGCCTGCAGGCGCGCTGTTATCTCTTCGCGTTCGGCGTTCAGCAAATCCGACGATGGCGTGCCATAGCGCGACACGGCCACAGCCGCCTGAATAATCGGCTCGTAGCCGGTGCAACGGCAAAGATTGCCTTGCAACGCCGTTTCAACCTCTTGCGACGTTGGTTCGGGCGTCTGCATCCAGAGCGCATAGAGCGACATGACAAATCCGGGCGTGCAAAAGCCACATTGGCTGCCGTGATGGTCGATCATCGCTTCTTGGACGGGGTGCAACCGACCCTCTGGGCCGGAGAGATGCTCGACCGTGACCACATGGCACCCGTGGAGGGAGGCCAGAAAGCGAATGCAGGCATTGATCGGTTCATACACCAAGCCGGCAGTGCCAAGGCGACCCACAAGCACGGTACAAGCGCCGCAATCGCCTTCGGCGCAGCCTTCCTTTGACCCGGTCAGGCGGCGGTCGAGCCGGAGAAAATCGAGAAGGGTTTGGCTGGCTGGTACGTCAGCCAAAGACATCTCTGTGCCGTTAAGGATGAAACGAATGTCGCGTTGATAGTCCACGGGGTGCCTCCCAATCGCCAGTCTGGCTGTGATCGTCGCCGCTACGATAGACACAGTTGTTTAGGTAAAAAAATCACCTGAAACGCTAAATACTTTCAACAGATCGTTGAAAGTAGATCGGGGCTTGGGCATCCTCATTGGGTGAGGAGGTCACCTATATGTCTTATATCGAAAGCCTGCGCGTTTTCGTTCGCGTGATGGAACTGGGAAGCATTACTTCCGGTGGCCGGGATCTGAGATTGACCCCTGCCGTTGCAAGCAAGCGTTTGAAAGAGCTTGAAAAACATCTTGGAGTGCGTCTCTTTAATCGGACGACACGTTCAATAACCCCGACAGAAGTAGGCACCGTATTCTACGAAGAAGCCCATGCCATTCTACAGGCCTTGGACAATGCCGAGGCCCGGGTCGCCAGCTTTTCCGACGCCCCGCGGGGCACCCTGCGCATCACGGCCCCACTTGGGGTCGGGCGACGGATAGTTGCGCCCTTGGTGCCCGAGTTTTTTGATACCTATCCCGATACTGAGATTCGGATGCGGCTCTCTGACCGACGGGTGGACATCATGGCCGATGGGCTCGACATCGCGTTCTTCATCGGCGAGCCGAGCGATTCCACGATGAAGCTGCGAAAGTTCGCGGATTGCGATCGGGCCTTGTGCGCCTCGCCCGATTATCTGTCTCGCTCTGGAACGCCAAAGACGCCTGACGATCTTCACGATCAGGCGCACAACTGCCTTCTACTTCGGTATCCGAGGTCACCAGAGTATTACTGGACGCTTCAGACCGATATGGGCCCCCGAAAACTGGAAGTTCGCGGACGGTTCGATGCCGATGACGGTGATGTCTTGACCGATTGGGCGCTGGCCGGGCGCGGGATCATCAACAAACCCCGCTTTGACGTGCGCGAACACCTGAAATCGGGACGGCTGGTCGAAGTATTGCCTCACGCCCCACCAAAACCGACCATTTTTGGCTGTCTCTATCCCCACAAAAAGCTTCAGGATCCGAAGGTCCGTCTCTTCGTTGATCACATCGCGCGAAACAGCAAACGCTTCTTTGCCTGAGGCTTGAGCACATTCATCCTCGGGGTTTGGTCCGCCGCCTGCTGCCTGCATGCCGAAAGCCAAAACAACGCGGAATGCGCAGCGCTACTGACGACGTACTTCGCGCACCCACGCGACAATGCTGCGCCGCGCTTCTTCATCCATCTGTACGGCGTTCGGCGGCGGCATGGCATGGCTCACGCCCGCTTGGAGATAAATCTGCTCAGCATGACGCGCCACGTCGCCCGGTGTCTCAAGGTAGACGCCTTTCGGCGCCCACTGCATATTGCCCCAGACCGGTTCTCGGGCATGGCACATCGAACAGTTGCTGATGACGGTGTCGTAGGCATTTTCGAACCCCTCGGCGGCGGCATAGGTCTGTTCGTATGCCGTCAACGCACGGGCCTCTGCGTCCTCCCAAGTCTCGCCTGTCCGAATGGTAGAGAGCCAAGCGATCAAAATCATCAGCAACACGGTCACTGCCCAAGTCCAATGTGGGCCGGTTCCGGTTTTGTGCATCGTGTTAAAGTAGTGGCGAATGGTGACCCCGGTCAGAAAGATCAGGCTGGCGATAATCCAGCTGAACTCAGTTCCAAAAGCCAACGGATAGTGGTTCGACAACATCAAGAACACCACCGGCAGCGTCAGGTAGTTGTTATGTGTCGAGCGCACCTTGGCGATCTTGCCGTATTTCGCATCAGGCGTCCGTCCCGCCTTGAGGTCTTCGACGACGACCCGCTGGTTGGGCATGATCTGGAAAAACACGTTGGCAGTCATGATCGTCGCTGTGAACGCGCCGAGATGCAGCAGTGCCGCCCGGCCGGTAAAGATCTGGTTGTATCCCCAGGACATGAACACAAGGATCACGAACAAGAGCAGCATCAAAACCGTGGGGTGATCGGCAAGTTTCGATTTGCACATCGCGTCGTATAGCAGCCAACCGATCGTCAAGGAGCCGCCGGAGATCAGGATGCCCTGCCAAAGCGAGAGATCGGCCTTGGTGGGATCGAGCAGAAATAGTTCACCGCCCACCCAGTAGATGATCATCAAAAGCGCCGCGCCGGACAGCCAAGTGCTGTAGCTTTGCCATTTGTGCCAAGTCAGGTGTTCAGGCATCCGGGCGGGCGCCACCAGATATTTGACGGTGTGATAAAAGCCCCCGCCATGCACTTCCCACTCTTCGCCATAGGCGCCTTCGGGCAGGGCGTCGTTTGGCTTCAGCATGAGGTCGAGCGCGATAAAGTAGAACGATGCACCGATCCATGCCATTGCAGTGATCACATGCAGCCAGCGCACGCTGAACGCGATCCAGTCCCACAGAATTGCCAAATCGTACATGGCTTGCCTCCTAAGATTCGAATTTTCCAGCACACTAGGCGAGACTGCTTTGTTCTGGTATCGCGATGAGGGACCAAGCAGCATCAAAAAAGACAGAATAATGTCCTACTTCGATAACATCCGCACCTTCGTGCGCGTCTATGAACTTGGCAGCATGTCTGCCGCGGGACGAGATCTGCGGATATCTCCTGCTGTGACGTCATCTCGGATTTCCCAGTTGGAAGAACGGCTTGGTGTCAGGCTTTTCCAACGGACAACGCGCAGTCTTTCCCCGACCGAGCAGGGAAAGGCTTTCTACCGGGGCGCGACTGAGATCCTCGAAGCCGTCGAAAGCGCCGAGGCGCAGATCGTCAACATCACCGAAAATCTTAAAGGCTCGCTTTATGTGGCGGCGCCCTTGGGTGTCGGGCGTCGATTGATCGCGCCGCAGGTTCCCGACTTCTTGAAGAGTTATCCCGAGGTCAGCGTGCGCTTGCGTTTGACGGACCGCAAGGTGGATCTGACGACCGAAGGACTGGACCTCGCGTTTTTCCTAGGTCAGCCCGAAGACAGCAATCTACGCATTCGGAAGATTGCGGATGTCGAACGGGTGCTCTGTGCCTCGCCAGAGTATATCGTGCGGCGGGGCATGCCCGTCGGTGGAGATGCTTTGGTTTCGGAAGGGCATGAATGCCTTAACCTACGCTTCCCGGGGGCGACCGAATTTCGGTGGTTGCTCAAGACAAAGGACGGCCCCAAACGTTTTCGGGTCTCGGGGCGCTACGAATCTGACGACGGTGACGTGCTCACCGATTGGGCCCTTGCGGGGCATGGTGTCGCGATGAAACCGGTTTTCGAGATTGCGGACCATCTCCGGACCGGCGCTTTGGTCCCGGTCGCGGAAAAGACGCCGCCCGAGCCGATCCAGATGGCCTGCCTGTTCACCCACCGCCGCCGCCAAGACCCGAAAACGCGCCTGTTCATGGAATTCATGGTCGACCGGATCGCCGCGACGATCTAGCCGAGATGCGCCCGCGATGCTTCAGCTGCCGCGATATGTAGAGTAGCCGAAAGGAGAGAGCAGGAGGGGCACATGGTAGTGAGACTGTTCGGACATGCCAAACCGGATGGGGATCACGTTTAGGAAGCGTGGGTCTTCAGGCGGCGTGTCGCTTGCATCCAGATAGGCACCTGCATGGAACAGCAGTTCATATTCGCCCAGCTCGAACGCTGTCTCGGGCAAGATCTGCTCATCCGTGCGCCCGTCGTCGTTTGTCGTCAATGTTTTCAACAAATGCCGATCGGAACCAGTGAGGCGAAACAATTCGATTTTTAAGCCCTTGGCGGGGCAGCCCCGCGCAGTGTCGAGCACATGGGTGGTAAGGTAGCCGGCCATTCAAACTTCTCCTCCGAGGTTAATCGTGTTTACGCAGAATTGGTTTCCGTGACAAATGTCGACGGGCAGAAGGCTCCTTTAATTATTTTTTGAAAAAGCGTCTGGGTTTTTGAGTTTAGGATGTAGAAAGCAAGAAGGAATATCCAAGTGAACCGTTACCCAAGAGATATGACCGGCTATGGTCGTAGCATCCCGGCCGCGCAATGGCCAAACGGTGCAAAAATTGCCGTACAGATCGTACTGAACTATGAAGAGGGCGGCGAGAACAATATCCTGCACGGTGATGCCGCGTCCGAAGCCTTTCTTTCGGAAATTACCGGCGCCGCTCCTTGGCCGGGTCAACGCCACTGGAACATGGAATCGATCTATGAGTACGGCAGCCGCGCAGGCTTCTGGCGGGTTCACGATCTGCTAAAAGATACGCCGACCACCGTCTATGGCGTGACGACTGCCCTGATGCGGGCGCCGCAACAACTCAAGGCGATGAAGGATGCGGGCTGGGAAATTGCCAGCCATGGTCTGAAGTGGATTGAACACAAGGACATGGAGCCGGACGAAGAACGCGCCCAGATCCGCGAGGCAATCCGCCTGCATACCGAAGTGGTGGGGAGGCCCCGCGCGGTTGGTACACCGGGCGCTGCTCCATGAATACTGTAGACCTTGCCGCCGAGGAAGGTAACTTCGCCTATATCGCTGACAGTTATGCCGATGATCTGCCCTATTGGGTCAGGGCCGGGGGCAAAGACCAGTTGATCGTGCCCTACACGATGGACTGCAATGACATGCGGTTCGCGATCCAAGCGGGCTACACGAATGGTGACCAGTTCGAGAGCTATCTCAAGGACAGTTTCGACATGCTCTATGCCGAAGGGGTCGCGGGCGCGCCGAAGATGCTGTCGATCGGGTTGCACTGCCGTCTTATTGGACGGCCGGGCCGTGCCATGGCTCTGAAGCGGGTTCTGGAGCATTTTGCGACACATGAGGGGGTCTGGTTCGCCACGCGCGAACAGATCGCCGATCACTGGGCCAGCCTGCATCCGCCAGCCAAAGGTATCGTGCCATCTGATATGGACCGGGAAACCTTTGTCGCCGAATTCGGCGGCGTGTTCGAACACAGCCCGTGGATCGCAGAGGGCGCATTCGATCTTGAGCTTGGCGCGACCCATGACAATGCAGCAGGTATTCACAACGCACTAGCGCGGGTATTCCGCAATGCTTCCGAAGAACAGCGTTTGGGGGTTCTGACCGCACACCCCGATTTGGCAGGAAAACTGGCAGCTGCCGGCCGCCTTACTAAGGAGAGCACCCTTGAACAGAAGGGGGCAGGGCTGGATCTGCTGACCGATGAAGAGCGGGAGAGCTTCCAGAAACTCAATAGAGAGTATGTGGAACGGCACGGCTTTCCCTTCATCATTGCAGTGAAGGACAACACGAAATCGAGCATTCTCGAAGCATTTCACCGCCGCATCGGAAATGACCGCGATACCGAGTTCTCCGAAGCCTGCAGGCAGGTGGAACGCATCGCAGAACTGCGCCTGATTGAGAAGTTTGCATCATGAGTAACATTTTGACGGCAAACAAAATCAGTTCTGGAGCCATCGCGGGGTTGGCAGAGCTGATCGACGCGTCGGACATGCCCGACAAGCTGATCAACCAAGGGCGCTGCGGACGTTTCCACGATCGTGCGACATTAGACGTTGATGGTCGGCTCGGGGTCAGCGTCTTTCAATCCGAGTCGTTCTCGATGCCTTTCACAATGGAAATGATGGAACGGCATCCGCTGGGAAGCCAAGCTTTCATGCCGATGCAGGAAGGCGAATATCTTGTCGTGCTGGCGGAAGATAAGGACGGGGCCCCGTTCGCGCCCCGCGCGTTTATTGCCGGATCAGGGCAGGCGGTGAACATCGGGCGGAACGTCTGGCACGGGGTTTTGTGTCCGCTGTCCGATCCGGGGCTGTTCATCGTTGTCGATCGGGTCAGCGACGGCCCAAATCTGGAGGAACACTGGTTCGATGAGCCATTCATCATCGAGCGATAATCAATAAATCGGCAAAGAATAAGGGAGCCGGCCCACGCATCAATAGGGAGAAACAATCACAATGTCTGATGCATCTATCGGAACGCCGGACCAGCTCCGCGATCCAAATTATACCCCGCCGTTAACAAAAGCGGTGCCACTCGGAATTCAGCACGTGCTGGCGATGTTCGTATCGAACGTCACACCGGCGATCATCGTTTGCGGCGCTGCAGGCTTCGGCTTTGGCTCGAACAGCCCTGACTTCCCGCAAATGATCTACATGATTCAGATGTCTATGTTCTTTGCAGGGATTGCGACGCTTTTCCAGTCGGTTGGGCTTGGCCCTGTTGGCGCGCGCCTGCCCATCGTGCAGGGGACATCCTTTGCTTTCATACCGATTATGATCCCGCTCGTCGCGGGCAAAGGCGTCGACGCGATCGCGGTCTTGATGGGTGGGATCGTCGCGGGCGGTCTGTTCCACGCCTTTCTGGGGCTTTTCATCGGTAGGCTGCGATTTGCATTGCCGCCGCTGGTGACCGGCTTGGTCGTGACTATGATTGGTCTGGCGCTGGTCAAGGTCGGCATCCAATACGCAGCGGGCGGCGTGCCGGCAATCGGTACGGAAGAATACGGTTCGGGTCTCAACTGGTTCATGGCCGGAACGGTGATCCTGGTGACGCTTGGGCTGAAATTCTTTACCCGGGGCATGTTGTCCGTATCGGCGGTGCTGATTGGCCTTTTGGTCGGCTATGCGGTCGCCGTTGCACTCGGACAGGTCAATCTGGGTAATGTCGGGCGGGCCGCGAGCTTTGCTCTGCCAAATCCACTTCACTTTGGTCTTGAATTCACCGTTGCGGCCATCGTCGGTTTCTGCGCCATGTCCTTTGTCTCGGCCATCGAGACGGTGGGCGATGTTTCCGGTATCACCATGGGCGGCGCCGGTCGGGAGGCGACGGATCGCGAAATTCAGGGCGCGACCTATGCCGACGGGATCGGCACGGCGATCTCGGGCTTTTTCGGCGCGCTGCCCAATACATCGTTCAGCCAGAACGTCGGCCTGATCGCCATGACGGGTGTGATGAGCCGCATGGTCGTCACCATTGGCGCACTTTTCCTGATCGTATGCGGCCTTGTGCCCAAAATCGGTGCCATAATTTCTTCGATCCCGATCGAAGTGCTGGGCGGGGGCGTCATCGTCATGTTCGGCATGGTGGTGGCGGCGGGCATTTCGATGCTGTCAGATGTGAACTGGAACCGGCGCAACATGGTGATCTTTGCCATCTCGCTGTCGCTCGGCCTGGGTCTGCAGCTTGAGCCGAACGCGCTTCAGTACCTGCCGGGAACTCTGAAGGTCTTGGCGACTTCCGGCATTCTGCCCGCGGCTGTTATTGCCATCGTGCTCAACCTCGCACTGCCCGAGGAGCTTTCAAGCGAATCCACCGAGGAAGTCTCCGGCGGGATGTCCGGGTATGGAAAGGGCTCGCTAAGCAAAACTGACAGTGTCTGACAAACCCTTTGCAGCAGGCGTACTGTTGCGAATGATGAAAAAAGAATGCGGCGCAAACCCTGCGCCGCATTTTTTTGCTCTAAGACAGTCTTGGATCATGCGGGTAGCTTGCTGGGCGGGATTAGCAGCCCCTATGTGCAATGCGCGACGCCATATCCAGCATCCTTGCAGAGAAACCCCATTCGTTGTCGTACCAGCCAAAGACGCGCAGTTGGCGGTGTTCGATCTCTTGCGTTTCGGGAAGGGCGATCACCAAAGATTCAGGGCGGCCCCGGAAATCGGTGGAAACACAGGGGTCGTCGCAAAGCCCAACCAATGCCGAGCCTGCAAAGGCCTCGCGCAGAAATTCCACGCATGACCCTTCGGGCTGTTCGGCAAGTTGAAGCGTCGCGTCGATAGCCGAGACCGAGATGCAAGGCACGCGAACGGCGGCCACGCTGAGCCGGTCACAAAACTCGGGTAGTATGTTAAATAGCTGATCGGCAGCGCTTGTGGATGTCGGTATCATTGAGACGGCGGCCGCGCGACTTCGTTCCAAACTGGCGCCGGGCTGGTCCACCGTGGGTTGGCTTCCGGTGTAACAGTGAATTGTCGTGACATGCGCACGCGATATGCCAAGCCCAAGATCGATGGTACGCAGCAGTGGCGCGATTGCGTTGGTCGTACAGGAGGCATTGGAAATGATCCGCGCGTCGCCCAGCTCCTGCTCATTGGCGCCGAGGACAACGGTCCGTTCGGCCGCTTTCGATGGACCCGAGATCAGCACGTTTCGCGCGCCGGCATCAATGCCAGCTTTCGCAAACTGTCGCTCCTGAACCTTGCCGGTACACTCCAGCACCACGTCGACGCCGCGCAGGTCCAATGCCCGCAAATCTGGCTCGGGTGAAGGGGATGGTCTTTGCGCCAATCGTCACCTGATTGGCGCCTGTAGTCACGGGAACGCAAAGGGGGCCATAAACACTGTCGTAGCGAAGCAGGTAGATGCAGGTTTCCAGCGGGGCGATGTCGTTGATCCCCACAATCTCCACGTCGGCCCGAGCGTCGTCTTCGAGGATCTGACGCAGCAATGTCCTGCCGATACGGCCAAAGCCATTGATGAAAACCCGTAGTTTGCCGGTCATGGATGCGCTCCGTACAATAAGACAAGGGCGGGCAGCCAAGCCGTCAGAACGCCAGCGCCCAGGGTCGCGACGGTTGTCGGACCTTGTATCTGTTTCTGCAACGCCAATGTGACGAAATACAAGAACCACAGACCTGACCAAGCCAGCCAACACAACCCGAGCCATAGAGCGACGAAGCCTGCCGCTGTCACGATCGCTTGATAGGCTTGGGGCAGGACCGAGAGAGCGACGAAGAGGCTGAACCAGCCAAGTCCCCGACCGTCTGCGCCGGTCAGCCGGTTAACCGCCACCCAAAGGTAGGTCACGCTGAAGAGCAGGGTCAGGGCCACGGTCCGGACATCTTCTGGGGTCATTGCGCGGGTCAGCGATAAGGCAGCCACGGCAGCCGTGATCGCTGCCGTCGCCAGGTTGATGACAACGATCTCCCGATTCGCGATCCGCCCGGACATCCAGAACCCGTTCAGGATCAGAACCGCGCCCACAAAAAGCAGGGACAGAGGCAGAAACATGAAAGCTACCGTCTTGTTGCGCGCGAAAGGCCGCGCCGTTTCTGGCGCGACCCGGAACGTGAGTTATTGGGAGGCTATGGGCTTGGGCTAGAAGTCCACTTCGACCGCGATGCCCTTCTCGACAGCCAGATCGACGACTTTGGCCGCGACAGCAAGATCCTGTAGCCCCACGCCGGTACCGTCGAACAGGGTGATCTGATCCTTCGAGATGCGCCCCGGATGGTCTCCGTTAATCACCGCGCCGAGCTGGGCAACGTCGGTCTCAGTGATGATCCCCTCCGCGATGGCATGCTGCGCCTCGCCGATACTCACGGATTGCGCAACCTCATCGGTGAAAACGGCAGCGCGCCCGAGCAGGGCGGCTTCGACCTCCTGTTTGCCCTTGGTGTCGGTGCCCATGCAGGCGACATGGGTTCCGGGGCTGACATGATCGGCCATCAGCGAGGGCGCAAAGGCGGAGGTGATCGAGATGATGACATCCGCTTCGGTCATGGCGGGCAGGTCGACGGCCTCAAAGGGAACTCCCGCTTCCTGAGCCACCTTTTCGATATTGGGCAGCATCTCCGGGTGATAATTCCAGCCGATCACCTTTTCGAAGTTGCGCTGCTCCAGGGCGGCGCGCAGTTGAAAGGTGGCTTGATGACCTGCGCCGACCATGCCGAGCACGGAGGCGTCTTTGCGCGCGAGGTGCTTGATCGACACAGAGGAGGCCGCCGCCGTGCGCAGGGCGGTCAGCAGGTTGCCACCCACCATGGCCTTGACCTTGCCGCTGTCGGGATCAAACAGGAAGACAGTGGATTGGTGGTTGATCAACCCGCGTTTCTCCAGATTGTTTGGCCAATAGCCACCGGCCTTCAACCCCAAGGTCAAGCCCGCGCGGTCAAATCCGCCTTTGAACCCATAAAGCGCGTCTTCGTGGCCAATCGCTTCGCGAACGACCGGAAAGTTGTAGGCATCGCCGGAGGCCATCGCGGCGAACACCTTTTCGATGGCATCAAAAGCGGCCGCGCGGGTCATGAGGTCGGCAATTTCACGTTCAGGTACGATCAGCATTTTAGTCTCCAAATTCTTCGGGTCAGAGCAGTCCGGGAGGCGGGCCAGCAGCTTTGAGCCGCCGGCTCCGAGCAGATAAGCGCGGTTTGACACCTATCTTGAATGAGAGCGCCCCCTGTGCGGGTCGGGAGAAACCGGGTCAGGGGGGCGCAGGTCTTTGGCGACGACGCAGCCGCCCAGCCGTGAACCGGCTGATCAATAGGCGTGACCGCGTGCCGAGACAGGCCAGAGGCATTCGACCTTGCCGTTGCGCACACCGACATACCAGTCATGCACATTGGCGGTTGGGTCGCAGTGTCCCGGAACCAGCTTCAGCTTGTCGTTCACACGGAGCGCACCGTTCGGATCCATCACGACCCCATGCTCGTCCGAACATTTAACGTACTCGACATCGTCGCGTCCGTAGACCACCGGCAGGCCGCTATCGACGGATTGAGCCTTGAGCCCCGCGTCAACGATCGCTTTGTCTGCCTTTGCATGGCTCATGACGCTTGTGAGGATAAAAAAGGCGTTTTCCCATTCACCTTGGTCGATGCGGTTGCCGTTTTTGTCGAGGATGCGCCCATAGTCCGCGTCCATGAAGGCATAGGAGCCGCACTGCAATTCGTTATACACACCAGAGTTGGACTCGAAATAGTAGGAGCCGGTGCCGCCACCGCCGACGATGTCACACGCCAAACCCTCGGTTTTCAACGTATCGACCGCATCTTTGACCATCGCCACGGCGATATCTATTTTTGCCTTGCGTTCGTCATAGCTGTCGAGGTGCTGCATTGCGCCCTGATAGGCCTGCAGGCCAGCGAACTTAAGACCCTCAGCCGTGTCGATGGCCTTGGCAATCTCAACAACGTCAGAGGTGGAGGTCACACCGCAGCGTCCGGCGCCGCAATCTATCTCGACAAGACATTCGATTTCGGTGCCATGTGTCCGCGCCGCCAACGACAGGTCGGCCACATTGGCAAGATCGTCCACGCAACAGATCGTGCGGGCGCCAAGCTTGGGCAGGCGGGCAAGACGGTCGATCTTGGCAGGATCGCGCACTTGGTTCGAGACGAGGATATCCTTGATGCCACCCCGGGCAAAAACCTCGGCCTCGGAGACTTTCTGGCAGCAGACACCGCAGGCACCGCCGAGCTTTTCCTGAAGCCTTTGCACGTCGACCGACTTGTGCATTTTGCCATGGGTCCGGTGGCGCATGCCATGCGCCTTGGCGTAATCCCCCATCTTCTTGATGTTGCGCTCCAGCGCGTCAAGATCGAGCACAAGGCTCGGGGTTTGAATGTCGGCCTCGTCCATGCCGGGTTTTGCCGGAATATCGTAGCCCACTTCGTATGCGTCGAGATTGGTCATATCTTTCATGTCCGTGCTCCTTAATTTTCAGTCATTTGGGATCAAGCGGCGTTCAGCCATGGCAGCCTGTCGAGGTCGACATTGCCGCCCGTGATGATCAGGCCAACGCGTTTGCCCTTAAACGCTTCCGGGTTTCTGAGAACTGTCGCGAGCGGCACAGCAGAGGATGGCTCCATCACCACGCGCAGATGTTTCCACGTCAGCTTCATCGCCTCTAGGATCTCTTGCTCCGACGCTGTGTAGATCTCGGACACATGGTTCGAGACGAAATGCCAAGTCAGGTCCTTGAGCGGGACCAGAAGCCCATCGGCAATGGTTTTGGGCGCATCGTCGGCAATGATATGGCCCGCCTTGAAGCTGCGGTAAGCGTCGTCTGCCTGTTCAGGTTCGGCGGCGATGATCTGAGTCTCAGGTGCGAGGGTCGCGAGGGTGAGGCAAGTGCCAGAGATCATGCCGCCGCCGCCGATGGGCGCCACCGCCGCGTCAAGACCATCCGTCTGCTCCATGAACTCGCGCGCGCAGGTGCCTTGACCGGCGATCACGCGCGGATCGTTGTAGGGATGGACAAAATCGCCCCCCGTCGCGGCCTGTACCTCGGCAAAGGTCGCTTCGCGGGAACTGGTCGACGGCTCGCATTCGGTAATGACGCCGCCAAAACGGCGCACCGTGTCCTTCTTCGCCTGCGGCGCTGTGCGCGGCATCACCACGTTGCAGGGAATGCCGCGCTTCAAAGCGGCATAAGACAGGCAGGAGGCATGGTTGCCAGAGGAATGGGTCGCGACACCTTTGGCCGCCTGTTCGTCACTCAGCCCGAAGACCGCGTTCGAGGCGCCCCGCACTTTGAAGGCACCGGGCTCCTGAAAATTTTCGCATTTGAAGAACAGCTCGCAACCGGCCAGTTCGTTGAGGTAGTCCGAGGTGCGGACCGGCGTGCGACGGATGTGAGGGCCGATCCGCGCGTGAGCCTCTAGCATGTCCTCGTAAGTGGGGATGTACATCTGAGTGTCCTTCATCACGCAGCGTCCTTCTGCGCTGCCGCAGAATGGCCGCGATAATACTCTTGGGCCGCCGCGACCCCGGAACCGAGTTCGATGTTCAGTCCAAGATCGACCATGCACATCTCTGCCGTCGCAATACCGGAGAGGGCCATGACATCCGTAAGGCTGCCGAGGTGGCCGATCCGAAACACCTTGCCGGCGACCTCCCCAAGGCCCACGCCAAAAGCGACCCCATACCGGTTGGCGGCATGTGTCACGATATCGGTGGCGTTAAAGCCTTCCGGTGTCCGAATGGCGCTGACGGTGTCGGAGTAGACCGAAGGATCGGTGGCGCAAAGATCAAGCCCCAAGCGCCGACCGCCGCGCGCACGCCCTCAGCAATTCGGTGATGCCGGGCAAACACATTCTCCAGACCCTCGCGCAGCAGCATATCACAGGCCTGGTTCAACCCGTTCAGCAGACCCACCGCAGGCGTGTAGGGATAGGCGTTGTTCGCGTAGCCCTTCGCCATGTCATGCACATCGAAAAAAGTGCGGGGCAGAGTGGCGGTCTTAGTGGCCTCCATCGCCTTGGGTGAGAAGCCAACGATGGCGAGGCCTGCGGGCAGCATGAACCCTTTTTGCGACCCGGTCACGGCAACGTCCACGCCCCATTCGTCGAAGCGGAAATCCATCGAGGCAATCGACGATACCCCATCGATGAACAGCATCGCAGGATGACCCGATGCATCCAGCGCACGGCGCACCGCCGCGATGTCCGATTTCACGCCGGTGGCCGTTTCATTATGTGTGGCAAGGACCGCCTTGATCTCGTGGTTCTTATCCGCGGTCAGAATCTCTTCATAGCGATCCGCCGGAAGCCCCGCGCCCCATGTGGTTTCGACTACTTGCACGGAAAGGCCATGGCGCTGGCACATATCGATCCAACGATGACTGAACATGCCATTGCGCGCCGCAAGCACTTTGTCACCGGGCGACAACGTATTGGTCAGCGCGGTTTCCCACCCCCCGTGCCAGTGGACGGGAAAATGAAGACCTCTGCGTTGTCGCTTTTCAGGATCTGCCGAACACCTGCACGCGCGGGATGCAGAATTTGGCCGAACAGCGGTGATCGGTGGTCGATCGTCGGCATGTCGCAGGCCTTGCGCAGGCTTTCGGGGATGTTCGTCGGGCCCGGGATGAAAACGGGATTTTGAAAGCTCATGGACGGTCTCCTTCCGTTGTTGATCTCACAGTAGACGGGGCCGAGGCGGGCTGATACTTTTTTGAAATGAGCTTTCATTTTTTAAATGCTCTGGTTATTCCGAGTTTTGTCAGTGGCTTATATTTTTCATATCGTGAGTTTATCTTTCACATGTGAGCGAAAAGTTCTTATGGATTCTCAAGAAAATGGTTCTGGGGCGGCTCGCAGGGCACGCGGAAGGCCGCGCGGCTGGACGGACAAGACCGCGCAGAACACGATCAAATCGCTCGACCGGGCCATGGAGGTCTTTGAGTATCTGAGCGAAGCACAGGGCAAACCGCTCACCAAGCTGGCGGATGAAATGCGCCAATCGCCAGCGACCGTCTACCGCATCCTTGTAACGCTCGAGGGCAGGGGGCTGGTCGAATTCGATCACGAAGAGCAGGTTTGGTACGTTGGCCCGCGCGCCTTTGTGATCGGCGCGCGTTTCCTTCGGCGCACGAGCCTTGTCGATCGTGCGCGACCCATCATGCGAAAGCTGATGGAAACGACCGGTGAAACAGCCAATATCGGCAAGGGGCAAGAAGATGCGGTTTTGTTTCTGAGCCAGGTGGAAACACATGCGAACATCCGTGCCTTTTTCCCACCCGGCAGCCTGTCGCCAATGCATGCCTCCGGCATCGGTAAGGCGTTGCTCGCCTATATGGAGCCTGAGCGTTTGGACAAGCTTCTGTCGAAGGGGCAGATGACGCGCTTCACCGCCCATACGATCGTTGATCCGGCAGCCCTGCGCCAGAACCTCGAAGCCATTCGGGAAAGCGGTTTTTCAGTCGATAATGAAGAGAGAAACGAGGGCATGCGCTGTATCGCAGCGCCGGTATTCGACATGAATGGCGAAGCTGTCGCGGGGATCTCGATATCGGGGCCGACAAGCAGGGTCGGCGCGTCAGAGGTCGAAGAACTGAGCCGCCCCGTCATCAAGGCGGCTCATGAATTGAGCCTCGCAATCGGAGGCGACGTTACTCGGCCGCAGCCTTAAGCCGCTGATGCTGAGGGTATGACGCAGTTCCGGGACGAAGCGCCATATGCCGGTTTACGTCCTTGTAAAGCAGGTAGCGGAACCGCCCCGGCCCCCCGCATAGCACGCCTGAGGGCAAAAAGCGCGAAGCCACATATAGTCGCCAGCTTCGACTTCGACCCAGTCATTGTTCAGATTGTAAACCGCTTTGCCCTCCAAAACATAGAGCCCATGCTCCATCACATGTGTCTCAAGGAAAGGGATCACGCCGCCCGGTTCGAAGGTAACAATCGTGACATGCATGTCGTGGCGCAGGTCGGACGGATCGACAAAGCGGGTTGTCGACCATTTGCCATCCGTGCCGGGCATTGGCGTCGGTTCGATATCGTTTTCGTTCAGGACCAATACGTCGGGCATATCCAACCCCGCGACGGCCTCATAGGCCTTGCGCACCCAGTGGAACCGCAAGACTTCGTCTCCTTCGTTTCGCAGGGTCCAGCCGCTTGATGGGGGCAGATACGCATAGCCGCCCGGGCTCAGCTTATAGGACTCGCCACCGACCCGCAAAGTCGCGGTGCCTTCCACCACGAAAAGGATGCCTTCGGCCTCCGGGTCCAGCTCGGCTTTGTCAGAGCCCCCGCCGGGCTGCACTTCCATGATGTATTGAGAAAAAGTCTCGGCAAACCCACTCATTGGCCGCGCGATGACCCAAAGGCGCGTCTCCTCCCAGAAGGGCAGAAAGCTGGTAACGATGTCCCGCATTGTGCCCTTCGGAATGACGGCATAGGCATCCTTGAAGATGGCGCGATCGGTAAGAAGCTGCTCTTGTCCGGGGTGCCCCCGTGTGGCGCGAAATATTTTGTGCTCATGGATGCTCCAGAAGAAATGGGCTGTTTCCATCAGGATAATCGAAACGGAGAGGGGGCGACCATCGGTAAACTGACGACAGCTCTGTTCGGCGAGATTTGATAATGGGATATCTGTTAATCTGCCAAGCTAATCGCCGCATCAACGCCAGCAGCTTTTCAGCGCGATCTTATGCGGCGTGACCTGCCCCCCACTGGTCCCTCGTTCATGACGAGAGTCTGCGGGTTTGATTTTGATAGTCGTCGGTTTCGGGCTTGGCAAGCGCGCCGGGCGCGGAGCCCTCAAATTGCTCAAGCGTCCGGCGCGCTTCGGCCGGTGTTTTGTTCCCGAGCGATGAGTGCGGCCTGACGGTGTTGTAATCGTAACGCCAGAGCGCCAGCTTCCGGCGGGCGTCGTCCAGGGTGTCAAATATCTCCTCGTTCAGCAGTTCGTCGCGCAGGCTGCCGTTGAATGACTCGATGAAGGCGTTCTGCTGCGGCTTCCCTGGGTCGATATAGTGCCACGGAATTGCGTTCTGATCGGCCCACCTCAGAATGGCCCGGCTCGTGAACTCTGTCCCCCTCGCCATTGTCTCTCGGACCAATGGCGTTCCAATGGCTCGATCGCTGACTATGCATCCGGGTTTACCGTAGATCCGCACCAGCGCATCCAGCTCACGCGCAACACGCGCGCCGGAGATGCTGGTGTCAGCAATCAGGCACAGGTTTTCGCGGCTGCAATCGTCTATCACTGCCAGGATGCGGAATTTCCGGGATGGGCCGAAGCTGTCAGCCAGGAAGTCCAGAGACCAGCGCGCATTGGGATACGCAGCCTCCGGCATCGGGGAGCGCGTTCCACGGGCCCGCTTGCGGCCGCGCCGCCGCTTCACTGACAACCCTTCTTCCCGGTAGAGCCGATACAGTTTCTTGTGATTCATTTTCATGCCCTTGCGCTCAAGCAACACGCCAATCCGGCGGTAGCCGAACCGGCGCCGCTTTCCGGCGATCTCCTGCATCTCCTTGCGGATCTCAGGGCAGTCCGGCGGGCGTTCGCGCCGGACTGTCTTTGGGTCGACACCGACAAGCCGACAGGCCCGGCGCTGCGAGATGCCGTGATCCCGCATCGCCCTGAGCGCCGCCTCTCGCCGCTTGGTCAGCGTCGTCAGTTCTGGACGTGTCACGGTTTGATGCCGCTCCTTTGATAGCATTTATTGCAGCAAAGGAGACGAACTATGGGAACGAAACGCACGGACGAATTCCGCGCTGATGCGGTGCGGATCGCGCTGACAAGCGGGCTGACACGCAGGCAAGTTGCCTCAGATTTGGATATTGGCTTATCGACGCTGAACAAGTGGGTGACGGCGCATCGTGACACCAATGTGGTGCCTGACAAGGACTTGGAACTTGCCCGGGAGAATGAACGGCTTCGGCGAGAGAACCGCATTCTCAAGGAGGAGAGGGAGATTCTAAAAAAGGCAACGCAGTTCTTCGCGGGGCAAAAGCCATGAGGTTTCGGTTCATCGAAGAACTCCGTCACGCCTTCTGCGCCAAGCGGATGTGTGACGTGCTGGGTGTCAGCTCACGCGGCCTGCGCGCCTATCGCAACCGCCCTGCCAGCCAAAGACAGAGGACTGACATGGTCGTGCTGGCCCACATCAAGGAGCAATCCCGTCTAAGCTTGGGCAGCTATGGACGACCGAGGATGACGGAAGAATTGAAAGAGCTGGGCTTGAATGTCGGCCATCGTCGGGTTGGCAGATTGATGCGTGAGAATGGCATACGGGTCGAGAGATCGAAGAGATACAAGGTGACAACGGATAGTAATCACGCCTTCAACATTGCGCCCAACCTGCTGAACCGTGACTTCCAGGCGGAGGGACCCAATCAGAAGTGGGCAGGTGACATCAGCTATGTGTGGACCCGTGAAGGGTGGTTGTATCTCGCGGTTATCCTCGATCTGCATTCACGCCGGGTGATCGGTTGGGCGGTGAGCAACCGGATGAAGCGCGACCTGGCAATCCGGGCATTGAAAATGGCTGTTGCGCTGCGGCAGCCGCCCAAGGGCTGCATCCATCACACCGATCGTGGGTCGCAATATTGTTCGCACGACTACCAGAAGCTTCTGCGCCACCATGGGTTCATGGTATCGATGAGCGGCAAGGGCAATTGTTATGACAACTCTGCCGTCGAGACCTTCTTCAAGACGATCAAGGCAGAGCTGATCTGGCGGAGACCATGGCATACGCGAAGAGAAGCAGAGCTGGCCATCTTCCAATACATCAACGGCTTCTACAATCCGCGAAGGCGGCACTCAGCACTGGGTTGGAAAATCCCGGTCGCTTTCGAAAGGAAAGTGGCCTAAACGAGCACGTGGGGCGGCACAAAAACGCGACAGGTCCAAGGTGCTCGGGGATGTCGTCGAGCGCACGGATTACGACGAGGGTGCCTTCTTTCAGTTCATGCTCCATTTTTTAGTCTAGCCCAAAAATGCAAAACAAGAACAAGACCGGTATTAACTGGCAGCTACCGAGAACGACCCGTCTTTTACGGAGCTTCGCCGAAGTAAAGGTACTTCTAAGTAATTGTGAAAGCATCACAAATCTCCATCGATTTCTATCGATTTAGATACGCAATTTCTCTCGGTTCAGCGGAGGACTAAATGCTGATACCTGCAGTCTCTCAGCAAGATCTTTGGGGGCTGAGCTCACCATGATCAATTAGGGACCGCAAGGGTTTCCAAGAGCACAAGATACGGGTAATACTTCCCACAATTGATAACAAAATGCACAGATAATGCCGCAGGGCGGGAGGTTAATAATGCCTAGCCACTTCGAATTTCTTGATCCAGAGATCGGTTTCACATCTGCGGTGATTACGGACCCAAACAGATTTGTCGGAAGGGCAGACCTCATCGAAAACTCTGTTCGCGCCATAAACACGACTTCAAGCCTTGTCACCGTCTTTGGAAAAAGAGGGGTAGGAAAGTCTTCTCTTCTTCGGCAAATCCAGCTGATGTCGACAGGTGACTATGAGATTGCTGAACGATCAGGGTTGGCACACCTGGTTCCAAAAGACCCCAAAAAGTACTACACTGTATTCTATACTTGCGACTCCCAGATAAGTAATATCCAAGAGCTTTTGCTGCGGATATGCACTGACACTGACGCAGTAGATGGACTGCTTCGCCTCGTTCCAGACAAAGGAAAAGAACTGGTCGAGTTTTCGAGAGCGCAAGAAGAAAGTGCGTCTCTGGATTTAAAGGTGCTGAAGTGGGGCGGAAAAGGCCACGACGCTGAAAAATATGCCGCTAGCCTAAAGGCAGACATCATACAGACATTTCGGAATTTTTGCAGCTCTGTCGTTGAACACAATAATCGGTGGTGGCGAAAGCGCGATGGGTTAATAATATTCCTAGATGAATTTGATGTTATCGAAGATAAGTCCGGTATCGGGTCGCTAATCAAGTCGCTAAGCTCTTCAAAACTGAAGTTTGCTATATCAGGTATCGCAGACGATTTGAGTAGCCTGGTGGAAGACCATGGATCGGTTGAGCGCTTGATCGAACAGGGCTACGCACATGTTAAGCCAATGGCCTTAGATGAAACCGCTCTAATTTTTCGAAGAGCAAGCGCTGCGTATCATGGAAAGCTGGTCTTTAGTGATGAGGTTATAAGTAAGATATTTGATATATCTATGGGTTACCCCTATTTTACACAGCTAATAGGAAAGCGTTGCGTAGAACAAGGGAATTTAACTGGAACAAACAATATTGAGATTGGAACCCTTAATGATGTTCTCGAGGAGATTTCATCTGGTCGGGCTTTCCCTCATCTTGAAAGGAAATACCAGAGGGCTGTCGGCGACAGCAACAGTCGAGCTCTACTTCTAACATTGCTAGCTGAAGAAAACGTTTCGCTCGATGATGTAGAAGGCGGAATTAGCCTAAAGGCCATCAGAACAACAGCGCAAGAGCTCGACATTGAGTATATGGATCAACTTGTTCCTAGGCTAATTGATAAAAAATATGGTCCCGCGCTTGTGCGTAAGCATGATCAGCGTGGGACATATGAATTCCTTGATCCAGTGTTCCGGGCTTATGTTCGATTGCGAAAATAGTCTCTTGATACTCAACTGTCTCAGGTACCGCTTCCTTGATCGCTACGGGCATAGTCGGCGCTGCTGGAGCAACGGTAGGAGCCTTCACCGGCGCTCTGCTGGGCACCGCCACCACATCCAGCTTCCTCGCGATGAAGACTGCTAGCGGGGCGTTAATTATCGTTTCTGAGACATCTGCGGCCATTAGCCCGGGGCTAGTATCAGCGTTCTCAGCAGTCGGTTCCGGGGCTGGTGCGATGAATAGTGCCCTTGTAGGTAAGATCGCCGGGCTTCCAGTAATTGAGGCTCTCGCAGTCAATGCAGGAGTATCAAAAGGGGCGTTGATCGTCATCTCAGGTGTCCCTGTAGCCCGAGAGGTGGCAATTGCCGTAGGTCTGATCTCAATCCTAATCGTCGGGGGATATGCCTATTGTCTGTTGAACAGGGAGGTTGGGCGAGAGGACGTAACGAGGCTCACGGGGACACCGTTACCAACTTGAGAGCGGGAGGTGGCTTTGGGCTGGTTGTCACGGGGAGGCTAGGGCCTAAACCGCCCCATCTTTTGCCCCAGTTTTGTTGGTTGAGTAGAAAAGGTGATTCAAAACAACGAAACGCAAGGGTTCCTACCATCCCAGCCAACACTCTCCCCGTCAGGTAGATAAGACACCCCGACCACCCGTAGGTCTCGGAGTGCCCCAGTTTAGTGCCCCACCGTTGACACACCTATAGCGGGTGCTGCGGGTGTGCCCCTCCCAGTTGACGGGAGAGGCGGGTTAGTGGGTTTTAAGTCGAGGTAGACTGCATAGCCACGGGCTAGAAGGCTCCCCAGTCAACACCGTTAGCGCGCCGATCAAACTCATCGTACAGGTTATCTCTCCGGTCACCGATAGTCAGATGATCCGGGTTGATGCAGCGCCGGTTATGAAACCGATGGCGAACGACTTGATCGCGATTGGCAGCTAGGCGGTTGCATTTGTCGTCGAACTGTCTATATAGGAATTTGGAACGAAGCGGCTTATGATGAGATAGCTCATATTGTTGAGTATCTTCCACGCTTCTTATCCGAAGTCAGTTAAGGTTCCTGCTCATTAGGCAGGGGGCATCTCGTTTTATGCTGACTCGACATTTCCCATTTTACTTTGCCGAAGCCCACAAATTTAGGGCATTTCTGGCGTTTCGTTAGGAGAATTTATGAACGAAGAGAATAAACCTGTACGATGAGTTTGATCGGCGCGCTAACGGTGTTGACTGGGGAGCCTTCTAGCCCGTGGCTATGCAGTCTACCTCGACTTAAAACCCACTAACCCGCCTCTCCCGTCAACTGGGAGGGGCACACCCGCAGCACCCGCTATAGGTGTGTCAACGGTGGGGCACTAAACTGGGGCACTCCGAGACCTACGGGTGGTCGGGGTGTCTTATCTACCTGACGGGGAGAGTGATGGCTGGGATGGTAGGATTCGAACCTACGGTACACTGTACCAAAAACAGTTGCCTTACCACTTGGCTACATCCCAACACAGGGCGCTAACTAAAGTTCTCTGGCCCGGGGTGCAAGACCCGTTTTAAAGAAATTAGCCTATTCTTCGGCTGCATCAACAGAGAGCAGGTCTTTGCTGGGCAATTCGGCACGTTCCTGCGCGACGATGCGGGTCAATTCCCGCTCGGTTTGGGGCTCGACGGGCTGAACAGCGGCGGGATTCGTGGGTGCGGCTGCCGTTTGGGGCGAATCGATGGGTCCGTCCGAAGGCGATTCGCCATGAGAGATCAATTGATAGGCCGGTGGCCCGGCGGTGAGGCCCGCCGCATCGAAAGCCGAAAGGGTCAGGCGAATCGCTTCGCTGCGGGCGGCGAGCAGATCGGTGCTTTCTTGATTGATCCAACCGGCGAATTGCATGTTGATCCAGTGATCGGCGACCTCGTCTACCCAAGCGGCGGCTTCGGGGCTGGATAGGACAAAGGGTAGGTCGTTCAGCACCTCCAGCGCCAAATCACGGGCGCGGGCCAGATCGGCGTCGCTGGCGACCGAGAGGGTAAAGGTGAACCGCCGCTCGGCGTTGCGTGAATAGTTGGTGATCCGGCTTTTAAAAACGGTGGCATTGGGGATGCGCAGGTGATTGCCGTCAAAGGTCAGCAGGATCGTGGCACGGCTCGTCAGGCGGATCACCTTGCCGGTGTCGCCGTCGATCTCGACCGTGTCGTTGGGACGAAAGGGCTGGCGGATCGACAGCATAATAGAGGCGATGAAATTCTCGACCGTGTCGCGCACCGCGAAACCGATGGCGAGGCCGACAATCCCCGCCGCGCCAAGGATGCCCGAGAGCAGCGCCGTGGCGCCGAGGATATCCAGCGCCACCACCAATGCCGCGATGACAAAGGCCAGCCGGATGATTTGGCGGTAAATGTCAGCGATAAAGGCATTAGGCGCGAGCCGATCCCACGGGTTGCGCAGCCGCGCCAGCGCCAGCCCCGCGACGATGATCAGGCCAAAGACCCCAAGCGCCACCAGGGCCAGCGGCAGGAAGGCCACGGCCTGCGCCATCCGGTCCCGGAAACGCTCTACGGCGGGGTTGAGCCGCTCGGCCACATCGGTGCTTTCGCGCACCTCGTTGCGGATCGCCACCACCCCTTCGACACGGCCCGCCAAATCGTTCAGCCGCGCGGCGCTGGCGGTGTCGAGCGTGGTGCCGGTCAACGTGACGATGCCGGAGGCGACAGAGACGCGGACCTTCTCGAACCCCTCAAGCTCGCGCAGGATGGCGCGGATGCGTTTGGCGATGGCGGCGTCCGCCGTGGCATCGCCTTCGAGGGCGATGGTGCCTTCGGGTTGGTCGCTCGTTTGCGCAAAGGTCGGGGTGAGGGGCAGCGCGCAGCTCAGCAGCAGGCAGAGAAACAGGCGGGGCAGGGCGGCGGTGAGGCGCATGGGGGAACTCCGTCAGCGGGATGGGCCACCGCCCCGGGCGACGGGGCGGCAGCTTGGCCAATTAGCGCGTTACCCCTGACAATCGAGCAGCACCGCCCCGCTGCGCTGTCCGGCCTCGACCAACTCATGGGCGCGGGCGGCCTCAGAAAGCGGCAGGACCGTGTCGACGGGGCAGCGCAGGGCGCCGTCCTCCAGCGCGTGGTGCAACCGGTTGATTGCCTGTTCGCGCGGGCCTGCGGGCAGCAGATAGATCAGGATGATGTCGATCGTGACCGCTTTGAACAGCAGCGGATAGAAGGGCAGCACCGGCGACATCTCCGCCGCCGAGCCATAGGCGGCGATGCGGCCATTGGGGGCGATGACCTCGGTGTCGGTGGTGATGTTCAGGCCGAACTCCGTCTCGACGATGGTGTCGACCGGCTTGCCGCCATTGGCATCGAGCACGGCGGCGGCGAGATCGGGGTCGGCGTAGTTGAACACGGCATCGGCACCTGCGTCGCGCAGCAGATCGTTGTCGCGGGGGCTACAGGTGGCGATCACCTTGGCCCCGCCCCATTTCGCCAGTTGCACGGCAAGATACCCCACCGTGCCTGCGCCGCCTTGGATCAGCACCGTTTCCCCGGCCACCCCGCCGCCGCCAAAGACGGCGTGGCAGGCGGTCAGCCCCGGAATGCCAAGCTGCGCGCCGACCTCGGACGAGACGCCATCGGGCAGGGGCACGGCTTGATGGGCGGGCAGGGTGATCTGCTCAGCCGCCGTGCCAAAGCCGCGTTGCCACTGGCCGTTCCAGATCCAGACCTTCTGGCCCACCCGGCCCGCATCGACGCCCGCGCCCACGGCGACGATCTCTCCCGCGCCGTCGCTATGGGGATGACCTGCGGGAAGGGCGGTTTGCTGACGCCGGGGCGGGTGCCTGCGCGGGCCTTCACGTCCGATGGGTTCACGCCCGAATGGCTGAGCGCGACGCAGACCTCTCCGGCTTGCGGGGCGGGGCTGTCGACCTTCGACAGGCGCAGCACGTCGGCGGCGGCTCCGAATTGGTCATAGGTGATGGCTTGCATGGCGCTCTCTCCGGCTTGAGTTTTGCGGGCAGAGTGGCGCATGCGCCGGGATCATGCAATTGCGGCGAGGGGTGCGCTACTCGCGCAGTTCCTTGGGGCCAACACCCCAGAGCCGCACCTTGGGCGCCCAGCCTGTAAAACCGCCCGAGCGCAGCTCACACCATTCCAGCGTGCATTCGCCCAGACGGGCCACGACGCCCAGCTCGAGCCGCGCCACCACGGCGGCTTTGGGGTCGGGATTGATGCGCAGTTGCAGCATGTCCTGTTCGACCAGCACCGTGCGGGTGCCCGACAAAAGCGAGTAGTGGACCCAGCCGCCCATACCGTCGCGGTCTTCGACCCGGCGCCAATGGCCATGTTCGGCGGTGATCCTCAGCGGCAGGTCGCGGCGTTTGTAAACCCAGTCGATCCGGTGTGACAGGGACGGGCCGCGGCGCACATTGCCTTCGGAGGCTTTCATCGAAACGAAACGGGGCAGGGGCAGGTTCGTGACCTGACCACGCGCCTCTTCTGCAAGGCCGGAGGTCGGCTGTGCCAAAAGCAGCGCGCCCACCATCAGGGCGCTGCGAAAGAAAGCGGTTATCATTGAATTGCCTGCTATGCGGTTCACTGCTGTGGGTCGGTGCTGTGCAAATCTGCGGGTTATTGTTGCTCTTTTTCCGGCGCGAGTTCTTGTGCCTCGTCGCTGCATGAGACACCATGCCCGCGAAACGAGGCGACGCCAAGACCGGGAGAGCAGGCATGTCAAAGAAGCGGTTGAGTGTTGTAGTGACGCGACGGTTGCCAGAGGCCGTGGAAACACGGCTGTCAGAGCTGTTTGACGTGACCCTGCGCGAAGATGATAGGCCGATGACCCGCGAGGAATTGGGCGCGGCGATGCGTCAGGCCGATGTGCTGGTGCCCACCATCACCGATGAGATCGACGCGCCGCTGATCACCCAAGCGGGCGAGCGGCTCAAGCTGATCGCCAACTACGGGGCAGGGGTCGATCACATTGATGTGGCCACCGCGCGCCAGCGCGGCGTGCTGGTGTCGAACACCCCCGGCGTGCTGACCGACGATACCGCCGATATGACCATGGCGCTGATCCTTGCCGTGACCCGCCGCATGCCCGAGGGCATGGCGGTGATGCAATCGGGCAATTGGGACGGCTGGGCGCCCACGGCACTCTTGGGGGCCGCGTTGGCGGGCGCCGTCTGGGCATTCTGGGCATGGGCCGGATCGGTCAGGCCGTGGCGCGCCGGGCGCGGGCCTTTGGCATGCAGGTGCATTACCACAACCGCAAACGCCTGCGCGAAGAGATCGAGGGCGAGCTAGAGGCCACCTATTGGGAAAGCCTTGATCAGATGGTCAGCCGGATGGACGTGATCAGCATCAACTGCCCCCATACCCCAGCACCTTCCATCTGATGAACGCCCGCCGTTTGGGTCTGATGAAGCCCGACGCGGTGATCGTGAACACCTCCCGCGGGGAGGTGATCGACGAGAACGCGCTGACGCGGATGCTGCGCTCGGGCGATATCAAGGGCGCGGGGTTGGACGTCTATGAACATGGTCGCGAGATCAATCCGCGCCTGCGCGAGCTAAAGAACGTCGTGCTGCTGCCGCATATGGGCTCTGCCACGCTGGAAGGGCGGATCGAGATGGGCGAGAAAGTCCTGATCAACATCAAGACCTTCGATGACGGCCACCGCCCGCCGGATCAGGTTGTGCCCTCCATGCTCTGACCCACGGACGGCTGCGGCAACGCGGGCCTTTCGTGTGATTAATTTACAAAGATACCGCCGCAAGATTTTGCGGCGTGAGGATACTATTGGGAGATAAGACGTGACCAAGATCGCAGATTTGCCGCGAAATGAGGTGGGGATCGCCGCCGCGCTGGACGAGTTGCAACAAGCCTTCGGGGACAATCTGCTGACCGGCCAAGCCATTCGCGAACAGCACGGCCACACCACCACATGGATCGACACGCAGGCGCCTGATGCGGTCGTCATGGCGCGCTCGACCGAAGAGGTGGCGCAGGCGGTGCGTATCTGCGCCGCCCATCGGGTGCCGGTGATCCCCTTCGGCACGGGCACCTCTCTCGAAGGGCATGTGAACGCCCCCGCGGGCGGGATTTGCATCGATGTCATGCAGATGGACCGCGTGCTTGAGGTCAACGCGGGCGATCTGGATTGCCGGGTACAGCCCGGCGTGACCCGCGAGGCGCTCAACACCCATCTGCGCGATCAGGGGCTGTTCTTTCCGATCGATCCCGGCGCCAATGCGTCGCTCGGGGGGATGACCGCGACGCGGGCCAGCGGCACCAATGCGGTGCGCTATGGCACGATGAAGGACAACGTCCTGAGCCTTGAGGTGGTACTGGCCGATGGCCGAGTGATCCGCACCGGCGGGCGGGCGCGGAAATCTTCGGCGGGCTATGATTTGACGCGGCTTTTTGTGGGCTCTGAAGGGACGCTTGGGATCATCACCGAGATCACCCTGCGCCTGCAAGGCATCCCCGAGGCGATGTCCTCGGCCCGCTGTTCCTTCCCGACGGTACAGGCGGCCTGCGAGACCGTGATGGCGGTCATCCAATACGGCCTGCCCGTGGCGCGGATTGAGCTTTTGGACGCCGATGTAGTCAAGGCCGTGAACACCTATTCCAAGCTGACCCTGCCCGAAACGCCGCTTTTGCTGCTGGAATTCCACGGCTCCGAGGCGGGCGTGGTGGAACAGGCCGAGACCTTTGGCATGCTCTCAGAAGAGTTCGGCGGCAGCGGCTATGCCGCGACGACGACCCCCGAAGAGCGCAGCAAGCTATGGCAGGCCCGCCATGACGGCTATTGGGCGGTGCTGGCGCTGAGACCGGGCTGCAAGGCGGTGGCCACGGATGTCTGCGTGCCGATCTCGCGCCTCGCCGATGCCGTGGTGGCGGCCCAAGCGCGGGCGGAAGAGTTGCAGTTGATCGCCCCCATCGTGGGCCACGCGGGGGACGGGAATTTCCATGCGTCCTTGTTGATCGACATGGACGACCCCGAAGAAGTCGCGCGCGGCGAGGCATTCGTCAGCAGGTTGGCGGAACTGGCGATTTCGATGGATGGGACCTGCACCGGCGAACATGGGATCGGGCAGGGCAAGCGGCCCTATCTGCGCAAGGAATTGGGGGCCGCGGTGGATGTGATGGCGACCCTAAAGGCGGCGCTGGACCCGCAGAATATTTTGAACCCGGGGAAGATTTTGCCGGGGTGAGTTGGGTGTTTTGCCCTGATGTTGTGCGGCGGGGTGGGTCGTGCAGGGTATTTGGGAAAGGATGAAGATGGGGGCGGTGTGGTCTGCCTTGATGTTGTACGGTGGGAGAGGTTGTGCAGGGTATTTGGGAAAGGATGAAGGTGGGGGCGTTGTGGTCTGCCTTGATGTTGTGCGGTGGGAGGGGGCGTGCAGGGTATTTGGGAAAGGATGAAGATGGGGGCGGTGTGGTCTGCCTTGATGTTGTGCGGTGGGAGAGGTTGTGCAGGGTATTTGAGAAAGGATGAAGCTGGGGGGGGCGCGCGCGCTGGGGCTGAGGTGGCGCTTTGGGGGAGCGGGTAAGGTCGGTTTTTGGCGATGTTGGGTCGGCTGCTGCCTGCGGGGCGTGGTGCTGCTGCGTACAACGGGAGTGGGCCTAGCGCAGGGGGATTGGCAGATGAAAACGCAAGTCAAAGCATTGGTTGTCGGGGGCGGCGCGGTTGGCACGTCGATCGCCTATCATCTGGCGAAGGCCGGTTGGGATGATGTGATGCTCTTGGAGCGGGACGAGTTGACCTCTGGCTCGACATGGCATGCGGCGGGGCTTTTGCCCTTGTTCAACATGTCTTATGCGACGACCCATATTCATCAGTATTCGGTCGAGTTTTATAAGACGCTGGAGGCGGAGACGGGGTTGAACGCAGGCTTTGCCGTGGTGGGCAATCTGCGCATGGCCCAGACGGAGGCGCGGATGGATGAGTATATGCTCTATGCTTCCACCGCCGAGACCTGTGGTGTGCCCTATCAATGGCTTACCCCCGATGAGATCAAGGCGAAGTGGCCGCTGATCGAGACATCGGACTTAAAGGGGGCGCTTTATCACCAGACCGATGGCTATATTAACCCCGCCGATGTGACCATGGCGATGGCCAAGGGGCGCGGCAGCGTGGTGTGGCGATCGAGCGCAAGTGGCAGGCGGATGGGTTCCATTGGAATGGGACGCATTGGGAAGTGACCTGCACCAAGATGGTCGAGAAGGGCGGCAACCTTGTGCCGTCGGAGGAGCAGATCGTCATCACGGCGGAACATGTGGTGACTGCGAGCGGCAACCATGCACAGCGCACGGCGCGGATGCTGGGCATCAAGATGCCAGCGATTCCCGTGGAACATCAGTTCATCGTCATGGACCGCGATCCGGTCTTGGTCGATTACCGGGCGGCGGGCAACGGGGAGCATCCGGTGATCCGCGATGCCGATGCGCAGAGCTATGTGCGCGAAGAGCGTGGTGGCTGGATCCTTGGGGTTTATGAGAAGGGCGCGCCGGCGCGGTTTGAATATGGGGTGCCGGACAGTTTCCGGGCCGATCTGTTTCAGCTCGATCTTGAGCGGATCGAAGAGCAATATATGGCGATGAACCACCGCATCCCCTCGGCCGAGGATTGCGGGCTGAAGGATGATTTCAACGGACCGATTTGCTATACGCCCGATGGCAACCCCTTGGTGGGGCCAGCGCCGGGACTGCGCAATATGTGGCTGGCGGAAGGGTTTTCCTTCGGGATCACCGCGGCGGGCGGCACCGGCTATTATCTGGCGCAGATGATGGTGGAGGGCGAGGCCGAGATCGATATGGCGAGCCTCGATCCCAAACGCTACGGCGATTGGATGACCACGGAATATGCCGCGCGCAAGAACGAGGAAGCCTACGACCACGTTTATATCTTGCACCATCCTGATGAGGAGCGGCCCGCGTGCCGTCCGCTGCGCACCTCGCCCGCCTATGACCGGCAGGCGGCGCGGGGGGCGCAATTCGGGCAGGTGAATGGCTGGGAGCGGCCGAATTATTTTGCGCCGGAGGGGTTTAGCGATCATGACAGCCGCTCGTTCCGGCGCGGGGCTGGTGGCAATATGCCGTAGAGGAAGCGCGGGCGATCCGTGAGGGGGTCGGGCTGATCGATGCCACGGCCTTTACCAAACATCTGGTCCGCGGCCCGGGGGCAACGGCGTTTCTGGATTGGTTCACCTGCAACAAGCTGCCTTCGGTGGGGCGTATCAACCTGACCTATGCCTTGACCGGGGCGGGAACGACGCGGACGGAATATACCATCGTGCGTTTGGCGCAGGACGAATATTACCTCGTCTCGGCGGGGGCATGGACGGCCTATGACAGCGATTACCTGCGCAAGGCGATTGCCGATAAAATGCCTGAGGTCGGCTATATTGAGTGCCATGACGTGACCACGCAGTGGGGTGTCTTCGCGATTGCCGGGCCGAAGTCGCGGGATGTGTTGGGTGCCTTGGTGCGGGATGCGGCGCCGGAGACGGTGTTGGGCAACAAGCGGTTCCCATGGCTAACCATGCGCGACATCGAGTTGGGCATGGTGCCGGTCCGCGCGATCCGGGTGGCCTATACCGGGGAGCTTGGCTGGGAATTGCATCATCCGATTGAGATGCAGAACCATCTGTTCGACCAGTTGGAGAAGGCCGGCAAGCCGCATGGGATGAAGCTGGTCGGCGCGCGGGCGCAGAACTGGCTGAGGCAGGAGAAGAGCTATCGCGCCTTTGGGCATGAGCTGGGCCGGGATGCGACGCCTTTGGAAGCGGATTTGCCGCGCTTCGTGGACCTGAACAAAGAGTTTCACGGGAAGCAGGCGATGGTCGATCACGGGATCCGCGCGAAATGCGTGACCGTGCTGATCGACGGGCCGGAGGATGCCGATCCTTGGGGCCGTGAGGTGCTTTACAATGGTGAGACCCGGACCGGGCGTCTGACCTCGGGGGCTATTCCGTGGCCTTCGGCAAGAGCATCGGCATGGGCTATGTCAAACCCGAGGATGCGGTGGTAGGCACGAGGCTGAAGGTAAAGATGCTTGATCAACTGTGGGAGGCCGAGGTGGTCGAAGACAGCCCCTATGATCCGAAGAACCAGCGCATCCGGGCGGACGGTTGATCCGGCGGGGGCTGCTTGCACTTTTCTGCGTATTGGCGCTGACGGCGGCGCTGCTGCGCGACAATCCCGTGGTCGGCGCGGCGCAGGGCTATGCCGCGGATGTGGCGACCACGGCGGCGGCCTCTTATGTCACGCTGCGCACGTTGAATGCTTTTCTTTCGACCGCGCAGGAGATCGAGGTGGGGCTGTCCTTCATCGCCTCCAGCTCGGCGCGGCCACTGAAGGTGTTGGAGCCGATTGACGACACGGTGGAGCGGATCGCGGGGCTGGTTTTCGGTGTCATGGTAGCCACGGGGGTGATCGCTGTGGCGCTTGGGCCGGTCAGTGCGATTGGGTTGGGGCTGTTGTCCGTGGCGCTGGCGGTTTGGGCTTTGAGCAAGCGCGGTCATGCCGGGCTGCCCCGGCGGTTGGCATGGTATGGCGGGTTTCTGGGGTTGGCGCTTCCGCTTGCCTTGGTGGTGTCTGAGCCGCTGGCGGGACAGCTTACCGAAGGGGTCTATCTGCGGAACATGGAGGTGATCGAGGAGATCACCGCGCATGTCGGCGGCAGCGAGGCTTTGGGTGAGGAAGAACCGGGTTTGACGGAGTATCGGCAGCTTGCCAGCAACCTTTGGAGCCGCGCGGATGAGTTGATCGGCGCGCTTTTGGCGGTGCTGGGGGTGCATGTGTTTCGGATATTCTTGTTGCCGTTTTTGTTGGTGGGCGGACTGTTCGTTGTGGCGCGGTATTATGCGCGGGGGTGAAGGCTGGCGTGGCGTCTGGGGTGGGCGTTGTGCAGAGGTATTTGCGAAAGGATGAAGCGGGCGGGGTGGCGTTTTTGTTGGAGGGGTTTGGTTTGGGGGGTAACCGATCGCGTCGCCTTTGCGGCGGGGTGGCGCAGAGGTATTTGAGAAAGGATGAAGGAGGGGGAGGGGTGCCCTCCCGTTGGTTTTAGCGCAGGGCGCGGGTGGCGAGCCAGTTTTGCCAGTCGGCGCGGCTGCCTGAGAAGGCGTTGAGGTCCACGTCGCCGTCGATGCCGGGGACGATGCCCGTGGCGCTGTATTGCCAGAAGCGCCATGTTTGGCCGGGGTAGGTTTCGGCTGGGGTTTTGGCGGTGGTGCGCAGCCAGAAGTCGTACCCCCGGAAGCGGCTAAGGTTGTTCTCACGGTAGAATTTGGGTGTGGTGTAGATGATGGGGCGTTGGCCGTAATGGGCCTCGACCACGCGCAGCCAGCGGCGCATTTGATCGCGGACGTCGGCGGCGGGCGGGCGGACATGGGCGCAGGTGGGGGAGAAGGGGTTCCATTCCATATCGAGCACTGGAGGCAGCATGCCGCCTGTCTTGGGCACGTTGCGGATGAACCAGCGGGCCTGATCCTCGGGCGGGGTGCAGAAATAGTAGAAATGATAGGCGCCGCGTTTCACGGCGGCGTGGCCCGCGCCTTGCCAGTGGCTGTCGAAGTTAATGTCTTTGAGGTCGCCGCCTTCGGTGGCTTTGATGAAGGCGAAGTTCACGCCCGCGCGTCGGGCGGTGTTCCAGTCGATATCGTTTTGGAAACGGGCCACGTCGATGCCGTGCACGGGGTAGGCGGCGGGGGTGCGGCCTTTGAAACTCACCGGATCGCTGTCGCCGAAGGCAGCGGGGAAGAGCACGCCGGGCGGGGCCGGGGGCGGGCTGCCGGGGGAGCCGCAGGCGGCGAGGGCGAGGAGCGACAGGATCAAGGCGCGGCGGAGGATCATGGGCTGGGCTTTCTGGCGATGAAGGCGAGGTTGTTGGCGGGCATGTCCACTTCGTCGATCGGGCTGAGGGCTGCATCGCTGAGCCAGCGGGCCATCTCGGTATTGTCTTTATAGCCGATCGCGGGGTCGGCGGCGCGCAGTTGTGCGTCAAAGCGGGTATCGCCGGGGGAGGTGGTTTGGCCGTCGCGTTTGAACGGGCCGTAGAGGATCAGCGTGCCGCCGGGGGCGAGGGCTGCGGCGGCCTCTTCGATCAGGCACCGGGTGGCGGAGGTCGAGATCAGATGCAGCAGATTGGCCAGCATGATCAGGTCGAAGGGGCCATGTTCGCCCGCCCAGCCGGGCGCGGTCGCGTCGAGCGGCAGGGCGGGGGCGATATTGCGCAAAGCGGCCTCGGCTGCATAGGCGTTGATGCTGGCGCGGCGGGCGGTGTCGATGTCGCTGGGTTGCCATCTAAGGCCCGGCAGGCGTTTGGCGAAGCCCACGACATGCTGGCCGGTCCCGCTGGCGATTTCCAGCGCACGGCCCCGGGGCGGGGCGTGGGTGGCCAGCAGGTCGCAAAGCGCGTCGAGATTGCGCGCGGCGGCGGGGGCGAAGAGGCGGTCGCCGCCTGCCTCTTCGGCGACGCTGGCGTTGGGGGGCAGGCGGCTCATGCCTGCTCTTCCAGCCGGTCGGTGGCCGGGGGCGGTGTGGGCGACAGGGCCGAGATGGCGGCGTAGGTCTGCGGCGTTATTAGGTAGGTCAGCGCGGCGAGCGACGGCTCTAGTTGGGCCAAGGAGCGGGCCGAGATGATCGGCGTCGGCTTCGTCGGATGGGCCGCCGCCCAGGCCACGGCGAGGGTTGCGGGAGGGGTGCCGAGATCCCGCGCGAGGGCGGCAAGACCGGCAGCGGCGCCGTGCATCCTCTCTTGCCCGTAGCGGGCGGCATAGCGGTCATCCTCGCTCAGGCGGCCAGTGCCGCCCTTGGCGTATTTTCCGGTCAACAGCCCGCCACCCAGTGGGGAGTAGGGGGCGACCATTATGTCGAGGTCATGCGCCATCGGCAGGATCTCGACCTCGGCCTGACGTTTGACGAGGTTGTACATCGGTTGGATCACCGCGATCTCAAGCCCGAAGTCGGCGGCGATATGGGCGGCTTTGACGACCTGCCATGCGGCGAAGTTCGACAGGCCCACTTGGCGGATATGGCCCTGTTGTTGCAGGTCGGCCAGCGCGGCGAAGCTTTCGGTCAGCGGGGTGTCGGGATCGAAGCGGTGGAGGTAGAGCACATCAAGCGTATCAAGCTGCATCCGCTGGCGGGATGTCTCGGCAGAGGCGAGGATATTGGCCCGGCCCGCGCCGCCGGTATAGGCGGCTTTGGTGGCGATGATCAGGCTTTCGCGGCGGTCTTGGACGAACTGGCCCAACAGCCGCTCTGACGCCCCGTCGGTATAGACATGGGCCGTGTCGAAATGGGTGATCCCGGCCTCGATACAGGCGTCGAACATGGCGCGGGAGGCTGCCGCATCGGCGCGCCCGCCGAACTGCATGGTGCCGAAGGCGAGGCGGCTGGCGGGGGTGCCATCAAGGCTGGTGAGCATCTGTGTCATGCAAGATTGGTGGCATGTGCGCTGCTCGCGCGCAATGGGTTTACGCAGGGGCAGGCGGCGGGGCGCTCGGGACTGCGCGCATGAGCCCCGTTCGGGGCGGCGACGAAAAAGGGGCGCGCGGTTGCCCGTGCGCCCCTGTCGTCGGTGAGCCGGTTCGGTTTACTCAGGAATGGTGCCTTCGATGCCTTCGACATAGAAGTTCATGCCCGCCAGCGTACCGTCATCTGCGGTCTCGCCTTCGGCCAGCCATGCGGAGCCGTCCTGTTTGTTGATCGGACCGGTGAAGGGGTGGTATTCGCCCGATGCGATCTTGTCTTTCAGTTCCAGCGCTTCGGCTTTCACCTCCGCGGGCACGGCGTCGGAGATTTCACCAATGCCGACCATGCCCGGCCCGATGCCGTCCCATGTGTCTTGGCTTTCCCATGTGCCGTCCATCACCGCTTTAACGCGGTCGATGTAATAGGGCGCCCAGTTGTCGATGATCGAAGACACGCGCGGCTTGGGGGCATATTGCGCCATGTCGGAGGCTTGGCCAAAGGTGATCACGTTGCCCGCTTCTTGGGCAGCCGCTTGGGGTGCTGTGGAATCGGTGTGTTGCAGCACCACGTCGGCGCCCTGTTCGATCAGAACCTTGGCGGCGTCGGCTTCTTTGGCTGGGTCAAACCACGTGTAGGCCCAGACGATTTTGAACTGAACGTCGGGGTTTACCTTCTTGGCGTGGATATAGGCAGAGTTGATGCCGCGGATCACTTCCGGGATCGGGAAGGAGCCGATGTAGCCGATGATGTTGCTCTCGGTCATGGAACCCGCGATGTGGCCCTGAATGGCGCGGCCTTCGTAGAAACGCGCGGAATAGGTCGAGACGTTGTCGGCGCGTTTGTAGCCGGTGGCGTGCTCGAATTTCACATCGGGGAATTTCTTGGCGACATTGATGGTGGGGTCCATGTAGCCAAAGGAGGTGGTGAAGATCAGGTCGGCACCATCGAGCGCCATCTGCGTCATCACACGTTCGGAATCGGGGCCCTCGGCCACGCTTTCGACGAAGACGGTTTCGACCTTGTCGCCGAACTCTTCTTCGACGGCCAAACGGCCTTCGTTATGCTCATAGGTCCAGCCGCCGTCGCCCACGGGGCCGACAAAGACAAAGCCGACCTTGGTCTTGTCTTGGGCCACAGCGCCCGAAGCAAGGCCGAGCGCAAGGGCCGCGCTGGTCATAAGGGTGGTTAGTTTCATGAGGTTTCCCCTGTTTGCGTGCCCCTTTGCCGGGGCTTGATGTGCGGGCGATGCCGCGTGACGTTATGCCCCTAGTTCGAGGCGTGGAAGGTACGGCCCAGCGAGGCCGGCGCGGCGCTTTTGTCCGCCGACAGCACCACCAAAACGATGATGGTGATGATATACGGCGACATTGCCAGATACTCTACCGGAATGGCAACGCCCGCGCCTTGCAAGTTCAACTGCAACTGGGTGATGCCGCCGAAAAGATAGGCACCCAAAAGCGCGCGCCATGGCTTCCAGGAGGCGAAGACGACAAGGGCAAGGGCGATCCAGCCGATGCCAGCGGTCATGCCTTCGGTCCATTGCGGCACGCGAATGAGGCTGATGTAAGCCCCGCCCAAACCCGCGCAAGCGCCGCCAAAAAGGATTGCCGCAGTGCGGATGCGCTTGACCTTGTAGCCGAGCGCATGGGCCGCGTCGTGGCTTTCGCCAACCGCGCGCAGGATCAGGCCCGCGCGGGTGAATTTCAGCACCGCCCAGACCCCGGCAACCAGCGCGATGCCGAGGTAGAGGATGATGTCATGGGTGAAGAGGATCGGCCCGATCACGGGGATATCGGCCAGCGGGCCGAAGTCGATGTCACCCAGACGCGGCGGCTTGATCCCGACGTAGCTCTGCCCGATCAGGGCCGAGAGGCCGAGGCCGAAGAGCGTGAGCGACAGGCCCGAGGCGACCTGATTGGCCAGCGCCACTTGGGTCAGGAAGGCGAAGAGCAGGCTGAGCACGGCACCGCCCACGGCGGCGGCGGCGAAGCCCAAAAGCGGCGATCCGGTCTCGACCGCCGTGGCAAAGCCGCAGATCGCGCCGGTGATCATCATGCCTTCGACGCCAAGGTTCAGCACGCCGGATTTCTCGACCACCAATTCGCCGATGGCGGCGAAGATCAGCGGTGTCGCGGCCACGAGGAAACCTGCGACGAACAAGAGCGGGTTGATTGCGGAAAGATCCATCAGGCAGCCTCCGCCGCGCCAAAGCGCAGCCGGTAATGAGTGAAAACGTCCAGCGCGAGCAGGAAGAACAGGAGCATGCCTTGGAAGACCTGAATGGCGGCGGCGGGCAGGCCGAGGTTGGACTGCGCGATATCCCCGCCGATGTAGGTCAGCGCCATCAGCGCCCCGGCAAGCAGGATGCCAATCGGGTGCAACCGGCCAAGGAAGGCCACGATGATCGCGGTGAAGCCATAGCCCACGTTAAAGTCGATGGTGACCTGACCCGAGGGGCCAGCGACCTCGAACATGCCCGCAAGACCAGCGAGCAAGCCAGAGGTGCCGAGGCAAAACAGCACCAGCCGCGCCGGGTTCACGCCGGAGAAGCGCGCCGCGCGGGGGCCTCCCCGGTGACGCGGATGGCAAAGCCCAGACGGTGCCGTGCGAGCAGGACATAGGCAAAGATCACCGCGATCAGCGCTGCGACCACGCCCCAGTGCATGCCAGAGCCTGCGAAGAGTTCGGCGTTATGGGCAGAAGCGTATTGTTGCAGGTTGCGCGAGCCGGGAAAGCCGTAGCCTTCGGGATTTTTCAGCAATCCCAATGACATGGAGGCAAGGAATTGTTCCGCCACATAGACCAGCATCAGCGAGACGAGGATTTCATTGGTGCCGAAACGCACCTTGAGTAGGGCCGGGATCATCGCCCAGAGCCATCCGCCGAGCGCCCCGGCGATGACCATCAGCGGGAAGATATACCACGCCTCAAGCGGGTAGAATGCCAGCCCCACGCCCGCGCCAAAGAGGGCGCCCATGATATACTGCCCCTCGGCCCCGATGTTCCAAATGCCCGCCTTGAACCCAAGGCTGAGGCCAATGGCGATCAGCACCAAGGGCGCGCCTTTGATCAGCAGTTGCGGGCGGTAATAAAAAGCGTAATCGCCAAACAGGGGCTGCCAAAAGATCGTTTGCAGCGCCTCGATCGGGTCTTTGCCCAAGGCCGCGAACAAAAGCCCGCCGAAGATGAAAGTGGCCAGCACCGCCATGATCGGTGTCGACAGCGAGAGGGCCCGACTGGGCTGCGGACGCTTTTCAAGGCGGATCACAGATCACCCCCAATGGTCAGAGTGAAAGATGCGAGGTTCGGCTTAGACATGCGCGACCTCCATACCATGTGCGCCGCCCATCATAAGGCCGATCTCTTCGACGGTCAGCCCCTGCGCGGGGCGAGAGGGCGACAGGCGGCCTTCGTTCAGGGCGGCAAAATTGTCGGAAATCTCCATCAACTCATCAAGGTCTTGGCTGATGACGATCACCGCGGTCCCGCCCGAGGCGAGATCGAGCAGTGCCTGCCGGATCGCGGCGGCGGCAGAGGCATCGACCCCCCATGTGGGCTGGTTCACGACCAGCAGCTCGGGCCGTTGCAGCACCTCGCGCCCGATGACGAACTTTTGCAGGTTGCCGCCTGAAAGCGAGCGCGCCGCGTTGGCCGGGCCGGGGGTGCGCACGTCGAAGGTCTTGATGATCTTCTCGGCAAAGCTGCGCGCCTTGCCCCAGTCGAGCATGCCGCCCCGCTCCAGCCCCTCACGGGCGGCCCCGGTCAGCATGGCGTTTTCCGTCAGCGACATATCCGGCACGGCGGCGTGGCCCAGCCGCTCCTCGGGGGCGGTCAAGACGCCAAGCGCGCGGCGGGCGGTGGGGCCGAGCAGGCCAATGTCGCGCCCGTCAAAGGTGATCATGCCCGCGCCGACCAGTGTTTCGCCCGAGAGCGCGTTGAGCAATTCGTCCTGCCCGTTGCCCGCGACGCCGCCGATGCCCAGCACCTCGCCGCGCCGCACCTCGACAGAAATATCGCGCAGCGGCATGCCGAAAGCATGGGCCGACCGGGCCGAGAGGTTGTTCAGCGTCAGCGCCACTTCGCCCGGTTCCTTGCTGTCGCGGGTCGGCGTTTTCAGCGCAGAGCCCACCATCATCTCGGCCATGTCGCGGGCCGATGTCTCCCGCGGGGTGCAATGGCCGACGACCTTGCCCAAGCGCAGGATCGTGGCGCTGTCGCACAGGCTGCGGATTTCTTCGAGCTTGTGCGAGATATAGAGGATCGCGGTGCCTTCGGCGCTAAGCTTGCGCAGGGTTTTGAAAAGGATTTCAACCTCTTGTGGCGTCAGGACCGAGGTCGGCTCGTCCATGATCAACAGCTTCGGCTCTTGCAGCAGGCAGCGGATGATCTCAACCCGCTGACGCTCCCCGCTGAGAGGTCACCGACGGTGCGGTCCGGCGCAAGCGGCAGGCCGTAGGTATCCGACACATCGCGAATCTGTTGGCTGAGCGCGCGCATCCGCGGGGGTTTTCCATGCCGAGCGCGATGTTTTCCGCCACGCTGAGCGCGTCGAAAAGCGAGAAATGTTGAAACACCATGCCCACGCCCGCCTGCCGTGCGGCGTGCGGGTCGGTGGGGGCAAAGCTCTCGCCCCGCATTAGCATCTGGCCCGCGTCTGGTTTGACCAGCCCGTAGATCATTTTAACCAAAGTGGATTTGCCCGCGCCGTTCTCGCCCAGCAGGGCGTGAACCTCGCCCGGAGCGATCCGCAGGGAAACGTCATCGTTCGCGACGACGCCGGGGTAGGCCTTGGTCAACCCGGTGAGGTCGAGAAGTGAATCAGTCATGCGGAAACCTTTGTCTGGGTCCGGGCGATGAGGGCGATCAGCGCGCCATGGGCAATTTGCGCAGGCAGCTTGCCCAGCGATTTATCGCCAATTGGACAGGTGATGCCAGAGGGATCCAACCCCATGTCACGCAAGCGGCGGGAAAACCGTGACTTTTTTGTGTCAGAGCCGATTAACCCGACGCTCGCAGCCCCGCGTTTGAGCAAGGCGGCACAGAGCGCGAGGTCGATGTCATGGGAATAGGTGAAGATCAGGTGATGCGCGTCGCGCGGCGCATGGGCGGCCAGCCGGGGCATGTCGGCGGCGGGGGTGACGGTGACATGGGGCGGGATTTGGTCGGGGAAACGGTCGCGGGCGCTGTCGATCCATGTGATCTCAAAGGCCCGGGGCGGGCAGGCGGCCACCACAGCCCGGCCCACATGCCCCGCGCCCCAGAGCCAGAGCGGCGCGTCGCCTTGTACATCCGGCAGGGGCTGGGGGGTGGCCGCGTCCAGCGGGCGCGGCGTGGTGGTGTAGCGCAGGCTGACCGCGCCGCCGCAGCACTGGCCCAGACCGGGGCCGAGCGGCAGGGTCTGGCTGTCTTCGCACCGGCCCTCGGCCAGCATCTGGCGGGCGTGGGCGATGGCCTGATGTTCCAGCGCCCCGCCGCCGATGGTGCCGTCGATACTGTCGGCCGTGACTTTCATCGCCGTGCCCGCATCCCGCGGGGCCGAGCCGCGCGTGGCGGTGACCTCGACGAAGATCGCGGTCATTTCCGCGCCCGTCCAACGGCGGCGAGCACGGCCTCGGCGGTGGCCGGGGCTTGCAGGTCGCCATAATGCGGGCCGCAGGCCGCAACCGCATCCGACAGCGCCATGAAGGCCGAGATGCCCAGCATGAAGGGCGGCTCGCCCACGGCCTTGGAGCGGTAGACGGTCTGCGCCGGGTTCGGCTGGTCCCAAAGCGCCACGTTGAAGACCGGCGGGCGGTCCGAACAGGCGGGGATCTTGTAGGTCGAGGGCGCATGGGTGCGCAGGGTGCCGGTCTCGTCCCAGACGAGTTCCTCGGTCGTCAGCCAGCCCGCGCCCTGCACATAGCCGCCTTCGATCTGGCCTATGTCGAGCGCCGGGTTCAGCGAGGCGCCGGCGTCATGCAGGATGTCGGTGCGCAGGATCCGGTTCTCGCCGGTCAGCGTGTCGATCACCACCTCGGTGCAGGCCGCGCCATAGGCGAAATAGTAGAACGGCCGCCCGCGTCCGGCGATCCGGTCCCATTCGATCTCGGGCGTCTTGTAGTAGCCGGTGGCGGAAAGGCTCACGCGGTTCTCATAGGCCGAGGCGGCGGCGGCGGCGAAGGTGATTTCCTCCCCGCCGATGCGCACCATGCCGTCGGCGAATACCACCTGATCGGGGGTGGTCTGGTAGCGTTCGGCCAGATGCGCGGCCATGCGGTCGCGGATGGTGTCGCAGGCGTTCTGCGCCGCCATGCCGTTGAGGTCCGAGCCGGAGGAGGCCGCGGTGGCCGAGGTATTGGGCACTTTCGCGGTATCCGTGGCGGTGATTTTGACCATTTCGGGCGAGACGCCAAAGCGCGAGGCCGCGACCTGCGCGACCTTCTGGAACAGCCCTTGCCCCATCTCGGTGCCGCCGTGGTTCAGGTGGATTGAGCCGTCTTGATAGACATGCACCAGCGCGCCCGCCTGATTGAGGTGGGTGAGCGTGAAGGAGATGCCGAATTTCACCGGCGTGATCGCGATGCCGCGCTTCATCAGCTGGCTTTTCGCGTTCCACTCGGCGATGGCGGCGCGGCGCGCCTCGTAATCGCAGCTCTCGACCAGCCGGTCGGTCACGGCGTTGATAATGCAATCGGTCACCGGCTGCTGGTAGGGCGTGGTCTGCACGTCCGAGGGGGTGGCCGGGATCGACGGTTGCGCGCCGGGCGCAGGGGGCGCGCCGCGTGATGACAGATCGGCCTCGGCATCCGGCGGGGTGCGGTTGTCGATTGCGGTGCCGGTGTTCTCCACCTCGGTCGGACGATGGGCGTTGTCGCTGTAGTAATTCGCCCGGCGCACGGCGAGCGGATCGAGGCCCAGCTCATGCGCGATATGGTCCATCACCCGTTCGATGCCGACGATCCCCTGCGGCCCGCCGAAGCCGCGGAAGGCGGTGGCGCTGGCGGTATTGGTCCGCAAACGGTGCGAGGTGATGCGGATATCGCGCAGATGATAGGCGTTGTCGGCATGCAGCATGGCGCGGTCGGCCACGGGCAGCGAAAGGTCCATCGACCAGCCGCAGCGGGTGTAATGGGTCACGTCCAGCGCGGTGATGCGGCCCGTCTCGTCGAAGCCCACGTCATAGCTGATGCGGAAGTCGTGCCGCTTGCCGGTGACAATCATGTCGTCGTCGCGGTCATAGCGCATCTTGCAGGGCTTGCCGGTCAGCGATGCGGCCACGGAACAGGCGATGGCGAGCGCGTTGCCCTGGCTTTCCTTGCCGCCGAAACCGCCGCCCATGCGCCGGGTCTCGACCCGCACGGCATGCATGGGGCGACCGATGGCATGGGCCACTTTATGCTGAATCTCGGTCGGGTGCTGGGTCGAGGAATGCACCAGCATGTCGCCGTTGTCCTGCGGCAGCGCCATGGCGGCCTGACCCTCGAGGTAGAAATGCTCCTGCCCGCCCATCTCGATCTGGCCCGAGAGGCGGCGGCTGGCCTTCGCCAGCGCGGCTTCGGCATCGCCCTTCTGGTAGATGCGGGGACCATCCTCGAAACGGCTGTTCGCTTCGAGCGCCTGTTCCACCGTCAGGATCGGGTCGCGCGGGGTGATCTGCGGCTTGCCCAGCTGGGCGGCGCGGCGCGCGGCGAGGTGGCTGGTGGCCACCACCAGATAGAGCGGCTGGCCCGCGTAGTGCACCTGATCGGTCGCCAGAAGCGGCTCGTCATGGTTCGAGGGCGAGGTGTCACAATCATGCGCGAGGTCATCGGCGGACAGCACCGCGACGACGCCGGGAGCCTCGCGCACCGCCTGAAGGTCCAGACCGGTCAGATCGCCCGCCGCGACGGGGCTGAGGCCAAAGGCCAGATGCAGCGTGCCGCGCGGGGTGGGGATGTCGTCGACATAGCGCGCGGCGCCGGTGACATGCAGCTTCGCGGCGTCATGGGGAAGGGGCTTTGCAACGCTCATGCCGAGACCTCCATCAGGTTGGTGGGGGTGCCATTGGCGTCGTGGAAATAGCGCAGCAGCATGTTCTGCGCGGCCTGCATCCGGTAGGCGGCCGAGGCGCGCATGTCCGACAGCGGGGTGAAGTCGTCGCGCATCGCCTCCATCGCCTTGCGGATGGTGTCTTCGCTCCACGGTTCGCCGACGAGCGCCGCTTCAGCCGCAGCGGCGCGTTTCGGGGTGGCGGCCATGCCGCCGAAGGCCACGCGGGCGGTGAGGATTTCAGAACCGTTGCCGGTGATCGAGATGCAGCCGCAGACCGCAGAGATGTCCTGATCGAAACGCTTCGACAGCTTGTAGCAGCGCAGCGTGTCGTGCTGGCGCGGCACGGTGATCGCCTCCACAAATTCGCCCGGCGCGCGGTCCTGCTTGCCGTAGTCGAGGAAGAAATCCTCGAGCGGTAGTTCGCGACGGTCGTCGCCGCGGCGCAGGTGCAGCGTGGCACCAAGCGCAATCAGCGCGGGCGGGCCGTCACCGATGGGCGAGCCATTGGCGATATTGCCGCCCAGAGTCGCCGCGTTGCGCACCTGCGTCGAGCCGTAGCGGCGCAGCATCACGCCCAAGCTGGGGAACAGCGGGGAGAGCTTCGCCTCGACCTCGGTCAGGGTCGTCATGGCGCCGATGCGCAGGCCGGTCTCGTCCTCGGTGATGCCGCGCAGATCGGCGCAGCGGTTGAGGAATGCCACGGCGCCCAGATCGCGGAAGCCCTTGGTGACCCAAAGGCCCACGTCGGTCGCTCCGGCGATCAGCGTCGCCTCGGGGTGGTCGAGGTACCACGCGGCCAGCTCATCGCTGCTCTCGGGCTGCACATGGGGCGCGCCCTCGGCCTTGGCGGGAGCGGGGATGTCCTGCTTGAGCTTCGATTTGAGGCCCAAGAGATGGTCTGGCACGGGCTTGTCCGCCGCGGCTTCGGCCGCGCGGATGATCGGCGCGTAGCCGGTGCAGCGGCAGAGGTTGCCGGCAAGCTGCAAGTCATGGTCGCGCAAGCCGTTGAGGTGCGCCGTGGCCATCGAGACGACGAAGCCCGGGGTGCAGAAACCACACTGGCTGCCGTGATGTTCGACCATGGTCTCCTGCACCGGGTGCAGGGTGCCGTCGGCGCCCGCCATGCCTTCGACCGTGGTGACCGCCTTGCCGTTGATCTGCGGCAGGAACAGGATACAGCCGTTCAGCGCGCGGTGCCCGCTCTCGTCGCTGATCATGACCGAACAGGCCCCGCAATCGCCCTCGTTACAGCCCTCTTTCGTCCCCGTCAGGCCACGCTCTTCGCGCAGCCAGTCAAGGAGGGTGGTGGTCGGGGACACGTTGGAGAGTGACACGACTTCTCCATTGAGAAGAAAAGTGATGTCCATTGGTTCTCATCCGCCGCGGTACAAAGTGGCCCTTAAACATGCGCGGGGTTCGATGCGGCGTAGAACCGGGCGCGGGCGAGGTAGAGGTCAGGCTAGCGGGGCGGGGGGCGTTTTGGCAAGAAAAAATACCTTGGGCGAAAAATGCAGCACTGCCGCATCCGGCGCTGGTGCCGGGCAGGCGGCTGGCATAGTTTGCGCCCATGTCAGATGCTCCCCGATTCATTCACCTGCGCAGCCATTCCGAGTACTCCCTGCTGGAAGGCGCGCTGCGGCTGAAAAAGCTGCCCGGCATGTGCCGTGACGCGGAAATGCCCGCGCTGGCGCTGACCGACACCAACAACATGTTCGCCGCGCTGGAATTCTCGGTCGCTATGGCGGGCGCAGGCGTGCAGCCGATCATCGGCTGTCAGGTCGACGTGGCCTATGTCGAGGTGCAGCCGGGCGAGAAACCGCGCCCGCCCGCGCCTGTGGTGCTGCTGGCGCAGAGTGAATTGGGCTACGAGAACCTGATGAAGCTCAATTCCTGCCTCTACCTCGACAAGGGCGGGGCGGCGGCGGAGGTCACGCTGGCGGAACTCGAGGCGCTGAGCGCCGATCTCATTTGCCTCACCGGCGGCCCTTCGGGGCCGGTGGGGATGCTTTTGCAGGGTGGCCAGCGCCCGGCGGCGGAAGCGCTGATGGGGCGGCTGCACAAGGCCTTCGGCGACCGGCTCTATGTCGAGCTGCAGCGCCACCCGGAAGACGGCGGCCAGCCCGAGGCCGAGCGCCTGACGGAGCGTGGCTTTGTCGAGATGGCCTATGCCATGGACATCCCGCTGGTGGCGACCAACGACGTCTATTTCCCTAAGCCCGACATGTACGAGGCCCATGACGCGCTGATCTGCATCGCCGAGGGCGCCTATGTCGACCAGAGCCAACCACGCCGCCGTCTGACCGCGCAGCATTACTTCAAGTCCCAAGCCGAGATGGCGACGCTCTTTGCCGATCTGCCCGAGGCGCTGAGCAACACCGTCGAGATCGCCAAGCGCTGCGCCTTCATGGCCTACCGCCGCGATCCGATCCTGCCCAAGTTCGCCGACGACGAGGTCGCCGAGCTGCGCCGCATGGCCAACGAGGGGCTTCAGGCGCGTCTGGCGGTGATCCCCCATGCGGTGAGCGTGGAGGAATACCAGAAGCGCCTCGATTTCGAACTGGGCATTATCGAAGGCATGGGGTTCCCGGGCTACTTCCTGATCGTTGCCGACTTCATCCAATGGGCCAAGGACAACGACATCCCGGTCGGGCCGGGGCGGGGCTCCGGGGCGGGCTCGCTGGTGGCCTATGCACTCACCATCACCGACCTCGACCCGCTGCGCTACTCGCTGCTCTTCGAGCGCTTCCTCAACCCCGAGCGGGTCTCCATGCCCGACTTCGACATCGACTTCTGCATGGACCGCCGCGAGGAGGTGATCCGCTACGTGCAGGAGAAATACGGCCGCGACAAAGTGGGGCAGATCATCACCTTCGGTGCGCTTTTGTCCAAGGCGGCGGTGCGCGACATCGGGCGCGTCTTGCAGATGCCCTATGGGCAGGTCGATCGCCTCTCGAAGATGATCCCGGTGGAGGGGGTGAAACCCGTCTCCATCGAGAAGGCGCTGGCGGATGAGCCGCGACTGCGCGAGGAGGCCAAGAACGAGGAGGTCGTCGACCGGCTGCTGACCTACGGCCAGCAGGTCGAGGGGCTTTTGCGCAACGCCTCTACCCACGCGGCGGGCGTGGTGATCGGGGACCGGCCGCTCGATCATCTGGTACCGCTCTACCAGGACCCGCGCTCGGACATGCCGGCGACGCAGTTCAACATGAAATGGGTCGAACAGGCCGGGCTGGTGAAGTTCGACTTTCTGGGTCTGAAGACCCTGACCGTGATCCAGAACGCGCTCGACCAGATCAAGGCGGGCGGGCGGCATCTGCATATCGCCGCGGACGGGCGCCAGATCTATGAGCCGCCTGAGGGCCATGTCGACGACGTGGCCACCATCCCGCTCGACGACAAGGCGACCTACGACCTTTATTCCAGCGCCAAGACTGTCGCGGTCTTTCAGGTGGAATCGAGCGGCATGATGGATGCCCTTAAGCGCATGAAGCCCACCTGCATCGAGGACATCGTCGCCCTCGTGGCGCTCTACCGTCCCGGCCCGATGGAGAACATCCCGGTCTATTGCGAGGTCAAGAACGGCAAGCGCGAGTTGGAATCGGTGCACCCCAGCATCGACTACATCCTCGAAGAGACCCAGGGCATCATCGTTTACCAGGAACAGGTGATGCAGATCGCGCAGGTCATGGCGGGCTATTCGCTCGGCGGCGCGGACCTATTGCGCCGCGCCATGGGTAAGAAGATCGCCGAGGAGATGGCCAAGGAACGCCCTAAGTTCGAAAAGGGCGCGATGGCCAATGGCGTCGACAAGAAGAAGGCGGCGGAGGTCTTCGACCTTCTGGAGAAATTTGCCAACTACGGCTTCAACAAGTCCCACGCCGCGGCCTATGCGGTGGTCAGCTACCAGACCGCATGGCTGAAGGCGAACCACCCCGTGGAGTTCATGGCCGGGGTGATGAACTGCGATATCCATCTCACCGACAAGCTGGCGATCTATTTCGAGGAGGTGCGCAAACATCTCGAACTGCCGTGGGTGCCGCCCTGCGTGAACCGCTCGGATGCGACCTTCAAGGTGGTCGACGGCGCGCTGGTCTATGCGCTGGGCGCGTTGAAGAACGTCGGGCTGGAGGCGATGCGGCTGGTAACCGAGGGGCGCAAGGTGGATGGCGTCGACAAGCCCTTCGCCACGCTCTTTGACCTCGCGCGGCGGGTGGACCTGAAACGAGTGGGCAAACGCCCCTTGGAGATGCTGGTGCGCTCGGGCGCCTTCGATCAGCTCGACAGCAACCGGCGGCGGGTGTTCCAATCGCTCGACGGGTTGGTAAGCTATTCGGCGGCGATTCACGAGCAGAAGGCCAGCAACCAGGTCTCGCTGTTTGGCGAGGCGGGGGACGACCTGCCCGAGCCGCGGATGCTGCCCTGCGACGACTGGCAGTCGGCGGAGCGTCTGGCCGAGGAGTTCAAGGCCGTGGGCTTCTACCTCTCGGGCCATCCGCTGGACGATTACATGCCGCCTCTGAAGCGCAAATGGGCGCGCGAGACCGGTCTGCCCTTCCTCACGCTCGACGAACTCAACGAAAAGGTCTCGACCCGCGGCGCGATGAACGCGCGGCTCGCGGGCGTGGTGGCGGGGCGGCAAGAGCGCAAGTCGGCGCGGGGCAACCGCTTTGCCTTTGCGCAACTCTCGGACCCCACGGGCGGCTACGAGGTGACGATCTTCTCCGACGTGCTCGAAGCCTCGCGCGATCATCTTGAGGTCGGCTCCAAGGTCATCATCACTGTCGAGGCGACGATGGAAAGCGACCAGCTTAAGCTGCTGGCACGCGGCATCGGGCCGATCGACGCGGCGGTGGCGGATGCGAGCAGCATGGGGTTGCGCGTCTTCATCGACGGGCCGGGGGCCATTCAATCGGTGGCCGATGTGCTCGACGGCGCGCGTCAGGCAGTGAAGGCGGCGGGCAAAGGGCCGGTGCAGTTCTGCCTGATGGACCCAAGCCTGCCCGGTGAGGTCGAGGTCGATCTGGGGCGCGAATTCCCGGTGACACCGCAGATCAAGGGCGCGATCCGCTCGCTCGACGGGGTGATGGAGGTCGAGGAAATCTGACCTTCCCGCCGCCCCGGCCGCCGCGTCATTTACGCGTCCAGTGGACGGCGGCGGGTGGCTGCGCTACCTGCCTGCCAAGCAATGGGGAGCAGAGCATGAAACGACGCATCGGCCTTTTGATTATGGGGGCGTTGCTGTCTGCCTGCGCCATGGCCCCCACGGCGCCGAACCCGCAGGTCTCCGAGGTTTCATTCGGCACCGTCCTGCCGTTCGGTGAGGTGGCCCGTGTCTGCGATCTGGATCTGAGCGAATTGGGGCAACTGGTCGAGGAGCCCGCGGCGCGGGGCTATCGGTTGTTCGATTCGCAGCCCGGCAGCGCCGGGGCGCGCAGTTTCTACATCACCGGCTTTGCGGATGATTGCGCGCGTCAGTTGACGGCGGCCAATGTGCTGTTCGGCACACCTTCGGTCTATGAGCAACTACACTACGGCCCGGGGGAGAGAACCTGCCCACCGCCGAGACCGACGCGGCCTATGAGGCGATCAAGGCCCGTCTCTGCGGTGCGGGGCGCGGGAAACCCTGCGGGCGGCAGATCGGCAAACTCGACAAGACCACCTTTTTCGTCAGCGCCTATGAGCGTTTGGGCCAGACCGCGCGCTGGTCCGAAGTGCTGGTGCACGACGGGGCCGTCGCCGCCGTGGCAATGAAATCAGCCAATTGACGGGTGCGCGGCGCTGCCGCTCAGTAATGCGGGGGCGCTCATCGCCCAAAAGCACCGCGCCGCCGCCCGAAGCGTCCCGCTCTCCTTCGCGCTGCATCAGCATATGGACGCGGCGGTTCAGGGTGACGATCTCGGCCTCCTGACGGGTGACGATCTCTGACATATCGTCGACCGCGCGGGTCAGATGGGCGATCTGCTCTTCGAGGCGGCTGATATGCTCGGCTGTTTGGTCTGGGGTGTGATCAGGGCTTTGGTCAGTCATGGCGCGCATCCTTTTTGCGCGATCTAGCACGGACCGGCGGCGCGGGACAGGGGCGGGATGCCGCGTTGCTTGCTCTTGCGGGGGCTTGGGCTAGACGCGAGGCCAATTGATGCACCGAGGATCCTTGCCATGGCAAAGCCCAAGAAAACCCCCCGTCCCAAGGCGCAAACCCCGAAAGGGTTCCGCGATTATTTCGGGACCGAGGTGACCCATCGGGCCGAGATGCTGAACAAGATCGCCGCCGTCTATCACCGCTACGGGTTCGACGCGCTGGAAAGCTCGGGCGTGGAGACGGTTGAGGCGCTTGGCAAGTTCCTGCCCGACGTTGACCGCCCGAACGAAGGCGTCTTTGCTTGGCAGGAGGATGCCGAGGGCGACAAGCCCGGCGATTGGCTCGCACTGCGCTATGACCTGACCGCGCCCTTGGCGCGGGTCTATGCCCAGCACCGCAACGACCTGCCGATGCCCTACCGGCGCTACGCCATGGGCCCGGTCTGGCGCAATGAGAAGCCCGGGCCGGGGCGGTTCCGGCAGTTCTACCAATGCGACGCCGATACCGTGGGCGCGCCTTCGGTGGCGGCGGATGCGGAGATCTGCGCCATGCTGGCCGACTGCCTTGAGGAAGTCGGCATCGCACGTGGCGACTATGTGGTGCGGGTGAACAACCGCAAGGTGCTGAACGGCGTGCTCGAAGTGGCCGGGCTTTCGGGCGACGACAAAGAGGCTGAGCGCGGCATCGTGCTGCGCGCCATCGACAAGCTCGACCGGCTGGGGCCCGACGGCGTGCGCGCGCTTTTGGGTGAGGGCCGCAAGGACGACAGTGGCGATTTCACCAAAGGTGCGGGGCTGGGCGAGGCGCAAGTCGACACAGTGATGAGATTTGTCGGGGCAAATGAAACAATCGAAAGTCGCATCCGCCTTTTGGGTTCCTACGATATGACGGGCAATGATGCAGAAGGGCGACCGTTCCTACGCAAGTTCCGCGATCATGCTCAAGAAGTTGCTATGAACAGTAGTAACGAGGGTGTTGCGCCGAGTGAATTAAGAAATAAGCTAACAATTTCTTACCTACGAGAGATTGTCGAGGGTTCTGCAGTGGGGTTGGAAGGAGCCAACGAGCTTGGAGAGATTGCTGATCTCTTAAATGCTCAGGGCTATCATTCCGATCGAATTGTCGTCGACCCCTCGGTCGTGCGCGGCCTTGGCTATTACACCGGCCCGGTCTTTGAGGCCGAACTGACCTTCGAGATCAAAGACGAAAAGGGCCGCGCGCGGAACTTCGGCTCGGTCGCGGGCGGGGGCGCTACGACGATCTGGTGAAGCGTTTCACCGGGCAGGAAGTGCCAGCGACCGGCGTCTCCATCGGTGTTGACCGTCTTCTCGCCGCGCTGGCCGCCAAAGGGCGGCTTGAGGCCGAAGCGACAGGCCCCGTCGTCGTCACCGTGATGGACCGCGACCGCATGGCTGATTATCAAGCCATGGTGGCCGAGCTGCGGCAGGCGGGCATTCGGGCCGAGGTCTACCTCGGCAATCCGAAGAACTTCGGCAACCAGATGAAATACGCCGACAAGCGGCAAAGCCCCGTGGTGGTCATCGAGGGCGGTGACGAAAAGGACCGCGGCGTGGTGCAGATCAAGGACATGGTGCTGGGTGCGCAACTGGCGCAAGAGGCCAGCCATGACGAGTGGAAAGAGCGCCCCAACCAATATGAGATGCCGCGCGGCGATCTGATCAAAGCGGTGCGCGATATTCTGGATCGGACAAGCTGATGCCCACACGTTCCGAAACGCTGGCGCGCGCGGCCTCCCTGCGCGCGATTTTCGAGGGGCAGGGCGCCGTTCTGGTCGAGCCGCCGATCTTGCAACCGGCGGACACGCTGCTGGACCTCTATGGCGAGGATATCCGCGCCCGGGCCTATGTCACCTCGGACGCGCTGCGCGGTGAGCAGATGCTGCGCCCCGATTTCACCGTGCCCGTAGTGCAGATGCATATGGCCCATGGGGCCGAGCCCGCGCGCTACACCTATTCAGGCGAGGTTTTCCGCCGTCAGGAACACGACCCGAACCGCGCCAATGAGTATATTCAGGTGGGTTTCGAGGTCTTCGACCGTGCCGATCCGGCGGCGGCGGATGCCGAGGTTTTCGCCCTGATCGCCGAGGCGATGCAGGGGCTGCCGGTGCGCCCGGTGACCGGCGACATCGGCGTGCTGATGGCGGCGGTGCAGGGCTTGGGCACATCGCCTGCGCGCAAACAGGCGTTGATGCGCCACATCTGGCGCCCACGCCGCTTTCGTGCGCTGCTTGACCGTTATGCCGGGCGCAGCCCTGTGCCCGCGGGGCGCAAGGCGTTGCTGGCCGAGGCCGAGGTGACATGCGACGCGCCGATGGTGGGGCTGCGCTCCCGTGCCGAGATCGAAGCCCGCGTCGCGGCCCTGCGCGAGGATGCGCAGACGCCGCCGATCTCTGCACAGCAGGTCGACCTTTTCGAGGCGCTGTTGGAGGTGCGGGAAACCCTGCCCAACGCGCTGAGCCGCCTGCGCGATCTGGCCGTCGACATGCCCGCCATCGGCGATGCCGTGGCCCGTGTCGCGGCCCGCGCCGATGCAATGCGCGCCCGCGGCATCGACACCGACGCGCTGCTCTTTGAGGCCAGCCATGGCCGGTCTTCGATGGAATATTACGACGGTTTCGTCTTTGCCTTCCGTGCCGCCTCGCGGCCCGATCTGCCCAGCATCGCCTCTGGCGGGCGCTATGACGCGCTGACCCGGCGGCTGGGGCAGGGCGACGAAATCCCGGCGGTGGGCGGTGTGATGCGCCCCGGCCTGATGCTGGAACTGGAGGCCGGGCAATGACGCTGAAACTGGGTGTGCCGTCTAAGGGGCGGCTGATGGAGAAGACCTTTGAATGGTTCGGCGCGCGCGGCGTCAGCCTGCAACGCACAGGGTCCGACCGCGAATATGCGGGCAAGGTCGAGGGGATCGAGGATGTCTCGCTCGTGCTGCTTTCGGCGGGTGAAATCCCGCGCGAACTCTCGGCGGGGCGGATCCATCTGGGCGTCACCGGCACCGATCTGGTGCAGGAAAAACTGGCGCTTTGGGATCAGTTGGTCGAACCGGTGGAAGAGTTGAACTTCGGCCATGCCGACCTAATCATTGCCGTGCCGCAGGCTTGGGTCGATGTCGACACGCTGGATGATCTCGACGCCGCCGCCGCCGCCTTCCGCGCCGAACATGGCTTCCGTCTGCGCATCGCCACCAAGTATCACCGGCTGGTGCGGGAATTTCTGCGCACCCATGGCGTGGCCGACTATGCGCTGGTCGACAGCCAAGGCGCGACCGAGGGCACGGTGCTGAACGAGACCGCCGAGGCCATCGCCGATATCACCTCCAGCGGGGAAACCCTGCGCGCCAATCACCTGAAGATCCTCAGCGACGGGCTGATCCTGCAATCGCAGGCGACGCTCTGGCGCTCGCGCATGGCGCCCCTAGAGGATCACAGCCGCAAAGCGCTGAAAACCCTGATCGCACAGCTGACCTGACGTAGCGTCACAGCCACGGGGTTTTCCCTTCCCTTCCATAGCATTGCACCTTCCGAGCCGCTCCGGCGCGGGGGCGCTTTCCCGCGCGCCTAACCGAAAGACTTGCGAGATGCCGCGCTTCGGATAGGGTGAAAGGGTCAACAGGCCGATACCACAAGCACCGCCAAAAGGGGCAGGGGTCGGGACATAGGGAGGATCCGTCGATGATCGGATGTCACGCGCCCCTTGCGGGGGGCCGCAGCCGTCGCCGCATGGGAGTGGGCGATTGCTGAGGGTTGAGGATTTGCATCTGTCCTTTGGCGGCATCAAGGCGCTGCAGGGGGTGAATTTCGAAGCCAAGGCCGGAGAGATCACCGGGGTGATCGGCCCAACGGCGCGGGCAAAACCTCACTTTTCAATGCGATTTCAGGGTTTTACAGGCCCGACCGGGGCAGCGTTGCCTTTGACGGAGAGGATATCACCACGCTCAGCCCCGACAAGCGCGCAGGCCTTGGCCTCGCGCGGACCTTTCAGAACATCGCGCTGTTTCGCGGCATGACAGTGCTCGACAATATCAAACTCGGCGGGCACACGCGGCTCAAGACCAATGTCTGGCAGGCGCTGCGCTATTTCGGCGCGGCGCAGAAGGCCGAGCTGGAGCTGCGCCGCGAGATCGAGGAGCAGGTGATCGATTTTCTCGAGATCGACCATATCCGCAAATATCCGATCACCATGCTGCCCTACGGCTTGCAGAAACGGGTCGAACTGGGCCGCGCGCTGGCGATGCGCCCGCGTGTACTGCTGCTGGACGAGCCGGTTGCGGGCATGAACCGCGAGGAGACCGCCGACATGGCGCGTTTCATCCTCGACGTGCAGGAGCAATTCGGCACCACGATCCTGCTGGTGGAACATGACATGCACATGGTGATGGACATCTGTAGCCGCATCGTCGTGCTGAACTTTGGCCAGCAGATCGCCAGCGGCACGCCTGAGGAGGTCTCCAACAACCCGGCGGTGATCGAAGCCTATTTGGGGGCCGCGGCATGACGCCGATTTCTTTAAAAGAAATCGGGCCGGAATTTTTGAAAAATTCCGGGCGTATGGAAAGGGAGGCGCTCTGATGGGGCAGTTCGTGCAATTTGCGATCAACGGGCTGATGGCCGGGGCGATCTACGCGCTGATCGCCGTGGGCATCGTGAGCGTCTACAAGGCCACCAAGGTGGTGAACTTCGCCCATGGCTACCTGATCATGTTCGGCGCCTATTTCTATTTCACCTTCGCCGTGATCGTTCCCGCCCAGCCTTGGGCGCCCGCATGGCTGGCCTCGTGGCAGCCCGGCTGGATGGTCGAGATGCGGGGCGATTTGCCGATGTTTTCGCCCGTGGCGGCGGTGCTCGACTGGGTGGCGAACCTGCCGCGCATCCTGCTGGGACTGGCGGGGGCGCTGGTCTGCAACGCGATCCTCGGCCGGGTGATCGAGCGGGTGCTGATGCGCCCGCTGATGGGGCAGTCGATCTTTGCCATGATCATGGTGACGGTGGGGTTGATCTCGATCCTGTCGGGGGCGGCGCAGTTGATCTGGACGGCGGATGCCGCAAGCGTGCCCTATATCGCGCCTAACATGCCGATCCGCTTCGAGCTTTTCGGCACGATGATCTTCCTCTTCGGCACCGATCTGGTGAACATGGCCGTGGCGCTGCTGCTGTTTGGCGGCATCGTCGCCTTCGTGAAGTTCACCAAGGGCGGCATCGCCATCCGCGCCACGGCCGAGGACCAGTCCACCGCCTATTCCATGGGCATCTCGGTCCCCAAGGTCTTCTCCCGCGCCTGGGTGCTGGCCAGCACCACCGGAGCCATCGCGGGCGCAATCCTCGCCACGCGCAACGGCATTTCGCCAAGCCTCGGGCTCTTCGGCTTTTCGGTGCTAGCGATCGTGCTGATGGGCGGGCTGGATAGCTACGTGGGCGTGCTGATCGCCGCGATGGTGGTGGGCGTGCTGGAGGCCATGACCCAGTGGCAGATGGGCGGCGGCTGGGCCGAGATCGTGCCTTACGTCACTGTGCTGGTGGTGCTGATCTGGCGCCCGCACGGGCTGATGGGACAAAAGGAGGTCGAGCGGATATGATCAACGCCAATCTGAAGTCCAGCTATGCCGCCGACGAGCGGGTGCTGAACAACCGCTACAAACAGGCCTTTGTCTACGGGTCGATCCTTGCGCTTGTCCTGTTCACGCTGTTCGGCAACGACTACCTCATCCTGATCGCCAGCCAGATGGGCATCCTGTTGATCGCCGTGGTGGGGATCAACATTCTGACCGGCTATACCGGTTTGGTGTCGCTGGGCCACGGCGCTTTCGTCGCCATCGGCGCCTATGCGGTGACGATCTTCGGCAACCTCGGCGCGGGGGTGATCCCGGCGGGGTTGATGCCCTTCGTCTCGGTGCCCTTGGCCGTCGCACTGGCGGCGGCGGTGGGGGTGCTTGTGGGTCTGCCGAGCCTGCGGGTCAAGGGGCTCTACCTTGCCGTGGCGACGCTGGCGGCGAATTTCATCGTGATCTTTTTGATTGAGGAAGACCTCTTTGCCCCCTGGACCGGCGGCATGGTGGGGCTCAACACCAATGTGCCCAACTTGCTGGGCTGGGAGCTGGATACCAAGCGCGAAATGTTCGGGCTGATCGCCGTCGTCGGCCTCGTCTCGCTACTTGCGGCGCAGAACCTGATCCGCACCCGGGTGGGCCGTGCCTTCATCGCGATCCGCGACCGTGACTACTCCGCCGAGATCCTTGGCATCTCGCTTCTGCGCTACAAGTTGATGAGCTTCGCTCTCTCAGCGGCCTACTGCGGCCTTGCCGGGGCGCTCTTCGCCTATTTCTACGCCCGTATCCTGCCCGAGCAGTTCGAACTGGCGCTCTCGCTCAACCTCGTGGCGGCGCTGATCATCGGCGGCATGGGGCGCACGATGGGGCCGGTTTTCGGTGTCATCATCGTCGTCATGGTGCCCGAGGTGATCAAGGTGCTCTTCGGCGCGCTCGCCGGGGACAGCGCCGGGGCGGGGCAGCTGCGCGCACCCCTCCAGCAGATCGCCTTCGGCGTGCTGCTGGTGTTGTTCCTGCTCAAGGAGCCTTTGGGCATCAACCAGATCGTCGATCGCATCCTGCGCGCCGCAAACCGTTGGCCGTTTGCGCGCGGGTAATCAAAAGGCCACATCAGGGAGAAGACAGATGACCATGAACCGCCGATCCTTCCTCGCCACCACGGCTGCCGCGACGGCGGCCATCGGCACGCCGATGATCCTGCGTGCCCAGCCCAAGGAATATGTGCTCGGCGCCTCGCTGCCGCTCACGGGGCCCTTCGCCACGGCGGGGCAGTTGGTCGCGCCTGCCTTCGCCATGGCTGCGAAACTGTTCAACGACGAGGGCGGCGTGGCCGGTGTGCCGATCCGCTTCGTCACCGAGGATTCGGGCTACGTGCCGCAGAACGCGCTCAATAACTACCAGCGCGCGCTGGCCTCGGAAGGCAAGAACATGATCGGCTATTTCGCCGACAGCACCGGCGCGATGAAGCTGATCGCGCCTGAACTCAAGGGCGAGAACGCCCGCATCATGGGCTCGACCTCCTTTGCCTCGGAACTGGCAAACCCCGAGACGCACCCCTACCAGTATCTCTCGGGGCCGACCTATCAGAGCCAGTTCGATATCCTGCTGCAGAACATCAAGAACGAGGGCGGGCAGAAGGTGGCCTTCATCTTCTCCAACACCGAGTTCGGGCGCGATCCGATTGAGCATGGCCGCAAGACCGCCGAGGAACTGGGCCTCGAGGTCGTGCTGGAGGAAAGCACCAAGGCCGAGGGCGCTGACATTCCCACCCATGTCACCAAACTGGCGCAATCCGGTGCGGATCACTGCATCCTGCAGGGCTATGTCACCGGCGTCTGGCCGCAGCTGATCGACGGCGCGCGGCAGTTTGGCCTGCCGGTCAAGTTCAAGGGCACCTTCTGGGGCATGGAGAAACTGATCGCCGACCGGATCACCGCCGAGGCCGGGCCCTTCCTTGCGGGCTACGAAGGCGTCATGCCCTACCGCTATTTCTACGACCGCGAAGACGCGCCGCGCTACCAGCAGTATGCCGAACTCAGCAAGCAGATGTTCGCGGGCACGCCGCTGGAGAACTACATGTCGACATGGGCGATCCAGACCATGTGCGGGCTGGAGATCGCCATGAAGGCCTTCCGCGATACCGCCGAAGCCGGGCTGGAACTGACCCCCGACAACATCGCCGAGAAGCTTTCGGGCATTTCGGACTGGGATTCGGGCGGCTTCTTTGGCGGGCCCGTGAGCATGGAGAACAACGCCATCGGGACCGGCCGCGTCTATGGCTACAACCCGGAGGATGGGCTGTTCACGCCGAAATCGGACTGGTTCACCGTTTGATGAATGCGGGGCGTCCGGCGGGCGCCCCACACCCTAGAGAAAGGAGCGCCCGTGCTGACCATCGAGAACATCGAAGTGACCTACCACCACACGGTGCAGGCGCTGCGCGGGCTGTCGCTGGAGGTGCCCGACGGCAAGATCGTCACGCTTCTGGGCACCAATGGCGCGGGCAAGACCACGACGTTGAAGGCGGCGAGCAACCTGCTTGGCCTCGAGAACGGCGAGGTGGGCGAGGGGCGGATTTCCTTCAAGGGCCAGTCGATCATGTCGATCCAGCCCGACCGTCTGGTGCAGCAGGGGCTGTTTCACGTGCGCGAGGGGCGGCGGATCTTCAGCGAGATGACGGTGGAGGACAATCTGATCGCCGCCTCCTACGCGCTGGACCGGCGGCAGGCGAAGCCGGATTACGACAAGGTCTATGCCTTCTTCCCGCGGCTGAAGGAGCGGCGGCGGCAGATCGCGGGCTATCTCTCGGGCGGGGAGCAGCAGATGCTGGCCTTTGGCCGGGCGATGATCGCGCGGCCCGAGCTCATCCTGATGGACGAGCCGTCGCTCGGGCTCGCGCCCAAGGTGGTGGCTGAGATTTTCGACACGATCAAGCGGCTGAACCAAGAGGACGGCACCGCGATCCTGCTGGTGGAGCAGAACGCGGGCGTGGCGTTTTCGGTGGCCGACTACGGCTACATCATGGAAAGCGGCCAGATCGTCATGGAGGGCGATGTGGAGAAGCTGCGCGGGGACAAGGACATCCAGTCCTTCTACCTTGGCATGGGCGAGGAGGGCGGCGCGCGGCAGTCCTTCCGCGACGTGAAACATTACAAGCGCCGCAAACGCTGGCTCAGCTAGGGAGGCCCGTGATGGCATTCGACGAGTTCAAGGGCGACTTCGCGCCGCTGGTGCGCATGGTGCACAACCATGCCAAGAACCGCCCCGATGGGGTGGCGATGCGGCAAAAGGAATTTGGCATCTGGAACGAGATCACCTGGGCCGGCCTGCAGGAGATCATGCAGGCCGCCGCCGCAGGGCTTGTCGATCTGGGTCTGAAAGCGGGTGATCACGTCGGCATCCTGAGCGAGAACCGCAGCGAATGGGTGCAGGCGCAGTTCGGCATCAACGCGGCAGCGGGCGTGGTCGTGGGCATGTATCCCACCAGCCCGGCGGCGGAGTTGGAGCATCTGATCAACGCCTCGGACAGCACGGTGCTGTTCATTGAGGATCAGGAGCAGCTCGACAAGATCAAGGAGTTGGGTGACCGAGTGCCGCAGCTGCGCCAGCTGGTGATCTTCAACCCCAAGGGCACGCGGGGCGAGGACCTGCTGGGGCTGATTAGTTTCGACGATCTGCTCGACCGGGGCCGGGCGCGGCTTTCGGAACTGCAAGACGACCTGCGCGCGCGGCAGGCGGGGATCGAGCCCGACGACACCGCCATGATGGTCTTCACCTCCGGCTCCACCGGGCTGCCCAAGGCGGCGGAGATTTCCTATGGCAACATCCACGCCGGCGTGGGCGTGGCGCACGATGTCTTCGGCGACTACCCGCCCGGGACGGATGTGCTGAGCTACCTGCCCTTGTGCCACATCGCGGAACAGGCGGTGACGGTGATCAACGGGCTGGCGCAGCAGTTTGTGATGAACTTCGGCGAGAGCCTTCGGACCATCACGCTCGACCTGCGGGAGGTCGCGCCGCAGGTGTTCTTCGGCGTGCCGCGGATCTGGGAGAAGATGCAGGCGGGCGTGCTGGTGCAGGCGCAGACCGCCGGAAGGATCAAGGGGCCGATGACGCTGATGGCGCTGAAGGGCGCGCAGCGGCGCGGCATGATCCGACGCGACAAATGGAGCGCCGGGGACCGGCTGGCCCATGCCTTCTGGGATGCGCTGATCTACCGTCATATCCGCAGCTATCTCGGCCTCGGGCGGACCAGTTTCGCGATCTCCGCCGCCGCACCGATCAGCGCCGAGCTTCTGGGTTTCATGCGCGGGATCGGCGTGAATATCCGCGAGGCTTGGGGGATGTCCGAGACCTCGGGCGTGGGCACGATCCAGCGCTCCTGGGGCCAATGCGACGGGCGCATCGGCTTCCCGGTCAGCGGGGTGCGCACCAAGATCGCCGAGGATGGCGAGGTGCTGTTCTCGGGTGGGACCATCTTCAAGGGCTATTACAAGAACCCCAAGGCCACCGCCGAGACGATCCGTGACGGCTGGCTGCATACCGGCGACGTGGGCCGCGAGGAGGCCGACGGTTCGATCACGCTAATCGACCGCAAGAAGGACATCATGATCAATGCCGCGGGCAAGAACCTCGCGCCCGCGCATATCGAGAATGTCATCAAGGCCAGCCCCTTCATCAAGGAGGTCGTCGCCGTGGCCGACAAACGGCCCTATGTGACGGCGCTGGTGCAGATCGACATGGATACGGTGCGGCTCTGGGCCGAAGGGCATGGGATCGCCTATACCACTTTCCGCTCGCTCGCCGAGCACCCCAAGGTGCAGGAATTGATCGACGCGGAGGTGGCCAAGCAGAACCGCGATCTGGCGCGGGTCGAACAGGTCAAGAAGGTCTGGCTGATGCGCAAGGAGCTCGATCACGACGACGGTGAGGTAACCGCGACGATGAAGGTGCGCCGGGCCAAGGTCTACGAACTCTATGGGGATCAGATCGAGGCGCTCTACGCCGACTGAGGCTCAGAGCACGCCGATCTCGGCCAGCGCGCGGTTCAATTCCACGGGCAGTTCCGCCTCGGCCTCGCGGCCCTCGGGCAGGTCGGGCGGCGCGTCCTCCGGCTTGAGGTAGCGCCAGCCTTGGAAGGCGCGGCGCAGGCTGTTCTGGGTGCGGATGATCTCGGGGTCCAGCACGATGGCGCAGCGGCGGATGCCGTCGGCGCGGGTGACCTCTTCCAGCCGGACGATGCGCTGGCGGGCTTGGATCACGCCTTTGATGACCCAGTAGATCGAGCCGCCGTTGAGAATCTCGGCCTCGCGCTTGGGCCACATGCGGGTCACATGGCGCGGCAAGCCGTCATGCGTGCGCACGTCCTTGCGCGCCTGCCATTTGGCAAGGCTTTCGACGCCTTCGGTGCCGACCGAAAGCTTTATCAGGTTCATTTTACCGGTCACATCGCCCCCAGCGATTCCTTTGATCCACGCCATATAAGGTAGTTGGATTTCAATCACATGCAAATTCTTGTATGATGGAGCGCAATTTTCCGGTTTTCACTCAGGCAGAGCCTAGCTAATAAGAGCCCCTGCCATTGACCTCAGGAGTTACCTCATGTCCCGCTTTACCGCCCCGATCGCCGAACAAATCTGGGATATGAAATACCGTTTTAAAGGGGCCGATGGCACCCCGAAGGACGTCACGGTCGAAGACACATGGCGCCGCATCGCTCGCGACCTCGCGCAGGTCGAATCGAAGGCGGATGTTTGGGAAGACAAGTTTTTCAACGCGCTGGAGGATTTCAAATACCTCCCCGCGGGCCGCATCACCGCAGGCGCCGGCACCGCGCGCCGCGTGACGCTGTTCAACTGCTTCGTCATGGGCACCGTGCCCGACAGCATGTCCGGCATCTTTGACATGCTGAAAGAGGCCGCGCTGACCATGCAGCAGGGCGGGGGAATCGGCTATGACTTCTCCACCATCCGCCCGCGCGGCGCGGATGTGCTGGGCGTCTCTGCGGATGCCTCCGGCCCGCTGTCGTTCATGGATGTCTGGGACGCCATGTGCCGCACCATCATGTCCGCAGGCTCCCGCCGCGGCGCGATGATGGCGACCATGCGTTGCGACCACCCGGATGTGGAAGATTTCATCGCCGCCAAGTCCGACCCCGCGCGTCTGCGCATGTTCAACATGTCCGTGCTGGTCACCGACCCCTTCATGGAGGCCGTGAAGGCCGACGGCTCGTGGGACCTCGTCTTTGGCGATAAGGTCTACAAAACCGTGCAGGCGCGCGATCTGTGGAACAAGATCATGCAGGCGACCTATGATTACGCCGAGCCGGGCGTGATCTTTATCGACCGCATCAACGCCGCGAACAACCTGAACTATTGCGAGACCATCGCCGCCACCAACCCCTGTGGCGAGCAGCCCCTGCCGCCCTATGGCGCCTGCCTTCTGGGCTCGATCAACCTTGCCCGTCTGGTCGCACAGCCTTTCGAGGACGACGCCCATCTCAATCAAGACGCTATGAGCGAGTTGGTCGCCACCGCCGTTCGCATGATGGACAATGTTGTCGACGTGTCGAACTTCCCGCTGCCCGAACAGGCTGCCGAGGCGCAGAACAAGCGCCGCATCGGTCTGGGCGTCACCGGCCTTGCCGATGCGCTGTTGATGGTCGGCCTGCGCTATGGCTCTGACGAGGCGGCGGCCCAGACTGAGGCATGGCTCAAAGCCATCGCCCGCGCCTCCTATCTGGCAAGCGTGGAACTGGCGAAAGAGAAGGGGCCTTCCCGCTCTTCGATGCCGAAAAGTTCCTCGCCTCCGGCACCATGCAGCAGATGGACGATGACGTGCGCGAAGCGATCCGCGAGCACGGTATCCGCAACGCGCTTTTGACCTCCATCGCCCCCACCGGCACGATCAGCCTCTACGCGGGCAACGTGTCCTCGGGGATTGAGCCGGTCTTTGCCTATGCCTACACCCGCAAGGTGCTGCAAAAAGACGGCAGCCGGACCGAGGAAGAGGTCGTCGATTACGCCGTGCAGATGTGGCGCGAGCTGAAGGGTGACGCGCCGCTGCCCGACTATTTCGTCAACGCCCAGACCCTGTCGCCCGCCGACCACGTCAAGATGCAGGCCGCGGCGCAGAAATGGATCGACAGTTCGATCTCCAAGACCATCAACTGCCCGAGGACATCTCCTTTGATGCCTTCAAGGACGTCTACATGCAGGCCTGGGACACCGGCTGCAAAGGCTGCACCACCTATCGCCCCAACGATGTGACCGGTTCGGTTCTGAGCGTCTCTTCCGAGAAGAGCGACAAGGCCCCCGCCGACAGCCCCGATCAGGTCAGCGAAGGCGGCGAGATCGTCTATATGTCCGATCCGCTGGACCGCCCCGCGGAGCTTGAGGGCAACACCTACAAGGTCAAATGGCCCGACAGCGAGCACGCGCTCTACATCACCATCAACGACATCGTGCTAAACGGCCACCGCCGTCCCTTCGAGGTCTTCATCAACTCCAAGAACATGGAGCATTTCGCCTGGACCGTGGCACTGACCCGCATGGTTTCCGCCGTGTTCCGCCGTGGCGGTGACGTGTCCTTCGTGGTGGAAGAACTGAAAGCCGTCTTCGACCCGCGCGGCGGGGCTTGGATGCAGGGCAAATATATCCCCTCAATCCTCGCGGCCATCGGCGGCGTGATCGAGCGCCACATGATCGCCACCGGCTTCATCGCGGGCGAGGGCATGGGTCTGAAGACCGACCCGCAGGCGAAGGTCGTGGGCCTCGACGCCCCGCGCGGCAAGTCTTGCCCGTCTTGCGGTCAGTTCGACATGCGGATGGTCGAGGGCTGCATGACCTGCGGGAGCTGTGGGCATAGTAAGTGTGGGTGAATTCTGGGGGTGAATTGTTGAAGCGACCACCAAAACTTGACCACGGACACGTTAAGATGACCATTTGACGACCAAGTCGCGTCCATCTCCAAGTTCTTTGGTAATATAAACAAAAAGTTTGGGGGTGTCCGCAAAACGTGTTGGTCAACTATGCGGACGGAGCCGACTTTCTTCCTTGCCGAAGCTTGACCTGTCTATAGCTTCACACCTTATGACAGCTTCAACGGTCAAGAATCAGTGTTAGCGGGTAGGGCGACGGATGTATCGGATTTCGGAACTGGCGGAGAGCGTGGGCCTTTCGCGCACGACGTTGCTCTATTACGAGAAGCTCGGCCTGCTGAAGGGCAAGCGGCAGGCGAATGGCTATCGCGTATATTCCGACGCTGACCGGCAGCGGCTGCGTCTTATGCAGCAGCTCCAGGCAGGCGGCCTCAGCTTGGAGGAGTGTCAGGTCTGCCTCGATGGAAAGCTCGACCGCGAGATGCTGGGCCATCGGCTTGAGACATTGGAACGCGAAATCACCGAGAAGACGCGGTCGCGAGACCTGCTCGCAGCGCTCCTCGGGCGCGGCAGCCTGAAGGACTGGCACGAGGAGCTCGAGCGCGTGGCGCCCGAACTGCACCGCGCCTGGCTGATGATGCAGGGTTTTTCCAGTGAGGAGGCCGCGCGGGTCGCGTGGCTGTCGAGGGACATGAACGCACACGACGACTACATGGCCTGCTTCATGGACGTCTTCTCCAGCCTCGACTGGTGGGGGCCGGCGACCGAGGTCGCGACGCGAAAAGCGCTCGCCATGGTGCCCTTCGCGCCCAGAACGATCCTCGAGATTGGCTGCGGCCCCGGCATGGCGACGATGGTTCTGGCCGAGGCGACCTCGGCGCGCATCCTGGCGACCGACACGGACGCGGGTGCGCTCGAGCGGCTGCGCGAGCGGTTGGCGACTGCGGACCTCGGCGACCGGGTGGCGGTGCGAAACATGGACATGGCGCAGCTGCCTCTGCCGGACGCCCCGTGGGACGTGATCTGGGCTGAGGGCAGCGCCTACATCATCGGCGTCGAGAGTGCGCTGCGGAACTGGCGGCCCCTCCTGCGTCCCGGCGGCGCGCTCGTCTTCTCCGAAATGGTCTGGCGGACCGAGACACCGCCCGAGGAGCTGCGCGCCTACTGGGCCTCGGCATACCCGGCGATGACCCGCGTGCCCGTCCTGCTCGCACAGGCGAAACGCGCCGGCTTCCGCTTGCTCGGGCATTTCGACATGGGGCGAGAGGCGATGGACACCTACTACCGCCCGCTCGAGGCGCGCGTCGCTGAGATGGAGCAGCGGCTGGAAGGCACGCGGGTGGTGGAGGATCTGCGCGCGGAACTGGCCGCCTACCATGCCTGCGACGGGATCGTGAGCTTCGAGATGTTCGTGCTGCAAAAGTCCTGACGGGCAGCGCGAACCGATTTCCCAACAACTGGCGGGTTCAGCCCGCCGATGGAGACATGACAATGAACTTTTCAACGGATTACGAGACACACGCCAACGCGATCACGGGTCTCTTCGCATCAACTTTCGCTGCTTCGGAGGGCGCGGAGGAAGGCGCGGTGGTCGGCGCCCTTGCGCGCCGACTGATCACGGAGACACCCGCTAAGGATCTGCGCGTCTTCACCGCCTGGGCGGACGGCACGCTACTCGGTAATATCATCTTCACCCGCCTCACCTACGCAAACGATCCGCGCACGGTCTTCATGATGGCCCCTGTGGCGGTGTCCACTGCGCATCAGGGCAAGGGCATAGGGCAGCGGCTGATCGCCCACGGTCTCGACTTGCTCAGGCAGGAGGGCGTGGATATCGCCGTGACCTATGGCGACCCGGCCTTCTATGGCCGCGTCGGGTTCAAACCCGTTTCGGAGGCTGACCTTCCCGCGCCACAGCCGCTCCAGCAGCCACACGGCTGGATCGCCCAAAGCCTTACGGGAGTGCCGCTGTCGCCCCTGCGCGGGCCTGCGCGTTGCGTTGCAGCTTTCGACGATCCAGCGCTCTGGTAGACCGATGATCCGCGACTACTCCGCCTTCCTGCCGGATGCCACACCGGCGCGACGCGCACCCTCGGCGCTGGAACGCCTCGGCTGGGGCCCAGCCTTGGCCAGCCAGATCGACGTCGAAGCCTTCACCGAAACGCCCCCAGTTCGCGTGGTCGCGGTGCATCGCAGCGGGTTGCAGGTGGCGGGCGACGGCATCGACGAGACGATCCCGCCGGGACCAGAGGCAACCGTGGGAGACTGGCTGTTGCTCGATCGCGCGCGCCCGCGGTCGAGCAGGGTGCTGGATCGCAAGAGCCTGATCAAGCGCCGAGCGCCGGGCACCGGCCGCGAGGTGCAGCTGATCGCGGCGAACATCGACACGATCTTCGTCGTCACATCCTGCAACGCGGATTTCAACGTGGCGCGGTTGGAGCGCTACGTTGCGTTGGCCTTCGAAGCCGGGATCGAGCCGATGATCGTCCTGACGAAAGCGGACATCGCAGAGGACACCGTGCCCTACATCGACGCTGCGCAGGCCGTGTCCGAAAGGGTGCCCGTTGTGGCGCTGGACGCCCGCGGCGCCGAACCGGTTGAGGCGCTGGCCGACTGGTGCAAGCCCGGCCGCACCGTTGCTTTCCTCGGCTCCTCCGGTGTCGGCAAATCCACCATGACGAACGCGCTCCTCAGCACGCAGGCCATCGCCACGCAAGACATCCGCGATGACGATGCCAAAGGTCGGCACACAACGACCCGGCGCGAGCTGCATGCCACGCCGAGCGGTTGCCTCGTTCTCGACACGCCGGGCATGCGCGAATTGCAGCTGACCGACGCCGCAGCAGGCATCGCCGACGTGTTCGAAGATATCGAGGCGCTGGCCGCGAACTGCCGTTTCACCGACTGTCAGCACAAAACCGAACCCGGCTGCGCCATCCTGGCCGCGATTGAGGGCGCCAGCCTTGACCCCGCCCGGCTCGCCCGCTGGCGCAAGCTCCAAGCCGAGGACGCCTTCAACTCTGCCAGTCTCGCGGAACGCCGAGAAAAGGATCGTGCTTTTGGCAAGCTCGTGCGCAGCGCAATGAAGGCGAAATCGGATCGAGAGCGATAGGTCCAAGCCCTACAAACCCGGTCCGTTTCAGGCTTGAAGCGGACCTCTGCCATGACACCAGATTTACGATGCGCGGACAAGTTCCGCGGGTCGTATCCCCTCCAGTCTCACCTCGAGCCAACGGATGTAGCCGCTGAGGTTCTTGCTGGCCGGACCACAGAAGGGCTTGATGAACCTCTTGTAGCAGGCGTGGAGTGAGTTCACATTCTGGATGTGATAGCAGCCTGAGGCCACGCGTTTGCCGGGCTTGCTGCCGACCACAAAATGCTCCAGTTGGCGTGCCGCCGCGAGGTTCCTGTAGCCAGTTCCTCCGTCCGAGCAGAGCACGGCATCATCCGGAACCAGAGGCTTCATGGCGCGCTCCACGGTGGCACTCTTGCGGTTCGGTAGCCGCCGAAAAAGGCGAGAACCGCCACGGTCGGCGACCGTGAGGATGGGGAGTTGCCAGCTTGAGAGACCACGCATCATCTTCAGCCCTTGTGTCGTGAAGTCTTCCCAACGAGGGCGCGGCGGCCGCGGGACGTTCTGCGGATCGGCGAAGTGGCGGACCCATTCTCGAGACCCCTTTCGAGACTCTCGCTGGTAGGTCTCGTCCGCCTCGATGATCCCAGAAAAGCTCGCCGATGAGATGCTGCTCCCGATGATCGAAAACACCAGAATCCGCCAGCGCCAGACCGTGTATTTGTTGAGCCCGAGCCGTCTCGCGAGCTTGCGCACCGACTGCGGTGCAGAGGTGCCCAACATATCCCGCAGCGCCACCATGAACAGGTCTGGGCGATGGATGCGGCCGATGGCGCTGCCCGTTCGTCCCGAATAAGCCTTCTGGCAACCGGTGCAGCGGTAGCGCTGGATTTTGGTCCGCGTGCGGCCCAACTTCTGGCGGCGCTCGTCGCCGCAGAAGGGGCACTTGTGATCTTGGTTTGTCCGTGCTTCGATCTCCGAGATCGCTTCCGTCTTTCGTCGGAGATCCTGGATTTTCGTTTGTGCGTCCTCGATCTGGGCCGGGTTCAGGTCTTCGAGGGCATCGAGAAAACGGCGAAAGTCGTGGTGTAGCAAGGGCATCCTCCGCGGGAAAAGCGGAATAATATAGGCCTTTCTTCAAAATAACGAAGCGCACCAACACAGTTTGCGGACACCCCAAAAGTTTTGGCCATTTGGCGCGTATAAATGGCCAATTTCCCAGTATTGGTGTCTTTTGCCACCTTGACGTCATATATCGGTGGGTTCAGCCCTTTCCTTGGACGTGGGGGCAGAAGGCTTTCGACTGAAAGGCGTTTTGAACTTAGGTGATGCCAAACTCTTGGTCATATGGGGCGGCAGAACGTGTTCTTGGAGACTTGCAAAGTGAACCAAGCCGCAACAATGATGGCGAATGTCCTTAGAAAACCTCATCAAATCTATACGTTCACGACTTGAGGAAGGCGCATACCAAAACGAGGCCGCAGTCTCGGTTGGTGTCGTCCTCCCAATCCTTCGGTCACTTGGGTGGGATGATGCTGACCCCGCTCAAATTGTTCCGGAGTTCTCGATGCCAGGTGGTCGGGTAGATTTTGCCCTTTTTGGTGGCGTGAGGCAGCCAAGCGTCTTCATCGAGGTCAAGGGGGTGGGGCGCGCTGGTTTCGGAGATAAACAATTATTCGAGTATGCTTTCCACAAAGGTGTTCCGATTTGCGTTCTCACGGATGGCCGGGAATGGAGCTTCTACTACCCGCCAGGGGAGGGCGATTACTCGCAGCGCCGAGTTCAAAAGCTCCACCTTGTCGAGCGAGACCAAAATCAGCTGGAGGAAACATTCAGGCGTTATCTTCAGAGAGAGAGGGTGAGGACGGGTGAAGCCCGAGATGCGGTTGATGTGGACTTCCGTGATCTGCGGTCTCGTCGAGAGGCACAGCGCAGCATACCACAAGCATGGCAGTCATTGGTGGGGGAACCGGAAGAGCTGCTGGTAGAATTGCTTCAAGACCAAACTGAAGCGATTTCTGGCGTCAGGCCGTCCAGCACTGCTGTTTTGGCGTTCCTTCAATCACTTTCGCTCACGAAGAGCGTTGACCAACTCGTGGTGCCAAAAGCGGTCGAGGCTTCAGTTAGACCCGCGAAGCTCGTCACGCCATCCAAGACGAACAGCTCACCCAGTTCCAGTGGTAGACAGGTTGCTTTCGAACTTTTCGGTGAGGCGAGAACAACTAACACGGCGAAGTCAGCGCTGGTGGAGATTCTTGGTGAAATTGCGAAACGGTATCCCGATCGAATGGTCGATATCGCACGCGCTGCTCGTGGCAAATCTCGCAATCACATCGCGCGCTCACCGGAGGAAATCTACCCAAAGCGGCCAGATTTGGCTCGCGCGGAAGAGATTATTGATGGTTGGCTAATCGGGACAAATATCGCCAATCGAGAGAAGCTGAGGATTATTCAGGCGGCTTGCAATGCCGTGGGTTTGACCCTCGGAAAAGACGTTGTCATAGACTTTCCAAATACTTAGGAGTGCAACACAGGCGATATAACCCGCCGAGGCCAAGTCGACCCGTCCTTCAGTTCGTACCGTTGCCAAATACGAATGCTGCGCTGTGAACGAATGGTCGGTCCTATGAAGCGCGTAGCGCCAGCTCTTACTCATAGATTTGTTCGTAAGAGCAATCAGTCCGAACCTTCCTGGTCTCACCAAATGACGGATGTCGCTTTGACGAAAAGCAGGGCAGCAGCAACGCATTCCCGCCCCTCGATACCAGTAAAAATTTGTGACCGAGCAGTTTCTTGGCCGTGACGGGCGAAAAGCGGACATGCCGCATCGCGGCGCCGACCCCGAACATCATGGGCTGATTCCAGGTGACTTTGCCATTCTGGTTACGGGCTGCCCCGCGGATCAAGTATGATGACCTCCACGCGGCAGCGACAATGAGGCACAAGAACAGCTCTTCAGCCATCGGTCTCCGGGGCGCCCAGTTCTTACCCTCGCTAAGGTTTCCAATCTATGTAGTCCATCATTTCGCGATACAGCTTGCCAACACCAGAACTACCCGGCAAATACACTTCGCGGTTGATGTCTTTTGCGTCGATGTCGATCCTCGCGAAAACTTCATCGCAGTCTTTGCGTGTCAGGATTTGACCGGGTTCGTTACAGTAATGCAGATAGACCGGCCGCAGAAATTTCATGAGAGCCGCGTAGCCCGTTGTCCTGTTGAGAACCGTGCCCGCGGGAGCGTCGTCCCAGACCTCAGGCCAGCGCGCCTTCACGGCGCCGAAATAGTTAGTCAGGCACAGGAACATTCCGCCATCGTCTTCCTCATCGTAAAACGGTTGGAAGATGAACTTGCGCCACGCATCTGGCTTGCGCCGTGATCCGAAAATGCCCCTGTATCGCTTGTTGCGCTCTGCTTCCGGGTCCGAAGTGATGTAGTCGACTAAAGGCTTCGCGACCGTAGCTTGGGCCAGTGTTTGGATTCGCCCCTTGCCAGGATCGGCTTTCCCGAGGCGCTTCACCTTGTCGTGGAGCGGCCCATCTTTATCGGAATTCATAGCCAGAACGACTTCGTGCGCAAACTTCACCGGGCCTCGCTCTTCGTAATAGGATGCCAGGTCAACCACGAGGGATTGGTTCACTTTCGTTTGTGATTGGTTCACGCGTGCGAAAATCTCCGCTTTGTCGGCTTCAGAAGCCCCGACGAAGACAGAAATGTTGACATCGAACTCCCTATCGTCTTCCAGGCCTTCCAGGCCCGCCACCCGATGCTGGCCATCGATAATAAAGGCAATCTTTTCAACAGGAATGTAGGTCGTTTTGCCCCCATCATCTTCGCTGTCTTCAGCCTCATTATCTTCTTCGCCGTATGAGTTCAGCAGCAGATTGAAAACATGGGCATTCCCGTCGATTTCTTCCTCTTCTGTTTCGAAGAACTTCTGGGCCTCTTCTTGCGTCATGTCCGGATCGTGATTGACAAGACGCGTGCACTCGGGAGCCACTGCTATAATGATAGAGGTTGGAAACGTAGCGTAATCCAGATTCACATACTTTCTTATCTCGTCGATACGCTTTTGCGAGCGCTCACGCTGAATGCCCGCAATTGTATCTTGTGTGCCTTCAATAAACGCGCGGATCTCTGTGTATGAAATTCTGGTAAGGGTCCGGGCGTCCATTGTTCCGACGTAGAACTCCCCGATGGGCTGCTGGACCTTGGAAACTGGGAGTATGATCGGGGCTTTGATTTCATTGCGCACGGTTTGATGCCCTTTCTTTCATAGTGCTCACGCGGTTTATCTCCACTCTGCCAGCTTCCTGGGCGTTGGGAACGGTTGGGCTGCGCACAATGAATATGAACCAAATCAAGTGAATAAGTGCATAAAGGCACCAAAGAATGAGCAGAACCGTATCGGTCAATCCCCTGTGACGAAACCAGGATTGAGCCCGATGATCAGCGACGTCGCGATGATGGGTGCAAGAAGTATGATCCCCATGATAAACGAACCGAGTTTATCTTTTTGTGGATGTCTGAGAAGAGCGCCAAAAGCGGCCCCTGATACCGCCAAGATGGTCAAACCAACCTGACCACCTTCGAAATACCCTGCGAAGGCCGTGCCTGCCTTTAATTTATCGTCATTTGCGGCAAGTAGAGCTGAAATTAACCCCACCACACCGATGGAACCAGCGATCGAGAGGGCGATCTCGGCAAATCCATCTTTCACGTTTCTAATCAACTACTCCCCCATCACTCTGCCCCGGCGGTCCTGCCAAGCTGTGTTAGGAGCACCGGCAAGTCAAGCAACACGCACCGGTTGCAGTCTGCCTTTCGCCCTCAAGCGCCGCCGGGTTCATTGAGTCTCGTCGCGCACTTGCGGACCGGATCGTCGAGATATCAGCCAAGCAAGCTGATCACATGACATAGATAATGACCTGCCCCCACTGGTCCCTCGTTCATGACGAGAGTCTGCGGGTTTGATTTTGGTAGTCGTGGGTTTCGGTCTTGGCAAGCGCGCCGGGCGCGGAGCCCTCAAATTGCTCAAGCGTCCGGCGCGCTTCGGCCGGTGTTTTGTTCCCGAGCGATGAGTGCGGCCTGACGGTGTTGTAATCGTAACGCCAGAGCGCCAGCTTCCGGCGGGCGTCGTCCAGGGTGTCAAATATCTCCTCGTTCAGCAGTTCGTCGCGCATGCTGCCGTTGAATGACTCGATAAAGGCGTTCTGCTGCGGCTTCCCTGGGTCGATATAGTGCCACGGAATTGCGTTCTGATCGGCCCACCTCAGAATGGCCCGGCTCGTGAACTCCGTCCCCCTCGCCATTGTCTCTCGGACCAATGGCGTTCCAATGGCTCGATCGCTGACTATGCATCCGGGTTTACCGTAGATCCGCACCAGCGCATCCAGCTCACGCGCAACACGCGCGCCGGAGATGCTGGTGTCAGCAATCAGGCACAGGTTTTCGCGGCTGCAATCGTCTATCACTGCCAGGATGCGGAATTTCCGGGATGCCCCGAAGCTGTCAGCCAGGAAGTCCAGAGACCAGCGCGCATTGGGATACGCAGCCTCCGGCATCGGGGAGCGCGTTCCACGGGCCCGCTTGCGGCCGCGCCGCCGCTTCACTGACAGCCCTTCTTCCCGGTAGAGCCGATACAGTTTCTTGTGGTTCATTCTCATGCCCTTGCGCTCAAGCAACACGCCAATCCGGCGGTAGCCGAACCGGCGCCGCTTTCCGGCGATCTCCTGCATCTCCTTGCGGATCTCAGGGCAGTCCCCTCTCGCACATGCTGTGCATGTGCTGCCGGGCAGCGGGACGGGCGTTCGCGCCGGACTGTCTTTGGGTCGACACCAACAAGCCGACAGGCCCGGCGCTGCGAGATGCCGTGATCCCGCATCGCCCTGAGCGCCGCCTCTCGCCGCTTGGTCAGCGTCGTCAGCTCTTTCCCAGAAGATCCTTCAGAACCACATTGTCCAGCATCGTATCGGCCAGCAGCCGCTTCAGCTTGGCGTTCTCGTCCTCCAGCGCCTTCAGCCTCGCGGCCTCCGACACCTCCATGCCGCCATACTTGGACTTCAGCTTGTAGAACGTTGCCGGGCTGAGCCCGTGCCTGCGGCACACCTCCGCCGTCGGCATGCCTGCCTCTTGCTCCTTGATCATCCCGATAATCTGCGGCTCGGTAAAACGGCTCTTCCGCATTCGTCTGCTCCTCCAGGGTTGGGCAGACTCTACATCATGGTGAGGGATTTCGCGGGGGGCAGGTCATTCATCGTAGCCTTTAAGGAGCGAAGATGAACAAGAAGCCCGGAACATCGAAAGACGCAGCTGACAAGCTGGTCAAAAACATCCGCCGCAAGACCCGCCAGACCTACTCGGCGGAGGAGAAGATCCGCATTGTTTTGGCCGGATTGCGCGGGGAGGAAAGCATCTCGGCGTTATGTCGCCGCGAGGGTATCTCTGACAGCCTGTATTATACTTGGTCGAAGGAATTCCTTGAGGCTGGAAAGCGTCGCCTTTCCGGCGACACAGCGCGTCAGGCGACATCGCCTGAGGTGAAGGATCTGCGATCCGAGGCCATGGCTCTGAAAGAATGCGTGGCTGATCTAACCCTTGAGAACCGCCTGCTCAAAAAAAGCATGACAGGGGCTGGGGAGCTCGAGGAATGAGGTATCCAGCAACCGAGAAGCTTGAGATCATTCGCACGGTTGAGGGATCACACCTGCCCACAAAAATGACCCTTGATATGCTGGGTATCCCGCGCACGACATTTTACCGATGGTATGACCGCTACGTCGAAGGCGGCCTTGATGCATTGGCGGACCGCGCGCCTCGGCCGAAGTCGGTCTGGAACCGTATTCCGCAGGACCGGCGGGATGATCTGATCGAGTTTGCGCTGGAACATGAGGCGCTGACCACACGCGAACTGGCCCTCAAATATACTGATGAGAAGCGGTATTTTATCTCTGAATCATCGACTTACCGCATTCTGAAAGCTGCCGATCTGATCACGGCACCCGAGTATGTGGTGATCAAGGCTGCCGATGAGTTCTCGGACAAAACCACGGCGATCAATCAGATGTGGCAGACCGACTTCACCTACTTCAAGATCATCGGCTGGGGCTGGTATTACCTCAGCACGATCCTGGACGATTACAGCCGGTATATCATTGCCTGGAAGCTCTGCACGACCATGCGAGCCGAGGACGTGACAGACACCATTGAGCTGGCTCTTACGGCGTCTGGCTGCGACCAAGCCGTGGTCCGACACAAGCCGCGCCTGCTCAGCGACAACGGGTCGTGCTACATATCCGGCGACCTGGCCAAATGGCTGGGGGACCAGAAAATGGATCACGTTCGCGGTGCGCCGTTCCATCCGCAAACCCAGGGCAAAATCGAGCGCTGGCATCAGACCATGAAGAACCGGGTTCTACTGGAAAACTACTACCTGCCCGGCGATCTTGAACGCCAGATCGGGGCCTTCGTCGACTATTACAACAACCAGCGCTACCACGAGAGCCTGAGCAACGTCACACCCGCTGACGTCTATTTTGGACGTGACAAAGCCATCATCAGAGAAAGGGAAAAGATCAAGAAAATGACGATCCAAAGCCGCCGCTTGCAACATCAAAAACAAGCAGCATAATCAATCACGCAAACGAACCAGAGCCTCCAAAGTTCAAGCCGCTCTGATGTCCCATTTTATATGACGACGGACAGTCTCCCTCCAACTACTGGTCTGGGAGTGAACTAAGCTAATTGGTGCCAAGTTCCTTGGCGTCGTTCTGCTTGGCAACTGATCGCGCATTTGAGGGCGGTGAACCGAACTAAGCATCGTACGAGCGGTACCCTGCGGCTGGTCAGGCAGTCAAAGCAATGAGCAAGTTCTTTCTCATCCTCGCGCTTTATTGAAACCATTTTGCCAAAGCAAACATTGCATTTGGGTAAACTGAATTTTTGAAAGCCCCGTATTTTTGGGCCGTAGCAGGATAGGAGCACGCTATGACAGATCAGAATTTTGATGCCCTCGACAGCCCGCAAAGCCAGCCCGGCCGGGAGCATAAGATGGACCCCGCGCCCGATTACACCCCGCGCTACCCCGGTTCCGACCGGCTTAAGGATAAGGTGGCGCTGATCACCGGGGGCGACAGCGGGATTGGCCGCGCCACGGCGCTGCTCTATGCGCGGGAGGGGGCGGATGTCGCCATCGTCTACCGCAACGAAAGCCGCGACGCGGAAGAGACCAAGCGATTGGTCGAAGCCGAGGGCCGTCGGGCGCTGTTGCTGGAGGGCGATGTGGGTGAGAAAGCCTTTTGCAAAGATGCCGTAAGCCGCACGATGGCGAGCTTTGGCAAGATCGACATCCTCGTCAACGATGCGGGCGAACAACACGCGCAGGAAAGCCTCGAAGACATCGAAGAAGCGCAGATCGAACGCACGTTCCGCACCAATATCATCGGCATGATCCTGATGACGCAAGCAACGCTGCCGCATTTGAAAAAGGGCGCGCGGATCATCTGTGTCACTTCGATCACCGCCTATAAGGGGCAGGACCTACTGCTCGACTATGCATCGACCAAAGGGGCGATCCTGTCCTTCCTGCGGGCGATGGCGAGCAAGCTGGCGCCCAAGGGTATTTTGGTCAACGGCGTGGCCCCGGGGCCGATCTGGACCCCGCTGATCCCGGCCTCCTTCCCGGCAGATAAGGTTGAGGAATTTGGCGAAAACACCCCCCTTGGCCGCCCCGGTCAGCCGAATGAGGTGGCCCCGTCACTGCTGTTCCTCGCCTGCGAGGACTCATCTTATATGAGCGGCCAGGTGCTGCATCCGAACGGCGGCACGTTGGTCGGCGCATAAGCCAGATGAATGTTGCCCCGCGTGCGATGGCGCGGGGCAAAGTCGATGCGGGGGCGTGTCTGTAGGTCAGCTTTAAATCTGACGCGATCCGCCCCCGGTCACCCCACCGGACGCCGCCGAGCGCCAGAACGCAACGGCAGAGTGCCGTCATCCGCGCCTTCAATCGTGACCGACCCTGCAATCTTAGTTCGCGGCATGATCGAGATGTCGTGAATGCGCCAATGCAGGTCGAGCAATTCGGCCTCCGCCGCTTCGACCCTCTCGGGCGTAGCGCCGTTTTCATGCGCCACGACATAGATCGTGCCGGTCAGAAAACGCCCTTCTTCGCGCAGGCGCAGGCGGCTTTCGCGGACCCACGGCAGCGCGTTGAAAGTATTCTGCACCTCTCCGATCAGCGGGTCGAAATCCTTATCTTCAATCGTGCGCGGCATCTCATCGCTGAGGTCCCGGATCGCCGCGCCGGTGTGTTTGAAACCGTCATGCAGCACGTCCAAGGCGATCACGATGGCCGCGACCGCGTCGGCCCACCACCAGCCCATCCCGATCCCGAGGATGCCCACGATCCCGGCAAGCCCTGTCATCCAATCCGCCTTGTTCATCATGGCATCGGCATAAAGCGTCTTGTCATGGAGCATCTTGGCGGGTTTCATTTTTAAATGGCCGAAAATGACCGGCATCACGACGCTATAGGCCAGCGCCGCGATCATCACCCAGCCGAACCAAATGGTGGTGCCGAAAAACTCGACACTGCCGATGGTGGGGTGCTCCTGTTTGATGAGCGCGATGGAAGAGTCGACGATAAGAAAGATCCCGACCCCGCCGAGCGACACGGCGCTGATCAGATAAGCGATTGATGTGACACGGATATAGCCCAGTGGGAAACGGCGGTTGGGCTTCCATCCCTCGATCCATGAGCCAACGAGAAAGGCGATGGGCGGCACAAAGCTGAGCAGGTCTTCGATCCATGCGGTTTTCATCGCTTGGCTGCTGCCCACTGCAAAATAGATTGCCGCCACGATCGACCCTAAGACCGCGATCCAGATGACCTCAAGCCAGCGCGCGCGGTGCAGCGCTTTTTTCTGCGCTTCGGGCATGGTGCGGATGGAGCGGGTCATGGGGCAGATGCGCGCAGACGCGCCCCGATGGTTCCGGCCTCATCTCGAAGGAAGCCTTCGATCTCCATCAGCCAAGCGTTTTCGCCCTGCTGCACGGCAAAGACATGCTGTGCCCGCTGTAGCGTGGTTTCGGTGGCGGTAAGGTCTTTCTCCTCAAGTTTCCAGTGCGGGAGAGCGGCGAGGTTGAGGCCTTCCGCCCAATGATCCACCGGAATGCCACCTTCCTTTTCAACCAGCGCGGCAAGAGGCAGGTGGGGCGGTACGAAAACGCGTTGGCCTTCGATGTCATCGGCCAAGGCGTCTGGCCCCCGGCTGCCGATGACGAAGGACTCCTCGAAATAGGCGTAGCTCGGCGCGGCCCCTTTTACCGGGGTCACGTCCTTGCGGGTGAAACCCCCAATGGCAAGGTCGATGTCACCCTTCTCCACCCCCTCCAACGCCGCGAAGGCGCCGAGGTGTTTCCACTCGATGGCCACCCCCAAGGCTTCGGCGAAGGCGCGGGTCAGGTCGGCTTCGACCCCTGTGGCGGTTGGCCGTCTGCCAGCACGACCCATGGCGGGTTTTCCGATACCGCCACGGTCATTTTCTGCTCGGAAAGAACGGTTTCGAGGGTTTCTTCCACATCCCGAGGGAACCGCAGGTCGTCGCAAGCGGCGAGCAGGCTCAGGGCAGCGAGGGGGATCAAAATTTTCAAACTAATTGGATTGTCCACGCCTTTGGCACCATGTGGCGTAGCTTCGCGGGGCGTCATTACATTATTCCTTTGGGCCGGATCGCAGGGGATCAACGGGCGGTTTCCCGAAAGGTTCCTGTCAGGGGCAGCCCGACCCCTACGCGCGATCGGTTGATTTCCGCCGGAGCCGCGCTTTGGAGCCACTTCTTCGGAACACCTGCCGCGACCCTCGCGTTCCAGTTGAAACACTCGGTCTGCCATATTCAGCAACAGGAGGTTTCTTGATGACATCTTATCCTTACGACCAACGCAGCGCCGCCGAAGGCGCGCGGGACGCGCTGACAGAGCGGCAAAGCTCGCTGTTCTGGGGGCTCGGCGTCGGTGCGCTTGCCGGGGCGTCTGCCTATGCGCTCTACACCGCGCGGCGGGATCGTGACGGGCTGAGCCATCGGCCAGCAGATTCCGCGCCCGGGCGCAGTGCGAAACAGGCGCGTTTCGGGGATTATGCCGTTGTCGGACGCACGGTGACGATCGACCGTCCGCGTGACGAACTCTACCGCCACTGGCGCGACTTCACGAAGCTCTCAGAGTTCATGGAGAACGTGAAGGCGGTCGAGCCAATCGACGCCGCCAAGGATCAGTTCCGTTGGATGATCGCAGGCCCGGCGGGAACAGACCTGCGGGTCGAGACCGAGGTGGTCAGTGACAAACCGGGGGAAGAGATCGCGTGGCGCGCCCTCGACAGTTCGCAGATCGATACCGAGGGCAAAGTCTCGTTCCGCGACGCGCCGGGCGACCGGGGCACCGAGGTGGAGGCGATCATCGCCTATAACCCGCCCGCCGGGGAGTTGGGGCGCTGGATCGCCAAGCTGTTTCAGGCCGAACCCGCGCTTCAGGGGCGGCGGGATTTGAAGCGGTTCAAAATGCTGATGGAGACCGGCGAGATCGCCACCTCCGCCAATCGCAAATCGGACAAGTGAGGAGAGAGACATGCGCGCATTGACATGGCAAGGCAAGCACGACGTGCGGGTCGATACGGTCCCGGACCCGGAAATCGTCAACCCCCGCGACGCGATTATCGAAGTCACCTCGACCGCGATCTGCGGCTCTGACCTGCACCTCTATGATGGCGTGATCCCCGGCGTCATGGCGGGCGATATTCTGGGCCATGAGTTCATGGGCCGGGTGGTCGAGACCGGCCCCAAGAGCACCCTCAAGAAAGACCAGCGGGTGGTGGTGCCTTTCACCATCTCCTGCGGGTCCTGCTTTCACTGCAGAAAGACCCAGTATTCGGCCTGCGACAACTCCAACCCGGCGGACAAACAGGATCTGACCGAAAAGCAATTCGGCCACGCGGTTGGCGGGCTGTTTGGCTATTCTCATCTGACCGGCGGCTATCCCGGCGGGCAGGCAGAATATGTGCGGGTGCCTTTCTCCGATGTCGGCCCGATCGTCATTCCCGAAGGGTTCGACGATGACGATGTGCTGTTCCTGTCGGATATTCTCCCGACCGGCTGGATGGCCGCCGAAAACGCCGACATCGAAGAGGGTGACACCGTCGCCGTTTGGGGCTGTGGCCCGGTGGGGCTTTTCGCCGTGCAAAGCGCGCTCAAGATGGGGGCCGCGCAGGTCATCGCGATCGACCACTATCCGAACCGGCTGAACCTCGCGCGGCAGATGGGGGCCAAGGTGATCGACTACACCCAGACCCATGTGCTGGAGGCGCTGATGGAGATGTCGGGCGGTCACGGCCCTGATGCTGTGATTGATGCGGTCGGCATGGAAAGCCACGGTTTCGCGCCCGATACGATGATGGACAACGTCAAACAGGCCGTCGGCGTCGGTGCCGATGGGGGCCATGTGCTGCGCGAAGCGATCATGGCCTGCCGCAAGGGCGGTCGCGTCTCGGTGCCCGGCGTCTATGGCGGCTTCCTCGACAAGTTCCCCTTGGGCGCGATGATGGAGAAAGGTCTGCAAATCCGCACCGGCCAGACCCATGTGCAGCGCTACACCAAGGAGCTGTTGCACCGCATCGCCGAGGGCGAGATCGACACCCGCTTCATGATCAGCCACCGCCTGCCGCTGGAGCAGGCCGCTAAGGGCTATCACAACTTCCGCTTCGATCAGAACGACTGGACCAAAGTGGTCCTTAAACCCGGCATGCAGGCCACCGCCGCATAGCAAAATAGGAGAGTGACATGCCAAACGAGCCAGATCACGCCAAAGAGAAACGCCCGCCCCATCGTGAGCGCCACAATGCGCAGGACGACCACGAAGGCGCGGCGCACCGCCCCGAGGAGTTCGATCCAAAGAACCCGCAAAAGGTGGTGAAGCAAGAGAAGTGAACGGCAAAGCAGCGCGAGAAAATCGCGCTGCTTTTTCGTATCGCCCGGGCATTTTTCGGGCGCCATCTCACGCACGCAGAAGGGGCAAATTGGACCCCGCGAATATTAACCGATTTCATAGAAAGGCAGAAAAGGATGCCACAGTTTCACAAAACCATATCGATCATATGCCTTCTGGCCCCCGGCGGGGTCTTGGCGCAAACGGTGGATCAGACAACCACCTCAGCCCCAGAGATGGAGCGGAACACCTCTGCCTCGGATTGGAGCCTAGAGGTGGGCGTCACGCCGAAATTCTTTTACCGTCTCAACGATGGCCCCGGTGCCGCCGAAAGCGCGGAGATCGAGGCTTTTGCAGAGGTCGCCTATGGCCCGGCCTATTTCCACGCCCTCGTTCTATCGCTGGACGACCCAAGGGATGACGCGCAATTCGAACTTACGCTGGGCCACCGTGGCGATCTGACGGAGAAACTGGCCTATGACGCCTATTACACCCGCTTTCTGCGCGATGAGACGGGAGATGTGCGCGGCGAGTTGCATGGCAAATTCGACTATAGCGTGAGCGAGGAGTGGCGGGCCACCGTCGATCTGGGGGTCGAGCCGGAGCGGGGCGATTGGGTCTATAAGCTCGAAGGCGGCTATACGTTCAACGACCGGGTTGATGCCTATGCCTTTGTCGAGCGGGACGATATTTTGGACTATACGGGCTATGAGGTCGGGGTGAACTACGATCTCGACGATGGCAACGCGCCGCTCGATGCTTCATTGCTCAGCTATGTGAACCACACCGAAGGCGGCGACACTGTTTTTGCGGTTCAGATCATGCTGTCGCGCTTTCTGCTGGGCGATTGATGCGGGAGGAAACAGCCATGACAACTGACAAGAATTTGGTTCTACTCGGCGGGGCGCATGTGCATCTGTCCGACCATCTGGCGCATATCGAACAGCGCGGCTGGCGCGTTTCGCAGGTTTTCGACCGGGATGAGGCGCGCCAAGAGGCGCTTTGTGCCCAACTCAAGGCCAGTCGGGTGGCCTTGTCTGATCTTGCCCGATTGGACGTGCGCGGCGCGATTGTGTGCAGCGAAACGGTGTTTCATGAGGAGGACATCACCGCCGCCCTGAACGCCGGTCTGCCGGTCTTTGTCGAAAAGCCGATGGCGGGCAGCGCCGAAGCGGCGCGCCGCTGCGCTGACTTGGCCTGCGAAAAGGGCTTGGTCTTGGCGACGGGGTATTTCCTGCGCAGGTCCGCGGCGCTCAACTACCTGCACGAGAGGATCGCGCGGGGCGCATTGGGCCGGGTGCTAGAGGCCCGCGGACGCTTTTCCCATGACGGCGGCTATGCCGATTGGCTGGACCTCGATTGCTGGATGACCGACCCGGCGCGCGCCTGCTATGGCGGGTTCGTGGATGAGGCGGTGCATGTCATCGACCTTTTGCAATGGCTCGTCGGCCCCATCGCCTCGGGCCATGCGGTCACGGGTAACGCGCTTGGCTGGCCGGTGGATGACCACGGCGCGGCCCTGATCGAATTCGCGGCCCCGCCCGCCACCGGCGTGGTTGAGGCGGGCTGGACGGATAGCGAAATGCGCCTTGAGTTGGACATCGTGGGCGAGGCCGGTTGGGCGCGCCTGCGGGCGGGCGTGCTGGACCTCGGCCTCAGAGGCCAGCAGAAACCGGTCGAGAGCATAGAGCTTCCCCCGCTTGATGCGGGCGAGGGGGTAGAGCCGTTCTTGGACACTTTGGAAGGCAAGGATGCGACTGGCCTCGTGCCGCCGCAGGACGCCGCGCAGGTCAATGTCTTGCTCGATGCAATGAACCTCAATCGCGGCGGATCGTGATTTTTCCGACCTTCTTGGAACAATGACCTACGGCGGGCGTTCTTTCGTTAATTGGTCAAAAAATTTACCTGAAATAGGAGCGGTCTTTATGTCCCACCCCTCCAACGTCCGGCCCCCATCACGGCGCGATCTTTTGAAAATGATCGGTCTGGCCGCTGGTTCCTCCACCATGCTGCACGCCATGTCCTCCCTCGGGCATGCCCGGCAAAGCCCTTACAAAGGCCCCATCGAACTTTCCGGCGCGCCTCAGGGGCGCAAGGTTGTTGTGCTGGGGCGGGTCTTGCGGGCATGTGCGCCGCGCTGGAACTGCGCAACGCGGGCTACGAAGTCAGCATCCTAGAGTATCAAAAGCGCGCCGGGGCCGCTGTTGGACCCTCAAAGGCGGCGATGAATTCGAAGAATTGGGCGGCTATAAGCAAAAGGTCGAATTCTCCAAAGGGCAATATATCAACATCGGCCCGTGGCGCATCCCGCATCACCATCTGGCGCTCTTGGACTATTGCCACCGGTTGAACGTCCCGCTCGAAGTATTCGTTCAGGAAAACCAAAACGCCTATCTCCATTCGCAAACGGCATTTGACGGCAAACCAATTCGCTATGGCCATGCTTGGGCGGATTACGTGGGCCAGATCACGGAATTGCTGGCCAAATCGGTCGATAAAGGGCGGCTTGATAGCGCGCTGACCAAAGAGGACACGGAGATCCTTTTGGAATCCCTGAAATCCTTTGGCATCCTCAACAACGATTACAGCTATGAGGCCAGTCTCGATACCGCTGAATACCGCGGCTATCCTGAGAATGGCGCGCCGGGCGGGGGGCTTTACAACGCCGCGCCTGAACCTTCTGAGCCGATTGCCTTGGAAGACCTGCTGAAATCCCGCTTTTGGGAAAAGATGCGCAACCATACGACCTACCGCCACCATGCGCCGATGTTCCAGCCCGTGGGCGGCATGGAGGAGATCGCCCATGCCTTCGCCCGCGAGGTGGACGATACGATCACCTATAACGCCAAAGTTGACCGGATCCGGCAGACCGAAAGCGGGGTCGAGGTCGAGTATTCCAGCGCCGATGGCGAAGGCAGCGGCGGGGTTGAAACGGCGGATTACTGTATCTGCACCATCCCCTTCACCGTGCTCAGCCAGCTTGATGTTGATGTCTCTGGCGACATGCGCCGCGTCATGCGGGCGCTGCATTACCATGAGGCGGTGAAAGCGGGGCTGGAGATGAAGCGCCGCTTTTGGGAACGGGATGAGCAAATTTATGGCGGCATCACCCTGACCGACCTGCCGATTGCCGAGATCAGCTATCCCTCGGCTGAGATGCATTCCGATGGTCCGGGCGTGCTGCTGGGCTGCTATGCCTATGGGCCACATGCCTATGCCTTCAATTCGATGTCGCCCGAAGAGCGGCTTGAAACCGTGTTGGAGCAGGGCGCGCGGATCCACCCGCAGTACCGGGATGAATTCAGCAGCGGTGTGGTGCTGAGTTGGCACCGGGTGCCGTGGATGCTGGGCTGTTACTCCGATTGGGATGACCGGGGCCGCGATTATGAGATCGCCGCAACCATGGACAACCGTTTCGTCTGCGCGGGGGAGCATATCAGCTATCTGCCGGGCTGGCAGGAAGGCTCTCTGCTCTCGGCGCTGGATGCGGTGCGACAGGTCCATGACCGCGCGGTGAAGGAGGGTTGAACCATGCGTTATCTGATCTTTCCCCTGCTCATGGCGCTCGCCACGCCGAGCCTTGCGCAGGAGGACAATTCTCAGGTCGATGCCGGTCGGCGTGATCTGGGCTCCACCACCGAGAAATTCACCGATAGCGAAGGGTCCGAACTTTACCGCCGCGCCTGTTCGGGCTGTCACGGGCCAGAGGGCGAGGGGGCATATGGCGCCGGGAAATACCCCGCTTTGGCCGCCAACCCGCGGCTGGGGCACAAGCGCTATCCGGTGAACCTGATCCTTGAAGGCAATGGCGCCATGCCGGCCTTTGCCGATTGGCTGGATGATGAACAGGTCGCTGCGATCGTGTCCTACATCCAAACCAACTTGGGCAATGACTACGAAGGTGATGTCACCGCCGAAGAGGTCAAGCGTATGCGGGCCGAGTTCGCCGATTTGGAGGAGGGGTAGACCATGCGACTTTCAATTCTTGTTCCCTTTGCCACCTTCATCGCCTGTGCTGCCGCGGCGCAGTCTCCGCCACCGCTCTTCGACGACGCCGATGATGGCGGCGTGGAACGTGCCCCGGATACCGCTTTGGGCCGCACCGTCGCCTCGGGCGGCGCGCAGCAGGGTGGTGTCGGCATGAAATGCATGGCGTGCCACGGGCTGGATGACGCAGGCGCGGGCTTGGGCGAGATGCCCGGTCTGGCCGGGCTGCCTGCCGACTATATCGAAGCGCAGCTTCAGGCCTTCATGGCGGGTGAACGGTTTTCGCCGATCATGGTGCCCATCGCCACGCAGTTGACTGAAAAAGAGCGTTTGGCCGTGGCGGATTACTACGCCTCCGTCGCGCCGAAACTGTCCAAGTTCGATCACGGTGCCCCGACGGATGTGGTGCAACAGGGCGGCGCGCTTGCGGCCTCTGGCAGTGACAGCGTGCCAGCCTGCAACCAATGCCACGGTGGCAGCGACACAAGCGGCGCGGCGATCCCGCGTTTGGCAGGGCAGTCGGCGCAGTATATCGCCGATCAACTGGTGGCGTGGCAGAATGGCGACCGGGCGAATGGGCCGCTTAACGTCATGGAAGACATCGCCAAATCGCTTAGCGATGAGGAAATCCGTGCGGTTGCCCTATACTACCAGCAGACGCCGCCTGATGCGGAATAAAGCTACACCACCACGGATACAGATGGCCCCAAGCTGATGGCAATTCGCCCGGCCTCTTTCTTCCGGTCGGGATCCTCGACCGTGATGACCGTCGCGCGGCCGCGTGTGATTGCGCTGACCCTCGGCAAACACGCGCCGATCTTTGGCGCGCTGTGCCTGCCACCCGGTGCTTGGGCATTGGCTGAGGGGGATTTGCTGCTGGCGCTGGTCCTGCTCGCGCCTGTTGTCCTCTCGGGCATGGTGCATGTCGCGGTGCGGTCGCGCCCGCTGCCCGATGATCTGCGCGGGATGGAGGCGATGATGACCGTGGCCTTGGTCTTTCTCATCGCCGCGCTGTTGACCACACCCGCTTTCGTCACCCTTGGCATGCCCCTCATAGATGCGTTCTTCGAGGCGGTGAGCGGCATCACCACCACCGGCCTTACGGTCGCGCAGGAGGCGGAAAGCTGGCCCTTCGCGGGCACGTCCTGCGCGGCTGGATGCAATGGTGCGGCGGCTTGGTGATCGCCACGGCGGTGCTTGCTCTGCTGCTGCCGCGGGGCCGCCCGGCGCGGCGTCTGGGGCGGGTCGATATCCAGCAGGGGGATCGCATTGCTTCAACCCGAGAGCAGGCGCGGCAGCTTCTGACCGTCTATAGCGCGCTGACCTTGGTGATGGTGCTGCTGACCATGCTGGTGATCCCCGATTGGCGTGAGGCTCTGGTGCTGACCCTCGCCGCCATCTCGACCGCCGGTTTCTCGCCGCGCGCCGACAGTCTGGCCAGCTATTCTCCGCTCGGGCAGGGCATGGTTATCTTGTCCTGCGTGTTGGGCGCGATATCGCTGCTGGTCTTTGTTTTTGTCGGCCAGGGGCGGCACCGTGAGGCTTGGAAGCTCGGCTCGGTCCAGCGGGTGCTCGTGGCGATTGCACTGGCCTTGGTCATTTACCTCGCCGCGGTGCTGACCACCTCCCAAGATCGCGAGCTTACGCTCTACGCCCATGCGCTGAACCTGATCTCGGGGCTGACGACGGCGGGGTTTTCTACGGGGCCGGTCTATGATGCGGGCCCGGCCTTGCTTATCCTGTTGCTGGCGATGCTTTGGGGCGGCGATGCCGGATCGACGGCGGGGGGCTAAAGCTCAGCCGTCTGCATGTCTGTATCGGCGCAGTGGTCCATGCGGTGCAGCATGTGCGGCTCACTGAACATGCCATCGCCCCCCTGCGCCACAGTGGCCGGCCCGTCTCGACCGAAGCGGTTGTGTCGCTTTTGGCGCTGGTGCTCATCTATTTCAGCTTTGCGGGGCTCTTGTGGTTTCACTTCGTGGCCCATGGCTACCCCCGTTGCCCGCCTTGTTCGACACGATTTCAGCGCTTTCGACCGTGGGCCTCTCAACCGGGGCGGTGGGGGCGGACATGCCCGGCGATCTGAAACTCTCGGTCGCCTTCGCCATGTGGCTGGGCCGGTTGGAATTCATCGCGGTGCTGGCGCTTTTGCTGCCACGCAGTTGGACCCGCCCAAGTTAGGAGATTACCCATGCGTATCGTCATCATCGGCGCGTCGAGCTTTGGCCTCGCCATTGCGGAGGAGTTGATCGAGACCGACCGCGAGGTCGTGTTGATCGACAAGTCGCGCGAGTTGTTGGAGCAAGCGGCAGAGCGGATCGACTGCGGCATGATAGAGGGTGACGGCAGCAACCCCGATGTGCTGCGCGAAGCCTTTCGCGACGAAGACGATGTGTGCATCGCCGTGACCAATGCCTCCGAGATCAACATACTGGCGGCGCTCATTGGCCGCTCTATCGGTTATGGTCGGGTGATCCCGCAGATCACTTCGAATGCGCTGCTGCGGGTCTGTTGCGAATTGGGTTTGGACGATGTGATCAACCCCCATGCCAAAGTCGCCGAAGACATCGTGGATATGCTGACCGGCGATGACGACGCGATGCAAGAGCCGCTGCTACAGGACGATCTGCTGCTGACCCGCGTCACCGTGCCCGAGCGTTTGGCCGGGGCGCGGTTGGACTTGCCGGGGCAAGGCCGCCTTGTCGCGCTGATCCGCGACGGGGAAGAGCAGTTGCCGGGGCGGGATGTCACCCTGCAAGAGGGCGACGTTCTGATCGTGGTGCTGCCGCGCGACAGGCAGGAAGACCTGACCAAAGCCTTCGCGGCAGGCTAATCCGCTCAGCCCGCGCTTTGGGCCAGCGTGTCATGCCGCAGCAGTTGCCGCACTTGAAGCGCCACCAGCACCATGAACAGCCCGCCGCCCGCGACCCACATCAACGCGCCCGCCAGTTGCTGATCGGCCAAGGCGGAAAGCCCATAGGGCAGGGCGGTCAGCTCGTGCCAGCCATGCCACACCGTGGGGGCGAGGGTGAGGGTCACCGCAAAGGCGGTCAACTGTGCCGCGGTAAAGACCGCAGGCACCGCCGCCTGCGCTCCGGCACCGCGAAACCCCATGAAAAGCGCAATCGCGCAGCCTGTCAGCGACAGATGCATCGCCCAATAGACAAGGTCAGACTGCAGGGTCGCCGCATAGGGCGTCGGGCTGTGCCATCCCCAAAACAGCAGGGCGAAGACCAAGGCGAGGGGCCAGAGGGGCAGCCGTACCTTCGGCAGCGCCGCCGCGATCATCGGTGCGGCAATCAGCGTGAGCAGAATATGCTGCCCCACCCGGGCCGAGAACAGCGCCATCGAGGCCGCGCAGAGCGGGGAGATGAACAAGAAGGCCACCAGCGCTGCACCGCTCAGCGCTTGGCCCCGCCGCTCGGCCCGCGACCAAAGCAGGGCCGCGAAGGCCACCAGCCCGACCAGCAGGAAGGGGTCGAGGGTCCAGCGGGTCAAAAGCTCTCCGGGGAGGGCGGTGTGCCGCAGAATGGGGTATAGGCGTCCTGTTGCATGAGGGGTCTCCTCTCTCTCTATCCGTGGCAGCCGGGCAGGATCAGCACCGGGGTTAGATTGGCCAGCGTGGCGATGAGCGAGATCAGCCCAGTCCACCATCCTGCGCGCAGAAGGGCGGTCTCATCCCGGTTCAGGTCCGACCGCCGACCGCTATGTGCGCCCCGCCACATCCAAAAGATTTGCACCATTGCCATGGCAAGCGTCAGCACGACGGCAGTGATTAGCAGATGGTCTTGCCCCAACAGCGCGCGCGGCGCGCAGGCGGCCGAGATCAGCGCGTAGATCAGCGTGAAATGCAGCGCCCAGAGCAGGGCCGGTTTGGCGATGCCTTTGGTCAGACCTCTCATATCGCGCCTCCTGCCAGCAGATAGGCCGCCGCCGTGACCCCGCCCATGATGGCCACCACCTTGGCGAATGTGGCGATGAGCAGGTTGGGCAGCATCTGCCCCGGCTGGACCGCGCCCACGGCTTTGCGCAGCGCATTGATGAGCGACCAGTAGAGCACCACGGCAAGGTATCCCGCCACGAAGGCGAAGAGCGCCCAGCCCACGGCGGCATAGGCCGACCCATAGGGATCGACCTCTTGGATCGACAGGAACAACAGCGCGCCCAAGGCGATGGCCCCCACGGCCAGTCCCAGATCGACGGCGATGACTGATTTGACCTTGGCCCCATAGGCCGCCCGGCGGCTGGCCCAGCTGAACAGCAGCAGGCCCAGAGCGGCGAGGGCTGCCAGACCCGCCATGAGCGGATCAGCGGCGGGGGTCGTCTCGGCCCAATGGGGCTGGGTGTTCCACAGGTAAAGCCCGGCAAAGAGCAAGGAGGCAAAGAGCGCGGCGGAGATCAGCATCGTCCCCACCACTGCCAAATGCAGGTGACTGCGCGGATCGACGATATTGACCGGCAGGCGCAGTTTGCCCAAGCCGCTATCGCGCAGCACGCCGCTGTCCGACGGCTCCCAAATCCAGGCGGTGATCCCCGCCAGCGCGATGGTGAAACCCACAGCCACCAGCCAATAGGCCGAGGCCAGCGTCGCCCCGAAACCAAGCGCCAGACCGAAGGCCGTGATCAGCGGCACCCATGTCGGATGGGGCAGGCGCACGATCTGCATCGGCGCGCCGGTCACAGGGTCATTGCCCATGGTCTCGCGCCGGTGGTCGGTGGTGGGGCGCAGCGCGCCTTCGACCTTATGGGCCGGGCGGTCCAGCAGCTCGGGCTGATCCCAAAGCGGCTCACGCGAGCGGACGGTGGGAATGGCGTGAAAGTTGAACCCCGGCGGGATCGGCGGATAGAGCCATTCGAGTGTGCCCGCGCCCCAAGGGTTGCGCCGCGCCCGCAGCCCGTGACGCTGGTGCCAGAAGAAGTCGAAGACAAAGAGCACTACGCCCGCGGCGAGAATGTAAGAGCCGATCGACGACAGCATGTTAAGCCGGTCCCAGCCCAGCCCCTCGGGGTAGCTGGCGATCCGCCGCGGCATGCCGCGCATGCCGGTGAGATGCATCATGAAGAAGGTTACGTTGAACCCGATGAACATCAGCCAAAAGACCCAGCGGCCCAGCGTGTCCGACATCATCCGCCCGGTGAAATGCGGCATCCAGTAGTAAAGCGCGCCGAACATGGGGAAGACGAAGCCGCCGATCAGCACATAGTGCAGATGCGCCACCACGAAGTAGCTGTCATGGGCCTGCAGGTTGAAGGGCACGGCGGCCACCATCACGCCGGTGAGGCCGCCCAGCACGAAGATAAACAGGAAGCCGAGGATGAAGAGCATCGGCACCTCCATCCGCGGCTTTCCCTGTGCCAGCGTGGCGAGGAAGCAGAAGATCTGCACCCCCGTCGGGATCGCCACCATCGTCGAGGCGGCCGAGAACAGCGTCAGCGACATCACCGGCAGGCCCGTGGCGAACATGTGGTGCGCCCAGAGGCCGAAGCTGAGGAAACCCATCGTCACCACCGCCGCCACGGCAAAACCGTAGCCGAAGAGCGGTTTGCCGACGAAGGTCGGCAGCATCGTGGCCACCATGCCCGCAGCGGGCAGGAAGATGATGTAGACCTCCGGGTGGCCGAAGAGCCAGAACAGGTGCTGCCAGAGCAGGGGATCGCCGCCAAGCGCGATGTCGAAGAAGGGCAGACCCAAAAGGCGCTCGGCCTCCAGAAGGATCGAACCGATGATCAGCGGCGGAAAGCCCACGGCAATCATGAAGGCGGTGATCAGCAGATACCACATTAGGATCGGCATCTTGGTCAGGCTCATCCCCGGCGCGCGGGTGCAGAGGATCGCGGCGATAATCTCTACCGCCGCGGTCACGCTGGCGATCTCGGCGAAGGTGATGCCGATGAGCCAGAAATCCGCCGAAAGGTCTTGCGTATAGGCGCTGGTCGAGAGCGGCACATACATGAACCAGCCCCCGCGGGCGCGGCGTCGAAGACGAAGGACGACAGCACGATGATGCCGCCGAAGAGGTAGCAGTAATAGCCAAATGCCCCGAGCCGCGGAAACACAAGGTCGCGCGCGCCCACCATGAGCGGGATGAGATGCACCGCGAAGCCCTCCAGCATGGGGATCGCGAAGAGGAACATCATGATCGTGCCATGCATCGTGAAGACCTGATTGTAGGTCTCGGAATCAAGGAAGGTATTGTCCGGCACGATGAGTTGGGTGCGCACCAGCAGGGCGAGGAAACCAGCGATCAGGAAAAAGACGAAGCCGGTGACGAGGAAGCGTTTGCCAACAACCCGGTGGCTGACCGAGGACAGATAGCGGATGCCCGGCGGGTAATCCCAAATCTGCTCGAACCCCTTGTCAGGCGCGCCCTTGGCGCTGCCGGAATAGGTCTGATCCTCGGGCAGATCCACGACATATGCTTTACGGTCCGTCATTTAAGGCTCGCCAGATAGGCCGAGAGCGCGCGCAGGTCGGGCCCCGGCAGATGGTTGTAAGAAGGCATCTTGGCCCCCGGTTTCATCGCGGTCGGGTCTGCGATCCAACCCGCGAGCGTGCCTTGGTTCATGCGGTACATCCCCGCGCCAAGACTGCCACGCGCGCCCACGCGGGTCAGGTCGGGCCCGAGCGTTCCGGTCTCAGCCACGCCGCGTATGGTATGGCAGGCGGGGCACCCCGCCTCGACAAAGACATCGCGCCCGCGGGTCAACTCCGTGGTGGCCGCGTCTCGCGCCTCGCCACTGCTGCGCTGCATCCAAGCGTCGAAGGCTTCCGGCTCCATTACGACGACCTCAAAGGCCATCTTGGGGTGCGACAGCCCGCAGAACTCAGCACATTGCCCGCGAAAACGCCCCGTTTCGGTCGCCATGACCGGCAGGCTGTTCACCCGGCCCGGGATCATATCCATCTTGCCGGTAAGCTTGGGCACCCAGAAGGAATGGATCACGTCGCTGGATTTCAAGCGAAAGGTCACCGGGCGGCCTTTGGGAATGACGATCTCATTGGCACCGCGCATGGCCCAGCCTTCGGGGTCATAGACCACGTCCCACCAGAACTGTTTGCCGGTCACTTCGATGACCAGCGCCTTGGGGTCTTCCAAGGTGATGCGTTGCAGGATGACGGTGGAAAAACCCATCAGGATCAGCACCGAGACGAGCGGCAGGGCAATGCCCCCCGCCCAGATCCACCATTTGCGCGGGGCGAGCTTACCGGCGAGGACGCCCCAGACAAAGAGCAGCAGTAGCACGAAGACCACGCCGAAAGCGACCGTCATGCCGATGGTCAGCCCGTTGATCGCCGTGGCGCCGACCCCCTCTGGCGCGAGGGCGGATTGCACGCCGTATTCGCCAAGCGTGGACTGTGCGGTCTCGCTCATTCGCGCACCTCCGATCCCAGAAGATAGGCGGCGATGTCGCGCGCTTCGTCACGTTTCAGGCCAAGGTTCGGCATGGCGGTCTCAGGGCTATGGGCGGGCGGGTTCATCAACCAACGGGTCAGATCGCCGGGGCGGTTCGGCAAAACGCCCGCGACATAGGATTGTCGGGCGAAGTCATGCAGATCAGGGCCAACGGTGCCTTGGGCATCGCGCAGCCCCGGCACGCGGTGGCAAGCGCCGCAGCCATGAAGGCGGATCAGGGCAACCCCGCGCTGCGGGTCGGCATCCAGAAACCGGCGCGAGGCGGCTTCGTAATCCGGGGTCTTTTCCACCAGACCTTGGCGAATGTTGATCCGGGCCCAGTCCGACACCTGCCGCGAGGCTTCTCGGATCGGGCCTGACACAGCGGCGGCAAGGCTGCTTTGCGGCGGCAAGGCCGACCAGACCATCGCGAGGCCGGTCAGCAGCAGAACCGATATGACGGTGAAGACGCGCATGCCTCAGCTCACTGCGTCGGCGCCGTGGAAGGCTCCAACAGCGGTGAGGTCTCGGGCGGCAGCGGCTGCGTCGGGCGGACACGGTTGTAATAGGCGCTGACGGCTTCGATGTCTTTCTGGGTCATCTTCTTGGCGATGGCGGACATCACGTTGTCCACGTCATTGTCGCGCTTGCCCTCTTTCCACATTTGCAATTGATGCGCCATGTAGCTGGCATATTGCCCGGCAAGGTAGGGCACCGAGGGCGGATTGCCGAGGCCGCTTGGCCCGTGACAATTCACACAAGCGGGCACGCCGCGCTCAGCCGAGCCGACCGCGCCAAGCTGGCCGCCCCATTGCAATGTCATGCCGTCCACATCGCCCAAGGGCGGGGTGTAGGGGGCCGAGATCGTGGCGTAATAGGCCGCGACCGCTTCCATCTCTTCTTCGGTCAGCTTCTTGGCGATGCCCGACATGACGCGGTTCTGCCGGTCGCCCGAGGCATAGTCCTTGAGCTGCTTATAGGTGTACCACCCGGCCTGACCGGCCAGCCGTGGGAAGGCGCCCGAGCCGTCGCCCGCGCCATCGCCGCCGTGGCAGGTGATGCAGGCCATGCCGCTGTCGCCCGCCTCGGATCCGCCCATGGCCACCAGCCGGCCAAGCTCCAGCACATCGTCGTCGACCTCGGTGTTCACCGTCGCGTTGAAGCGCAGAACGTCGTCTTGCAAACGTTGCTCCATCGCCGAGATGCCGGGGGCGGCCTCGTAATTCTGGGCGCGGATGAAACCGGCGGAAATGCCGAGAACGGCGATCGCGCTACAGGTCGTCAGAACGGTACGGAATGTCATGGGGCGGTCCTTTCGATCTGTCTTAGGCATCCATCAAGGGGCCGGGGTTCGGCAGGTAGTCGCGTTTCATGTGTTCAAGCGTCCAATAGGCGAGGCCCATCAGCGGCCCGGTGGGGTTGTAGCCAAGGTTCTGCGGGAACAGGCAGGCACCGAAAACGAAGACGTTGTGATGATCCCACATCTGGCCATAGCGGTTGACCACGCTGGTTTCGGGGTCGGTGCCGATCACCGCGCCGCCGACGTTATGGGTGGTCTGATAGGGGACGATGTCATAGTGGCTGTCGATCGCCGCGTTGTTGCTGCCGCTGACGGAAGTCACATTGTCCATCTCGCGGGCGACTTCCATCGCGCGCTGCATCACATAGTCCGACATCTTGCGGTCATTCTCGGGGAAATCGAAGGTCATGCGCAGCAGCGGGCGGCCATAGGCATCGGTCCATGTCGGATCGAGGTCGAGGTAATTCTCGGGCGTCGACACCGAGGAGCCATGCACCACCAGATCGGCGTGATGATTGTAGTTCTCGCGCACCGCGCGTTTCCACTCCGCGCCCCATTTCGGCGTGCCTTCGGGCACCGGCTGATAGCCGATGGGGCGGCCATGGTACTGCTTGCAGGCGATATAACCACCGCCGACGAACCCCAGATCGCTATGGTCGAAATTGTCGCCGTTGTAATCGTCGATCACCACGCCGAGCGCGCCCGCGCCCATATAGGGGTCGGTTTTCACACTGTCGTCGAAGAAGGCATCGACCCCGGCCACGGTTTGATAGCTGTAGTTGCGCCCAACGACGCCGGTGCGGGTCTCGGGGTCATAGGGTTTGCCAAGGCCGGAGACGAGCATCAGATGCACGTTCCACAGCGCATAGGCGTTCATGCAGATCGTGTCGGCGGGCTGAAAGACCTCTTCGCCGTTCTCATCAAGATAGATCGCCCCGGTGGCGGTCTTGCCGTCTTCGCTCTTCTCGATGCGCAACACCTGTGCGTTCAGGCGGATCTCGAAATTCTCGTGGTCCTTGATCCGGTCATAGACGCAGATGATCGGGTCGGCCTTGGCATAGTAGCCGCAGCCGAAACGCTCGCAAAAGCCGCAATAGGTGCAGGGGTGCAGCTGCGCGCCATAGGGGTTCACATAGGCTTTGGTCACATTGGCCGAGGGCATGGGGAAAGGGTTCAACCCCATCCGCTCGGCCGCCTTGCCAAAGAGCGTGTTGGAGATCGGCTGGCGCATCGGCGGGTTGGGGTAATCCGCGCTGCGCGGCCCCTCAAAAATGTTCCCCCCGGCAAGCGCCTCGCCGTTTAAATTGCCAGCCTGCCCGGCGGCTCCGCAAATCCGTTCGAAAAAGTCGAGATGCGGTTCAAGCTCATCATAGGTGACGCCCCAGTCCTGAATGCTGAGGTCGGGGCCGATGAAATCCTTGCCGTAGCGCTCTTCGTAATGGCTGCGCATTTCAAGGTCAGAGGGCAGGGGCCGCCAAAGCTGGCCGTTCCAATGGATGCCTGCGCCCCCCAAGCCCGATCCGGGCAGGAAAGACCCCAGCCGCCGCATCGGCAGCGCTTGTTGGTCGCGGTTGTGGCGGAAGGTCAGCGTCTCTTTCTTGACGTCGACCATATGTTCGTAGCGGTGGGCGTATTTGAGTTCGTCATGTTCCTCGGGCGCGCCGAAGGATGTGGCGGTATGGCGTTGCTTGCCCCGCTCCAGCACGACGCAGCGCTGCCCGGCATGGGCCAATTCGTAGGCTGCGGTCAGGCCGGTCCAGCCGCCGCCAATGATCAAGACATCGGTTTTGGGAAGCGTTCTGGGTGCCATCAGTCAGACCCTCCGCCAATCGCGCGGGGCGGGTAGGGGGAGCCGCCACGATCATGGGCAATGCCGCGCGGCGGCGGCGTGACCGAGCGTTCGTGCTCGTCCACCCGCTCGGTGTAATAGGCATGCGCCCCCGGAAACCCGACCATGCGCCAGCCAGCGTAATCGTGATTGCCCAGATAGATCGGATCGGCGAAATAACCCTGCCGCGTCAGCTTCCACAATTCGGCGATCAGAGTGCCGATAAAATCATCCCGGTTCGATAGTTCTTCGACATGATCGGCGCGAGCGGTGGCATCCATCGTGGCAAAATCCCCCAATTGGCGCGCCTGTTCTATCCCTTGGCGAAGGAGTTGGGCCGGTGTGAATTCAAGCTGATATCCCTGTTCGGCAACAGCCCCATCGGGAAAAGGCGGCTCAAGGTAGAGCCCTTTCCCCGCGCCATAGGCCGTGGCCATCTGGTAATCGATAAAGTCGACAACACCGGCTTGCGAGGCCGAGGGAAACTCATCTTGCGGAATGAAAACATCGACCACGGCGGCCATCCACCGCGCTTCGTCATTGGTGAAAAACGCCCAAGGCCGATCATCGCGGGCGGCGAAGGCGTGCTGCACCGGCAATCCGACTGTCGCGGCACCTGTACCAAGTGCGATTTGGGCTAAAATAGCTCGCCGTGAAAAGAGCTTTGCCATAAATTGCGGCTCCGCTTGAAAAATAGGTCTGCATCACAACAACGGTAAACTTCCCGTGGGGTTCCGGAACTTTGTGAACTTTTTCACTAATCCGCGCGAACGGATCGCCCCCTCGCGCGTTGACCGGGCATGTTTGCAAGCCTTTCCACCCCGATCCTCTTCGCTCTTGGCGGTCTCGCCGGGCTTATCATTCTCGTGACTGGCTACCGTATGACGGGGCTCAGCGACCAGATCGCGGACCGGACCGGCTGGGGGGAGGCGCTGGTTGGCGCGGCCCTGCTCGGCGCGGCCACTTCCATGTCCGGCACCGTCGTCTCGCTGACCTCGGCGCTGGACGGGCGGGCCTCATTGGCCTTTTCGAACGGCATCGGGGGCATCGCGGCGCAGACGGCCTTTCTGGCCTTGGCGGACATGATCTATCGGCGGGCCAACCTCGAACATGCGGCGGCTGATCTGGCCAATGTCTTTCAGGCGGGGTTGCTGCTGCTTCTGCTGACGGTGCCGCTGATGGCCTTCACCGCGCCGGAGGTGGCGTTCTGGGGCATCCATCCCGCCAGTGTCGCGCTGTTCGCGCTCTACGCCTATGGCATGCGTGCCACCGCCCGGCTGCGGGAAGAGCCGATGTGGCATCCGGTATCCACCTCGGACACCCGCGCGGATGAGCCCGAGGACGACGAAGAGGCCGAGAAACCCGTGGGCGCATTGGTTGTGCCCTTTCTGATCTTGCTGGTGCTGATGGGTCTTTCCGGCTTCGCCGTGGCGCGGATCGCGGCGGAGATCTCGGACCGGTTCGATCTGTCGGATACCGTGGTGGGGGCCACGATGACGGCGGTGCTCACCTCTCTGCCCGAGCTTGTCACCACCCTCGTCGCGGTGCGGCGCGGGGCGCTGCAATTGGCCGTGGGCGGGATCATCGGCGGCAATACTTTCGACACGCTGTTCCTGACCCTGTCGGACATCGGGTATCGCGACGGCTCGCTCTATCACGCGATCACGGCGGATGACCTGTTTTGGCTCACCGTGGCGATGATGATGACGGCGGTTCTGATCCTCGGCCTGATCTTTCGCCAGCGCAAGGGGATCGGTTGGGAAAGCATCGGCCTGTTGGTGATCTACGCGGGCGCGCTGGCGGTGCAGGTTCTGTAAATTCACGTAACAAGGGAACTATCTCATCAAGTTACCGTTATCCCCATGATGCTACCGGCCTTGCCCGCCCGAATTTTCAGCAGGAGATAGTCATGAGAAATGCGCCACTTCTAGCAATTACGCTGATTGGCAGCCTCGCCGCCACGGCACTGCGATCCGAGACTGAGACACCGCAATTCATTCCCCAAGACACGATGATCGCCCTGTCGAGCCTGAATGGCCACAAGCTGTTTCTGCCCGCCAAGGATGCGCCGTTGGCCGATATCGACCTCGAAGAATTGAAAGAGCCTTTGGAAGAATGGACCATGGCCGGGCAGGTGTCCGAAGTGGTGATCAGCCGCGATGGCACCCTGCGTGGGATCATTGTCGATGCGGGCGGATTTCTGGGCAAGGGGGCGACACGGGTGTTGTCGCTTGATGATCTGCGGTTCCTGCCGGATGCGGATGAAGAGAACGAATTCTTTCTGCTCTATACCGGCCAGAAAGAAGACTTGAAAGCCGCCCCCGAATACAACGAAGACGACGTGCGCCTGCGCGCTGCCGATATGCGTGAGGGCGGCGAGAAGATCGAGATCGTTAAATTGAGCGATCTGGATTCCGAAGAATTCCTCGGGCTGGCGGCTTTTGGCCAGAACGACAATTGGATCGGTGAGATTTCGCAGGTCACCTTTAGCGAAGATGGTCAGATCAAGATGGTGATCCTCGACATCGGCGGCTTCCTCGGTCTGGGCGAAACGCAGGTCGCCGTGCCGCTCGATATGATCGAATTGCGCCGTTTGGGCGGAGACGATCTGCGGGCCTATGTTTCGGCGACCGAGAAAGAGCTGCAAGAAATGGAGCCTTGGGAAGAGGAGGGCTGAGCCCCCGGGGGCGCGTTTCAATTTCGGAACCAAGCGCAAGGCATATTTTAGGAGAGCAAGATGGAGAGCGCGAAATTTGACCTGCACCTGATCGACTATGCGATTGTCGTGGCCTATTTTATCGGTGTCGTCGCCCATGGTATTTACGTTTCGCGCAAACAATCCGGCGGGTCCGAGGATTACTTCCTCGCCGGGCGCTCCCTGCCTTGGTATCTGATCGGCTTCTCGCTTTTCGCCTCCAACATGTCCGGCTCCAGCTTTGTGGGGCTGATGGGCGGGGCCTATGCGAATGGCGTCGTGATCTTCAACTACGAATGGACCGCGGCGCTGGTCTTGATCCTATTCGCGATCTTCATTCTGCCGTCTTACCTGCGGGCCAAAATCTCAACCGTGCCGGGATTTCTGGAAGAACGCTATGACGTCCGTTCGCGCCGGGCGTTTTCGCTTTTCACCATCCTCGCCATCATGTTCATCGACACGGCGGGCGCGCTCTATGCGGGCGGGTTGGTGATCTCGAATGTCACCGGCTACCTCAACCTTTGGGCCGCCGTCGCCGTGCTGGCTTTGGTCGCGGGCATCTACACCATTCTGGGCGGTCTTTCGGCGGTGGTCGTGACCGATACGGTGCAGGCGATTTTGCTGATCATCGGGGCCGCCGCCCTGTTCTGGATCGGCCTTGATGAGATCGGCGGCTGGGAGGAACTGTTCACCGGCACGCCCGAAGATATGACCCATATGATCCTGCCCGCGGACGATGATTTCCTGCCGTGGACGGGGCTCTTGGGCGTTATCCTACTGGGCTTTTACTATTGGACGATCAACCAGTTCGTCGTGCAGCGGACGCTGGGCGCGAAGGACCTGAAAGAAGGGCAGATCGGGGCGATCTTCGCCGGTTTCCTGAAACTGCCGAACATCTTTTTGATGGTGCTGCCGGGGGTGATCGCGCTCAAGCTCTACCCCGATCTTGAAACGCCTGACCTTGCTTTCCCCACGCTGGCGTTTGAGCTGATGCCGATTGGCGTGCGCGGGCTGATCATGGCGGCGTTGATTGCGGCGATCATGTCTTCGCTTGACTCCGCCCTGAACTCTGCCTCGACCTTGGTGGTAAAGGACTTTGTCGAGCCGATGTTCAACGTGAGCGAAGAACGTCAGGTCTGGATGGGCAAACTGGTCACCGCGGGCGTCATGGTCTTTGGTGCGATCTATGCGCCGATGATTGCCGGGTTTGAAAGCCTGTTCAGCTATTTCCAATCCTCGCTGTCCTATATCGTGCCGACCATCGTGGTGGTCTATATCCTCGGCCTGATGTTCAAACGGTTGAACGGCAACGGCGCGTTTTGGACGATCATGTTTGGCCTCATCATCGGCATTCCGCTTTTCGTGTTGAAAGAGGTGACGAATTACTGGGCCTATATGGGGCTGCCGGAAATCCACTATACGGTGATGTCCTCGATCATGATGACCATCGGGATCATCCTGCATTTCGGTATTTCCTACGCCACCTCGCCGAAGGAAAAAGAGAATATCAAAGACCTTGTCTGGCAGGGGGAAGAAGCCAAGGAGATCTTTACCCAATGGGAGAAACCGCTGTGGCAGGATCGCACCCTCTGGGCCGGGCTGCTTGTCGTGGCCACGCTGGCGATGGTGGTTTGGTGGGCCTAAGCGATGGAGACGCTGGACCGCATAGCGACAGGTATTGCAACGCAGCTTGAGGCCGCGCCCGATTTCGTCAGCCCCCTGCTTGCCGTGCTTCTGGCCTGTGCGGCGGGGCTGGCGGTGCATTGGATCGGATACCGTATTCTCGACCGCGTGATCTCGGAAAAGAACATCACCGGGCGGTCTTTGCTGCGCCGGGCGCGCAGGCCGCTGCGCCTTGCCGCTGTGGTTGCAGCGCTTGCTTGGGTTCTGCCCAATGTGCGGCTTTACGGTTGGCAGGACGGGGCGGCGCATCTGTTTCTGGTCTTGCTGATCATCCTCGTCGGCTGGACGCTGATCCTTCTGACCAATCATTTCGCCGAACGCGCCGTGCGGCGGCATCGGTTGGATGTCGAAGACAATCTTTCGGCCCGCAAGTTCGTGACCCAAGCGCGGGTGCTGCGCCGGACCGTGACCATCATCTTGGGGATTTTCACAGCCGCTGGCGTTTTGTTGACCTTTGAGAGCGTGCAGAAATACGGGGCGGGGCTTTTCGCCTCGGCCGGGGCGGCGGGGCTGGTCGTCGGGCTGGCGGCCCGCCCGGTGCTGACCAATCTGATTGCGGGGCTTCAGATCGCCATTACCCAGCCCATCAGGCTCGAAGATGTGGTGATCGTCGAAGACGAATGGGGCTGGGTCGAAGAGATTTTCGCGACCTATGTCGTCGTGCGTCTGTGGGATTGGCGGCGCATGGTGGTGCCGCTGTCTTATTTCATCGAAAAGCCCTTTCAGAATTGGACCCGCGAAAGCGCGTCGATCATCGGCACGGTGTTTTGGTATCTCGATTACACGGTGCCGATCGGCGAAATGCGCGCGAAGCTTGAGGAACTGGCCAAAGCCTCGCCCCTATGGGACGGGCAGGTGGTCAACCTTCAGGTTTCCGAGACCGAGAAAGACAGTATCGCCGTGCGTGGCCTTGTTAGCGCCCGGACCTCGCCGCAGGCATGGGATCTGCGCTGTGAAATCCGCGAGAAGATGATCGATTGGCTGCAAAAAGAGCATCCCCAAGCCCTGCCGCGTCTGCGCGGGAATATGGAGATCCGCAGCCGTGATGAGCCGGACATGTCATCCAAAGGCGAGGCTCCGGTGATGCCCTAGAGGGGCCGCAGGGCCGACCAAGGAAACGAACAATAAAGGAAAAAATAGGTGGAAAATCTCGCACGGCGTCTTGGTCTGAAAACGGACCCGGTCATCTTTTTCATTTCAGCCGGGCTCGCCGCGCTTTTCGTTCTGCTTTTGATCGCGGTCCCCGAACCCATCGGAGACATCTTCGCCGTGGGTCGGGCTTGGGTCGTGACCAATCTTGGCTGGTTCTTCATTCTGGGCGTGAATGTCTGGCTGGGTTTTCTGATTTGGGCCGCCGCGTCGCGCCACGGCCATATCCGATTGGGGCCGAAAGGCTCTGAGCCGGAGTATTCGAACCTGTCGTGGTTCACCATGCTTTTCGCCGGGGGCATCGGCACCGTTCTCATGTTCTGGGGCGTGGCAGAGCCGATCAGCCATTTTCAGAAACCGCCCCTGCCGGGGGTGGAACCCTATTCGGAACAGGCGGCGAAAGATGCGATTTCAATCGCGATCTATCACCTGGGGCTGCACACTTGGGCGATTTTCACGCTGCCCGGTCTGGCCTTCGCCTATTTCATCAACCGCTATGATCTGCCGGTGCGCGTCAGCTCGGTTTTCTATCCCCTGCTGCGTGAGGGTGTTCACGGGCCAGTGGGCAAAGCCATTGATATCGTGGCCATCTTGGGCACGATCTTCGGCGTTGCGGTGTCCCTCGGTCTCGGCTCTTCGCAGATCGCGGCGGGGCTGTCCGAGCTTTTTGGCTGGGACGCTTCGACCTTTTTGAAGATCATGATCCTCGCCGTGCTGACCATGGTCGCTGTCGGCTCGATCGTGGCGGGGCTCGACAGCGGGGTGAAGCTTTTGTCGAACATCAACATCGGCATGGCGGTTCTCTTGATGCTCTTTGTGCTGGTGACCGGATCGACCCTGTTTCTTTTACGTGGCATCGTCGAAACCGCGGGGCTTTATCTGCAAAACCTGCCGCGGCTGGCCTTTTGGAACGATATGCTGGCCAATCGGAACCCGTCAAACGGGGATTGGGGCTGGCAGGGGGATTGGACCGTCTTTTACTGGGCGTGGACCGTGACCTGGTCGCCCTTCATCGGGCTGTTCGTGGCGCGGATTTCGCGCGGCAGGACCATTCGCGAATTCGTCTTCGGCGTTCTGCTTGCGCCCACGGCCTTCACGCTAATTTGGTTCTCGATCTTCGGCTGGCAGGCCATCGGCTTTGACGGCATCGGCACGGCGGCGCGGGAAGCGATGGGCGATCAGGCGGGCGAGATCAGCCGGGCGGTGGCAGAGAGCATCCCACTCGCACTTTTCGTCTTTCTTGAGCATTTCCCCTTCACGCTCTTCGTCCAAGGCGTGGCGATCATCATCGTGGCGATTTTCTTTGCCACCTCGTCGGACTCCGCTTCACTGGTCGTCGATATGCTTTGCACCGGCCATGCCAAACCCGGCCCCGTGCGCCAGCGGGTCTTTTGGGGTCTTGCCGAAGGGCTGGTCGCGGCGATGCTGATCCTGCTGACCGGCGACACCGGGCTGACCGCTTTGCAGCAGGTGATTACCGTCGTGGGACTGCCGATCTTCGTATTGGTCTGCGTGATGATACCGTCCTTGGTGCGCGGCTTTAAGCTAGAGGATATCGATAATGTGTCGGTAAACGGACGGCCTAAGTTGAGGGATTTTTGACGCCCTAGGGTCGAAATCCGTCAGGCCCCTCTCGGGACATCACTTCGCAATGCCTGCCGGGTAGTGGATAGTCGCATGGTCAAGAACAAAGCCGTCTACGTGGCTCTTGGTGTAAGCAGGGATGGCGTGCGCGAGGTTCTTGGTCTTTGGATCGCTGACAACGAGGGCGCCAAATTCTGGCTCTCCTACGCAATTGAAAGCTTGAACCGTGTAATCTGCAAATCGCTAAGGACGCGAGGATCATTCCCGACCGCGGACGCTGCAACAAAGCTGATCTACTTGGCGATCCAAAACTTTGAGAAAGGCGGTCGAAATAATGTTCGAGGATCTGACCTGCCCCCCGCGAAATCCCTCACCATGATGTAGAGTCTGCCCAACCCTAGAGGAGCAGACGAATGCGGAAGAGCCGTTTTACCGAGGCGCAGATTATCGGGATGATCAAGGAGCAAGAGGCAGGCATGCCGACGGCGGAGGTGTGCCGCAGGCACGGGCTCAGCCCGGCAACGTTCTACAAGCTGAAGTCCAAGTATGGCGGCATGGAGGTGTCGGAGGCCGCGAGGCTGAAGGCGCTGGAGGACGAGAACGCCAAGCTGAAGCGGCTGCTGGCCGATACGATGCTGGACAATGTGGTTCTGAAGGATCTTCTGGGAAAGAACTGACGACGCTGACCAAGCGGCGAGAGGCGGCGCTCAGGGCGATGCGGGATCACGGCATCTCGCAGCGCCGGGCCTGTCGGCTTGTCGGTGTCGACCCAAAGACAGTCCGGCGCGAACGCCCGCCGGACTGCCCTGAGATCCGCAAGGAGATGCAGGAGATCGCCGGAAAGCGGCGCCGGTTCGGCTACCGCCGGATTGGCGTGTTGCTTGAGCGCAAGGGCATGAAAATGAACCACAAGAAACTGTATCGGCTCTACCGGGAAGAAGGGTTGTCAGTGAAGCGGCGGCGCGGCCGCAAGCGGGCCCGTGGAACGCGCTCCCCGATGCCGGAGGCTGCGTATCCCAATGCGCGCTGGTCTCTGGACTTCCTGGCTGACAGCTTCGGCCCATCCCGGAAACTCCGCATCCTGGCAGTGATAGACGATTGCAGCCGCGAAAACCTGTGCCTGATTGCTGACACCAGCATCTCCGGCGCGCGTGTTGTGGACCTGTCGCGTTTTTGTGCCGCCCCACGTGCTCGTTTAGGCCACTTTCCTTTCGAAAGCGACCGGGATTTTCCAACCCAGTGCTGAGTGCCGCCTTCGCGGATTGTAGAAGCCGTTGATGTATTGGAAGATGGCCAGCTCTGCTTCTCTTCGCGTATGCCATGGTCTCCGCCAGATCAGCTCTGCCTTGATCGTCTTGAAGAAGGTCTCGACGGCAGAGTTGTCATAACAATTGCCCTTGCCGCTCATCGATACCATGAACCCATGGTGGCGCAGAAGCTTCTGGTAGTCGTGCGAACAATATTGCGACCCACGATCGGTGTGATGGATGCAGCCCTTGGGCGGCTGCCGCAGCGCAACAGCCATTTTCAATGCCCGGATTGCCAGGTCGCGCTTCATCCGGTTGCTCACCGCCCAACCGATCACCCGGCGTGAATGCAGATCGAGGATAACCGCGAGATACAACCACCCTTCACGGGTCCACACATAGCTGATGTCACCTGCCCACTTCTGATTGGGTCCCTCCGCCTGGAAGTCACGGTTCAGCAGGTTGGGCGCAATGTTGAAGGCGTGATTACTATCCGTTGTCACCTTGTATCTCTTCGATCTCTCGACCCGTATGCCATTCTCACGCATCAATCTGCCAACCCGACGATGGCCGACATTCAAGCCCAGCTCTTTCAATTCTTCCGTCATCCTCGGTCGTCCATAGCTGCCCAAGCTTAGACGGGATTGCTCCTTGATGTGGGCCAGCACGACCATGTCAGTCCTCTGTCTTTGGCTGGCAGGGCGGTTGCGATAGGCGCGCAGGCCGCGTGAGCTGACACCCAGCACGTCACACATCCGCTTGGCGCAGAAGGCGTGACGGTGTTCTTCGATGAACCGAAACCTCATGGCTTTTGCCCCGCGAAGAACTGCGTTGCCTTTTTTAGAATCTCCCTCTCCTCCTTGAGAATGCGGTTCTCTCGCCGAAGCCGTTCATTCTCCCGGGCAAGTTCCAAGTCCTTGTCAGGCACCACATTGGTGTCACGATGCGCCGTCACCCACTTGTTCAGCGTCGATAAGCCAATATCCAAATCTGAGGCAACTTGCCTGCGTGTCAGCCCGCTTGTCAGCGCGATCCGCACCGCATCAGCGCGGAATTCGTCCGTGCGTTTCGTTCCCATAGTTCGTCTCCTTTGCTGCAATAAATGCTATCAAAGGAGCGGCATCAAACCGTGACACGTCCATTGCGCGTGAGCTGGATGCGCTGGTGCGGATCTACGGTAAACCCGGATGCATAGTCAGCGATCGAGCCATTGGAACGCCATTGGTCCGAGAGACAATGGCGAGGGGGACGGAGTTCACGAGCCGGGCCATTCTGGGGTGGGCCGATCAGAACGCAATTCCGTAGCACTATATCGACCCAGGGAAGCCGCAGCAGAACGCCTTTATCAAGTCATTAAACGGCAGCCTGCGCGACGAGCTGCTGAACGAGGAGATATTTGACACCCTGGACGACGCCCGCCGGAAGCTGGCGCTCTGGCGTTACGACTACAACACCGTCAGGCCGCACTCATCGCTCGGGAACAAAACACCGGTCGAAGCGTGCTGGACGCTTGAGCAATTTGAGTGCTCCGCGCCCGGCGCGCTTGCCAAGACCGAAACCGACGGCTACCAAAATCAAACCCGCAGACTCTCGTCATGAACGAGGGACCAGTGGGGGGCAGGTCAATTCAGATGTAAAATACCGCTTCTCATCAGTATATTTGACGGCCAGTTCGCGTGTGGTCAGCGCCTCATGTTCCAGCGCAAACTCGATCAGATCATCCCGCCGGTCCTGCGGAATACGGTTCCAGACCGACTTCGGCCGAGGCGCGCGGTCCGCCAATGCATCAAGGCCGCCTTCGACGTAGCGGTCATACCATCGGTAAAATGTCGTGCGCGGGATACCCAGCATATCAAGGGTCGTTTTTGTGGGCAGGTGTGATCCCTCAACCGTGCGAATGATCTCAAGCTTCTCGGTTGCTGGATACCTCATTCCTCGAACTCCCCAGCCCCTGTCATGCTTTTTTTGAGCAGGCGGTTCTCAAGGGTTAGATCAGCCACGCATTCTTTCAGAGCCATGGCCTCGGATCGCAGATCCTTCACCTCAGGCGATGTCGCCTGACGCGCTGTGTCGCCGGAAAGGCGACGCTTTCCAGCCTCAAGGAATTCCTTCGACCAAGTATAATACAGGCTGTCAGAGATACCCTCGCGGCGACATAACGCCGAGATGCTTTCCTCCCCGCGCAATCCGGCCAAAACAATGCGGATCTTCTCCTCCGCCGAGTAGGTCTGGCGGGTCTTGCGGCGGATCTTTTTGACCAGCTTGTCAGCTGCGTCTTTCGATGTTCCGGGCTTCTTGTTCATCTTCGCTCCTTAAAGGCTACGATGAACCAGAAACCCTCCGTTGTTTAAATCCTCAAATCTGTCCCAAAGGTGCTGACGTCAGACAGCAATGAGGGGCATGAGGAGGCGCTCTTTGCCCGCGACAATGCCGCCTATCGCGATACCAAACTGTCGGCCTATGCAATCATGGCCAAGGCCAGCGCGATCCACTACATGGGGCTGCGCTTCGTGCAGGTCGTGGTAATAGTCGCAGGGGCGGGATTTGTGCTCCAAGGATCGCTCAGCACCGGGGGCTTTGTCGGCTTTCTGTTGCTGGTCAGCGTCTTTTCCCGACCGCTGGAAAAAATTGCCGCCGTGATCGAGACTTACCCCCGCGGCATTGCGGGGTTTCAACGCTATACCGAATTGCTGGAGACCGAGCGCGACGTCGCCGACGGGCCCGAGGCGCGCGCCGTGACCATCACCCAAGGCACCGTGTGCTTCGAGGACGTCTCTTTCGCCTATGACAGCCCGCTGCCGATCCTGCATGGGATAAGCCTGACCGTGAACGCCGGAGAGACCGTCGCGTTTGTCGGCCCCTCGGGCGCGGGCAAGACCACGCTTCTGGCGCTGCTGCCGCGGTTCTACACCCCCTCGGGCGGGCGGATCACCATCGACGGCGTTGATATTGCGGATATGACGCTGGAGAGCCTGCGCTCGCAGATTGGGCTCGTGTCTCAGGATGTGTTCCTGTTCGGCTCCACCTTGCGGGAAAATATCCTCTATGGGAAATTGGATGCCACGGCGGCGGAACTTGAAGCCGCGGTTGAGAATGCCCAGTTGAGCACGCTGGTGGCCGCCTTGCCCGAAGGCTTGGAAACCATCGCAGGCGAAAGGGGCGTGATGCTGTCGGGCGGGCAAAAGCAGCGTGTCGCCATCGCCCGGGCTTTCCTGAAGAACCCGCCGGTGCTGATACTGGACGAAGCCACCTCTGCCCTCGACCGTGAGACGGAGAGGGACATTCAAGCGGCGCTCCTGCGGCTGTCACAGGGGCGCACGACCCTGATCATCGCCCATCGTTTGGAGACGGTTCAACATGCCGATCAGATCGTTGTCATGGATGCCGGGCGCAAGGTCGAGACTGGGACGCACGACAGTCTTTGCAGGCGCAACGGGCTATATTCGCGGCTGACGGGAGGGGTGTGACCGGAACGAAAAAGGGAGCGCCTGTCAGTCCCGTGCCTTTTCCAACAAAGCAACCAGCTCACGAAACTTCTGACGCTGTTCTTCCCGATCGCCAGAGAGGATCGCCTCTTCCATACAGTGGTTGGCATGATCTTCGATCACCAAGCGCTCCACGGCGCGCAGGGCCGAGCGGACGGCGGCGGTTTGCACCAGCACATCGACGCAATAGCGCCCTTCTTCGACCATCCGCGTGACGCCGCGCAATTGCCCTTCCAAGCGCGCCAGCCGCTTGAGGATCGCTGCCTTGTTTTGCTTTGCTTCCACGTTTGATGCCTCCACCTATCGGAACTAAGACGACCGTCGCCGGTTAACATACCACAGGGGGGTATCTGGGCCGCCTCACTCGCATTCTGCCGGCGCGTTACAAGGGCCCGCATTGGCTCTGGCGATCATAGCCTCCCCGGCCCTTGATTGCCACGGTGCCAAAACGCATCGCGCATGAAGTTGATAAAGGAGACACCCATGTCCTATTGGCGTTTCGCCGCAATGATCGCGACCTCGACCATCGTGATGTTTGGCCTGATGTACCTCAACACCTACGCGTTCGAACATGTCTTCTTCAGTGAAACGCGGACCTATATGGCGCTGTTGATGGGGGCCGTGATGGCGGTCATCATGCTTAGTTTCATGTTGTCGATGTATTCGAACAAAGCCATCAACATCGCCATCTATATCGGCTCCATTGTGGTTTTCGCGCTCACCCTATGGCTGGTCCGCAGCCAAGTCACCGTGGGCGACACCAGCTATATGCGCGCCATGATTCCGCACCATTCGATCGCAATCATGACCTCTGAGCGGGCTGAACTTTCCGACCCGCGTGTGCGCAAACTGGCCGATGACATCATTGCGGCACAGCGCAAGGAAATTGCCGAGATGCGCAGTCTGATCGCCGATATCGAAGAGAACGGCGATGCGGTCGACCCGGAGCTTGGCAAAGAAGAAGGCGCGGCGGAGGTCGGCACGGTGGAAGAGGCTCTGTCTTCGGCCGAGGTGGCCGCGGTCGACCCGGCGGCATTGACCGCAGAGGATGTAGACAGCTTGCTCGGCGCTGAGGCCACCTGTCAGTTCAGCCGCACCAACGAAGGCGATCCGAGCCTCGTGATGGCGGGCACCACCGGGGGCATTAAACTGTCCGGCACCTTGATCGAAATGCAATCCAATGAGACCATTGACCAAGCCGCCCTTGCCGATGGTGCGGGCTTCACCGCTGATGGCGTCGACGTAACCGTTGTCCCCTCGCCGGGGCGGAGTGGACCGATACGGACGGCGACCTGAGCCGCTCGGAAGCCGAGTTAAAATTCCACCTCGACCGTGGACTGACCGTTGGCTACCGCGGGTTCTTGGACTGCAGGAGCGAGATATAACGGGTTCAGGGGGAGGCAGGTCAAGTTGGCCGGGCCTCCCCCCCTTAGGTCCTCTGCCGTGGTAGAGGGGCCTGAGAATTTAATTGCCATCCTTCCAGCGCTGGACGCGTTGACAGACTTGGCCACATGGGACACTCCTATTTCCCATGCGTCCTTTGGCAAACATATCATACCTCTGTCGCGCCCTGCTTGGCGTGATTTTGGCCTGTGGTTTGTTGCTGCTGCCGCCCTCATCGGTACATGCCCAAAGCGGCATGCATGACAGCGCGCAAGCGCTGCATCACTCTGACGATCATGAGGCGGCAGCGCCTGCGGCGCAGCAAGACGTGGCGCAATCCGAGCATCTGGACCTGTCAGAGGAACTCGACGGCGAACCTTGCTGCGGGGGCATCTGCCTTACGGCAGCGCTCAATGCCTCGCAGAATTCCAGGATTTCCGATCTGCGGTCCGTCCAATTCACCCGCGTTTCCCGGTCCGTCGTTTCGGGCCAGCCTTCCCGCCAGTTGCGCCCGCCGCGCGTCTGAGTTGATCCCGGCCCGAAGACGGCCTTCCCATCCGCAGTGTGCTGCTGCGGGTTAGATCACCTCATTCTCAGGCAAATACCAATGAAACGACCACTGATCGCAGGGACCATGTCCCTGACCCTTGGCGCATGTGCCACGGCGCTTCCGCCCCTTCCTGACGTCACCGCCGCCTATGTTCAGCACCCCACGCCGCTGCCCAATGTCGCCGCCATGACCGCCGCCGACAATAGCGCGCGCGGCAGCGTTGCGCCGACCGCCGAGCAGCCCTTCGCGGGCTACCGGCGCCGCGGCGTTGTCGCGCCGCTCGACTGGCGGCGGCTCAATGCCGAACAGGCCCCGATGCAGGGGATGAACCACTGATGCGCTGGAAATTGAAAACCGCCGCCGTCATCACTCCGCTGATCCTGGGCGCCTGCACGACAACCGACCTGCCGGTAAGTTTCTCGGCCCGTGATGCTGGCTTTGCCACTGTCGAGGCGCGCACCTCCAAAGCCATCGGCAAGCGCACCGTATGGGCACAGTCGCAGGCCGAGACCGCGGCCACCTCCAAACAGGTGCGCGCCATGGTGCAGGGCAAAACCATCAATGCCGAAACCGCCGTGCAGGTCGCGCTTTTGAACAACAAAGGGCTTCAGGCGTCCTATGCGCAGATCGGCCTATCGGCGGCAGAGGTATGGCAACAGTCCACGCCTGAGAACCCGGTCGTGTCCATCGGTCTATTGGGCATCGGTGCGCCCGAGGTGGGACTGTATCGTGCTTTAGAAAGCATGATTGCCGTGAACCTGCTGGATGCCCGCACCCGCAAACAGCGTATCGCGGTAGCCGAGGCAGAGTTCCAGCACGCCCAGATGCAGGCGGTGAGCGATACGCTGGCTCTGGCCAATGAGACGCGGGAGGCTTGGATCAATGCCGTCGCCGCCTTCGAGACGGTCAGCTACCTGAAACGGGCCTCGGTCACCACCGATGCCTCGGCGGAACTGGCGCAGCAATTGGGCAAGACCGGCGCGCTCAACAAAGCCGCGCAGGCCCGCGAGCAGGCGTTCAATGCAGAAATGGCGGGGCGATTGGCACAGGCGCGGCTGGATGCGCAATTGGCCAAAGAGCAACTGACCCGTCTCATGGGGCTCTGGGGGCAGGACGTGGCCTATTACGTTCCCGATGCCCTGCCGCGCGTGCCGAATACGGTCAGGGGCCACGGGGGCATCGAGCGGCTGGCGCTGGCCAACCGGGTCGACCTCGAAGTCGCACGGCTGGGGCTCGCCGCCACGGCGAAAGCCTATGGCTTGACCGATGCCACCCGCACGTTGACCGATCTCGAAGTCATCGCCGGGTTGGAAATCGAGCGCGAGGAGGAGAATGGCGAAATCGAGACCAGCGCCTCCCCGCAGGTCGAGTTCGAGTTCGTCATTCCGATCTTCGACAGTGGCAAGGCACGGCTGCGCAAGGCTGAGCTAGGCTATCTTCGAGCCGCCAATGTCCTCGCGGAACGCGCGGTGAATGTGCGCTCCGAAGCGCGGGCGGCGGCCACGGCCTACCGCTCAAGCCATCAGATCGCCCGGCATTACGCGGATGTCGTGCTGCCCCTGCGCCGCACGATTGATGATGAGGCGCTGCTCAGCAACAACGGCATGATCACCAGCACCTTCGACCTACTCAACGACGCCCGCGAGAAGATCGCGAGCCAGCTTGAGGCATCCAGCGCCAAACGTGACTTCTGGCTGGCCTCGGCCGGGCTGACGGCCGCGATCTACGGCGGCGGTAGCGGCGGCGCGGGTGCCGAAGGAGAGACCCAAATCGCCGCCGGTGGCGGCGCTGGACATTGAGACAAGGAAGCAATCAGATGATGAACAGACGTCAACTGCTGGGGGCCGGCGCTGCGGGTGCAACGCTCGTGTCCTCCAAAGCTTGGGGCCAGACCCTCAACATGGGCTTGCCCGAGGCCGCTGTCATGGACAGCGCGGCGACCCAAGCCCCGACCCGCCCCACCTCGGGGCCGGATTACAACCCCGTGGTCACACTCAACGGCTGGACCCTGCCGCACCGGATGAACAACGGCGTGAAGGAGTTCCACCTCGTCGCCGAACCGGTCGAGCGGGAGCTGGCCGATGGGATGGTCGCGCGGCTCTGGGGCTACAACGGCCAATCGACCGGCCCGACCATCGAGGCGGTCGAGGGCGACCGGGTGCGCATCTATGTCACCAACCGCTTGCCCGAACATACGACGATCCATTGGCACGGGCTGATCCTGCCCTCGGGGATGGACGGCGTTGGCGGGCTCAGCCATCCCGGCATCCCGCCGGGCAAGACCTTTGTCTATGAGTTCGACCTGACCAAATCGGGCACCTTCATGTATCACCCGCACGGCGATGAGATGGTGCAGATGGCCATGGGCATGATGGGCATGTTCGTGGTCCACCCCAAAGATCCGGACTTCATGCGCGTGGATCGGGACTTCCTGATCATGCTCAATGCCTTCGACATCGACCCGGGCACCTACATCCCGAAAATCATGACAATGACGGATTTCAACCTCTGGACCTGGAACAGCCGCATCTTCCCGGACATCGACCCGCTGGTGGTCAACCGGGGCGACAGGGTGCGCGTGCGCGTCGGCAACCTGACGATGACCAACCACCCAATCCACATGCATGGCTACGACTTCAAGGTCACCTGCACCGATGGCGGCTGGGTGCCGGAATCGGCGCAATGGCCCGAGGTTTCGATCGACATCCCCGTGGGCGCCATGCGCGCCTATGAGTTCGTGGCCGACCATCTGGGTGACTGGGCGATCCACTGCCACAAGTCGCATCACACGATGAATGCGATGGGGCACGACGTGCCCACGCTCATCGGCACCAACAGCACCCAGATGACCCGGCAGGTCCGCAGGGTGCAGCCCGAATTCATGCCCATGGGCACGGCGGGCATGGCGGATATGGGCGAAATGTCGATGCCGCTGCCCGACAACACCGTGCCGATGATGGCCGGTTGGGGGCCGCATGGTCCGCTGGAGATGGGCGGCATGTTCTCGGTCGTGAAGGTGCGCGAGGGCATCGACGCGGACGATTACGAAGACCCCGGCTGGTACGAAAACCCGCCCGGCACCGAGGCGTATGAATGGACGGGCGAACTGCCTGACTTTGCGCAGAACCACAGTGCGAAAACCCAGATCACGCCGAAACCGACCTCCGAGGGCTAAGCGGCCCTCGGACTGCAACGACAACCAAAGGATACAGGAAACCACATGAACAAACTTCTTCTTTCAACCGCCCTTAGCCTTCTGATAAGCGTCCCCGCCTTTGCCGCCGGCACCCACGTCGGCGGCCACGGCGATGAAGGCCATGGCGACATGCACGAAGAAATGGCCATCGGCATGCCCGCCAAAGGCGAGGCCGTCGACCGCACCATCGACGTTATCATGCGCGAAACCGATGACGGCGAGATGATCTTCGAGCCGGCCGAGTTCGACATCCAAAAGGGCGAGACCATCCGCTTCGCCGTCACCAACAAGGGCGAGATCGAGCATGAGTTCGTCATCGACACGATGGAGGGCAACGCCAAACATAAGGAAGCCATGGCCAAGATGGACATGGAGCATGACGACCCGAACTCCGTCCGCCTCGACCCCGGTATGGAGGGTGAGGTGATCTGGACCTTCGCGAACGAAGGCGCGTTTGAATTCGCCTGCCTGATCCCCGGCCACTACGAATCCGGCATGCACGGCCCGCTTACCGTGGCGCCGTCCGATGCGGCCGCCGAGGCGCCGCTGGTCTATTCCACCGGCAAGGTCAAAAAGATCGACACCAAGGGCAAAAAAGTCACGATTATACACGGCCCGTTGGAAAACCTCGACATGCCGTCGATGACGATGGTGTTCAAAGCCGATGAAGCGCTGATCGCCAAGATGAAGGAAGGCCAGAACATCGAATTCGTAGCCGACCGTGTCAAAGGAAAGCTGACCGTCACGGCGATGAAGTAAGCGCGTCTTGCAGGGCCGGTCGTTTAGGTCGGCCCTGCATTCCACCACAACAATAAGGCATATTGAGCTATGAAAACGCGTGGAACCATCGCCCTTTGGGCCATCGCGGCGCTTCAGGCCGTCGTGGCAATCTTCTTTACCGTCTGCTTTTTGTTGGACGCCATCGGCATGGAGCCTGATTTTTTGATCTGGCAGAGCCATGAGTACCAGCAAACCGTCTTGGCCATCGGCCTGAACCTCGGCGTGGCGCTCGGCTGGATCGCGCTTCGAACCAGTTTGCAACGGGCGCGGCTTGCCGAAGAGAAGATGCGCAGATGCACCTCTGAATTTTCAATCGTGATGTCTCAGCATTTCACCGATTGGCGGCTGACCCCGGCAGAGCGGGATGTCGCCGTCTTTCTGGTCAAAGGCCTCAGCACCCGCGACATCGCGGAATTGCGCGGCACTTCCGAGGGAACGATCAAGGCGCAGACAAACGCGATCTACCGCAAGGCCGCGGTCACGGGCCGCACGCAGTTGCTGAGCACATTCATCGAGGACCTGATGGATGACGTCCTGCTTCCCGAGGACCCGCAGCGACCTGCACCAACAAAAGGTGCCAAAATTGCCGCTGTGGCATGACATGACCCTACGAAGAGAGGTGCTCCCCTCATGATCCAAGCAATGCTTTTGTCAGTCCTGGTCGTAACAATCTGCACGGCAATTCATTATTTCGTCCTCAAAAGGGTCTCCGACACGATCACCCGGCGCCGTGCGGAGGCACATGGCCAGAATTTGGGCCTCGCGGTGGGGGCGATCACGATCGCGCATGTGATCGAGGCTTTCTTCTATACGCTCTTCTTTCTCTGGGCCGTGCAGGGGCTGCAGATCGGCGTGCTGAACGCGTCCGGCCCGGCGGACAAGCCGATCACATTGATGGACTATTTCTATTTCTCGCTGGTCAACTTCACCACGCTGGGTCGCGGAGACCTGAGCCCCGCAGGGCATTTGCGTTTTCTTACCGGCATCGAAGCCTTTCACGGGTTTCTTATGATCACCGCCTCGGGAAGCTTCCTTTTGAAGGTCATGGGGGGGCCGTGCCCCCTTGTCAGAGAGGGTATGACCCGAATGGTTCGGCACAGTCCCCTGAGCCAGATTGCGCGCATCGGCGGTTCACCTCGCACCCGAGTTGGAAACGGCTTGCGCAGCCAGTACCTTTGTCTGAACCCCGGCGGCCCGCGCATCGACAGCAGCATGAATCTCAACCATCCCGATAAGGCATGACATGAACAGAAGACACTTCCTCGCCAGCGCTTCAGCCGCGATGGTCCTGCCGCGCCCAAGCTTTGCCGGCACGCCGCCTTTGACGCTCAAGGCCCAGAGCGTGACCCAACAGATCCTGCCCGAGGGCGAAGGCACCACCGCGATGCTCGGCTTCAACGGCTCGACGCCCGGCCCCGAGCTTCGGCTCAAACGCGGCGCGCAGGCTTCGATCAAGGTCGAGAATGCTTTGGAAGAGGGCACAGCGGTTCACTGGCATGGCATTCGGCTGGAGAACCGAATGGACGGTGTGCCGGTCTTGACCCAAGACTTGATCAACCCCGGCGACAGTAAAATCTACAGCTTTGTGCCGCCCGATGCGGGAACCTATTGGTATCATTCGCACTACATTTCACAAGAGCAGGTCGCTCGCGGCCTCATGGGGCCGTTGATCGTCGAAGACGACGTGCCGGTCGATGTGGATCACGACGTGACCGTGATCCTGTCGGACTGGATCCTTAACGAAGATGGCAGCCTCGTCGATGAGTTCACGGATATGCATAGCGTCGCGCATGCGGGCTATATGGGGAACTTCGCCCGCGCCTTCCTGTCGCGGGATGAGGTCCGGCAGGGCGACCGTGTGCGCCTGCGCCTGATCAATGCGGCGACCAACCGGATCTTTCCGCTGATGCTGTCCGGGGTCTCGGGGCGGTGGTGGCTTTGGACGGTATGGCGCTGAACCAGCCGCGCGACCTGTCCGACCTAGTGCTGGCCCCCGCCCAGCGGGCCGATTTGATCGTCGATATTACGGGCCCGGTCGGCTTCGACATGCAGACCGGCCAAGGGGCCTACCGTTTGGCCGATCTGAGTGTTTCTGGCGAGAATACCGACCGCAAGGCCGGACCTCTGCCCACGCTCACGGCCCCGAACCTCCCGGCGCCCGGCAGCCCCGCGCAGCATCTTAGGCTGACCATGATGGGCGGCGCGATGGGCGGGCATCACGGCGGCGCGAATATCTGGTCCTTCAACGATGTCTCGGACCTGCCGCCGGACCCTTTCGCCACCATAGAGCGCGGGGAGACCGTGCGGATCACCCTAGCGAATGACACCGCTTTCCCGCATGGCATCCATCTGCATGGCCACCATTTTTACGAAGTCGCCGCCGATGGCAGCCTTGGTGATCTGCGTGATACGACTTTGGTCGCAGCCCGCGAAAGCCGCGATGTGCTTTGTGTCTTCGACAATCCGGGCCGCTGGCTGATCCATTGCCACATGCTGAGCCACGCGATCGGGGCATGCGGACATGGGTGAAGGTCACATGATGCGATATCTTATCTTTGCCCTCCTTTGGGCGACCACAGCGCAGGCGAACCACGAACTTGAGGGGCGCGATATCAAGGCTGGTCGCAGGCTCTATGCCGAGACCTGCGCCGCCTGTCACGGGGCCGACCTGGAAGGCCAGCCCGACTGGGGCACCCCGAACGAGAACGGCATCCTGCCCGCGCCGCCCCATGACGCCACCGGCCACACCTGGCACCACGACAACACGCTGCTGTGCGAATATACCAAATTCGGAGGCCAAGCCGCTTTGGCCGCGCGCGGCATCAATGATTTTGCCAGCGGCATGCCCGCCTTCGAAGAGGTTCTGTCGGACGAGGATATCTGGGACATCCTCGCCTACATCCGATCGACTTGGCCGCCCCGCGAACAGGCTGTTCAGGCAAGCCGCAATCGGGCGCATTGAAACGCTGTTGCTGGAGGGCGATGTCGGTGAGAAAGCTTTTTGCAAAGATGCCGTAAGCCGCACGAAGGAGAGCTTTGGCAAGATTGACATTCTCGTCAATGACGCGGGCGAACAGCACGCGCAGGAAAGCCTCGAAGACATCGAAGAAGCGCAGATCGAACGCACGTTCCGCACCAATATCATCGGCATGATCCTGATGACGCAGGCGACGCTGCCGCATCTGAAAAAGGGCGCGCGGATCATCTGTGTCACTTCGATCACCGCCTATAAGGGGCAGGACCTACTGCTCGACTATGCATCGACCAAAGGGGCGATCCTGTCCTTCCTGCGGGCGATGGCGAGCAAGCTGGCGCCCAAGGGTATTTTGGTCAACGGCGTGGCCCCGGGGCCGATTTGGACGCCGCTGATCCCGGCCTCCTTCCCGGCGGATAAGGTTGAGGAATTTGGCGAAAACACCCCCCTTGGCCGCCCCGGTCAGCCGAATGAGGTGGCCCCGTCACTGCTGTTCCTCGCCTGCGAGGACTCATCTTATATGAGCGGCCAGGTGCTGCATCCGAACGGCGGCACGTTGGTCGGCGCATAAGCCAGATGAATGTTGCCCCGCGTGCGATGGCGCGGGGCAAAGTCGATGCGGGGGCGTGTCTGTAGGTCAGCTTTAAATCTGACGCGATCCGCCCCCGGTCACCCCACCGGACGCCGCCGAGCGCCAGAACGCAACGGCAGAGTGCCGTCATCCGCGCCTTCAATCGTGACCGACCCTGCAATCTTAGTTCGCGGCATGATCGAGATGTCGTGAATGCGCCAATGCAGGTCGAGCAATTCGGCCTCCGCCGCTTCGACCCTCTCGGGCGTAGCGCCGTTTTCATGCGCCACGACATAGATCGTGCCGGTCAGAAAACGCCCTTCTTCGCGCAGGCGCAGGCGGCTTTCGCGGACCCACGGCAGCGCGTTGAAAGTATTCTGCACCTCTCCGATCAGCGGGTCGAAATCCTTATCTTCAATCGTGCGCGGCATCTCATCGCTGAGGTCCCGGATCGCCGCGCCGGTGTGTTTGAAACCGTCATGCAGCACGTCCAAGGCGATCACGATGGCCGCGACCGCGTCGGCCCACCACCAGCCCATCCCGATCCCGAGGATGCCCACGATCCCGGCAAGCCCTGTCATCCAATCCGCCTTGTTCATCATGGCATCGGCATAAAGCGTCTTGTCATGGAGCATCTTGGCGGGTTTCATTTTTAAATGGCCGAAAATGACCGGCATCACGACGCTATAGGCCAGCGCCGCGATCATCACCCAGCCGAACCAAATGGTGGTGCCGAAAAACTCGACACTGCCGATGGTGGGGTGCTCCTGTTTGATGAGCGCGATGGAAGAGTCGACGATAAGAAAGATCCCGACCCCGCCGAGCGACACGGCGCCGATCAGATAAGCGATTGATGTGACACGGATATAGCCCAGTGGGAAACGGCGGTTGGGCTTCCATCCCTCGATCCATGAGCCAACGAGAAAGGCGATGGGCGGCACAAAGCTGAGCAGGTCTTCGATCCATGCGGTTTTCATCGCTTGGCTGCTGCCCACTGCAAAATAGATTGCCGCCACGATCGACCCTAAGACCGCGATCCAGATGACCTCAAGCCAGCGCGCGCGGTGCAGCGCTTTTTTCTGCGCTTCGGGCATGGTGCGGATGGAGCGGGTCATGGGGCAGATGCGCGCAGACGCGCCCCGATGGTTCCGGCCTCATCTCGAAGGAAGCCTTCGATCTCCATCAGCCAAGCGTTTTCGCCCTGCTGCACGGCAAAGACATGCTGTGCCCGCTGTAGCGTGGTTTCGGTGGCGGTAAGGTCTTTCTCCTCAAGTTTCCAGTGCGGGAGAGCGGCGAGGTTGAGGCCTTCCGCCCAATGATCCACCGGAATGCCACCTTCCTTTTCAACCAGCGCGGCAAGAGGCAGGTGGGGCGGTACGAAAACGCGTTGGCCTTCGATGTCATCGGCCAAGGCGTCTGGCCCCCGGCTGCCGATGACGAAGGACTCCTCGAAATAGGCGTAGCTCGGCGCGGCCCCTTTTACCGGGGTCACGTCCTTGCGGGTGAAACCCCCAATGGCAAGGTCGATGTCACCCTTCTCCACCCCCTCCAACGCCGCGAAGGCGCCGAGGTGTTTCCACTCGATGGCCACCCCCAAGGCTTCGGCGAAGGCGCGGGTCAGGTCGGCTTCGACCCCCTGTGGCGGTTGGCCGTCTGCCAGCACGACCCATGGCGGGTTTTCCGATACCGCCACGGTCATTTTCTGCTCGGAAAGAACGGTTTCGAGGGTTTCTTCCACATCCCGAGGGAACCGCAGGTCGTCGCAAGCGGCGAGCAGGCTCAGGGCAGCGAGGGGGATTAAAATTTTCAAACCAATTGGATTGTCCACGCCTTTGGCACCATGCGGCGTAGCTTTGCGGGGCGTCATCACATTATTCCTTTGAGCCGGATCGCAGGGGGATAACCGGCGGTTACCCGAAAGGTTTCTGTAACGGTCAACCTCACCCCCGCGGCCCGCTCGGTTAATTTTCGTCGGAGGCGTGGATTGGGGGCGCATCCTTGGAGCGCCTGTTTCTGCACCCGGGCGCGGCGCGAAGCCCGCGCATTTCGGAGGCTATGCCGTCGGCGGGCGCAGGGTGACCATCGACCGCCCGCGCGACGAACCTTACAGTCACTGGCATTTGCGAGGCTGTCGACACTGCCTGGGGTGCGCAGACGACCAAAGCCAAAGGAATTTTGCGGCGGCTTTATGCGCCGACCAACCAAAGGTTTTCAGGGCACGCAGCAGGGGGTGGCGGCTGAGCTGCCCCACCCGCCACCCCTCAACATCTTGATCTTCCCGTAAAACATCACTAGCCGTAACGTAACTTCGCGACAGGCGACCGGGGTATCTATACCCCGGTGTCGGAACCGGCTATGCCTATGGCCAAGATCGTTGCGGCGGGCGAAATGCCGCGACGGATCGCAGCGCAGAGGGGCGCGCGCCATCCTTTGGCCGCGTGTTTCGACAGCGCCTGCGGCTGGGCAAAGCGCCCATGCCAGTGCGAGTGCGGCGGCCAATGACGCGGCACCGCTGCAAGACGCCGAGCGCTTTGTCAGAGCGTTCGAGCAAGAAAACAAACAAAGGGGGATACAATGACCAATTTCACAAACCGTCAAACCGGCCCGAGCCGTCGCAGCTTTCTAGCCGGGACCGCCGCCGCCGTGGGGGCAGGGCTGATCCTGCCACGCGGAGCGCGGGCACAGGCGCAACCCAAGAAGGGCGGCACCCTGCGGGTGGGCTTTACCCAAGGCTCCACTTCCGACAGCCTTGATCCTGCGACCTTCAACAATGACTTCATGTTCGCCAGCGGCTATGCGGTCTTCAACACATTGACCGAAATCGCCCCCGATGGCACCGCCCAGCCCGACCTTGCCGAGAGCTTTGAGGCCAGCAGCGATGCGGCCACATGGACCTTCCGCCTGCGCGACAATGCGCAATTCTCGGACGGCAAGACGGCCACGGCGAATGACGTGATCGCTTCGATCCGTCACCACATGGGGCCCGAGTCCAAATCCGGTATCAAACCGCTGCTTGAGCAGATCACCGATATCCGCGCCGATGGCGATAAGGTCGTGATCTTTGAACTGGCCGCGGGCAACGCGGACTTCCCGTTCATCTTCAATGATTACCACCTCGGCATTCGCCAAGACACGGGCGATGGCACGATTGACCCCAACAGCCGCATCGGCACCGGCGGCTATGTGATCGATGTCTTCGAGCCGGGCGTGCGGGTCGAACTCTCGCGCCGCGATGACTACTGGAAAGAAGGCCGCGCGCATTTCGACAAGGTCGTGATCCTGAAAGTCGGCGACCCGGCGGCCCGGATGAACGCGCTGATGACCGGTGAGGTCGACCTGATCGACCGGCCCGACCTCAAAACCATCAACCTTCTGGGCCGCGCGCCCAACGTGAAGATCCACACCCAAGACGGCACGCTGCATTACATCATGCCGATGCAGACCAACACGGCGCCCTTCGATGATCTGAACGTGCGGATGGCGCTGAAATACGGCATCAACCGCGAAGACATGATCGAAAAGGTTCTGCGTGGCTATGGCACCGTGGGCAACGACCAACCAATCTCGCGCTCCATGCCCTATTACAACGACGATCTGGAGCAGATCACCTATGATCCGGAGCGGGCGAAGTACCATCTGAAACAGGCGGGGCTGGAAAGCCTCGACGTGACGCTCTCGACCTCGGATGCAGCGTTCAACGGGGCGGTGGATGCCTCTGTGCTCTTTGCCGAAAGCGCGCGGCCTGCTGGCTTGAACATCGAAGTGAAGCGCGAGCCGGATGACGGCTATTGGTCGAACGTCTGGCTGCAAAAGCCCTTCTGCTGTTCCTATTGGGGTGGCCGTCCGACGCCTGACCTCATGTTCTCGACCGGCTATGCCGCCGATGCGGAGTGGAACGAGACCAAATGGGACAACGAGCGCTTCAATGAGCTGCTGTTGCAGGCCCGGCCTGAGCTGGACCAGACCCGCCGCGCCGAGATGTACGGCGAGATGCAGAAGATCGTGAAAGAGCAGGGCGGCGCGCTGATCCCGGCCTTTGGTCAATATGTCTCGGCCATGAGCGAAAGCGTTCAGATGCCCGAGGAAGTGTCCGAGATGTGGGATCTCGACAGCCAGCGCTTCATCGAACGCTGGTGGATGTCCTAAGCCACAGCTTCACGCGGGCGGCCCCCAAGGGCCGTCCGTTTCCCGCACCAATGGCCCGCCCCGGGCCGGAGAAAACCTTAAAATGTCCCGGCTTCAGAAGCTTGTTATCGGCCGAGTGTCCCTCGGCATTCTGACCCTCTTTGTCGTATCCGCCCTCATGTTCGTTGGCATCGAACTTTTGCCCGGTGATCTGGCGCAGCAGATCCTTGGCCAATCGGCGACTGAATCGACCCTCGCGGCCTTTCGCGCCGAGCTTGGCCTCGATCAGCCTGCGCATCTTCGGTATTTCGATTGGCTTGGCGGTGTGCTGCGCGGTGATTTCGGCACCTCTTTGGCTTCGGGGCGCGAGGTGTCTGAGCTTTTGGGCCCGCGGCTTGCCAATACCATGTTTCTGGCCGTCTATGCCGCCGTTATCGCCGCCCCGCTGGCGGTGATCCTTGGGCTGCTGGCGGCGCTGTGGCGCAACACGCTGTTTGACCGCGGCGTCAACCTGACCGCGCTTTCCGCCATCTCCATGCCCGAGTTTTTCGTAGGCTATGTCCTGATCCTGTTTCTGTCGATCAAGGCGGGCGTCTTTCCGACGCTGGCACGGATCGACAGCGCCACGGGGCTGTGGGACGCGCTCTATCGCAGCTTTCTGCCCGCGCTGACGCTTATTCTTGTGGTCGTGGCGCATATGATGCGGATGACGCGGGCGGCCATCATCAACGTGCTGGCCTCGCCCTATATCGAGATGGCCCGCCTCAAGGGCGTGCCGCGCTGGCGCATCATTCTGCAACACGCGCTGCCCAACGCGCTGGCGCCGATCGTCAATGTGGTGGCGCTGAACCTTGCCTATCTGGTGGTCGGCGTGGTGGTGGTTGAGGTCGTCTTTTCCTACCCCGGTCTGGGCCAGTTACTGGTCGATGCGGTTTCCAGCCGGGATTTCCCGGTGGTGCAGGCGGTGGGGCTGTTCTTTGCCGCTGTCTATATCACGCTGAACGTTCTGGCCGACATCATCTCGATCATGTCCAACCCGCGTCTGCGGCACGGGAGATAACGATGAAATCTTTGCTGAAATCCGCGCCTCCTTCGGCGATCTTTGGCATGGTGGTGCTGGTCCTCGTGGCGATCACCGGACTTTTCGCCCCGTGGATCGCGCCCTATGGCGAGACGGAGGTGGTGGGCGACGCCTATCTGCCGTGGAGTGGCGCGCATCCGCTCGGCACCGACAATCTGGGCCGCGATATGCTGTCACGCATGATCTTTGGCGCGCGCAATACGGTTGGGCTGGCGCTGCTGACCACGGCCATTTCCTTTTCGGTCGGGGCCACGCTGGGGATGCTGGCCGCGCTCAAAGGCGGCTGGCTGGATGAAGTCCTGTCGCGGCTCGTCGATGTGTTGATGGCCGTGCCGCCGCTGATCTTGGCGCTGATGCTCTTGGCCATTGTCGGCCCCTCGATCCCCAATATGGTCGGGGTGATCGCGGTGATCTATGTGGCGCCGGTCTATCGCCTGTCGCGCGCGGCGGCGATGAATGTCGTCGGGCTTGATTTTGTCGAGGCCGCCAAGCTGCGCGGAGAGCGCACGCCGTGGCTGCTGCGGCGCGAGATATTGCCCAACATTTGGTCCACCCTGATCGCTGAATTTGGCGTGCGCTTTTGCTTTGTGTTTCTCTTTATCGCGGCGCTGTCCTTTCTTGGCATCGGGATTCAGCCGCCCACGGCGGATTGGGGATCGATGGTAAAGGAGAACGCCACCCTGATCAGCTTTGGCGATATCACGCCGCTGATCCCGGCGGCCGCCATCGCCTTGTTGACCGTTGCGATCAACCTGATCGTCGATTGGATGCTGCACCGCGCCAGCGGTCTGAAAAGTTAACCAAGCAGGGGCCAAGCTTATGGGAAATCTTCTGAACATTCGCGGTCTCCGGCTTGAGGCAGGCAGCCGCGCGCGGCCCAATGTGATCATCAAAGGGCTCGATCTGGAACTGGACCGGGGTGAAGTGCTGGGTCTTGTCGGCGAGAGCGGGGCGGGCAAAAGCTCCGCTGGCTTGGCGGCGATGGGCTATGTCCGCGACGGGGTGCGCTTTGCCGGGGCAGCGTCGAATTCGACGGCACCGAATTGATCGGCATGGGGCGCGGGCAATTGCGCCGGTTGCATGGCAAGCGCATCGCCTATGTCGCCCAGTCTGCGGCGGCAAGCTTTAACCCCGCCAAGACGCTGATCGACCAATATACCGAAGCGCCGCGTCTACACGGTGTCTCGGGCCGCGCGGCGGCAGAGCAGGACGCCGTCGCGCTCTACCGTCAGATGCAATTGCCCAACCCCGAAGAGATCGGCTTTCGCTACCCGCACCAAGTGTCGGGCGGCCAGTTGCAGCGGGCGATGACGGCGATGGCCATGGCCTGTCGCCCCGACCTGATCATCTTTGACGAGCCGACGACCGCTTTGGACGTGACCACCCAGATCGAAGTGCTGGGCGCGATCCGCGATATCGTCGAGCAATATGACACGGCGGCGATCTATATCACCCATGATCTGGCGGTGGTGAGCCAGATGGCCGACCGCATCTGCGTGATGAAGGATGGCGCGGCGGTGGAGACCGCGCCGACCAAGACCATGCTCGACGCCCCGCAAGAGGACTATACCCGCTCGCTCTGGGCCGTGCGCTCCTTCCGCCGCCCGGACGCTAAGGCGGGGGAGGCTCCGGCGCTGATCCGCTGCGAGGGGGTTTCGGCGGCCTATGGGCCGATGACGGTGCTGGACAACCTCAACTTCACCTTTCCGCGCGGCCAGACCACTGCCGTCGTCGGAGAAAGCGGGTCGGGTAAATCAACCCTCGCCCGGGTCATCGCAGGGCTGTTGCCCCCCGTCGCCGGGCAGTTTTTCTGGAACGACGCGCCGCTTGAGCCGCAACTGGCCAAACGCGGGGCTGAGACGCTGCGCAATATCCAGATGATCTATCAATCGGCGGATACCTCGCTGAACCCGCGCCACAGTATCCGCGAGATTTTGGCCCGCCCGGTGCGCAAGTTCACGGGCCGCAGGGGGCAAGAGCTTCAGGCGCGGGTGGCGGAACTGATGGATCTGGTCGACCTCGACCGCGCTTTCCTTGACCGCAAACCCAGCGAACTCTCGGGCGGGCAGAAGCAGCGCGTGGGCATCGCGCGGGCGCTGGCAGCCGAGCCGGAGTTCATCATCTGTGACGAGGTCACCAGCGCGCTGGACCAATTGGTGGCCGAAGGGATCCTGCGGCTTTTGGTGCGTTTGCAGACCGAGCTGGACCTGACCTTCATGTTCATCACCCATGACTTGGCCACGGTTGAGGCGATTGCCCATAAGGTGATCGTGCTTAAGAATGGCCAGATCGTGGAGCAGGGCGGGCGTGATGAGATCTTCGGCGATCCAAAGCAGGCCTATACCAAGCGGCTGCTGACATCGGTCCCGCAGATGGACCCGGAATGGCTGACCGAGGCCCGCGCGCGGGAGCGGTCTCTGCGCGAGGCGCAGTAGGGCCGCAGGGTTAACCCCCCTCGGCCCGCGCGGCGGCGAAGGCGGCTTCTGTCGCGTCGAGGAACAGGGTCGCCTCGGCCTGCTGCAAGACAAGCGGGGGGCGGATTTTCAGCACATTGGCCCCCGGCCCGGTGGCGCTGATCAAGACGCCATTCTGGCGCAGATGGTTGACCACGAATTTGGCGCGGGCGGCATCGGGGGCGTTGGTCTCGCGCGCGGTGACGCATTCGACCGCCAGAAACAGCCCCGCGCCGCGCACATGGCCGATCTCGGGGTAGCGGCTCGCGATGTCTTGCAAGCCGCTCTTGAGGTAGCCGCCAACGGCTGTGCCATTGTCCTGCAATCCCTCATCCGCGATCACGTCGAGCACCGCCATGCCCGCGGCGGCGGCCACGGGATTGCCGCCAAAGGTGTTGAAATACCGCGCCTTTTCGCCAAATTCTTGCACCAGCTCTGGCCGCATCGCGGTGCCGGAAAGGGGGAAGCCATTGCCCATCGGCTTGCCCATCGTGACCATGTCAGGCACCAGCCCGTGGCGCTCGAACCCCCAGAAGGCATCGCCGGTGCGGGCAAAGCCGGGCTGCACTTCGTCAGCGATGAAAAGCCCCCCTTCGGCGCGGATCAGATCGACAGCTGGTTGCAGGAACCCCGCCGGATCGGGATGCAGCCCGTCACTGGAAAAGATCGTATCGACGATGAAGGCCGCAGGCTCGATCCCATCGGCGCGCATCTCGGCAATCGCTTGGCCCAGATCGGCGGCGAGTTTAGCGCCCTGCTGCGCCTCGGGGATGCGCAGCGTGTCGGGCGCGTCGATCAGCCGGATGCGCGGGCTGCGCGGGGTGAATTCGCCCAGAGAGGGGGAGAGTTCGGCCACCGCTTCGGTCAGCCCGTGATAGGCAAGCCGGGTCACGATGACGCCCTCGCGCCGGGTATAGCTGCGGGCGATGCGCAGGGCGATGTCATTCGCCTCGGACCCGGTGCAGGTGAACATGACATGACCAAGCGCCTCGGGCATGGTAGCGAGCAGCCGTTCGGCGTAAGTGACAACGTTTTCATGTAGATAGCGGGTGTGGGTGTTCAGCACGCCCAACTGCTGGGTGATCGCCTCGACCACGCGGGGGTGGCAATGGCCGACCGATGCGACGTTGTTGTAAGCATCGAGATATCTGCGCCCGTCCTTATCCCAAAGCCAGACACCCTCGCTGCGCGTGATATGCAGCGGCTGGTCGTAGAACAGCCGGTAGGCGGGGCCGAGCGCTTTGGCGCGGCGGTCGATCAGGGCGCGGTCTGCGGGGCTGAGGGCCTCGGCTTGGGCGCTGTCATAGGCGTTGATCATGGTCATCGGTCACTCCGTTCCCGCAGCATGGTGCAGGGATTTGATCGCGGCGGCGTCGCCCACATGGTCGAGCGCGGCCAGCCCGCGTTGCGAAGCGGCGGCGTTGCGCAGGATATAGGGGGCATTCTCAGGATAGCGCCGCGCGCGGGAGGCGCCGATTGCCAAGGTGGTGGCATGGCGCAGGCGGATCAGACTGGGCAGAAGCGCGACCTCTTCGGCCTCCAGCGGCAGCCGTGTGGCGAAGCCCGCGACCATCTCGCAAATGGCACCCAGCGGATCCGTGCCTTGGCCGAGTTGATAGGAGCAGGCCACCGCCAAATCACAGGCCAGCGGCGTATGCACCATATCGCCGAAGTCGATCAACCCGACGGGATGCTGCGCCTGTGGCGCGTCGACCAGAATGTTATGGGGGTTGAAGTCATTATGCACGATCTGTGCCCGCAGATGCGGCAATCGCGGGGCGGTTTCCGCGTCAAACTGGTCAAGCCTATGCTGCAACTGCTGGCGCAGCGCGGCGTCCTGCACATCCGCCAAAAGGGGGCGCAGGTGGCCCGCTTGTTTGATGTCCCATTGCAGGAAATGCCCGCCCGCGGGGTGAAAGAAGCCGCGCAGCCCAAGGGTGACCCGCGCGTGAAAATCGCCCAAGGCGCGGTAGAGGCCCGGCTGCGGGGTCGCATTGCTGAGCACGGTGCCGCCGAGGAAGGACATCAGGCGAACGACATGGGGCTGCCCATCGGCGGCGGTGGCGACCTCGGCAGCTTTGCCGTTTAGGCTGGCGCAGATGCGTTGCACGGGCAGTTCGGGATCGGCGGCGGCCAGATGCATCAGTGCCGCGGTCTGCATGTCGGTCACCGCCCGGTCTTCGGCGGCATTAGTGACCTTTAGGAGCGCCTGCTCGCCCGTGGTCAGGGTGATCAGAAAATTCGCGTCTTTTTCAGCGGCAAGCGGTTCGATCTGCCCCGAGATACCATAGAAACGCAGCGCAACCTCCGCCGCGCGGGCCGCGTCAAAGGCGGGCGGGTCTTGTGCCAGCAGGTCGGTCTGGGTCCCGGTCTCTTCCACCAGCACACCGCTGAGAAACGGGGGCAGGCCGCCGTGGAGCGTGATCCCGGCCTCGGTCATGGGTAGGTGCCTTCGGTCCCGCACCATTCGGCGATGAAGAGCGCCATGGCTTGGGTGATCTTCTTGACCGAACTGAGGCTGACGGATTCGTTGATCCCGTGAATGTTGCGCGATCTTGGCCCGTAGCAGAGCGCGGGGATCTTGTTGTAAAGCGCATAAACCCGCGTATCGAGGTAGCCCGCCGTCATGAAGGATTGCAGCGGCGCGCCGATGGCCTCTTCATGGGCGCGTTCCAACACGGTTTCAGCCTCGCTGCCCGGCTCCAGCACATAGCCTTCGGCGTAGAAACCGTTGAAGACCACCTTGGGCGGGTTGTTCGACAGGAAGCTGTCGCTTTGGGCGAAGGCTTTGACCCGCTCGGTGATCTCCCGCGCGGCATCCTCGGCGCTGCGGCCCGGATAGATGGAAACGCGGCAATCGATGTTGCACCATGACGGCACTGATGAGGCCCAATCGCCGCCTTCGATCTTGCCGATGTTGAGGTTGATCGGATGGGCCTCGTCTTCGAAATGCGGGTGCTCGCCTTTCTCGGCGTTCCACTCCTCCTCCATCTCGCGCAGGGCTGTGATGACGCGGGTGGCAGCATCAATGGCATTGGCCCCTTCGCCCATTTCGCGCACATGGACCGGCACGCCGCGCAACTGCACCTGAAACCAGATGACGCCGGTGTTGGCGCGGACCAGCATTTCCTCTTCGGGTTCGGGGATGAAGACCGCATCGGCGGTGTAGCCTTGCAGGAAAGTCTGCAAAGCGCCGTTGCCAGTGGATTCCTCCTCGACCACGGATTGCACATAGACGGTCGCCGCCGGTTGCAGCCCGATGCGGCGCAGCGCGTCGAGCGCAAAGATATTCGCAGCCGCCCCTGCCTTCATATCGCCCGCGCCCCGGCCATACATCCAATCGCCGTCAATCTTGGCCGAAAAGGGCGGATCGTCCCACATGTCGTGCAGCCCCTCGGGCACCACGTCGAGATGCGATTGCAGGATCAGCGAGCGGCCCCGCTCATCGCGCGGGCGGTGGATGCCCACGACGATGGGCGCGTCGGAATGATCGTCCGAGTATTTCGACCCGCCGGGATGCGCCTCAATCGCGGCGCGGTCCATCTTGAAACGGTCCATCGCGTAGCCACGGCTTTGCAGGCTGCGAAACAGCAGGTCTTGGATCGCATGTTCATGGCCGCGCAGGGAGGGCATTTGCACGAGCTTTTGGGTAAAACTTACCTGTTCGGCAAATCCGTCTTCGACAGCCTGAAGGATGCGAGACTTGAGGTCTGGATCAAGGGGCATGGCGTGTCCTTTCGGGGTTACAGCATCGCTTCGATGAGGAAGGGGCCGGGCTCTTTCGCGGCCTCTTCGATGGTGCGCATCAACTCGGCAATGTCTTCGACCCGTTTGCCCGGCACGCCCATGCCCTTGGCCATGGCCACAAAATCCAATTGCGGGCGGTCGAGGTTCAGCATGCTCAGCGCGTCGGGGCCGGGTTGGGCGCCGACGTTGTGCAACTCGCCCTTGAGGATCTCATAGGACTGATTGGCCAGAATGATGGTGGTGACGTTGGAATTCTCGCGCGCTTGGGTCCAGAGCGCCTGAATGGTGTACATGGCCGAACCATCGGCTTGCAGCGTGATCACCGGGCGGTCGGGGCAGGCGATGGCGGCCCCGGCGGAAAGGGGAATGCCAATGCCGATCGACCCGCCGGTCAGCGCGAGCCAAGTGTTCGGCGCGGCACTGTCGCCCGCCGGGAAAGTCGCCCCGCCGGAGGACACGGCCTCATCCACCACGATTGCGTCTTCGGGCAGCGCATTGGCCAAGGCCGCGCCGAGGTTTTGCAGGCTGATGCCGCCCGCCTGTGGTGCCGCGGGCCGCGCGTGGTCGCGCGGGGTGGCGGGTTTCGCACCGATACGGTCCGCCACAGCGGCCAGTGCGGTGGCGCCATCCGCATCGACGGCGGCGAGCGTCACGTTATGGCAATCGACCGGCAACAGCAGGCTCGGCTTTTCGGGGTAGGCGAAAAAGGCGACCGGCGGCGGCGTCTCGATCAGGATGGCGCGGCGGTAGGGGGCAAGGCATTCGAGCGCCGCGTTGATCGGATAGGGGATTTTGTTGACGGCAAACCGCCCCTGTCCGCGCTCCAACCGGCGGTTCGAGGTCGGGGCGAGGATATCGGCGCCGGTCTTTTCCGCGATGCCGTGCAGCAGGGCCATCGCCTTTTGGTTCTCCAGCACACCGCTGCCGACCAGAAGCACGGTCTTCTCACCACTTTCCAAGGCTTTGACCGCGGCATCAAGCGCGGCTTCGTCCAGCGGGGCAGGGGCCGCGGGGGGCACGACCTCGGCCATCTGGCCGCCCGCGTCCCAGCCGATGTCGGCGGGCGCGATCAGCGTGGCGACCTTGCCCGGCTTGCCTTGGGCGACCGCGAGGGCGGTCATCGCATCGGCGGCAAAGCTGCCCGCGTCACGACCCGAACGTACCCAATCGCTGAAGGGCGCACAGGCGCCTTCGACATCCGCCGACAGGGGGCGTCGTATTTCTGGTGCCGCAGCGCGTGATCGCCCACAAGGTTGACCATCGGCACCCGCGCCTTGCGGGCGTTGTGCAGGTTGGCGGCGGCATTGGCGAAACCGGGGGCAAGGTGCAGCAGGGTCACCGCTGGTTTGCCGGCCATGCGCGCATAGCCATCGGCGGCGCCGGTCACCACCCCTCGAACAGGCCCAGAACGCAGCGCATCAGTTTGGTGCGGTCCAGCGCGTCGACGAATTGCATTTCGGAGGTGCCGGGATTGGCGAAACAGACCTCCACCCCGCCCGCATGCAGGCTGCGCACAACGCTTTCCGCGCCATTCATATCTTGGGGTGTCTTGCTCATGCTGTGGCCTCGCGGAATGTCGTGAGAAATGATTTTGCGTTATCGGCAAGGGAGGGGCCAAGGTAGCCGCCCTCTTGGATCAATGCGGTGGGAAGGTTCAGCGCCGCCAAGCGCCGGGCCATTTCGGCAAAGCCGTCGGGATAGACCTTCACGGCAGCCAGCGGATCGTCGGCGGCCATGTCAAAGCCCAGCGAGACGACCAGCGCCTCGGCCCCGAAATCGCGGATCGCGGCAATGCCCTTGTCGAGCAGGGCCAGCACCTCATCTTGGCTCGCACCCTGCTCCAGCAGCAGGTTCAGCGATTTGCCCGCCCCGTCGCCTTCGCCCGTCTCATCGGCATGGCCGAGATAGAAGGTGGGGTAGGTGGCCGGATCGGGATGCAGCGAGCAAAAGAAGATGTCGCCGCGTTCATAGAGGATGTCGAGCGAGCCATTGCCGGTGTGCACGTCGATGTCGATCAGCGCGACCTTCTTGAAGGTCTGGGTCAGGCGCTCTGCCGCGATACAGGCGTTGTTGAAAAAGCAAAAACCGTTCGAGCAATCGCGCATCGCATGGTGGCCGGGCGGACGGCAGAGCGCATAGGCCGCGCGGGCGCCTGTCGCCACCGTTTGGGCCGTCTCAATGGCGGTTTGGGCGGACCAATAGGCTGCATCCCATGACCCTTCGGTCAGCGGGGTCGAAGTGTCGGTCATCCACCAACCCAATTGACCGTGAATGTCCTTGGGCTCTTTCCCGCGCCGCACGCCGGGGTGCATGGTGGGAATGGCCAGCGCATCCGGCCCCGCGCTTTCGACGAAACGGGCATGGGCATCGGGCAGGAAATCGACGTAGTCAGGGTTGTGCACCGCCTTGATCGGCGCAAGCCCGTGGTCTTTGGGTTTGCTGATCTCAAACCCTTCGCCGATTAACATATCGCGTAGAATTTCAGCACGTTGTGGCTGTTCTTGATGCGGCATCGCCGCGCCGCGCCGAAAATAATGTGTCGGCGCATGGCCAAGCTGGCGTTCGTCGAAAAAGACTTTCATCACATTCCCTGTGGTCTGATGTCGTTGCGGCGGAGCATTGCAGTTTTAATTTGCAGGCTCAATAGAAATGATGCATCATGCATCAAAACTGGCAGCAAGTCGGCCAGTAAGGATGAGGGCGCGATGGCCGAGATCAATCAAGTTTCATTGGGCGATGCGATTTATGATCGGGTCTGTCAGGACTTGGTGGAAGGCAGGCTTCGCCCGAATGAAAAGGTCACCATTCGCGGCTTGGCAGAGCGGTTGGGTACCAGTTCGACCCCGGTCCGCGACGCGGTGCAGCGGCTCTTGCGGGATGAGGCTTTGGTCCAGCGCAGCGTGCGCGATGTGCGCGTGCCGGTGCTGAGAGAGGCGCAGTATCTTGAAATCGCGAGCATCCGGCGCGAGCTGGAGGGATTTGCCGCAGGCCACGCCGCTGAGGTGGTCGGCCCCAAGGAAATCCGCCGCCTGAAAAAGATCGTGGAGCGGAACGAGGCCGCAGCGGTGGCCGGGCGCTGGCCGCAGGCGGTGAAGTATAATCAAGAGTTCCATTTCGCGCTGGTAGAGGCGGCAGAGATGCCGATCCTGCTGGCCATCCTCAGCGGGCTATGGCTCCGCATGGGGCCGCTAATCGCCGGGTACTATGCGCAAGAGCAGATGGGGCTGGTTCGACATCATCAGGCAATTATTGCAGCCTGTGAGAATCGCGATCCCGCAGCCGCAGCTGCGGAAATGCGCGCAGACATCGATGACGCAAAGGAGGGGATCATAAGATACATCCAATCATTCACCACAGGTGAATGAGCCATCAAGACGCCGCCAATCGCGCGGCGACCACCCAAGCGACTGCAAGAAGCCGACGTCAGATCGGACGCTGCCCTTGGGCGAGTTTCAGCAAAACCAATGGGGATTTACATGCTAAAAACCACTAAATTAACCGCAGCCGTTTTGGCGCTGGCGCTGGCCGGGCCTTTGGCCGCGCAGGATGGTGAGCCGAAGTCCGGCGGCACGCTTAACGTCGTGATCCAGCCCGAGCCGCCCAGCCTGATGATCGGGCTTGTGCAGAACGGCCCGACGCAGATGGTCGGCGGCGATATCTACGAAAGCCTGCTGCGCTATGATTTCGACCTCCAGCCCGAAGGGCAGTTGGCTGAATCATGGGAGATTTCCGAAGACGGCAGGACCTATACCTTCAAGCTGCGCGAGGGCGTGGTGTTCCATGACGGTGAGCCCTTCACTTCGGAGGATGTCGAATTCTCCATGGATAAGTTCCTGCGCGAGAGCCACTCGCGGATGCGCACCTATATGGAACATGTCGAAAGCATCGAGACGCCTGATGACCACACGGTTGTCTTCAACCTCAAACAGCCCTTCGGCCCCTTCATCGGCATCTTTGAGGCGGGCACCGCGCCGATGATCCCAAAGCACATCTATGAAGGTACGGATTACGCCAATAACGAGGCGAACAACACGCCCATCGGCACCGGCCCCTTCAAGTTCGACAAATGGGAGAAAGGCAGCTTCATCCATCTGGTGAAGAACGAAGACTACTATATGGAGGGGAAGCCCTACGTTGACGAAGTCTATTACCATGTGATCCCCGACGCCGCCTCCCGCGCCGTGGCCTATGAGACCGGCAAGGTCGACGTGCTGCCCGGCGGCTCGGTCGAAAATTTCGACGTGGCGCGCATTCAGGCGATGGAAAACACCTGCATCACCGACAAGGGCTGGGAATATTTCGGTCCGCTGTCTTGGATGTGGGTGAACAACGACAACAAGCCGCTCGACGATGTGAAGGTGCGCAAGGCGATCATGCATGGCGTCGACCGCCAGTTCGCCAAGGACGCGCTGTGGAACGGTCTGGGCAAGGTTTCGACCGGCCCGCTGTCCTCCTCCACCCGTTTCTATGACGGCGACACGCCGGATATCTCCTATGATCCGGAAAAGGCCAAAGACCTGCTGGAAGAGAGCAGCTATGACGGCGAAACCATTCGCATCTTGGGCCTGCCTTACGGTGAGACTTGGCAGCGCTGGGCCGAGGCGGTCAAACAGAACCTGAGCGAGATCGGCATGAAGTCCGAGATCGTGCCCTCGGATGTGGCGGGCTGGAACCAGAAGGTTGCCGACCGCGACTTCGACCTCGCCTTTACCTATCTCTACCAATACGGCGATCCGGCGCTTGGCGTTTCGCGGACCTATATGGGCGACAATGCCGCCCCCGGTTCGCCTTGGAACAATGTAGCGAACTACCAAAACCCCGAGACCGACAAGCTCTTTGCCGAAGCGGCCCTGATGGCCAGCCCGGAAGAGCGCAAGGCCGCCTATAAGGAGATCCAAGACGCGATCGTCGAGGATGTGCCGAACATCTGGCTTCTGGAGCTGGGCTTCCCCACCATCTACCGCTGCGACGTGAAGAACCCGGTCAACACCGCCTTTGGCGTGAACGACGGTTTCCGCGACGTATGGCTCGATAAGTAACAAGAGCGACAACGCTCATGGCCCAAGCCGCCGCGGCGGCTCGGGCATCTATCAGAACAACACGGGGCGGATAGCGTGATACGTTTCATATTGGGCAGGTTGGTCAAGGCAGTGTTTATCCTGCTGGCGATCCTTGTCTTCAATTTCCTGCTGATCCATGCGGCACCGGGTGACCCTGCGGCGGTCATGGCGGGCGAAGCCGGGGCGGCGGACGAGAAATTTCTTGCAGACCTGCGGGCGCGTTTCGGCTTGGACCAGCCGCTCTACATGCAGTTGTGGATTTACATCAAAGGCGCGGTGCAGCTCGACCTTGGCTATTCCTTCCGCCAGCAGATGCCGGTGGCCGAGATGATCGGCGACCGCCTGCCCGCGACGCTTTTGCTGACCGGCGTGGCCTTCGTGCTGTCGCTGGTGCTGGGCGTGACCGCCGGTGTCGCGGCCTCTGCCCGGCAGGGGCAATGGGGTGACACGATCATCTCGACCTTCGCGCTGCTGTTCTATGCAACCCCGCTCTTTTGGGTGGCGCTGATGGCGACTCTGGTGTTCTCGGTCTGGCTCGAATGGTTGCCGGGCTTTGGCTATTCCACCATCGGTGCGGGCTATACCGGCCTCGCCCATGTGTTGGATGTGGCGAAACATCTGATCTTGCCGGCCTCGACGCTGGGGCTGTTCTTCACGGCGATCTACATGCGCATGACGCGGGCCTCGATGCTCGAAGTCTCGCGGCTGGACTTCGTGAAAACCGCCCGCGCCAAGGGGCTGAACCGCGGCGTGATCCAGCGGCGGCATATCCTGCGCAATGCGCTCTTGCCGGTGATCACGCTGGCCGGGCTTCAGGCCGGGCAAATCTTTGGCGGGGCCATCCTGACCGAGACCGTCTTTGCATGGCCCGGCATTGGGCGGCTGATGTTCGAGGCGATCAACCAGCGGGACTACAACGTGATCCTCGGGGTCTTCTACATCTCGGCGGCCATGGTGCTGCTGTTCAACCTGATCACGGATGTCATCTATGTCATTGTTGATCCGCGGATAAGGCTGACGACATGATGAGTTTTTGGAAACGTTTCAGCTATAACCGTGGCGCGGTAATCGGCTTGGTCATCCTGACCTTCGTCATAGCCGCCGCCATCCTCGCGCCCATCCTCTTTCCGCAGAGCCCGTGGAAAATGGTGCAGCGCCCCTTCCTGCCGCCTTTCACCCAAGACGGGCTGCTTCTGGGCACCGATGCGCTTGGCCGCGATGTCATGGCGGGGCTTGCCCATGGCGCTTATGTGAGCCTGCTGGTCGGGCTGGTCTCGACCATTGTGGCGCTGGCCATCGGCGTGCCGGTGGGGGCTGTGGCGGGGTATTTCGCAGGCCGGATCGACGACGCGCTCATGCGCTTTACCGAGTTCTTTCAGACCATCCCGAGCTTTGCGCTCGCCATCGTGCTCTTGGCGATCTTCCAGCCCAGCCTGACCTTTGTGATCATCGCGATTTCCATCGTGTCATGGCCCCCGGTCGCGCGTCTGGTGCGGGGCGAGGTGCTGTCGCTCAGAACCCGTGAGTTCGTCGAGGCGGCGAGCCTGTCGGGCCTCGGCAACCTTCAGATCATCACCCGCCACATCCTGCCCAACGCACTGCCGCCGATCATCGTGCTGGCCTCGCTCATGGTGGCGCAGGCGATCCTGCTGGAAAGCTCGCTGTCCTTTCTGGGGCTGGGCGATCCGAACATCATGTCTTGGGGCTATATGATCGGGGCTGCGCGCACCGTGATCCGCACCGCATGGTGGCTGTCCTTCCTGCCGGGCATGGCGATCCTGTTGACCGTGCTGGCGTTGAACTTGATTGGCGAAGGTCTGAACGACGCGCTGAACCCGCGATTGACGAGGAAATCCGAATGACCCTGCTTAGCATCCGTGACCTGTCTATCGCGCTGCCCATGGGGCGGATCGGCTCTATGCCGCGAAGGACATCAACTTTGACCTCGCCCCGGGGGAGATCCTTTGCATCGTGGGCGAAAGCGGGTCGGGCAAATCCATGTCGGCCAATGCGGTGATGGGGCTGTTGCCGCAGGGGGTTCTGCCCGACAAGGGCAGCATCACCTTTGACGGGCAGGCAATCCTTGGGCTGTCTGAGAAAGAGATGTTGAAACTGCGCGGCAGCCGCATTTCGATGATCTTTCAAGAGCCCCTGAGCGCATTAAACCCGCTGATGCGGATCGGCGCGCAAATCGCCGAGGTTTTCGAAGCCCACGGCGCGCTCACCGGGGCCGAGCGCCGCGCCCGGGCGCTCAAGCTGTTGGAGGAGGTGGGTATTCCCGACCCCGAAGCGGCGATCCGGGCCTATCCTTTCCAGCTTTCGGGCGGGCAGCGGCAGCGGGTGATGATCGCGATGGCCTTGGCGCTGGAGCCTGACATCCTGATCGCGGATGAGCCGACCACTGCGCTCGATGTGACCACGCAGGCGCAGATCCTCAAGCTGATCGAAGACCTGCGGCGCAAGCGTGGCATGGCGGTGATCTTCATCACCCATGACTTTGGCGTGGTGGCCGATATTGCCGACCGGGTGATCGTCATGAAAAAGGGGGAGATCGTCGAGGCTGGCCCGGCCCAAGAGGTGCTGCTGAAGCCCCAGCACCCCTATACCCGCGCCCTTATCGACGCGATCCCCCGGCTGACCAAGACCGAAGCTGCGGCAGAGGTCGAACGCACCCCGCTATTGAAGGTCGAAGGCCTGCAAAAGACCTTCTCCACCGGCTCTGGCACGCTCTTTGGCAAGCGTCGGGTGGTGAAGGCCGTGCAGGACGTGAGTTTCGAGCTTTATGCAGGCGAAACCATCGGCATTGTGGGGGAGTCCGGCTCGGGCAAATCCACCGTCGGGCGCTGTTTGGTGCGGCTGCTTGATCCCGATGGGGGGCGCGTCCTGATGGACGGCGTCGACATCGCCGAGATGTCGGGACCAGAACTGCGGGCGCAGCGGCGCAAGTTGCAGATGATCTTTCAAGACCCGTTTTCGTCACTCAACCCGCGCGCGCGGGTGTCGCGCATCCTGACCGAGGGGCTCATCGCCTATGGCACGCCGGATAAGGAGGCCAAGGCCAAGGCGCGCGAGTTGCTGGAACTGGTCGGGCTGGACGAAAGCGCGATGAAACGTTTCCCGCATGAGTTCTCGGGCGGGCAACGGCAGCGGATCGGCATCGCCCGCGCATTGGCGCTGGACCCGTCGATCATCATCGCGGATGAGGCCGTCTCGGCCCTCGACGTCTCCATTCAGGCGCAGGTGCTTGACCTGCTGGCCGAGTTGAAAAACCGGCTGCATCTGTCGATGCTCTTCATCACCCACGACCTGCGCGTCGCGGCGCGGATCTGCGACCGGATCATCGTGATGCAAAAGGGCCAGATCGTTGAGGCCGGGCCGGTCAGCAAAGTGCTGCACGACCCCGATACCGCCTATACGCGCAGCCTGCTCGACGCTATTCCGGGGCAGGACTATGAACGCGCGCTGGCGGCGACCGATTAGGGCGCTACCTCAGCCGCTGCGCCTAAGATGGATCAGATGATGAAACCTGTGGATCACGATCAAAAGACGCTGCTGCTGACCGGTGCCAGCCGGGGCATCGGCCATGCCACGGCCAAGGCTTTCGCCGACAAGGGCTGGCGGGTGATCGGCTGCTCGCGGCAGGCGTTCTCGCCCGAATGCCCTTGGCCCGGTGGGGCGGAGGACCATGTGCAGGTCGATCTCAGCGATCCGAACCAGACGATAGAGGCGGTCGCGCAGGTCAAAAGGCTTTTGGGCGGTAACCCTTTGCACGCTCTGGTGAACAACGCGGGCGTCTCGCCCAAGGGCGAGGATGGCGCGCGGCTCAGCACGCTCGACACCGATCTGCGGACATGGGGCGAGGTGTTTCATGTGAATTTCTTCGCCTCCGTGGTTCTGGCGCGCGGGCTTCAGGATGAGCTTTCTGCCGGGCGTGGGTCGGTGGTGAATGTCACCTCCATCGCCGGGTCGCGGGTGCATCCCTTTGCCGGGGCGGCCTATGCGACCTCAAAGGCGGCGCTGGCGGCGCTGACGCGCGAGATGGCCCATGATTTCGGCCCCCTCGGCGTGCGGGTGAACGCAATCGCCCCGGGTGAGGTTGAGACGGCGATCCTCAGCGAAGGCACCGACAAGATCGTGCGCGACATCCCCATGCGCCGCCTCGGCCAGCCTGATGAGGTCGCGCGGGCGATCTATTTCCTGTGCAGCGCGGAAAGCTCCTATGTCTCGGGGACCGAGATCGAGGTGAACGGCGGTCAGCACGTCTGACCGCGCCGCGCGCGAGCTTTCTGACAATTGCGTGATCAGGGCAGTCTTGCGCTGTCATCCCCAGCCATTGGACCTATGTACAGCCCCTCAAATCAGGGCAGCTATACGCGCGCTCCCCTCAGGCAAAGCATACCCCAAGGGACAACCACTTCATGATAAAATTCGAATTGAACGGGCGGCAGATCTCTGTCGACGCAGACCCGGACATGCCCCTATTGTGGGCGATCCGTGATGAGATCGGCCTCACCGGCACGAAATTCGGCTGCGGCATCGGCGCATGCGGCGCTTGCACCGTGCATATCGACGGCACCGCGACACGGTCTTGCATCACCTATCTGGGAGACGTAGAGGGCCTGTCGGTCACCACGATCGAAGGGCTGGACGAAGAGGGCAAGCACCCGGTTCAAGAAGCATGGCGCAACCTGCGCGTACCGCAATGCGGTTACTGCCAGTCGGGCCAGATCATGCAGGCGGCGTCTTTGTTGAAAGACACGCCCAACCCCAGTGACGAAGACATCGACGCGGTGATGACCGGCAACCTTTGCCGCTGCATGACCTATCCGCGCATCCGCCAAGCCGTGCGCGACGCCGCAACCGCAATGGGAGGCTCCGACAATGGCTAATCTGATGTCCCGCCTGAAAGGCTCCGACGCGCAACCGCAGATGACCCGCCGCGGGTTTCTGGTGTCGATGACCGCCGCGGGCGTTGCCTTTGGCTTCCCGCAGGCGTCGAATGCCGCGATGAACCCTGCCGTGCCCGATGGCACGCCGATCGCGCCCAATGGCCAGCCCTTTGAGCCGTCGATGTGGTACTGGATCGACGCCGAAGGTCAGGTCAACGTCAACATCATCCGCGCCGAGATGGGTCAGCACGTCGGCACCGCCATCGCCCGCATTCTGGCCGATGAGCTGGAAGTCGCTTGGGAAAATGTGCATATCACCCATGTCGACACGGCTGAGAAATGGGGCCTGATGGTCACCGGCGGCAGCTGGTCGATCTGGCAAAGCTGGCCGGTCTACCGTCAGGCGGGCGCCGCCGGGCGCACCGCGCTGATCGAAGCGGCGGCGGCCAAATGGGGCGTCGATCCCGCCGGTCTGACTGCGCGCGACGGGGCCGTGACCGATGGCACGCAGAGCATCAGCTACGGCGATCTGGTGGCCGAAGGGCTCGACCGCAGCTTTACCGAAGACGAACTGGCGGCCCTGCCGCTGAAACCTCACGCCGATCTGCGGCTCGTGGGGCAGGACGTGCATCCGCTTGATCTGGATACGAAAACCACGGGGCAGGCGATCTATGGTCTGGATGCCAAGGTCGATGGCATGGTCTATGGCGTGCCGATGCTGCCGCCGACGCGCTATGGCTCCAAGGTCAATTCAGTCGATGACAGTGCCGCGAAAGAGGTCAAAGGCTATCTTGAGACTGTGGTGCTGGACGATCCCTCGGGCACGGTGCCGGGCTGGGTCGTGGTGCTGGGCAAGACGCTCCATGCCGCGCGGATGGCCACCTATGAGATCAGCGTCGATTGGACGGCGGGCGAGACGGCGGATGTCTCAGAAGACGATATCCAAGCCCGCTCTCGCGAATTGATCGACAGCGATGCCGGGTCGATCCTGCATACCGAGCAGCCTGAGACCCGCGCCGCTTTCGATGCCGCCGCCGAGACGCTGGAGGCCGAATACACCACGCAATCCGTGCTGCACTTCCAGATGGAGCCGGTGAACGCGACCGTCTTCCAAAACGCCGATGGCGTTTGGGAGACCCATGCAGGCAACCAGTGGCAATCACTGATCCTGCCGACGCTGGCCGCCGCGCTGGAGGTGCCCGCCGACAAGATCGTGATGCGCAGCTATATGCTGGGCGGTGGCTTTGGCCGGCGTTTGAACGGCGACTACATCGTGCCCGCCGCGCTCGCCTCCAAGGCCGTGGGCAAGCCGGTGAAGCTGGTCTTCTCCCGCGAGGAAGACGCCCAGTTCGACAGCATCCGCTCGCCTTCGGTGCAAAAGCTGCGCATGGCTTTCGATGAGGGCAAAGCCATCACCGGGATGGAGCATCACGCCGCTGCCGGTTGGCCGACGCAGGTGATGGCACCGGGCTTCATGCCCAAGGGCGTCAACGAAGAACCCTATGACCCCTTCGCCATCGACGGCGCGGATCACTGGTATTCGGTCGGGGCGCATCGCGTGCGGGCGATCTCGAACGATCTGGCCAATGCAACCTTCCGCCCCGGGTGGCTGCGCTCGGTCGGGCCGGGCTGGACCAACTTCGCCGTTGAAAGCTTCATGGATGAGGCGGCGCATAAAGTCGGCGCCGATCCGTTGCAGTTCCGTCTGGATCACCTGAAGGCCGAGGGTCTCAACGCAGGTTCCGCCCCCAATGCGGTGGGCGGGGCATCGCGGCAAGCGGCTGTTTTGCAGCGCGTGGCCGAGATGTCAGGCTATGGCCAGACGGAGTTGCCCGAGGGCACGGCAATCGGGATCGCCACCACCTTTGGCCAATCGCGCACCATGCCGACTTGGACCGCCGCCGCCGTGAAACTGGCGGTGGATGCCGAAACTGGTGACGTCGCGGTCGAGAAGATGTGGCTGGCCTTCGATTGCGGCACTGTGGTCGACCCCGACGGCGCGCGCGCGCAATGCGAGGGCGCGGCGCTTTGGGGTCTGTCCATGGCTCTGCATGAGGGCACGCGGATCGAAGACGGCAATGTCGTCGACCTGAACCTTGGGTCTTACACGCCGCTGCGGATGGTCGATGTGCCTCAGATCGAGGTCGCTTTCGTCGAGAGCACGGAAGTGCCCGTGGGTCTTGGAGAGCCGGGCACCACGGTCATCGCCCCGGCGATTGCCAATGCGATCTTCAACGCCACCGGGGCGCGGGTGCGTCATCTGCCGATTACCGGCGATGCGGTTCTTGCGGCGCTGGAAAGCTGATCGGAGAAGGCGGGCGCGGCATGTCGCGCCCGTCTTCCATTTGGTCTGAAGGCGCCGGCTAGTGAGGCGGGCTGCGCATTTGCCGGGCAGCGCGGCGGCTGCCTAAATTCAACGGCTCAAATTTTGGGCATTCACGCTTAAAAACTTAGAAAATCGCCCATTGCGCCATAATTCTGACAGGTTTCGAACAATAATCTAAACGAGCTATCTGGGCTTCTTTGCGGGCGGGTACGAAGGACGATCTGTGGCACCTACCGAGACATATGAACAACGCGTCGCCGCGACGCGAAAGCGCTTCATCGAAGGGATGCCGGAGCGGTTGCAGGCCGTGGCCGATGCGCTGCGCGAGACGGATGGCGCCGACCCGCGCGAGACCAAGGCGCGCAAGGTCCACCGCATGCTGCACGATCTGGCTGGCAATGCCGCGATGCTGGAATATGCCGAGATCGAAGATCGCCTGCGCAAGGGGCTGCGCGTGGCTGAAGATGCCGATGAATCCTCTGCGCCCTTGTCGACCGATGACATTCGTATAATTGAAACGGCTCTGGCCGATGCCCGCAGTGCCGCTGAAAAAATTTAAGAAAGCCTATCCATGAAGTATCCCGCAATCGGTTTGTTGGCGGCCCTGGCGCCGTTTCAAGTTCACGCTCAAACGGCCCCGGGTGAGGATGCGGCGACCCCCCCACAGAGCAGGTCCAAGAGGGGCTGATCGCGCGGACCTTCGATCTGGCGGAGCTTGGTTTTCAAAACGGTCTGTCCTTCCGGCAGCTATCGGGCAATGCGACGATCTATATTCCGCTGCCCAACCCGGACGCGCTGAGTTCGGGCCGTTTGCAGCTTGAGCTTGAACATGCCTCCACCACCGAGGTGGATCGCTATTTGCAGGTTTCGGTCGCGGGCCGTCCGGTGACCTCGCAGGCGTTGCCCGATGGGGCAGGGCGGCTGAGCGTTCCGGTCCCGCTTAGCCCCGAGGACGTGTCGGGCGGGTTTATCGCCGTGGGCCTGTCCTATTCCGGGGCTTTCAGCGATCGGGTCTGCGTGGACGAACGCGCCTCGGGGGATTTTCTTGAGATCACGGCGGCTTCTTCCGTGACCTTGCAATTGGACCCGTCTGAGATCGACACATCGGCGGCATTCGCCGGGCTGCGCCCTGCGGATACGCGTCTGGCCATCGGGGGCAACGACTCCCTCGCGGCCTTGGCCGCTGCGACCCGCGCCGCAGCGCTGTTTGACGCTGAGGCCGGGCGGCTGACCTTTGGCGGCGACGGGGTCAGCACATCGGGTGCATGGGCCGAAGGGGTCATCGAACTGGACGTGACCACCTCGGGCGTGGCGAGCGAGATGGCCGTGGACAATCAAGCCGGGCTGCCCGTCTTGAACCTGCGCGGCAGCGATCCGCAGGTGGGGCTGTGGCAACTGGTCTCGGAATGGTCGGCCCTGTCGAACGAAGGCGCGACCGTGGTCGATGTGGCAGGGGGACCGGCCCGTTTTGACGACCGTTTGCCGCTGTCGGCGCTGGAGGGCGACCTCACCCCGCGTCCCGTGGTCTCGACCGAAGACTTCTTCGTGCCGTTCCAATCCTCCGACCTTCCGGCGGGCAAGGGCGTGTCTGGCGTGAACCTGCATGTCGCCGCAGCGCTTGACCCCGAAGGGCGGGGGGCGACGGCCTCGGTCTTTCTGAATGACACGCTGTTGGGCAACCGCCCGCTTGGCAGCGGCAAGCCCGAGCAGCTTACCTTTTCGGTCCCGAGCGGCCTGCTGGGCCGGGACAACCTGCTGCGGGTGTCGATCCAGCGTCAGCCTTCGGGCGGCGAATGTCGTTTCAAACCGCAGGGCTATCCGGCGCAAATTCTGCCCGGCAGCGCCCTGCTTCTTTCGGATTCCACAGCGCAGGATCGGGACTTCTTTACCCTGCGACAGGAATTCGCCGATGGCGTTCAGGTCGTGCTCGACCCCGCGCTTTCGCTTGATTTCGCGCAGACCCTGCCGTGGCTCGCAGGTGTCGCGGGCAGTGTGATCCCGGACCGCGCGCCTATCCTGCCGCGCGCCTCGGTCGAGGCGCTTGAGGGGGATGAGCCTTTCTTTGTAATCTCTGACCAGAACCCCGGCGATGCAGAGCCGCTGATCACCTTCGATCAGGGCCGGATTGAGGTGCGCGACCGTCAAGATAACCTGATCTATTCGGGCGAAGACCTGTCGCGGCTTGGCGTGGTGCAGATCGTCACCCGGGGCGACACCCGTGGCCTGTGGCTGCGTCCGGGCAATGGCCCTGCACCAGAGCTGACGCCCGAACGCCCCATGATGCTGGACCGCGGCGATCTGGCGCTGATCGGGCAGGAGGGGGTGATCCTTGCCACCGCCACCGACCGCAGCCCGCTTGTTGATGTCGTCTACCCCGACCGCACCAGCCTTGCTCAGATGCTGGCCAAGTACCGACCCTGGATCGTGGGGGCCATCTGGGTGCTGGTGACGCTGCTTGTGCTGATCGTGTTCCAGCGCGTCTACCGCGCCCGCCGCGGCAAAGACGAGACGTAAGCCACCGTGCCGTTGGATGCCGAAAGCGAAGCCATTGGTTCGCTGCTGCTTGACCGTGGCGCGCTGACGGCGGAACAGCTCGACGCGGCAGAGGAACTGGCCGAGGAGTGGAACGTCTCTCTGGTCAAGGTTCTTCTGTCGCGGCGCTGGCTGACCACGCAGACACTCTACCGCGAGATCGCCTTTTACCACGGGCTCGCGCTGGTCGATCTGATCGAGGACCGCGCCGATGACGATCTGATCCGCCAGTATGATCCGGTGGTGATGAACCAATTCATGACGGTGCCGATTGGCCGGGCAGAGGATGGCACGCTGACGGTGGCCACCTCGCGCCCCGGCCCGCGCACGCTGCTGCATATCCGCGAGGTCTATGGCTCTGGCGTGACCATCGTCGTGGCCTCGCATTTCGATGTGTCATGGCAGTTGCAACGCGCCTTCCGCGAGAAACATTCGCATGAGGCGGTCTTTGCGCTGGCCGAGCTTGACCCCGATATGTCGGCGCAGAACGTCGTGACCCCGCCGCAAATCTTGGTGATCTACCTCCTGATCTCGGCGCTGCTGCTGGGTCTGGCCTTTGCGCCCGTAGCCACGCTGATCGTGCTGAACGTCCTGCTGACGGTGTTCTACACCGGCAACTTCCTGTTCAAAGCGCTGCTGGTCTGGCTCGGCGGTGCTGCGCAGGAAACCTCATCGCGGGCCATCGCGGCCGAGGCATCGCTGCTGCGCGACGAAGACCTGCCGATCTATACCGTGCTGGTGCCGATGTTCCGCGAGCCCGAGGTGCTGCCGATCCTTGCCCAAGCGCTGCGCAACCTCGACTATCCGCTGGCCAAGCTCGACATCAAGATCGTGCTGGAAGAGGGTGATCACGAGACCATCGACGCGGCGCGCAAGCTCGACCTTGAAGGCGTGTTCGAGATCATCCGCGTCCCGGCCTCCCACCCGCAGACCAAACCCAAGGCCTGCAATTTTGCGCTGCGCTATGCGCAGGGTGATTTCCTCGTGATTTTCGACGCCGAGGATAAGCCCGAACCGGATCAGTTGAAAAAGGTCATCGCCGCCTTCAACCAATCCGCGCCCAATACCGCCTGCATCCAATGCCGTTTGAACTACTACAACGCGCGGGAGAACTGGCTGACGCGGATGTTCACGCTGGACTATTCGCTGTGGTTCGACCTGATGCTGCCGGGGTTGGAGCGTTTGGGCGTGCCGATCCCGCTGGGCGGCACTTCGAACCACTTCCGCATGGACGTGCTGCGCGAGTTGAACGCATGGGATCCCTTCAACGTGACCGAGGACGCCGATCTGGGCATTCGTCTGACGCAGAAGGGCTACCGCGTGGGCGTCATCGATTCCACGACCTTTGAAGAGGCCAATGTCTCGATCCCGAACTGGGTGCGCCAGCGCTCGCGCTGGATCAAGGGCTATATGCAAACTTTCCTCGTCCACAGCCGCAGACCCATTCACCTGTGGCAATCGGTCGGGGCGGCGGGCGTCTTTGGCTTTGTCTTCTTCATCGGGGGCACGGTGCTCTCGGGCCTGTTGAACCCGGTCTTTTGGTCGATCTTCGCCATCTGGCTGATCTTCGGGACCGAGGTGATCACCCCCTATTTCCCGCTGCCGGTGCTCTATCTGTCGTTGGTGAACCTCTTGGCGGGCAATGGGCTGCTGATCTATCTCACGATGGTCGCACCCTTCCGGCGCAGGTGGACCGATCTGGCGCCTTGGGGGATCACCGTGGTGGGCTATTGGGTGCTGATGACCGTGGCCTCTTACAAGGCGCTGTCGCAGTTGATCTTTAACCCGTTCTATTGGGAAAAGACCCAGCACGGCCTGTCCAAACACACCGCCAATGAGGTGGCCGAAGCCAGTGCCGAAGCGACGGAGGCCGCGCAATGATCCGCGCCGCCTCATGGTCTTTCGGCTTTGTCGCGCTGGCGTTGCTGCTTTTGCTCACCCTCGGCTGGACTGAGGCGCATGGCTTTTTGTCGATGGATGTGACCGACCTTTGGGCCAAGTCGATTGTGCAGATCGAGGGGCCAGCGCAGTTCAAGGCAAGCGATGCTTTCTACCCGCCCGTGCCCTATGCGCTGTCGCTTTTGGGGCAGGCGGTCTTGCCCGATACGCAGGTGCCGGTGCCTTTCGTGCTTTCCGCGCTGGTGGGGGCGGGGCTGCTGGTCCTGTGGTTCCTCAACCTGCGCGACACGGGCGGGTTTTCGGGCGTGACCTCGGCGCTGGTGGTGCTGCTCTTGGCGCTGAACCCGTTTTTCCTGCGCGCCTTGGCCGATGGGCCAGAGACGATGTTTTGCATCTTGGGCACATGGCTTTTCGCACGCGGGATCGTCAATCTGCGCCTCACGGGCAACGCGCCGGATATGATGAAAGTGGCCGTGGGGCTTTTGGTGGTGGCCCTGTCGGACAGCTATGGCCTGATGCTTTGCCTCGGGGCGATGCCTTTCATGATCGTCGCGGCACGGCCCAGCATGATCGCGGTCTCCTCGACGGGCTATCTGGTGGCGATGTTCTATCCCGTGGCCGCCGCCGTGGGGGCGCTGATGTTCGTCAGCATGATCTTCGACAGCCGCCTTATCCCGCTTTTGTCGGAAAGTGCCACGCCGCTGACCTTGCGGCAGCATCTGGTCATTCTGGCCGGGCTGGGCCCGGCGGCCCTTATCGCGATCCTGCGCAATATCATGGTGCCGCGTCTCTTCATGCCGCTCTTGGCAGCGGTCGGGGCGGTGCTGGGCGGCTATACGCTCAACGTCTTTTTCCATGTCGAAGGCGACCCGGCCATGGCGCTGGCGCCCATGCTGGGGGTCTTGGTCGCCGCGATCCGCTTTTGGCCGAACCTGTCCCTGCGCGAGCCGATTGCCATCGCGCTGTTGGCACTGTCGCTGCTGACCTCGGCGTTGGTGATGCGCCATGTCGCCCATGACGAGACCCGCGCTTGGAGCAACGCGATGCTCGGGGCGGAAAACGCAGCGTCCCGCCCGCGCGAGAGGTCGTTTCATTCTTGCGCGACAAGTCTGATATTATGGTAGATGTTGAGAGAAACCCCGAGATCGTCGTCGGTCTGGGGAATATCGACCGGCTGGTGATCGCCGGTGAGCCTGCCTACGACTGGGCGCTTGAGGGGGCGTGCCGCGCACAAGGTACATCGTGGTCCCGCAACAGGCGGAAGGGCAGGCCACAGCAGACAGAATTCTGCGCAGGTTCCCGCAGCTGAAGCAATCGCAGATGCCGGGTATGAGGAGGTTTTTCAAAACAGCCGATGGCGTGTTTTTGAAAGAGTTAACGAGTGGAATTAAAATCATGAGCCCACGAATTATCGCAGTCGACGATTCGGATATCGCGCAGGATTTCATCAGCGCGACGCTTTCTGAGCTTGGCTTTGACGATGTCGTCAGTTTCATCGATCCGCGCAGTGCACTCGACGCGATCGAAAGCGATGAGGCCACGGCGGACCTGATCCTGATGGACATAATGATGCCCGATATTGATGGTATCGAGCTTTGCGCCCGTATCCGTGCCTTGGACAGATGGAGCGATGTGCCGATCATTATGCTGACCAGCCGAACAGACATGGGGTCTCTCTCCGAAGCCTTCATGGCGGGGGCCAACGACTATGTCACGAAACCCTTCAACCGGATTGAGCTTCAGGCCCGTATGCGCAGTTGCCTGCGGCTGAAATCCGAGTTGGACCGCCGCCGTTCGGGCGAAAACCGCGGCGCCCGCCGCCGTGCCGCGCCGAGCGTGTCAGAGGCCACGGTGCCCAGCCTTTTGGGCAGCAAATCCGGGTTTCAGGGGCATCTGATGTCGCTGTCGCCCGCGATGCAAAAAGACCTCGGCCTGATCGTCTTTCGTATTGATGGCGACCGTGATCAATCCGATGCGGCGCGCGCGCAGCGGCAAGAGCTTCAGCGCCTCGTGGCCGGGCTTTTCGGCAAGGTCGAAATTCCCGCGCAAGACGGGTTCGCCCATTGGGAGGATGACCTTTTCGTCTATGGCGCGCTCCAGGCGGATCGCGCCCAGCTTGAAGCGCGGGCGCAGCAGTTTATCTCAGCCGTGGCTGAGGCCTCGGCCACCGTGAAAGAAGGCTGGACCTCGCGGCCCTTGAGCGTCAGCGCCTGTGTCGTGCCGCCCTCGGACGCGGCTGTCGCCACCTCGCTTGCGCGGGGCATTCAAGGCGTCGAAAGTGCTGGAATAACAAGCGCGCCGGGCAGCATCTGCCTTGCCGCCAATGACATAGGACACCAAGCCTAGAATGGTCAGCACTGAGCCCACCAACAAAGCCGATGCGGAACCCTCTTCGCGCGCGCAAACGCTCTTCTGGGGGCTGATCGCAACGGTCGTTGTGACCTATTTCGTCGGGCTCGCGGCTCTGACCTGGTCCGACTACAACCGCGCCACAACCCGGGCCGAGGTGGAGCTTGAGCATTTCGCGGAGCTTTACGAGCAGGCGGTCGATGCCTCACTTTCGGTTGCGAATGTACGGATGTGGGGGCTGATTGATGAGCTGTCGACCGCGCGCCTGAGCGACCCCGCGCAGTTTGAGGCGCAATACGGCGATCTGATGAATGCCGCCGTGCAGGAGACCGAGCAGGTCGATGCGCTTGTGCTGATCGGCGCCGATGGGATCGTGCTTTGGGCCACGGCCAAACCCCTGATGGGGCAGTACCTTGGGGACCGGGCCTATTTTCAGGCTGCGATTGGCCTTGATGTGGATGAATACACGGTCGGGGTGCCCATCGTGTCGCGGGCCACGGGGCGGCGTCTGACCCCGATTGCATGGCCCTTGATCGGGATGGATGGCCGGTCACGCGGGGTCTTGGCCTCTTCGCTGGGCGAGGATTACTACTCGCAATTGCTGGCGATAGATGGGATGCAACAGGACATGTATGTCGAGGTGGTAACCTCCAACGGAGAGCGGGCCTTTGTTTCGGGGCGGCCTCCGCGCGACCCCGATACGCCCGTGTTCCGCGCCCGGAAGGAGATTCCGGCGCTGGACCTCTATATCGACGTGACGCGCAGCAAACGGGCGGTGCTGCAAAATTACTGGCAGCGCACATTGGTTTTCGTGGGGCTTGCCACGATCCTGTTCCTGACGGTGATCAATGCGGCGATCCGCGCGCGGCGGCAGTCGACCCAATTGGCGCAGGCCCTGCGCACTTCCGAACGGCACCGCGAACGGATCCGCGTGGCGCAGAGCGAATTTGACGCGATCTTTGAGAATGTCGGCGACGGGCTGATCGTCTATAACGACAACAACAAGCTGCACCGCTCCAACCGCAAGGCGCGTGCGTTGATGGGTGTGTCCTCAGACATCGAAGCCGTGCAAAAGCTCCGCGGGATGGTCCCGCCCTTTTCGCAGATGGACGAAGACGTGGCCGTTCACCGCATTCAGATCACCACCGCCGAGAACGAGAATGTGGCGGTGCAATGCCGGGTGATGAAGCTGCATCTGCATGGGGATTACATCGCCTATAACGTGCTTCAGGACATCTCTGCCGAAGAGCGTCTGGTGGCGGCGCGCACGGCCTTTGTCACCTCGGTCAATCACGAACTGCGCACGCCGCTCACCTCGCTGGCCGGATCGCTCGAAATCCTGCATGACCGCTTTGGCGACAGCATGCCAAAGAACGCGGGCAAGCTGTTGTCGATGGCCACCCGAAATGCCGACCGGCTGTTGGTACTGGTCAACGATATCTTGACCCTTCAGGCGATCGACCAGCGCCAACTTAGCATCCAGACCGAGCGGGTCGCGGTGTCGGAAGTGCTGTCGGAAGCCATCGCGGCCAACACCGGCTATGGGGTGAACCGCGACGTGCAACTCGACATTCACAGAGGCCCCGATGCGGCGCAGGAGGCCTATGTGCGGGTCGATACCGTGCGCATGCAGCAAATCTTCTCCAACCTCATTTCCAACGCGGTAAAATATACCCCGCGCGGCGGTACGGTAAAAATCGGTGCCGAGGTGGACGACCAATGGGTCACGTTCTATGTCTGCGATGCGGGGCCGGGCATCCCAAGAGCCGCCCATGATCGTATGTTCAAAAGGTTCGCTGACCCTGTGCACTCTCGCGAAAACCAAGCGAATGGGACGGGGCTGGGGCTGGCCATCACGCGGGAGTTGGTGTTGCGACAAGGTGGCGATGTGAGCTTTGAGACACGCTCGGAAGAGGACGGCGATGAGAACCCCGGCACCACGTTCTATGTGCGTTTCGCCCGGGATACAGGCGCCGCGCCCAAGCAGGGGGCATCGGTATGAGAGTGTTGTTCGTCGATGACGAAGATGACATCCGCGAGTTGATCGAGTTTGCGATCATGACCGAGGATGACATTGAACCGACCTTCGCGGGGACCGGGCTCGACGCGATTGCCACGATGGAGAGGCAGTCTTTTGACGTAATCATGCTGGATGTGATGATGCCGCCCCCGATGGTATGGAGGTACTGCGCTGTGCGCGGGCCAATGCGAATTTGGACGACACGAAGATCGTCATGTGCACCGCCAAAACCTCGCCCGAGTCGGAGAGGAAGTTTCGCGACCTCGGGGCAGACCACATTCTGCACAAACCGTTCAAACCGCTGAAGCTCGCGGATTTCATTCGGTCGATCGTTTAATACCTCATCCCTCAGCCTCTCGCGGCTCTGAACACGCGGAACTTACCATGCGCAAAACAGCGAAAATGCCTTCTGACCTCCCGCGGCGGTTCTTGCCCCGGCTTGTTGTCTTCTCGGCCATCGGTACCATCGCCCTCCCGGCAAGTGATGTGGCATCGGCGGCTTGGCCGCGGGGCGAAGACAAAAGCTTTGTCTCCCTGTCCTATGAGACCACCGCAGATGGCCCCGACTTTGGCGATTTCGGCGCGTTTTACTACGAATACGGGGTGACCGAGAAACTGACCTTCGGCCTCGACATCGGCAAGAGCCAAAGCGCGGGGCAAGTCAGCGCCATCGCCTTTCTGCGCTATCCGCTTGAACTCTCGGGTGGGGACAATGTTTTCGCCGCCGAAGTCGGTCTTGGCTGGGCCGAACGGGATGGCAGCGCGGTGGCGGCCCTGCGTCCCGGCCTGTCTTGGGGGCGTCCGGTATCGGGGGCTTGGGGCAGCGGCTGGCTGGGGGTGGAAAGCACCTTTGCCATTTACGAAGACGGCGAAACACTGGGCAAGATCGACAGCAGCTTCGGCATCAACCATGACAATGGCAATCTGTCGATTTTCAAGCTGGAGTTCGCGGCCCCGTCAGACGGGGATGAGACATTGGCCTTTGCGCCGTCGCATGTGATCAAGGTCTCGGAAAACAGCTTTCTGGAACTGGGCCTTTCGCATGAATTCACCAACGCTGTGACCAAGGTCAAAGTCGGGGTCTGGCACAGCTTCTGACCGGGTGCGGCGCGGGGCAGCCTTTCGCCATGTGATTCTCTCCATGGGGCATCTCTGGCTCTCAGGCGGGGACCGAAAGGGAAAACGCCATTGACCCAACGGCAGGCGGTCTCTTTCTTTCGCATCTCGCATTTTGCGGCAAATTCGGACTTGCCTCTGCCTGCCGGAGTACAGTTAATTGGCCGAACAAGCTGAATACAGCGGCGGCGCGCGGCACCCTGTGCCGACGCCCGTTAAGAGCAACCAAGGGAGAGAGACATGAAATTCACCGCAATCCTCGCCGCAAGCACCATTCTGGCAGGCGCTGCCGCCGCTCAGGACATGGATAAATCCGACTGGCCGAGCAGCTTCACCGTGGGCACGGCCAGCCAAGGCGGCACCTACTTCGCCTATGGCTCGGGCTGGGCGAACCTTGTGGCCAAGGAACTGGGCCTGACCGGCGGTGGCGAAGTCACCGGCGGCCCGATGCAGAACATGGCGCTGGTCCACACCGGCGAGGCGGCCTTCGGCATGACCACAATGGGCCCGGCGGCGGAATCGCTGGCCGGCACCAACCCCATCGCCCCCGGTCTTGAAATGACCCAAGCCTGCGCGATGTTCCCGATGTATCAGACACCTTTCTCCGTGACCGCGCTGTCGTCCTCGGGCATCTCTTCGGTCGCTGACATTCCGGCGGGTGCCAAGATCGGCTTTGGCCCGGCGGGCTCCACCTCAGACACCTATTTTCCGCGCATGATGGACACGCTCGGCGTCGAGTATGAGCGTCGCAACGGCGGTTGGACCGATCTGGGCGGGCAGTTGCAGGACGGTCTGCTGGACGTGATCGCCTTTGCTGCCGGTGTGCCGGTGCCTGCGGTCAGCCAGCTTGAGGTTCAGACGGATGTGAACATCATCGAGTTCACCGAGGAAGAGCAGGCCAAACTGCTCGAAGAGTTCCCGGTGTCCGAGTTCACCATCGACGCCAGCACCTACACCACGCTGGAAGAGGGCGCGCGTTCGGTCTCCATGTGGAACTTCGCGATTGCCAACTGCGATCTGCCGGAATCCTTCGTCAAAGCGGCTGTGGATGTCGTCATGTCCGACAATGAGCGGATGAAGGGCATTCACAAAGCGGCGGCTTCGACCCTGCCTGAGAACTGGGAGAAGAACACCGTTTTGAAATGGCATCCCGGTGCGGCAGCTTGGTTTAAAGAGAACGCGGATGCCGATATTTCCGACGATATGATCTACGGCAACTAAGCGAACGCCTAGACAAACTTGCATGCCGTCCCTAATCGGGGCGGCATCTTGCCATCATCCCGCCTGATTGTCGGGACAGATCCCGCGCAGATATCGGGAAAGGAAGCCTCCATGACAGACCAGCATAGCGCCGCCGACCCGCAGGGCCCGATTGTCGCCGAAGGGGTCGATGACGAACCGGTAGAAAGCAATCGCCGCATATTCACCGGGCGGACCTATCTGGTCGTTGCGGCCATGTCGGCGATCTATGCCTTCTTTCACATGGCGGCGCTCAACGGCATGTCGATCGGAGAGCTGACCGGCATCCGCATCCCGCTTTTGCCGACCTTCCCGATGGAGACGTGGAATTTCCGCATCGTGCACATCGCGGGTGCGTTGATCCTTGGCTTTACCCTCTATTCCGCCCGCGCCTTTGTGGATGAAGGCAAGGGGCAGGGCCGTCATCCGCTGGATTTCGTGGCATGGGCTGCGATGATCCCTGCGCTTTATTCGATCTGGACCGCTTGGAGCATCGCCAGCCAGATCGCTGGCGGCACCCAGTGGAACGGCATGAGCCCCGAGTTCAAGACCCTTGAAATCTATCACTATGGCCTGCCGCTGGTGGCGGCGACGGCCATCGGCATCGTCGTGGGTTGGCTGCGCGGACGCGAGCGGGGGCAGGTTTCGCCTGCGGACCTGTTGCTGTCCATCTGCGGGGTGGCCGTGGCGATTTACCTGATCACCATGTACGGCACCTTGATGCGCAACTCGACGGGCACGCCCTTTGCGCCCATCGGCATCTCTATCGCCGCAGTTGCAGGCACCGCGCTGATCATGGAGCTGACGCGCCGCGTGGCGGGGCTTGCGCTCATCGTGATCTCGGGTGTCTTTCTGGTCTATGTCTTCGTCGGGGACATGCTGCCGGGCTTCCTGAACGCGCCCAACATCCAGTGGACCCGCTTCTTTAGCCAAGTCTACACCGATGCGGGCATTCTGGGGCCGACCACGGCGGTGTCATCGACCTATATCATCCTCTTCATCATCTTCGCGGCCTTCCTTCAGGCATCGAAAGTGGGGGACTATTTCGTCAACTTCGCCTTTGCCGCGGCGGGCCGCTCGCGCGGGGGCCAGCCAAGGTCGCGATCTTTGCCTCGGGTCTTATGGGGATGATCAATGGCACCTCGGCGGGCAATGTGGTGGCGACAGGCTCGCTGACCATTCCGCTGATGAAAAAGGTGGGCTACCCGGCCCGGACCGCAGGCGCGGTCGAAGCCGCCGCCTCGACCGGGGGGCAGATCATGCCGCCGATCATGGGGGCGGGTGCCTTCATCATGGCCGAGATCACGGGCATCCCCTACACCGATATCGCCGTGGCGGCGATCATCCCGGCGGTGCTCTACTTCGTGTCGATCTACTTCATGGTGGATTTCGAAGCGGCCAAGCTGGGCATGCGCGGGATGCGTTCCGAGGAACTGCCCAAGCTCAAGGACATGCTGCGCCGGGTGTTTCTGTTCATCCCGATCATCATCCTGATCTATGCGCTGTTCATGGGCTATTCGATCATCCGCGCGGGCACGCTGGCGACGGCGGCAGCGGCGGTGGTGTCGTGGTTCACGCCCTTCCGCATGGGGCCGCGCAGCATCGTCAAAGCCTTTGACCTGGCCGGGATCATGTCGATCCAGATCATCGCGGTCTGCGCCTGTGCGGGCATCATCGTGGGTGTCATCAGCCTGACCGGTGTCGGCGCGCGTTTCTCTTCCGTGCTGCTGGGGCTGGCAGAGGCGAGCCAATTCCTCGCCCTGTTCTTTGCCATGTGTATCGCCATTCTGCTCGGCATGGGCATGCCCACCACGGCGGCCTATGCGGTGGCGGCTTCGGTCGTGGCGCCCGGTCTGGTGCAACTGGGCATTCCGCTGCTGACGGCGCATTTCTTTGTCTTCTACTTCGCCGTCGTCTCGGCCATCACGCCCCCCGTGGCGCTGGCGAGCTATGCCGCGGCGGGGATTTCGGGCGCCAACCCGATGGAGACTTCGGTGGCCTCCTTCAAGATCGGCATCTCGGCCTTCATCGTGCCCTTCATGTTCTTCTACAACGGCGCGATCCTGATGGACGGCACGTGGTTCGAGGTGATCCGCGCCGGTGTCACGGCAATCTTCGGGGTCTATCTGCTGTCTTCGGGCATGCAGGGCTGGTTCGCGGGCAGCGGGGCGGCTTGGTTCATCCGGCTGGGCTTGATCCTCGCGGCGCTTTGCATGATCGCGGGTGGTCTGATGACCGACCTCATCGGCATCGCAGTGGCGGCGGTGATCTTTGCGGTGCAGTGGAAGTTCCGCCCCGCACCCGACGCCCAAATCGCAGTGCACGGCAGCGATTGATCCGTGATTGATCCATGTCCCGGCCCTTTGGGGCCGGGGCCGCCCGTTTGAGGCAACGCTCCCTGTTGCATCTGGGCCAAGCCGCGCCTAGGGTCCGCGCGATCCTTCCGGGCGGTTAATATGTTTACTATCTTTCTGGCCATCGCGCCGGTCTTCGCGCTGATCCTCATGGGCTATGGCCTGCGCCGGGGCGGTATCCCTTCGACCAAGTTCTGGAACCTGAATGACCGGCTGGTCTATTGGGTGCTGATGCCCGCGCTGTTCTTTGCCAAGATCTCGGCGGCGGACCTCAGCGGTGGCTTGGGCGACTATGCCCTGCTGCTCTACGCCGGGTTCTTTGCAGCGATCTTTTGCGGCTGGCTGTTCGGTCGGGCCTATGCCGCGCCGCAGGGCAGTTCGCTGATGCAGGGCAGCGCAAGGTTCAACACATTCATCGGCCTCGCGATTGCCGAAGCCGTCTTTGGCACGGCGGGGCTACAGATTGCCGTTCTCGGTTCGGCCCTGCTGGTGCCGGTGGTGAATGTGACAGTGGTGACGCTGATGACCCGGCAGTTGGGCGGCGGCGGCAAATCCATCCTCAAAGGCTTGGTCAAGAACCCGCTGATCTTGGGCATTCTGGCAGGCGTGCTCTTTAACTTCGCGGGGCTGCACCATGTGCCCGTCTTGCATGAAAGCGCGCGCATTTTGGGGGATGCGGCGCTGCCGATCATGCTGCTTTGCGTCGGCGCCAACCTGCGGCTGCGCGGGTTGTCGGGCTCGGTCTCGGTCATCGGCCTGTCGATCATCGGCAAACATCTGGTGAACCCGCTGGCGGTCTTGTTGGCCGCACTGGTGCTGAACCCTGCGCCGCTGACGCTGCAAATCGCGCTGATCTTCGCGGCGCTGCCGACGGGGGTGGCCAGCTATACGCTGGCGCGTGAGATGCGCGGCGATGCGCCCTTGATGGCCGCGATCATCACCACGCAGACGCTGCTCAGCTTTTTCACCCTGCCGCTCACGCTCTATCTCGGCAGTCTGATTTCCGCGCCCTAAAGCGCGCTCCATGCGCGAAACGCGATTGTGATCTGCGCGGGCTGCATGGTCGCCGATTTACAGGTTGACATATTTGGTTCAAATGTCCAATTGCGCCTTGACCCATGTTAAGGAGCCCGCATGACCGAACTCGAAAAGACCGTGCTTGACGCTGCGCTGCATGTCTTTTCCCGCTATGGGGTCAAGCGCACCAGCATGGGTGATCTCTGCGAAGAGGCGGGTGTCTCGCGCCAGACCCTCTACAATCGGTTTCGCAACAAGGATGACATTCTGCGCGGGCTGATTGGGCGCTACACAGAATTGGCGCTGGAAGAGATCGCCGAAGAGATGCCCAATGCCACCGATCTGGCGGCGCAGCTTGATCTGATCTTTGATCGGATGGTGGTGCGCGGCTATGACACGATGCAGGCGATGCCCAATGCGCAGGATTTCATCGCCGGGGCCAATGCTGTCAGCCAGGAGGCGCTGCAATGTTCCGCCGGGCGTTTCAGCAGCGTGATCTACGACGTGCTGATGCCCTATGAGGCGTCGATCACCCGCAATGGCTTGAGTGTCGAAGCGCTGGCCGATTTCATCCAACGTTCCGCCAAAGCCGCTGGCATGCATGCGCTGGACCGTGACCACTTTCTCGCGCAGCTGCGCACCCTCAAACAACTTAGTCTGACCGCCGCCCTTGGGCCCGTGCCGGATGCTATACATAAGGAAGACTGACCATGGCCAAATGGCTTGTTGAGACGACGCGCGGGACCGGCGCGGGGCGGGTGTTGGGATTTGCGCTGGCCTTGGCCGCCGGTGTCGCCGCGCCGATGGTGGCTGCCGCCGAAATGCCGGTGGTAAAGCTGCAAACGGTCAAGGTCAGCGACGCCGAGGTTGAGCGCGTGTTCTTTGGCAAGGTGGTTGCACGTGAAACCGTGGACCTTGCCTTTCAAGTCGGCGGTCAGATCGAGGAATTCCCGGTCGAAGAGGGGGCCACGGTCAGTGAGGACACGGTCGTCGCCCGGATGGATCTGGAGCCGTTTCAACTGGCGCTAGAGCAGGCGCAGGCCAATGACGCGCAGGCGCGCCGGACGATGGAGCGTTATCAAAAGCTCGCCGGGTCTTCGGTGGCCGAGGTCAATCTGCAAGATGCGGAAACCGCCGTTACGGTCAACGATATCGCCGTGCGCAACGCCGAGCGCGACCTTGAGAACGCAACCCTCCATGCGCCCTTCGATGCGATTGTCGCCTCGCGGTTGGTGCCTAATTACTCGACCGTCAGCGCGGGCACGCCGGTGGTGCGCCTGCATGACATGTCCGAGTTGCGGGTCGAGATCGACGTGCCCGAAACCCTGTTCCTGCGCGCAGGGCGCGACCCCAGCGTGCGGTTCATGGCCAAGTTCCCGGCCAACGCCAATACCTACCCGATGCAAATACGCGAATACAACGCCGAGACGGCGGATGTCGGCCAGACCTATAGCATCACCCTTGGGGCGGAATTGCCCGAAGATTTCGTGCCGCTGCCCGGCGCCTCGGTCGAGGTGCGCGCCACGCTGAACATCGGCGGGTCGAGCATCATCGTGCCAGATACCGCCATCGTGGTCGGCAATGACCGTGGCACCTATGTCATGGTCTTTGACCCCACCGGCGCGCGGGAAGGCACCGTGACCCGCACCGCGGTTGAGATCACCCCCACCGCGCGCGGCGATGTCAAAGTCGAAGCCGGGCTTTCCGATGGGCAAGAGATCGTGGTGAGCGGCGCAAGCCAGCTTGAAGACGGTGCCGCCGTGCGCCGCTTCGTCGGTTTCGGAGACTGAGCGCATGGATATCGCACGTCTGTCGATCAACCGCCCGATCTATACTTGGATCATCATGCTGACCTGTCTTTTGGGCGGCATCTGGGGCTTTGCCACCCTTGGCCGTCTCGAAGACCCGGCCTTTACCATCAAAACGGCGGTGGTGGTGACCCAATACCCCGGTGCCTCTGCCGAAGAGGTCGCGCTTGAGGTCACCGAACCGCTGGAATCGCAAATCCAGAAGATGTCCGAGATCAAGGACGTCGAATCCATGAACCAGCCCGGTCTGTCGTGGATCACGGTCAACATGCAGGACACCTTCGATGGGTCGGAACTGCCGGAAATCTGGACCAAACTGCGCAACCGCGTGAATGAGGCAGCCCTGCCAAGCGGGGCGACACAGCCCTATGTGAACGACGGTTTCGGCGATGTTTACGGGCTTTACTACGCCGTCACGGCTGAGGGCTATTCCGACGCCGAGGTCAACGAGCTCTCCAGCTATCTGCGGCGCGAATTGCTGCTGGTCGATGGTGTGTCGGATGTGGCGCTTTCGGGCCTGCCCAACGAGGTCATCTATGTCGAACCGCAGCTTGCGCTGAGCACCACGCTTGGCATTCCGCCCTCGGCCATTGTTGGCGCGGTATCAAGCGCGAATGAGATCGTCGACGGCGGCGCCATTCAAGACGCGGACGGGCGCACCCTGATCCAGCGGCCCGAAGGCTCTGACAGCGTGTCCGAGATCGCCGCCCTGTCGGTGGGGGTTGGCGGTCAGGTGATCAACCTTGCCGATGTGACCAACATCTACCGCACCCGGGAGGCGAACCCCGATCTGGTGATCCGCCACAACGGGCAGGAGGCCTTTACTCTCGGGGTGGCCGGGATCGCGACCGAGAATATCGTCGATATCGGCAAACGGGTGGACGACAAGCTTGCGCAGCTGCGCGAAACGCTGCCCTTGGGCATCTCGATCGAGTCCATCTACCGCCAGCACGCGGTGGTCGAAGAGGCGTCGAACGCCTTTTTGCTGAACCTCGCCATGTCGGTCGCCATCGTTGTGGCCGTGCTGGCCGTCTTCATGGGCTGGCGCGCGGCGGTGGTCGTGGGCTCTACCCTGTTGCTGACGGTGGTTGGGACACTCTTTTTCATGGCGCTCGGCGCGATTGAGATGGAACGTATCTCACTCGGGGCGTTGATCATCGCGATGGGGATGCTGGTCGACAACGCCATCGTTGTGGCCGAGGGGATGCAGATCTCCATGCAGCAGGGCAAAAGCTCACGCGAAGCGGCGACCGAGGCGGCGAGCAAGACGCAGATCCCGCTTTTGGGGGCGACCGTTATCGGCATCATGGCCTTTGCCGGGATCGGGCTGAGCCCCGATGCCACGGGCGAATTCCTCTTCTCGCTCTTTGCCGTGATCGCGATTTCGCTGCTGCTCTCTTGGGTGTTGGCCATCACCGCCACGCCGCTTTTGGGGCACTATTTTTTCAAACGTGGCGTCGAAGGAGGGGCTGGCGGCTATGATGGGGCGATCTTCAAGAGCTATGCCGCCGTGCTGCGTGCCTCGCTCAAGCTGCGCTGGCTGGTGATCGTGGCGCTGATTGCCGGGACGGCGGTGTGCTATGCCCTCTTTGGTCAGATCAAGCAGCAGTTCTTCCCCGACAGCAACACGCCGCTTTACTTCGTGCATTACAAACTGCCCCAAGGGTCGTCGATCCATCAGACCTCCAACGATCTGGCCGTGCTCGAAGACTGGCTGGTGGCGCGGGACAATGTCGAAGACGTGACCTCCTACGCGGGGCAGGGGGCGGCGCGTTTCATGCTGACCTATCAGGCCGAAGACCCCAACCCCAGCTATGGGCATCTGATCGTCCGGGTGTCTTCGCTTGAGGTGATCCAAGACGAGATGAACGCGCTTGAGGCTTTCGCCGCAGATGCGGTTCCGCAAGGGGAGTTCCGGGCCAAGCGCTTGGCCTTTGGCCCCGGCGGCGGTGCCCCGATCGAGGTGCGCTTCTCGGGCCGCGATCCCAATGTGCTGCGCGATCTGGCGGATGAGGCGATGGACCGGATGCAGGCGGCGTCGGACAATATCATCACCCCGCGTCAGGACTGGCGCGAGCGTGAACTGGTGCTGCGTCCGATCTATGCCGAAGAACGCGCGCAGGACGCTGGCATCTCGCGGACCGAGATCACGGAGACCCTCAAATTCGCCACCGAAGGCACCAGCGGCGGCACCTTCCGCGAGCGGGATCGTCAGATCCCCATCGTGATCCGCGCCCCGCAGGATGCCGATTTGGCGCTGACGGACCATGTGATCTATGCCCAAAACACCAATGCGCTCGTCCCGATGGAGCAGGTGATCGACGGTTTCCGGTTCGAGCCGCAGGACACGCTGCTCTACCGCCGCGACCGGGCCGATGTGATCACCGTGGGCGCGGATATCCCGCGCGGCGTCACGGCGGCGCAGGTGCAGGCCGAGGTGCAGGAAACCATCGAGGCGATGGAAATTCCCGAAGGCTATGCCATGGAATGGGGGGGCGAATTGGAAAGCGCGGGCGAGGCGCAGGCCGCCTTGGGCAAGCAATTGCCCTTCAGCATCATCATCATGGTTTTGATCTCGGTCCTGCTGTTCAACGCGCTGAAACAGCCGATCATCATCTGGCTCTTGGTGCCGATGGCGGTGAACGGGGTCAGTCTGGCGCTTTTGGGGACGGGGCTGCCCTTCACCTTTACCGCGCTTCTGGGGCTCTTGTCGCTCTCGGGGATGTTGATCAAGAACGGCATCGTGCTGGTCGAAGAGATCGACCTCACCCGTGCCGCCGATCCGACGCTGGACCTGAAAGAGGCTATCGTCACCGCCTCGACCTCGCGTTTGCGCCCGGTCTTCCTTGCCGCCGCGACGACCATTCTGGGGATGCTGCCGCTGTTGTCGGATGCCTTCTTCCAGTCGATGGCGGCGACGATCATGGGCGGGCTGGCCTTTGCCTCTGTCCTGACGCTGATCGCGGCACCGGTGCTCTACTTCCTTTTCTTCAAGCGCAGCGCCGCGCGTGAGGCGGAGGCCGCCCGCGCCGCCTGACCGGCGCGTGGCGGCAAGGCAAAGGGCGCGTCCGGTCACTCCGGGCGCGCCCTTTGTCGTACTTGGGGCGGTAAAAATTCCGCGCCGCTGTGCAATCCCGCCTTGGTTTCGCGAAATCGCCAGCTACTTTACCGTTTTCAAACGGCATGTCGCCGTGTCAGGCCATTGTTTCAAGGAGTTCTCGCCCATGGGTCCCCGCATTCTTTCCACTGCCGTCGTCGCTGGCCTTGCCGCCACTCTGGCCTCTGCCGCCTCGGCTGAGATCACCGTATCGTCGAAGATCGACACCGAAGGCGGCCTGTTGGGCAACGTCATCGCACTGGCGCTCGAAGATGCGGGTCTGCCGGTAGAGCGGCGTCTGCAACTGGGCGGCACGCAGGTCGTGCGCGAAGCGATCCTGTCGGACCAGATCGACATTTACCCCGAATACACCGGCAACGCGGCCTTCTTCTTTAACGAAGCGGAAAGCGATGTCTGGAAAGACGCGGCCAAGGCCCATGCCCGTGCCAAGGAATTGGACGGCGGTGAGAATAACGTCACATGGCTCGACTCCGCACCGGCCAACAACACCTGGGCCATCGCCGTGACCGGCCCGGTGGCCGAGGAAAATGACCTCACCACCATGTCCGATTTCGGCGCATGGGTGGCCGAGGGCGGTGAGGTGAAGCTCGCCGCCTCGACCGAATTCGTGTCCTCTCCGGCTGTCTTGCCCGCGATGCAAGAGACCTATGGTTTCGAACTGACCCAAGATCAGACCGTGATCCTGTCGGGCGGCGACACGGCTGCGACCATTCAGGCGGCGGCGCGTGGCACATCGGGCGTGAACGCGGCGATGGTTTACGGCACCGATGGCGGCGTGGGGGCCACGGGCCTGGTGGTGATGGAAGACGACAAGGGCGTGCAGCCGGTCTATGAACCCGCCCCCATCGTCCGCGCCGAGGTGTTGGAGGAATACCCCAGATCGCCGAAGTGCTGAACCCGATCTTCTCCGGGCTCGACATGGCGACGCTGCAAAAGCTGAACGGTCGGATTCAAGTCGGCGGGGAGCCGGCGGAAGCCGTGGCACGCTCCTATCTGACCGAGACCGGGGTGCTGGACTGATCTCCGCCGCCCGCACAATAATTGGCCCCGGCGCAGGGATTTCTGCGCCGGGGCTTTTGTTCGCTGTGCTGGGCGCGGCAGCACTTTGCGTGCCTTTCATGACCCTTGCCGCCAACCGGATCGTGGCGGGCGAAGGGGTGATGGCATGGGGCGTGGCCAGCCTGCCGGTGGTGCTGCCGGGGCTTGCGGCGATCGGGGCGGGGCTGCTGATGGGGCTGCCTGCGGGCCGCAATGGCCTGCGTATTGCCGGGGCGGCTTTGGGCTTGGGCGGGCTGTTGTGGCTGTTGACCCAAGGCGCCTCCGGCCTGCTGGCCGAGGCGGGTGATTATGCCCGTGTCTCGCCCTCGGTGGGCTTCTGGTGCTTGCTGGTCGTTTTCATGCTGCTCATGGCAGATGCGCTCGCCGCGATGGCGCCGGGGCCGCTGATGCGCGGGGCCGTGCTGGCGGGCGTGCTTGCGGTGCTTGGCGCGATCCTGTGGTCGGGGGCGCTGTCGGAGCTTTCGGTGATGCAGGAATACGCCAGCCGGGCCGATGCCTTTGGCCGGGAGTTCCTCCGCCATCTTGGGCTGGCCTTCGGCTCTCTCGCCGCGGCGGCGGTGATCGGTTTCCCGCTTGGCGTGCTCTGCCACCGGCTTGCCGGGTTGCGCGGGGCCACGTTGCCGGTGTTGAGCTTTTTGCAAACCATCCCCTCGCTTGCCATGTTCGGGCTGATGATCCCAATCCTCGGCTGGGTGGGGGCCAATTTGCCCGGCGCGCGTGCGCTTGGCATCGCGGGCATCGGCTTTGCGCCCGCCTTTCTGGCGCTGGTGCTCTATTCGCTGCTGCCTGTGGTCGGCAATACAGTGGCGGGGCTGGGCTCGGCCCCTCCGGCGGCGCTTGAGGCCGCGCGGGGCATGGGGATGACGCCGCTGCAACGGCTGTTGCGGGTGGAACTGCCGCTGGGCCTGCCGATCATCCTCACCGGGCTGCGCATCGTCTTGGTGCAGAACATCGGGCTGGCCGTCATCGCCGGGCTGATCGGCGGCGGGGGCTTCGGGACATTCGTCTTCCAGGGGCTGAACCAAACGGCGACCGACCTGATCCTGCTGGGTGCCCTGCCGACCGTGGTGCTGGCCCTGACGGCGGCCATCGTGATGGACATATTGGTCGAACTGACCCGCAAGACCCCAAAGGACAGCGCATGATCGAGATCGACCGCATCACCAAGACCTATGGCGACATTCGTGCGGTGGATTCCGTGTCGATGACGGTGGAGACGGGCACGATCACGGTGATCGTCGGCACCTCAGGCTCAGGCAAGACCACGCTGTTGCGGATGATCAACCGGTTGGAGGAACCGACCTCGGGCGAGGTGCGGATCAATGGCGACTCCACCCTTTCGGTCAAGCCGCATATCCTGCGGCGGCGCATCGGCTATGCCATTCAGGGCCACGGGCTGTTCCCGCATCATAAGGTGGGGCGCAACATCGGCGCGGTGCCGCAATTGCTGGGCTGGCCGCGCGAGAAGATCGCGGCGCGGGTGGATGAGCTGCTTGCGCTTTTCTCGATGGACCCCGCGCAATTCCGCGACCGTTATCCGGCGGAACTGTCAGGCGGGCAGCAGCAGCGGGTCGGCGTTGCGCGGGCCTTGGCCTCAAGGCCCGATTTGTTGCTGATGGACGAACCCTTTGGCGCGCTCGATCCGATCATTCGCACCCGCGCGCAGGAAGACCTGCGGCACATCCAGCAGCGGCTGGGGTCGACCATCATGCTGGTGACCCACGACATGGAAGAGGCGATCCGGCTGGGCGACCGGGTGGCGGTCATGGACGGGGGGCGTCTGGTGCAACACGGCACCCCTGCCGAGATCATCGCGACACCCGCGACCGATTTCGTCGCGGATATGGTCGGCGATGTGGAGCGGCCCCTGCGGCTTCTTTCATTGATCCCCGTCGCCCAATTGGTGGAAGAGGGCAGCGCCGAAGGCGAAGCGCTGCCCGACGATGCGAGCCTGCGCGACGCGCTCTCGGCCTGCTTGTGGACGGGGCGCGCGGCGGTGCCGGTGGCGAAAGACGGGGTGCCGATGGGCCGGGTGACCCTCGACGCAATCCGCGCCCGGGCCGGGCAGCACGCATGAGGATCGGCTGGTTCCTGCGGCCGCTTCTGGTGGCGGTGCTGTTGGCGTTGGTCCTGCAGCCTGAGTGGTTCACCCCGCTGCTGGCGCCCTTGGCTCCGGAGAATGGTCCGGTGATCTACACCCGCGCCTCTCTTCTGTCGCTCTCGCTGAGCCATCTGGCGCTGGTAGCCATGGCTTCGGCTGCGGCGACGGTGGTGGCGGTGACGCTGGCGGTCCTCGTGACCCGTCCGGCGGGCGCGGCCTTCCGCCCGCTGTCGCGCACCATCACAAATATGGGCCAGACCTTCCCGCCCGTGGCGGTGCTGGCGCTGGCCGTTCCGGCCTTGGGTTTCGGGGCGGGGCCGACGTTGGTGGCGCTATTTCTCTATGGCCTGCTGCCGATCTTCGAGAATGCGGTTACGGGCCTCACCAACCTGCCGCCCGCCACGATGGAGGCCGCGCGCGGCATCGGGCTCAGCCGCTGGCAGCGGCTCTGGCGGGTGGAACTGCCGCTGGCCCTGCCGGTGACCCTGACGGGCATTCGGCTGTCGGTGGTCATCGCGCTTGGGACGGCGACCATCGGCTCGACCGTGGCAGCACGGACCTTGGGGGAGGTGATTATCGCGGGGCTTTTGACCAATAACACCGCATTTGTGGTGCAGGGCGGGCTGGCGGTCGGCCTGTTTGCGGTGCTGATCTATGACGCCATGGTCCAGCTTGAAACGCGGCTGGCGCGGCGCATGGGCGGCTGAGGATCAGCGCCCGTTCGCGGCGATGATCTGCTCGGCCAAATCCGCCAGATTGTCCGATAGGTAATGCGGCTGCGGCACCTCTTGCACCTCGATCAGGTTGTTATTGGGCCGGGTGAGGAAGGCCCCCTGACAGCCCGCCGCCTGCGCGCCGATGGTGTCCCACAGATGGCAGGCCACCATGCAGAGATCATCGGTTTGCAGATCAAGCGCCTCGGCCACCATTTGGTAAGTCGCTGGATGGGGTTTGAACTTTGCGACCGCGTCGATGCTAAAGCTCCGCTCGAAGAAATCGGCGATCCCGGCTTTCTCCAGCGGGGTCGGCGCGGGGGACGGGGGCGAATTGGTCAGCGTGACCAGCCGAAACCCCGCCTCTTCCAGCCTGCGCAGGGCAGGGGCGACATCCGCGTGGGCGGGCATGGAGCCGATGCGGGATTTCAACTCGGCCACGTCCTCATCCGTCACCGCCACGTCCTTATTCGCGCCGACCATCCGCAAGACGCCCCCGCCAGCGCGCCGAAGGGCGCGTAGCGGCCCGAGAGGGTCATGGTTTGGGAATAGAGGATCAGCTCGGCAAACCATTCGCGCAGCACCGAGGCGTCGCCGAAGAGGCGCGTGAAGAGCGGCTCTAACGTGGTGATGTCGAGCAGGGTCTCGTTGACGTCGAAGACGATCACGGAGGCGGGCTTTTGATCGGGCATGGGGGTCCTTCCACTCATGACGTGCGCGTTGCCCGCCACTGTGAAGAAACCCCCAGCCCTGTCAAAAGGTTTCAGACACCCAAACGGTCGCGCAGCCCGTACCACCACGACCCCACGACCGAATAGGGCACGCGGAACATGCGCCCGCCGGGGAAGGGGAACCATGGCACATTGGCGAAGACGTCAAAGCGGGTGAGGTCGCCGTCGATCGCCTCGGAAAGGATGCGCCCGAAGGTATGCGATCCGGTCACGCCGTGACCGCTGTAGCCATGGGCGAAATAGGTGTTGTCACCGATCCGGCCCATCTGCGGCACGCGGCTGAAAGAGAGGGCGAAATTCCCGCTCCAGGCATAGTCGATCTTCACGTCTTTCAACTGGGGGAAGACCTTGTCCATATTGCGTTTGAGCTTGGCCTTGATGTCGCGCGGGTCCGCGCCGCCATAGACGGTGCCGCCGCCAAAGAGCATCCGTTTGTCACCCGACAGGCGGTAGTAGTCGAGGATATAGCGAATGTCTTCGACGCAAGCATCGGTGGGCAGCAGCGCTTGGGCCTGCGCCTCGCTCAGCGGTTCGGTGGCCATCACTTGGGTCGAGACGGGCATCACACGCGGGGCCAGTGTGGGCACCACATGGCCGAGGTAGGCATTGCCGCAGAGCACCAGTGTCTTGCAGGTCATCGTCCCCTTGGCCGTGCGGACCACGGGGCGGGCAGCCTCGTGATCGACATGGGTGACGGGGGACATCTCATAGATCGTGCCGCCGTTCTTCTCAAAGGCCGCCGCTTCGCCGAGGGCGAGGTTCAGGGGGTGCATATGGCCGCCCGAATGGTCGATCAGCCCGCCTTCGTAGAGGTCGGAATTGACGTGGGCGCGCAGTTGTTCCTTGTCCAGCATCTCTTGATTGTCGATGCCGTAGCTTTGCCAGAGCTTTTGCCGCTCCTCCAACTCGCGCATATGCGCCGTGGTGAGCCCGGTGAAGATGTTCTTGTCCTTGAGGTCGCATTGGATGTCATAGGTGCGGACCCGCTCGCGGATGATCTCGCCACCCTCTTGCACGAGGCCGGCGACAAAGGTCGCGGTGTCCTGCCCATAGCGGCGCTTGATCGTTTGGAGGCTGGCGTTCAGCCCGTTGACGATCTGCCCGCCATTGCGCCCCGAGGCCCCCCAGCCCACGCGCGCGCCTTCGATAATGGCGACCTTATAGCCCTTTTCGGCCAGATGCAGACCGGTCGACAGTCCGCTGTAGCCCGCGCCGACGATGCAGACATCAATCTCGTGATCGCCCTGCAATTCGGGGCGCGCGGGGCAGGGTTGGCCGAGGCGGCGTAGTAGCTTGACGTATGGCTGCCGTCTCCGGCGTAGGGATGGCGCGACATCAGACGATCTCCAGATAGGTGTCATATTCGAAATGGGTCACTTGCCGCGCGAATTTGCGTAGTTCCTGCGTCTTGCATTCGACCATCATGGTCTGCAACCGGGCAGAGAACAGGCCGGGCACATCCGGCCCCTTGCGGAAGGCGTCGATGGCCGTGGCCCAGTCGAGCGGCAGGTTGTCGAGTTTCATCGTATAGGCATCGCCGGTGATCGGGGCCACGGGCTGCATGTCTTGCTCGATCCCCAACAGCGCGCCGCCCAGGATGCTGGTGAGCACCAGATAGGGGTTGGCGTCGGCCCCGGCGACGCGATGCTCGATGCGGCGGGCCTTGGGGTCGCCGCCCGGGATGCGGATCGCCGCGGTGCGGTTCTCATAGCCCCAAGCGACATTGGTCGGCGCATGGGCGCCCGGCAGCAGGCGACGGTAGGAGTTTTCATGCGGCGCGAAGGTCAGCGTGTTTTGCTGCATTGTGGCCAGCAGTCCGGCGACGGCGTTGAGCATTAGGGCCGTGCCTTCCTCCCCGCCATTGTCGAAGACATTGACGCCGTTTTCATCCACCAAGGAGAAGTGAACGTGAAAGCCGCTGCCCGCCAGATCACCATAGGGTTTGGCCATGAAGGTGGCGGCAAAGCCATGTTTGCGGGCGATGCCGCGCACCAGACGTTTGAACAGCACCGCGTCATCGGCGGCGCGCAACGGATCGTCCACATGGCGCATGTTGATTTCGAACTGCCCCGCCCCGTTTTCCGAAATGGCGGCATCCGCCGGGATGCCCTGCAATTCGCAGGCGTCATAGACCTCGTTCAGGAACTCATCGAAATGCTGCAATTCGTCCAGCGATAGCGCACCGTCGGAATCCAGCCGTTTGCCCGTGACCGGAGAGCAGGGGGCCTGCGGGTGATCCTCGGTCGGGTCGAAGAGGTAGAACTCCAGTTCCGTGGCGACCACCGGGGTCAACCCGCGCGCCTTGAACCGCGCGGCCACCTCGGCCAGCGCGCGGCGCGGATCGCCGGGGAAGGGCTTGCCGTTTTCCTGACGCATCCAGAGCATGGCCAGCGCCGTGGGGCGCGTGGTCCATGTGATGGGCATCAAGGGGCGCCCGGTGAAATCGCACAGCCCGTCGGAATCCCCGGTCTCGAACACCAACTCGCTGTTTTCGACATCCTCGCCCCAGATATCCATGCCGACGATGGACAGCGGCAGGCGCAGCCCGCCTTCGACGACTTTGGACACCTGATCGGCGGGCACCCGTTTGCCGCGCATGGTGCCGTTGAGGTCACAAACGCAGGCAAAGATCGATTCGATCTCGGGATGTTGCGCCAGCCACGCTTCGGCTTTGCTCTCGGACATGGGGTTCCTTTCGATATCGAACCAGAAAATGTGATACCATTTGTTGGAATGTCATATCACTATCCGCTTGTCTGTCAATTGGCCCCACGCGTATGGTCGGCGGCGAAAGACCAAAGGCGGCCAGATGATCGACACCGATAACGATGCGCTCAACATTCCCGAAATCCCCGAAATTCCGGGCGGGACGACGCAGGAATATGTCTATGAACGGCTGCGCAATGCGATCATGCTGGGCGCGATCACGCCCGGCACCTCGCTGACCATGCGCGGCATTGCGGAGCGGCTCGGCCTCAGCCCGACCCCGGTGCGCGAGGCGGTGCGGCGGCTGAGTTCTGAACATGCCATCCAGATCAAGGACAACCGCCGCTTGACCGTGCCGCTGATGACCCCTGAGCGGTTTGAGGAGCTGGTCGCCCTGCGCATCGCGGTTGAGACCCACGCCGCCCTGCGCGCCTTGCCCTATATCTCGGACATCGTGATCGACCGCCTGACCGAGATCGACGGCAGCATGGACCGTTTTGTGGCCGAGCGGAACGCGGATCAACTGACGCTGCTGAATCAAGCCTTCCACCGGATGCTTTACTCCGTGAACCCCGCGCAGGCGTCCTTGCCGATGATCGAAAGCATTTGGCTGCAACTTGGTCCGTTTCAGCGGCAGGTCATTACCGAGGTGGCGGAATACTATCAGATCGACCGCCACAAAGAGGTGCTGGCCGGCCTCACTGCCCGCGATGGCGCGGCGCTGAGCGCGGCGATTGCCAATGACATCGTCGACGGGGTGCTCGACACGGGCCGCAGGCTGCTGGCGGCAGAGGCAGGCAGATAGAGGGGGCTGCCGTAGGTTAGAAGCGGGGCTGTTTCGTCGCAGTCGCAGGGGCCTTTCGTCTATGACTTTATGGGCCAATTGGGCTAGAACTGCGCCGAACGAAGGGCCGGGGGGCGTTATGCAGGGACATGGGATTGGGGGCCGGGGGCTACATACGCTCTGCGCGGTTGCGGTGGTCTTGCTGTCGGCCTGCGCACCGCGCCCGGGCGGGGAGACTCTGACCGTGGTGCCCGAGGCCGAAGCTGCGCAGAGTTTGGCGATCACCGTGGCCTCGACCCGCGGGCGCGATCCGCAGACCGGCACCTATACCGACGCCCGCGCGCGGGCGCTGGATTACGAGCGGTTCACCATCGCCATCCCGCCAGACCATGAGGCCAGCAAGATCGAATGGCCCGATGAGAAGCCAGACCCGAGCCGCAGCTTTGCGGTGACGGCGCGCGATCCGCTGCCGGGGCTCGATATCCACCGCTCTGGCCGGGGGCGGCAGGACGTGGTGGTCTTTGTCCACGGCTACAACCAGACCTTCCCGGAATCGCTATTTCGTTTGGCGCAGGTGACGGCGGATGGGCATTTGCCCGAACAGCCGATCCTGTTTGCTTGGCCCTCTGCGGGGACGGTGGTGGGCTATGTCGCGGACAAGGACGCGGCGCTCTATTCGCGCGATGAACTGGCCGCCATGCTCGGCACCCTCGCCGCCGATCCCGACGTGGGCGAGATCACGCTTTTCGGCCACAGCATGGGCGGCTGGCTGGTGGTGGAGGCGCTGCGGCAGTTGCGCCTGTCGGGGCAGGATGCGGTGATCGCCCGGTTGAGCGATGTGGTCCTCGCAGCGCCCGACATCGACGTGGATGTCTTTCGCAAACAGGTTGAGGTGATCGGGCCGCTTGATCCGCCCATGGCCATCCTTGTGGCGCCGGACGACCGAGCGTTGCGCATTTCGGCGGGGCTTGCCGGGGCGCGGCCTCGGATCGGGCGCACAAGTGCCAGCTCCCCGGCGGTGCAGGCGCTGGCCAAACGCTATGGCGTCTTGCTAGTCGATATCTCGGCCATCGGCGCGGTGGACGGCACCCACCATAACCGCTTTGCTTCCCTCGTGCAGTTGATGCCGGAACGGCGCGATGGGTTGGCGCAGGCCCGGGCGCAGGTGGGGGCCTTCATCCTCGACCCCGTCTCGGCCACGCTGGTCGCGCTGTCGCGCTAGGGCGGGCGGCTTGCACTTGGCCCGCACCGCGCAGTATGGGGGCGCAAGCCACCATTGACCGATTTCCCCAGCCGCAGCGGAGCCAGCCCCATGACCATCACCCATCTCGTCACCCATTCGGGCGGCTTTCACGCGGATGAGCTTTTATCCTCCGTCATCCTGACCCGGCTCTACCCAGAGGCGGTGCTGATGCGCAGCCGCGATGCCGCGTGGATCACCCCCGGCGCGGGGCGGATCATCTATGACGTGGGCCGCGACTATGACGCCGAAGCGCTGATCTTTGACCACCACCAGCGCCCGGGACCGCTGCGCGAGGATGGTCAGCCCTACAGCTCTTTCGGGCTGATCTGGCAGCACTATGGCCGCGACTATCTGCGCAGCTTTGACGTGCCCGAGGCGGATGTGGAGGATATCCACCATAGTTTCGATCAGGGCTTCGTGCTGCCGGTCGACCTGATCGACAATGGCGCGCTTGAACCCTCGGTCGCGGGGCCGCTGGCGGGCATGACCCTGCCGGTGCTCTTGGAGACGCTGAAGCCCGTTTTCGACGAACGTGGTGAGGATGCCGACGACCGCGCCTTCATGGCCGCCCTGCCGGTCGCGCAGGCCTTTGTGGAGGCCGCGATCAAGGGCAAGGCCGCCAAACGCCGGGCCGAGGCGATGGTGATGCAGGCGATTGAGGCGGCAGGCAGCGGGCGCGTCTTGGAACTGCCCACGGGCATGCCCTTCCGCTCGGCGGTGGAAAAGGCCGCAGCCGATCACCTGCTCTTCGTCGTGCACCCGCGCGGAGAGGATTGGGCCCTGACCACGATCCGCAAAAGCGGCGATAGCTTTGAGGCCCGCGCCGATCTGCCCGAGGCTTGGGCCGGGCTAACGGATGCCGATTTGGAGGCCGCAAGCGGCGTGCCGGGGGCCAAGTTCTGTCACAACGCGCGGTTCATCGCCGTGGCGGCAAACCGCGACGCCGCGCTGCGTATGGCCGAACTGGCGGTCGCGGAGGCGGGGTAAGGCCGAGGCCCGAAAGGGGCCCCGGGCGCAGTCACATATAGGCGTCGGAAGTCAGGAAGAACATCGTTTCGCTGACCTGAACCTCATGGGCAAACGTCCATGTCGGCGCGTGGCGTTGGTAGCGGTCGGAGGCCATGAGCGCGCGAAAGGCGGCTTCGGTCCCCGGCCCCCATGCGCCGTCGATGGCCCCCTTGTAATAGCCCTCGTGTTTCAGGCTGTCCTGCACCATCCGGCGCGCACCAAGGTCGCGGCTTTGGAACAGGGCGCGCACCTCGGCAAGGGTCACCTCCGCCGATTGTGCGCAGAGCGGGCTGACGCTCAAAGACGCGGCACCGATCGCGGCGGCGGTGAAAAATCCTCTTCGCTTCATCGTAAATCCTCTCAAACTATACCGAAGCCGGAATACAAACGCGTTGGCCTCGGCGCCCCCTCCCCAGGGCGGCATTTTCAATGGGGCTTTGATGGAATCGAATTGCGGTTTTTTCTTGTCCGGTATTCGCTATTTAGGGGAATTTGCTACAATAGTTCCCGCAATTGGATATGGCCGTGTAATTATCGTTGATCGTCCAGCCAGATCGACAGAAAGCCTTCGGCTTGGGCGGCGGTTTCGGCCTCTTGCAGGGCTTGCCTGCGGGCCTCGGCGCGGCGGTTGCGGATCAGATCGATGCGCTTGGCCTCGGCGAAAAGCCCGTTCAGCCTGTCGTGGATGCCCGCGCTGTCGGCGCGCAGCCGCTCGGCCTCGGTTTCCTTGCGGTGGATGGTTTCCGAGACGTTGCGGATAAAGGCCGAGACCACGCGCGTCGATTCCACCGCATCAGGATCGCCGCGGTCGTTGAGCTGTTCCATCAGGCTGTGGCGTTCTTTTTCGATCTGGGTCAGCGCGCGGTTGACCTCGGCCATCTCCAGCGCGACATTCTCCATCTCAAAGCGTTTTAGCCGTGACAAAACAGCCAGCCCGTCGCCGCGCTTCGGCTTCACTGCTCTGCGCCCTGTGACAGAACGATGAGCCGCTCGCGCATCCGTTCCAGCACCGCGGCGTCGAGCAGCGGCAGCCCCTCCATCGGGGGACATGGCCGATGACACCGTGGCGGCGCATGGAATTGGGCAGCCGGGCCTCTGCTTCGGCGGTCTTGTCGACCTCTTCCGCGTCCTTCTCCTTGGCCGGTCCCGCCGCCAGCCCCGGCCCGGCAAGGAGCGCGATCAGCACGATCAGGGGCAGGGGGCGCATCATACCGCAGGCAGTTCGCGCTGCGAGGCCTCCACGGCAGAGAAGTTCGGCTGTTTCGTCGTGGGAATGTTGCCGCGGCCCAATTCGATGCAGATGCTGGGCGGGTGGCCCGCCACGATGGCCACGATGACATCTCGGATCACCGTATACATCGCGCCGTCTTCTTCCTCGATCTGCTCCAACCGGCCTGCGATCGGCTGGACCATACAATAGGCAAGGAAAACCCCAAGGAAAGTGCCGACCAAGGCACCGCCGATCATCGCGCCAAGGATCTCTGGCGGCTTGTCGATCGACGACATGGTTTTGATCACCCCCAGAACCGCCGCGACGATGCCGATGGCGGGCAGGCCGTCAGCCATGCTTTGGATCGCGCGGGCCGAGACCAGCGCCTCGTGGTGGTGCTTTTTAATCTTGCGGTTCAACACGTCTTCCATCTGGAAACGGTCGTCGAATTGCATCGACATCATGCGAAAGCTATCGGCGATGAGGTCGGTCAGGAAATGGTCTTTCATCAGCTTGGGGTAGCGCTGAAAGATCGGGCTGGCCTCGGGGTTTTCGATATGCTCGTCCATCGCGACGATGCCCTTGGTCTTATAAAGACGTGCCAGTTCGAACATCAGCGCCAGCAGATCGTTGTAATCCGCCGCCTTCCAGCGCGGCCCCTTGATCACCCGCATTACCCCGGCCAGCGATGATTTGACCACCGAGAAGGAGTTGGCGATCACGAAGGCCCCCAGAGAGGCGCCGCCGATCATCATGCCCTCGTAGGGAAGGGCGTGCAGGACGATGTCCATATTGCCCCCGACAGCATGAAACCGCCAAAGACCAGACCGAAGACCATTACAAGACCAAGCAAGAGTGTCATTGCTGCACACGCCTCCAAAAAGAAACTATTCTTACTTTATCCTTGAGTGAATGGGCCTATACAAGTATTATCTAGGAAAGAACTTGGGTTTCTATGATGAATAGTGGTTTTTCGGTCAAAGAAGAGTTGAAGGGTGATGTCGACGCTCTGCAAGAGCCCGATGCCTTCGCCTATTTCGTCGATCCTTCCGAGCTTTCGGTGCTCGTGCCGGGCTGGCCCGAAGAGATGCGGCTGCTGTTGTGCATGGATGCCGCCGGTCTTTGCGAGTTCGTGGTCTTTCACAATGACGAAGAACATGCAGTTTTCGACCGGGTGGCGGATATCCTCGACCGTCCCGTGGGAAGCTTTGCCGTCAGCCCCGAGGTTGAGGGCCACCCCTGCCGTAGGTTGTTGTTCTCTGAGGAAAATGCGCTGTTGAAGGCCATTCAGGACAGCAAAACGCTTGAGGAAACGGCGGCGGATTATCTGATCAACTACAATTTCGCCCGCGAAGAGGGGCTGGATTTCGACGAGTTGATGCGCCAGCGGCCCGAATTGGACCAGTTTCAGCGCGTCAGCACCAACAAGATCTTTCCCATCGGCAACCGCAAGCGCCGCAAGCTGCGCTCCGGCCCGCCCGAAGGCTATATGCCCTCTGCCGAGGTGCAGCCGGGGGAGTGTTTCTACGTCCGTCTTGAGATGTGGCTCGCCGGGGGGCGGATGCGAATCGCCTCCAACCCGGAGCAGCCGCTGCCCATGGTGCCGACCTTGGTGCGTGACATCGCCTTTCGGGATGATTTCGCATCGGTTTATATCCCCCGTGACACGCTGGCGGCAGAGTGGCGGCCCAAGGATGATATGGTGATCGATATCCCGGCTGAACTCTTCCCTGCAGGCTTTAGCGACAGCTGCGCGCGGCGCGAAGTGAAGGTTGCGGTCATGCCGCGCGGCATCTTTGTCGAGTTCGGCGCGCCGATCGAGGTGCCCCCGGCGCCCGAGCCTGAGTTGCTCGACCCCGCCGCATTGGCGCCGCAGCCGCCCGCACCCCGCAAGAGCCTATGGAAGTCCCTGCATGTGCCGCTGATCGCGGTGGCAGGGCTGGGGGTGACCGGTCTGTTCAGCACGATCATCGCCCAGACCACCGGAAATGACGCGGCCCCGATCCGGCCCCGAAAAGCGCGATCTTCAAGACCGTCGCGCAGATGGAGCCGTGATGCATTCCGCACGATATGGCGAAAAAGTGCTTGCCAATGCTTGCGCGGGTTCCAAATACAATTCGAATCGTGATAAGAATAAACGGCGAAGAATTTTTTATCTTTGCTGCGTCTCTTGCGAAGCGCTCTTTGAATGCTTCGCGAACCTTGCAGAAGGCAAGATTAACTTAACAAGGAAGTTGCTTCATGCCTAATGTACCCCCCAAGCAGAATCTGAGCGATACCGCGATTGCGACCATCGTTTCGGGGTTCGCCAGCCGCAGCGACGTGACCATCGACGATATCCTGACCTTGGTCGAGCGTCTGCGCGCGACCCCCGCTGAGGCCCCCGCCACCGCATTGGCCAATATCCCCGCCGCCGCCGTGGCCCCCGTCGCGCCCAAGGCGCAGGGCATGACCGCCGCACCGGGCGAGCAGCCGATGACCGAAGACACGATCTTTTGCCTGTGCTGCGGCAAGGGGTTCAAAATGCTGAAACGTCACCTCGGGGCCGAACATGGGCTGACCGAAGCGGAATACCGCGTGATGTTCAATCTGCCTGCCGACACGCCGCTGGTCGCGCCGAGCTATTCCAAGCGCAAGGCCGAATACGCCAAACGCGCAGGACTGGGCAAATACAGCCGCGACAAATCGGACAACAACGCAGAGCTTTCCTGATCTGGCCCCCGTGCCCGGTCTTGCGTAATCGGGAGGCCGCGTGATGGCTGACAAGAAGAACGCGATGATCATCATCAAGCGCTACGACGCGGAGGGCGGCCACGCCCACCATGGCGGCGGTTGGAAGGTGGCCTATGCGGACTTCATGACCGCGATGATGGCGTTTTTCCTGCTGCTGTGGATCCTCGCCGCCTCGGATGAGGAAAAGCTGCGCGGGCTGGCCAATTACTTTACCCCCACGGTGTCGGACGGCGGATCCTCTTCGGATGCGGCGGCGGACCTGCGCCCGTTGATGGCCGCAGGGGTGATGACCGGGGCGGTCGACAACACCGGCAATGTCCAAAAGCCGACCTTTGGCCGCGACAATCCGATGATGGTCTTCGACAGCCGCCTGCGTGACAAGCCTGCCGCCGTGGTCGTGGAATATGCCGAAGCGCCCGAACCTGCGGCGCCAGCCGATCCCGCCACTCTCGCCGCGATCGAGGCATCCGAGCGCCGCCAGTCCGAGATCGACCGCATGGCCGAGGACATCGCCGAGCGGATCACCTCGGACAGCGCTTTGAACGATCTGGCGCGCAATGTCCGATTGGAGAAATCGAACGGGGCGCTGACGGTTCAGGTGCTCGATCAGGATGAGCGGTCGCTCTTTGCCCGGGGCAGTGCCGAGGTGACCTCGAAGACCCGCGAGCTGCTGCTGGCCATCGGCGATGTGATTGCCGAACAGAACCAGCCGGTCGAGATTGTGGGCCATACCGATGCCGCCGCCTTTGGCGCGAACAATGGCTATACGAATTGGGAGCTTTCGGCAGACCGCGCCAATGCCACGCGCCGCACGCTGATGGCCGCAGGTATCGCAGGCGCGCGCTTTATGCGGGTGTCGGGTGTGGCCGACACGCAACCGATCAACACGGTCGATCCCCTGGCGCCGGAAAACCGGCGGATCTCGATTCGCTTGGTCTATCAAGCCGAGTAGACCTTGTTTTCAAGGCTCTATCGGCCCGGTTGTGCGAAATCTCCATCCTAGGCAAAAGTGCGACATCCCTGCCGCTGATTCCCAAAAAAATGGCACGGTCTTGTAAAATTGTTGACGGTCAAGGTCTTGCGATCTAGACCTTATGTAATAATCGAGCACCGGGCACCCAAAAAACCTTTAAAAATCGCCCGGATAAACCATGGACAGAACGTCCTGAACGAGGCGGAAATGCAGGTAAACTCACTTATAGGTGGCATCTGGAAGGGTGCCTGCCACATGGATTCATCGGCCGATGGCCGTCATTTCAACATGCTGATCCGGGCGCTGATTCCGGTTCAAGCTTCGGTCTTCGAGATGCAGGATTGGGCCGGTCATCCGGTGGCAATGCCAGATTGCATCGAACCGATCCCGGGCATTTGCCTTGGCGATATCCTTGCCGAAGAACTCGACGCCGATGTGCCTTATGGCTCGCTCGTCGTTATTCGCAAAAGCGACAATTTCACCAATATCTCCCAAGCCGCCGGTGCGCTGGTGGGCGAAGTGCTGATCGGGATCATCGGGCGCGGCCTGTTCCCGATGATGGACGAAGACAGCGTTCTGCATGCTTTGGGGCAGGCCTACCATCACGCCGCCGAGGCGGATGAGCTGCTCAAGCTGGGGCTTGAACCTGCGGCCTTCCGCATGGGGCTAAGCGCGGTTCTGGGGCAGTACTGGGGCCGTCCGGTTGACAGTCATTCGGTCTTTGCAGCCCCTGCTGAGGGCGCGCAGCTTTCGCTGCGTGCGCTGACCGGGACAGAGACGCCCGTGACCCTTAACCAGTGGACCCTGCGGCTCAAAGCCCTCGTCGAGGCCCGCAGCGCACGCCGCGCTTTTGAAGATCAGCGCGGGAACGTGCGGATCTCCTGATCCTACAAGAGCCTTCGGAATCCCGCCGTGGATCCCAAGTTGGAGGACGTCAGATGATCGCTCAACTTCAGGCAGCACCTGCGGTGCCGAATGCCGCAGGTCTCGGGCAGCCCTCGGGGAAGGGGGCCGCCGAAGGCTTCGCCGCCCTGATGCAGGGGTTGGCCGGGCAGGGGGGCGTGTCGGAGGCGCAGGTCCAAGACCTGCAAGCCACCGCGCCAGAGGCGGAAGTCGCCCCCGATCCGCTGCCCGAGGACATCGACCTTGAGACGGCAGAGGGGCTGATGGCCCTGATGGATCACACCCTCGCCGGGTTGGAGGAGACCAGCCAGCCGATCACCCCGAAAGCCGCCCTCGCGGCATTTGCCGAAGCCTTGGGCGAAGCGCCGCCCGAAAACCTCGGCGCGCTGGAGGCGGTGGCGAATGTGGATGACCCCAGCCTTGAGGCTGCTTTGGAGGAGAGGATCGCCGGTGCCCTGCGCCTGCCCACCCCGGCGAGCCAATTGAGCATCGCCTCGGCCGCGCTGCCGGTTGTGGGACGTATGGCCATGGGGCAGGCCCAGCAGGGGGCGCGCGTGATGGCCTCCGAAGGGGCCGCGCCGGTGTTGCAGGCCGAAGGCAGCATCGAACAGAGCAGGCTCAAAGCCGTCATGCCGAGTGAGGGACCGGCCCCGAGAGCCGCCACCGTGGGGGCGACAGAACCGCCCCTAGCCGCCAAGGCCGAGAACAGCACGACCGCAGCCCCCAAGGTGGACTTGAGCATTGAAGCCGCAGACCCGCGCCTCACCGCTGCCGCCGAGCGTTTCAGCGCCGCTGTAGATGCCGCCAAGGTAGCCCAGCCCGGCACAAATGCCCCGGCGGCAGAGGCCGTCCTGCGCGAGGTCGCCGCTTTGACCGCGCCGCAGGCACCGCAGAGCGAGGGGCTACGCCTCAGCCCGGCCCAGCCCACGCCGGCCCCTGCGCCGAACCCTGCCGCCGCGCCGGAAGAACAGCTTCGCCAGCACGTCAGCCAACAGATCCGCAGCCTTGATACGGCGGACAACAAGCTGCGTTTCTCGCTCTCCCCCTACGGTATGGGTGAGATCGAGATCGAGGTGGTGCGCAGTGAGGCAGGGCGCATGCAGATCGCCATGACCACCGAAAGCGCCTCGGTCCTGAACATGCTGCGGCAAGACCGTGAGCAACTGCTGGACGCGCTGCAATCGCGCGGCATCAGCGCCGAGAATGCGGATCTCGATTTCCAGACTTTCGGCGACCGGGGCCGCAACGGCGGGCAACAACAGGGCCCTGCGTTCACCCAGACCACAGCACAGGCCGATGATGCGCAGGGCGGTGACGCCGCGCCCACGGCCCAGACCTCCAGCCCCCGCCTCGGCGCCGGGCAGCTAGATATCCTCACCTGAAAGGCGAGACCATGATCGACGCGACCACAGCAAGCACCCTGAGCACCGCCAACACTTCGGCGGCGGCGACCTCATCCGCTGAGCTTCAGGAAAGCTACAACAGCTTTCTCACCCTGCTGACGGCGCAGATTTCGAACCAAGACCCGCTGAACCCGGTGGATTCGACGCAGTTCGTCTCGCAATTGGCGCAGTTGACCCAAGTGGAGCAGAGCATCGCCACCAACGCGAGCCTTGAGCAAATCTCGACCATGCTTTCCACCGTGGGCGCAATGTCGGACCTGCAATTGATCGGGCGCGACGTGCTGGTGCCCTCGACCCAAGTGCGCATGACCGAAGATGAATTCCCGCTGAGCTATCAGCTCAACGCCGGGGCGGAGGAGGTGACCGTTCGGATCTTCTCCGAAGACGGCACCCTGATCCGCGAGATGCCCGGCCCCTCCACCGCCGAAGGGGAGGTGATCGACGTGGAGTGGAACCGCCTCGATTCCGTGGGCCTGCCGGTGCCGCCCGATACCTTCCGGGTTGAGATCACGGCGACGGATGCCGAGGGCAACGATGTGGGTGTCACCCCGCTGACCCGGTCCGAGGTGACGCGGGTGAACTTCACCGCCTACGGGCCGGAGTTGGAGCTGGATAACGGGGAATCCGTGCTGTCGAACGTGGTGCGTTCGGTTCTCTAAACCTGCGCTGTGGCGCGTGTCAGAGCCGCGCCACGTCTTGTTTGTAAAGCGATACGAACATCACATCATCGACGCCCTTATGCTCTTTGCTGATCAGATCCCGCAGCAGCCGCGACAGGGCTTCGCTGTCGATCGCCACGCCGCGCAGCACGGCGCTTTCGGCGGCTAGGTTCATCGCCTGCAAGAGCGAATCGCGCATCCGCGTCGCGTCTTCCACGCGGCGGTAGCGTTCGGCCAATTCCAATGACCCCATCTTGAGCGCGAAATCCGCGACCACATAAGAGACGCTGTTGGTCTTCTCGACCGGGATCGTCATCTGCCCAAGGCGCACCACCGTGCGGTCCTTGGCCAGTTCATAACCGTCCATCGGCGCGTGATCATCGCCCTTGGCGGATTTCTCACCTTTATTGCCATGGGCGTCTTTCTCGGGCGCATGGGCGGCGTCCTTTGCCGTCTCCTTTGCGTCATAAGCGGTCTTTTCATCACTCTTTGTCCCCGCCGCTTCGGCTGGGGCAGGGGCGAGGGCCAGACCGGCGCCATAGCCCGCACCCATGCAAAGCAAGGGGAGTGCTACGAATGCGATTGCTGCCTTTTTCATGTTCGACCTTTCCTGAGCTTTCGTCAGGTTTAACGGTCGATTGCGACGGCAATGGTCTCACTTTGTGACCAAGTCAGGAATTAATAGGGCAGGATCACATCCATCGCGTCTTCGCCGTAGCTGCGCTCTTGCGCGCGCGACAGCGTGCCTCTGCCGCCATAGGCGATGCGGGCCTCGGCGATCTTGTCGTAAGAAATGGTATTGTCATCGCGGATGTCGGCAGGGCGCACGATCCCGGCCATGCGCAGCTCGCGCAGCTCCTGATTAACCAATATTTCTTGACGTCCCGCGACGACGAGCGTGCCGTTTGGCAGCTTGTCGATCACCAAAGCGGCGACTTTCAGCTCGATCCGTTCATTGCGCGAAATGGCACCCGACCCGCTGGCCTCCGAGGCCGATCCGACCTCGACGATATCGCCGCTCGGCAGATCGGCGGCGCTGATTCCGGGCAGAATTGCGGCAATTTTCGCGCCATAGCCAAAGAATGTCGGGAATCCGACCGAGCTTGCCCCCTCGCGCTCACGGTCCGTCGAATTGCGCAGTTGTGCACGGTCGTCGATGGAGATCACGACCGTAACGATATCGCCGATGTCATCGGCGCGCTGGTCGGAAAACAGCGGCTGGCTGCGCGCGGTAAAGAGCGAGGCTTTGGCACTGCCGCGCCGGGGCGGCTCCATCGCGACGGCGGGCATCGGCACTTGAACGCGGGCGACCTCGGGGATGGCTTGGCCATCCACCACAATCGGGGAGGGCTGCGGATCGCGGTCGAAATGATCGGCGGTATCGCAGGCGGACAGGGCAAGGGCGGCGCCGAACATCAAGACAGAGGGGCGCGCGAAAGCGGTGGTCATCGTAGGATCTCCACGGTCCCTTCACCGGTGGCGATGCCGGTGACCGTTTTGTTGCTGACAAGGTTCACGATACGGATTTCCTGCCCCTCATGCGCATCATCAAGCGCGCGCCCGGGTGAGGAGAGGGCCAGAAGCCCGTCGCTGAAATAGATCTCCACCCGCTCGCCCCGGTTGATGACCAGCGGCTGGATGATGGATTGCGTCTGAATGGGCCGCCCCGGCGTCAGCACGCGGCGCACCTGTTTGCCGACGACCTCTTCCATATCCGTCATCACGTAGGCGCCGATCCGGCCCACGGGCAGGCGCATCACGGTCAGGTCGTCTTCCATGATGATGTCATCGGGCAGCAGGCGGGTGATGGGCACAGGGACCGGCATGGTGACAAGGGCATAGCCCGCGATGCGCTGCACCTCGCCCGTCTCAAGCACCGCATTGGTCAGAAACTTGCCGCTGCGCGGGTCCATCCAAAACTCGGCCAGCGTCAGCACCTCGTCTGCGGGGGCGTCCTTGACCGTGATCTCGAAGGCGCCCTCTTGCGGCAGGCTGTCGGCGTAGTCCACCCGCGCGCGTTCCTCGACCAATACGCCGATGGGCGCCGAGAGGGCAGGGCCCGTCAGCGCCATCAGGCCAAGGAAGAGGGCGGCGAGCCGTCGCATTAGCGGATTTGGTTCGCAGCCGAGAGCATCTGGTCTGCGGTCTCGATGGATTTGGAGTTCATCTCATAGGCGCGCTGCGCCGAGATCAGATCGGTGATTTGCTGGATGACATTCACGTTGGACGCCTCAAGATAGCCCTGACGGATCATCCCCGCGCCCGGATCGCCGGGGTTCACCACCTGCGCCTCGCCTGAGGCTTCGGTCGCCAGCAGGAAGTTGTTGCCCACCGGACGCATCCCCGGCTCGTTAACGAAGGTGGTCAGGTTGAATTGGCCCAGTTCCACCGGCACGGGATCATTCTCAACATAGGCCATGACGACGCCCTGTTCGTTGATCTCGACCGCCGTCGTGTTCTCGGGCACGACCATGCCCGGCTCGACGCGGTAGCCCTGCATCGTCACGATCTCGCCCTCGGGGAGAGTTGGAATGACCCGTCGCGCGTATAGGCGGTGCCGCCATCCGGCAGCGTGACCGAGAAATAGCCGCGCCCGTCAATGGCGACGTTAAGTTGGTTTTCCGTGGCCACCATGCCGCCTTGAGTGTTCAGCCGCACGGTGCCGGCGGTCTGCACGCCCATGCCGATGTCGATGCCCACGGGGCGGGTCGATCCGGCCTCTGAGGTGACGGCGCCCTCGCGCTGCATGGATTGATAGATCAGGTCTTGAAAGGCGGCGCGGCTGGCCTTGAACCCGGTGGTGTTCGCGTTGGCGATGTTGTTCGAGATCACATCGACATTGGTCTGCTGCGCCATCATGCCGGTCGCGGCGATGCTGAGTGCCTTCATTGTCTCGTTCCTTCCGTTCTACGGATGCCGGGTCAGACCGCCTGCGCGATCCGTTTGAGCGAGTCGCGGCGCAGGTCGTCCGCATTGCCCATCATGGTATTGGTGCGCTCATAAGCGCGCTGCACGTCGATCAGCCGCGTCATCTCGCGCACCGGGTTCACGTTGCTCAGCTCCAGCGTGCCTTGGCGCACCTGCACGGCTTCGGCCACGCCCGGTTTGGCGGCCCCCTCAGGTGCGACAAGCATGCCGCCACCAAGCCGTTTGTAGCTTTGAATCTCAGGAATATCGAAGACGCCGATCCGGCCCAGCGGGCCGGTCTCACTGCCCGAAATGGTGCCATCTTCGGAAATGTTGATATCGCCCATGCCCGCAGGGGGCAGTTGGATCGGCGCACCGCCCGCGTCGAGCACTTTGGCCCCCGACAGGAGCGTCAGATTGCCCTCAGGGTCGATCGCAAAGCTGCCGTCGCGGCCAAAGGCCTGTTGCCCGTCGGCGGTTTGATAGCTGAACCACCCCTCACCATGCAGCGCCACGTCCAGCGGGTTGCCGGTTTGCGACAGCGCGCCGGGGCGGGTGTCGATGTAGGAGCCGGTATCGCTGACGAAAGCCGCCTGATCGTCGCCAAGCGCAGTGTTGTCCTGCAATAGCGCCTCGAACACCACATGTTCGCCCTTGTAGCCCGCGGTGCTGGCGTTGGCGATATTGTTGGCGGTGATGTCGAGCTGGCGCTGGAGGGAAGTCGCCAGCGACATGCTGATATGGCTGGTTTCCGTCATAACGGGCCTCAGTTTGGGCAAGGATGGCGTGACATTATGAAGATCAGTGTGAAATAAAGAATGGATCTTTACAAGAATAAAGTGCATCTATTCATATAATGAAGCATCTGCACAACATTGTTCTTGGCCTGTCTTTGCTCTTGGCTCCGCCCGCGACGGCGGAGGGGGTGCTGTCTTTGCGCCTTTGTCCTTGGCTGAGCAGGGGGAGCAGGACTTTCTCGCCACGCGCGAAGCATTGATGACGCGGCTGGCAGAGGTCTCCGCGCCGGAGGATCCTGCGCGGACCGAGGTGTTGCTGGGGCTGGCGGAATTGCACCTTGCTTGGATGATGCGCCCCGAGGCGGCGGGCTTTCTGGAAGCGCTCGATGGCGAAACCCTCTCCGGCGATGCCGCGCGGCGGCACCGGACCCTGAGCCTCGCGCTCGCCCTGCTCGATGGGGGCGCGGGTGGCGATCTGGGGCAGGCGGTGTCATGGTCCGTCGGCTGGGGCAGGGGCAGGCCCTGCGGGCGGCGGCCTTTGCCCGGCTGGGCGCGGTGGCTGAGGCGGCGCGCTTGATGCCGCGCACTTTGGAAAGCCTCGCCGACCTGTCGCCAGCCATTCAAGCCGCCGTTCTGCCCGATCTGCTCGAAGCGGCACTGGAGGCCGAGGATTGGGAAGTGGCGCAGGCTTTGGCCGCGCAATTCCCCGACCATGCCGAGCTGCGCGATGGCCCCGCCTATCGCTACCTTCTGGCCCGCGCCTCCGAGGTGTCGGGCGATCTTTTGATGGCTTTCGATGGCTATGCCCAAGCCGCACAGGGCCGCGATGCCTATGCGCAGCGGGCGCGACTGGCCTTGGTCCGGATGGGGCGCGAGACCGAGACCCTGCCGGGACAAGACGCGCTGTCGCTATTGAAAACCGGGCGCTGGATGTGGAGCGGGGATGCCCTCGGGCGCGAAGGCGCGCAGCTTTTGGCAGAGGTTGCCGCAGAGCAGGGCGACACCGATACCGCGTTGTGGGCGCTGCATAATTTGCTGCGCACCGCCCCTGAAGAGGAGGCCGGGGCGCTGCGTGCACAGGCGCGGGCGATCTACGGTGCCTTCTATGCCGAGGGGGCGGCGGGGGAGATCGACCTCGGGCCTTTCCTTGAAGGGCACACCCGTATCAGCGCCCGCTGGCGTTTCGATCCGGGCTTTGTTGGCCATGCCATGGCCGTGCCGCAACGCCTGCTGGATACCGGGATGACCGCCCTCGCTGCGCGGGAGTATCGCGCCCTGCGCGAAATGGCCCAGACTTTGGAGCGGGGCGGGGCGACTGCCCCCGATGCCAGCCTTATGGCGCGCTTGCGGCGCGGCGAGGCGCGTGCGCTTTTGGCAGGTGGGCAGGCGGATGCGGCAGTTGACCTGCTCAGCGGCTATGCCGACGATCAGGGCGCCGAGGCCGAAGCGCTTTTGGTCGAAGCCTTGGCGCAGGCGGGCCGGTCGGATGAACTCGCCGCCCTGCGCCTGCGCGCCCAAGACATGGACCTGCGCCGCAGCCGCGCGGTGGCCCTCTACGAGACCGGCAAATGGGGCGCTGCACGGCACGCCTATCTTGAGATGTGGGAGGCGCACCCCCAGCAGTTTGCCTTTGCCGATGCCACCCGCCTGACCCTCGCCGCCTATCAGGCGGGCGACAGTGCCACGGTCGCAAGGGCCGCCACGGCCTTCCCCGCGCTGGCCGACCTGCCCGGCTGGGCCGAGATAGCCACGGGGCTGGGCGCGCGCGCCGCCGAAGAGGGGCCGCTGGGATCAGACGTGATGCGGCTGAGCATGGAGAGCGCGGATCGTATCCTAGATGCCGTGACCAAGGTGACGGACGTCAAGGAAAGTCAGTGACATAAATATCAAATACAAATTTTATTCTTGCTTTGGCCATGCAGAATCGGCTTTCTCATGTATAAATCAAGAATAACAAGAACGAGCAGGATCAAGTCATGAGCATTACAAGCGCCCTTCAGATCGGGGTCAGCGGGTTGCAGGCCAACTCCTCCCGCGTCCAGAACATCTCGAGCAACATCGCCAACGCCAATACGGTTGGCTACCGGCGGACCTTCTCGGAATTCGTGACGCAGAACACCGGGTCGACGCAGGCGGGGGTGCTGACGGATGTGCGCGCCGATATCTCGGCCAATGGCAATATCATGGGCACGGGGCGCTCGACCGACTTGGCGGTGCAGGGTGACGGCTTCTTCGTCGTCTCGCGCAACCCCAACGATCCTGTCGAATCCAACTACTACCTGACCCGCGCCGGTTCCTTCACCCCGGATCAGGACGGCAACCTGCGCAACTCGGCGGGCTATTTCCTCTCGGGCTTTCCCACGGATGCCAGCGGCGCCACGGGCAGTGTCAGCAGCACCAGCTACAATGACCTCAGCACCGTCAATGTGGCGAGCTATCAGGTCCAAGGCACGCCCAGCACCCGCGTTGGCGTTTCGGGCAATGTCCCCGCACAGGAGACCGGCGCTGGCACCACCGGCACGGCCTTTGAATCCACCCTGCGCTATGTGAACCAACTGGGCGGCAGCGATGCGCTGAACCTGTCTTGGACACCGGGGGCCACGGCCAATGAATGGACTGTTAACATCAGCGATGAGGCGGGCAACAACTACGGCGATGCGATGGTGAATTTCACCGACAGCGGCGTCAATGCAGGCAGCCCGGCGAGCTACACGCCCGGCACCCTCCCGATTGATCCCGCGACCGGCGTGGTGACGTTGCAAATTAACAACGGCGGCACCCCCCAACCGCTTGAGATCGACTTCGGCGCGCCCGGCACCTTTGAGGGATGACCCAATTCTCGGGCGACTACACGCCCCCGGCCTTTTCGGATGACGGCACCGAGACCGGCAGCCTTGAGCGGGCCGAGATGAGCGACAGCGGCATCCTTTACGGCGTCTTCGACAATGGTCAGCGCCGCGCGCTGTTCCAAGTGCCGCTTGCCAATGTCGCCAACCCCGACCAGATGCGATCGGTCGACGGCAACGCCTATGTGGCGACCCGCGATTCCGGCGCGGTGAGCATCGGCAACCCGATGTTGAACGGTCTGGGCAGCATCAACAGCGGGGCGCTCGAAGGCTCCAACGTGGATATCGCGGAAGAGCTGACCGACCTGATCCAGACGCAGCGGGCCTATTCCTCCAGCGCCAAGATCATCACCACCAGCGATGAGATGCTGAGTGAAACGCTAAGCATCAAACGCTAACCCGGTGCATGAATGAGCATCTCATCTGCCTTTAGCATTGCCCGCAGCGGGCTGAGCACGACAGAGGGTCGCGCCAACCTTGTTGCGGGCAATATCGCCAATGCGCAAACCGAAGGCTACGTCCGGCGCGAGGCCGCGCAGGTCACGACCAACGGACAAAGTGGCACGGTGGAGCTGCGCATCGCGCGGCAGGTGGATGAACGCCTTGCAGGCATGTCGCGGAATGCTTCGGCTGAATTGGGCCGCGCCTCTGCCACCAGTGAGATACTCGGCAGCTATCTGATCACCCTGGGTGAGCCGGGCGATGAAGTCTCCCCTGCCGCTCGTCTGGCGGAGTTTCAGGCGGGGCTCGACCTTCTGGCCAACAACCCCTCCGACCCCGCCGCCCAGAACGACCTTTTGTCGCGCAGCGAGACCTTGGTGCACAGCATCAACGAGGCCGCCATCGGGCTTGAGGCCAGCCGCGCGCAGGCCGGTGACAGCCTTGTGGCGAGCGTGGCCGAGGTGAATGCGGCGCTCTCGGATATCGCCGCGTTGAACGAACGTCTGGCCCTTGCCGGGACCGATCCCACCGGCACCAGCGGGCTGATGGATGAGATGAACCGCCGCCTTGATGCTTTGGGCAGTCAGATGGATTTCCAAAGCCGTTGGGAAGCGGATGGAACGCTGACGCTGCACACCACCGGCGGCACGGAATTGGTCCATGGCGAAACCGCCGTGCGGCTGAACGCCAACCCCGAGACGGGGCGGCTGATGGCCGGGGACATCGACATCACGCCAAACAGCGCCACCGCGCGCGGGTCCGACAGTGGCCGCCTTGCGGGGCTGAGCGGGTTGATCGCCAATGACCTGCCGCAGATGAAGCTGCAATTGGATGAACTCGCCCGCGGGCTGGTGCAGAGTTTCGAGGCCGCAGATGCCTCCGTCGGGGCCGGGCAGCCGGGGCTTTTCACTGATGCAGGCGGGGCTTTCGATCCGGCGCAGTTGGACGGGCTGGCCGGGCGGCTTGCGCTCAATGACAGCGTCCAGCCCGACAAGGGCGGTGCGCTTTGGCGGCTGCGCGACGGTGCCGGTGCCACATTCCCCGGCGAGCCGGGCGACACCACGCAGTTGAACGCCTTTGTCGACGTGCTTGAGACGGGCATGGCTTTTGACGCGGCCACGGGCCTCAGCACCAATGCGCGTTTGGGGGATTACGCCGCCGATCTGGTCAGCCAACAAAACGTGCTGCGGGTGGGGGCAGATGGGCAGGCCGAGACGGCGCGCGTGCGGCTCATCACCTTCGAGGACAACCGCAGCAGCATCGAGGGCGTGAACGTCGATACCGAACTGCAAAAGCTGCTGGAGATCGAACAGGCCTACGGCGCGAATTCGCAGGTGCTTACCAGTCTGAGCGATATGCTCGACACCCTTTTGGCCAGCGTGTGAGGATAGGATGACCGAGATTTCCCGCACCGTCTCCACCGCTTTGCAAAGCCTGCGCCAGCGCGAACAGACCAGCCGCCTTGCCGCTGAGATCTCGGATGTGTCCAAAGAGGTGACGACCGGGCTGAAGGCCAACCCCTATGACGATCTGGGCCACCGCTCTGCCGATGCCATCGCCATTCGCATGCAGATCACCCGCAACGATGGTTTCCTGACCTCCAATGCGCTTTTGGACCGCCGTTTCCTCGCCGTGGAAACATCGCTCGGGGCTATGCGCGACGTGGGCCAAGAGGTGCTTGAGCAAGCCTTCACCGCCGACAGCGCGGGCGGGCTTTCGACGACCTATCTGTCGCAGGCGGCGCGCACGGCGCTTGACCGGGTGTTGGAACGTGCGGCGGTCAGCGACAGTTCCGGTTTCCTGATGTCCGGCACCCGCAGCGACACCAACCCGCTGCAAGCGTGGGATGAGATCAACCCGCGCACCGGCGAATCCCCGGCCATTGCGGTGGATCACATGATCGGCGGCCCTCTGACCGATGTGGCGGATGTGCAGCGCGCCATCGATGACCTCAAGGCGGGCTTTGGCGACAGTTCGGTGTTCTTCAACCATAATTTCGAGAACACCTTTTACAACGGCGCGCCGTCGGGCAATCCGCCGCTGACCTCGCGCACCTCAGAGACGCAAACCCTCACCCAAACCGCCCAAGCCAATGACCCGGCAATCCGCGATCTGATCCGCGGTCTGGCCATGCTGAGCGCGGTGAACCCCAGCGACATCCCCGATGAGGCCGCCCGCGATGCGTGGCTAACCGAGGCCCGCAGCGCCATCGGCGCGGGGCTCGAAGGGCTGACCGATCTAGAAACCCAGACCGGCCTGAAACGCGCACAGCTCGCTGATACGATCGCGGCCCAAGAAAGCCGGGCGCTGTTTCTGGATGGGGAGGTGATGAACCTCGAAGGGGTTGACCAATATGACACGGCCACCCGTCTGACCCAATTGCAAAACCAACTCGACTCCAGCTTTGCCATCACCGCGCGGCTCTCGCGCCTGTCCTTCCTGAACTACCTCTAACCGGAACCGCCCCATGAACGCCTTGTTTAAACTCTTGCTGATCGGCCTCACCTTCGCGCTCGCCGCGCCGGCGGCAGCACAGGTGCGGATCAAGGATATCGTCACCGTCGAGGGAGTGCGGTCGAACCAATTGGTCGGCTACGGGCTGGTCGTGGGGCTGAACGGCACGGGCGACAGCCTGCGCAACGCGCCTTTCACCGAACGCGCCATCGAAGGCATGCTAGAGCGGCTCGGCATCGGCAACCTGACCGAAGATCAGATGCGCACGGCCAATACCGCCGCCGTCATGGTCACCGCCTCCCTGCCGCCCTTCGCGCGGGCCGGTAGCACCATCGACGTGGTGGTCTCCTCCTTGGGTGATGCGTCATCGCTGCGCGGCGGCACGCTGATCGTCACCCCGCTGACCGCGGCCGATGGTGAGATCTACGCCGTGGCCCAAGGCCCGATCGCCGTCGCCGGCTTCGCCGCACAGGGGCTGAACGCCTCCATCGTCGAAGGCGTGCCCACGGGCGCGCGGATCGACAATGGCGCCATCGTCGAGCGTGAGGTTGACTTCGACTTTAGCGAAATGAACAGCATCAAACTGGCCCTGCGCAACGCCGATTTCGTCACCGCACAGCGGGTCGAGGCCGCGATCAACCAAGCCATGGGTCCGGTCGCCAAGGCCATCGATTCGCGCACCATCACCGTGTCGGCCTACGGCAAGGGATCGCTGATGGAGACGATGGCCCTGATCGAACCGCTGCAAGTCCAGCCTGATCAGGCCGCCAAAGTGGTGATCGACGCGCGTTCAGGCACCATCGTCATCGGCGCCAATGTCCGCATAGACCGCGTCGCGGTTAGCCAAGGCGGGCTGACCGTCACCGTCCGCGATGATTTCAACGTCAGCCAGCCCGAATCGCTGTCCATCGGCGGGACCACCGTAGTGGTCCCGAACTCTTCGGTCGGCGTGGAAGAGAAAGACGCGAAATTCGCCGTCATCGACGGGTCAGTCAGCCTGCAACGGCTGGTCGATGGGCTGAACGCCATCGGCGTCGGCGCGACCGAGACGATTTCAATCCTTCAAGCCATCAAGGCGGCGGGCGCTCTGCATGCCGACCTTGAGATCATCTAGGGGCAGGTCTTGGAATTCGCATCTTTCCCAATCCCCGCGCCGACCCCGGCGGCCAAACCGGCAGCACCGCAGGCCGATGCCGTCACCGCCGAAAAGGCGCAGGAGTTCGAGGCCATGTTCCTCGGGCAAATGGTCGATGAAATGCTCTCGACCGTGGACATCGGCAGCTTCGGCGGGGGCATGCCGAAGAGACTTGGCGCAGCTTTCTGTCCAACGCGATTGGCGAAAGCATCGCCGAGCAGAACAGCACCGGAATCGCCCGCACAATTGAGACCGCCATGCAGCGCTATCAAACGGGGGCCAACCGATGAGCGATCCGCGCAAAGCACTCGCCGCCGTTGACGCTTTGGGCAATCTGCTGCGCCGCGAAATCGCCGCAGTCGAGGGCGGGGCGTTCAATCAACTGGTCGAATTCGCCAGCGAAAAGGCCCGACTCACCGCCGTGCTGGAAGAGCAACTCAGCCAAGATCCCGAGGCGGTCAGCAAAGATAAATTGCGCGATCTGAAAGATCTGATCGCGCGCGATCATCACCACCTGCAATTGGCCCGCCAAGCCGCGTCAGAGATGATCTCACAGGTTTCCCAAATCCGGGAAAAGCACAGCATTGCAGGCATTTACGGCCGAAGCGGTGCGAAACGTGACAACCGCGCAACACTGATGACAACCGTGGACAAAAGTTTCTGAATTGCCTCAATGTTGCCAGTTTTTCGCGTAAAAACGTAATCAAGCGGGTTCGCCCCGCAGTTGTCAGAAAGACGACATAACGAACTAGAATAGTCTGGAATAAGAATATGTCTTCGATCAACACAAACACATCCGCAATGAACGCTCTGTCGACTCTGCGGAGCGTCAATTCGAGTCTGAATCAAACGCAGGACCGTATCTCGACCGGCCTGAAGGTCGGCTCGGCCAAAGACAACGCCGCATACTTCGCCATCTCCGAAACGATGAAGGGCGACAGCGGCATGACCAAAGCCGTAAACGAGAGCCTGACCCTGACCAAGAACTCGCTGGCCACGGCGCGTGTGGGCGCGGAAAGCGTAAAAGACTTGGCCAACCAATTCTCGGAGCGTGTGGCCTTTGCGCAGAGTGGCGATGCCACTATTGACGACATCTCGACCGAACTGGCCGAAATCGTTAAGCAAATGGGCACTTCTATCAGCCAATCAACTTTTAACGGTGACGATCTGGTAGCAGCAGGCGACACCATCGCGACAACTGCGGTTGTTGACGGCACGACCGGTGCTATCACCACCGATGCTGCAACGACCAATGGTGAACGCAGCCTTACCGTTGTAACCGGCATTAGCCGTTTGAACGACACCTTTGCCACCACGAACATGACAGTTTCGGGTGTGGATCTGAAAGAAATCCATAACGAATTCAAAGCTATCTCGGATAACTTGAAGACGAACTACGACGCGCTGACGACAGATGCCGCAAAGCAAACATATCTGGAGAATACGCTGGAAGAGGCTCAAGGTCTGCTGGCTCGTTCGGTCTCGGCAGAAACCACTTTGGGCGTTGCTGAAAAATCTATCGAAAACCAGCAAGAGTTCCTGACCAAGCTCTCCGACAACCTCGACTCCGGCGTTGGCGCGATGGTTGACGCCAACATGGAAGAAGAAGCCGCCCGTCTTCAGGCGCTTCAGGTTCAGCAGCAGCTGGCATCGCAGTCCCTGTCGATCGCAAACCAGGCACCGCAGAACATCCTGAGCCTGTTCCGTTAAGGATTAGGGTTTTCGGGGCCAGAGCCTAGTGCTCTCGCCCCGATCCAACCGCCTCAGAATTTGCGGTTGGCAGGCAGCAAACGATAAAAACAAGGAAGAATTCCTATGGGGCTGGCAGCATACAAACGAACAATTCGCGAAAGCGAAACCCCGCGGCAGATCGAGCGCCGCATCCTGAGCCGCGTCACACATGACCTTGCCGAGAAGGGCCAGGGCTTTGATGCGACAGACGACAAGAGCGAGCGGTTGAACATCCTCGCCTCCGGTCTGCGCGACGCGATCTATGAAAATCAACGGTTCTGGTCGGCTCTGCGCTTTGACCTGTCTGAGCCGGAAAACAAGATGCCTGACGGGCTGAAAGCCTCGCTCATTTCCATCGCGCTTTGGGTGGACCGTCATAGCACCGCGCTGATGGCAGGCGAAGGCCGTTTGGCGGGTCTTGTCGAGATCAACGGCAATATCGCCGCCGGTCTGGCCGGGCAGGCCGCCCCGCAGATGCAGGAGGTGTAAGATGCTGAAACTCACCCTCCGCCCCCGCGAACGTGTGGTCGTGAACGGCTGCGTCATCCGCAACGGCGACCGCCGCCAAGCGCTGACGGTCGAGAATCGCGCCGACATCGTGCGCGAATCCGATCTGCTGAAGCCGGACGCGGAATCCACGCCCGTCTCCAAGGTCTACTTCTTGGTGCAGACTGCGCTGATCCGTCCCGACACCCGCGACCAAATCATGCCGATGATCCAGCAGGGCTTGGCCGATCTGGCCTGTTGCTTTGGCGCAGACATGCGCGCCCGGATCATGGAAGCGGCGAATTTCGTCTCCATGGCCGATTTCTACAAAGCAATGAGCGAGCTGCGCGCGGTGCTCAAATACGAGACCGAACTCATGCAGCTTCGCCCGGTGCCGCCCGCCTCTAGCCATGAGGCCGCGCACGCATGATTTCGCTGGGCGGCATGGGCACGCAGGTGGCGGTCAAACTGTTTGACGCAACGCGCGACAAACAGCTCGACCTTGCCGCCAGCAACGCCCTGAACGCCCGGCAGATCGAAGCCTTTGAAGAGCGTATCGGCAGCATCTCTTCCCCGCAGGAACTGATTGCCGATACGGAAGTCTATACTTTCGTCATGCGGGCCTTCGACCTCGAAGATCAGATCTTTGGCAAGGCGATGATCCGCAAGACGTTGGAAAGCGATATCACCGACAGTTCCGCGCTGGTGAACCGCCTCAGCGACCCCAAGATTCGCGACATGTATCTCACTTTGGGCTTCACGCCCGGAGGGGCAGCAGCGAGAACCTTGATAAGGTCGATTGGCAGGCCGAGATGATCGAGCGTTTCAAAGAACGTTTCGTGCTGAACGAGGCCGGAGAGGACAACGAAGGCGCGCGGATCGCCTTGGAGTTTAAAGCTAAGGCCGCTGAGATCGACTCATGGCTCGACGTGCTGAAGGACGAAGACCTCGGCAAATTCATGCGCCGCGCCCTTGGTGTGCCGGATGAGGCGATTCAAGTCGATCTCGACCGTCAGATCGCGCTTTTTGAGCAGAAGTTCGACATCGAAAAGCTGCAAGACCCGGCGGAGGTCGACAAGCTCGTCTCGCGGTTCTCGGCGATTTACGATGCGGTCGAAGGTGTCTCTTCGTCGTCGAGCACGGTGCTTTCGCTGATGCAGGGGGCTGTCTCGATCGGGCAGGGCGGCAGCTTTACGGCAGCGACCATCGACATCCCCACGATCACCGGCGGCTATAGCGCGTCGAGCGTCTACCGCTGACCCCCTTTACTCGATGAATTCGTCGTCATCGGCGGCCGAGGGCAATTCGATCACCCCTTGATCGGCAAGGCTCTTAGCATATTCCACCATGGCGGCCTGTGCCGCGCGCACGTCGCGGCCCCGGACCGGGCCGGTGGCGGCCATCTCGTCCATCAGCATCTGACGCGAGCGTTGCGGCAGGCATTCCATCAGGTGATCGCGCTGCTCTTTCTTGGCGCCGCGCATCGCCATCGGTAGGGTCGCCCCATCGAGCCCGCGCATTACCTGCGCCAAGTCCTGCATCGGCAGTTTGAACAGGTCGTCAAAGACGAACATGCGCTGTTTGATGGCTTGGAAAGCGTCCGGAATACGCGCGTCCAGCGCGCCGGAAAGCTCATCAAAGGCCTGCACATCCAACTGGTTGAACAGATCCGCCATGCGCTGATGCGTCTCGACCGAATTGGTATGCATCGCATTCGACAGGATATCCTGTTTCAGCGTCTCTTCGATCTGCTGCATCATATGCAATGGCACGGCCTCCATCGCGATCATGCGCTCGGCGATGTCCTGCATCCGCTCAGGACCCAGCAGCGGCAGCACCTTGGCGGCTACGCCGGTGTCGACGTTGTTGAGGATCGCCGCGGCGGTTTGGTCATGCTCGCCCTTGAGGTAATTGGCGATCACCGTCTCATCCAGCGCACCAAAGCCGCGCCACATGGCGTTCTCCCGCTCGCTGTTCTTGAGGCCTTCCATGATGCTGCTCACCTGCTCTTCGGGCATGAATTTGCGCAGCATGGATTCCGCCGTCGACAGCGACCCCACGACCGAACCGGTGCCGCTGACGACCTTTTGGGTGAACTCTTTGAGCACATGTTCCACCACCTCTGCCGGGATCGGGCCAAGGCGGCTCATGGCGCTGGTGATACGCTCGATCTCGGCGGTGCCAAGCTTTTGCATCAGTTTCGATCCGGTCTGCTCGCCGAGGCAGAGAAAGGTGATGGCCGCCTTGGTCGGACCGTTCAGATCCTCCACCGTGATGGGCTTTCTGCGGGATTTGGAAAGGGCATTGGTCGACATGGAGAAATCCTTTCAGAGCAGGTCAGCCACCGGCAAGCGGCACATAGCTTTCGATCAGAGACCCGGCCAGCATGTACCAACCGTCGATCAGCACAAAGAAAATCACCTTGAACGGCAAGGAGATGAGTACCGGGGGCAGCATCATCATGCCCGCGCTCATCAAGACCGAGGCGACGATAAGGTCGATGGCGACGAAGGGCAGGTAGATCAGAAAACCGATGGTAAAGGCGCGGCGCAGTTCCGAGATCATGAAGGCGGGCACCAGATGGCGGAAAGTGGCCTCTTCCGCCGAGGCGGGCAGGGGGCTTTCTTCGGCCTCCTCATCCGCAGGCGCGATGCGCAGGAACAGGGCGTAGTCTTCGGGCCGCGTGTTGACATACATGAAGGTCTTGAAGGGCGCGGCGATCCGCTCCAGCGCCTGTTCCTCGGCGATGGCGTTTTCCAACAGCGGCTCAACCCCGGCCTCATAGGCGTCCTCAAACACCGGCTGCATGACGAAGAAGGTCATGAACAGCGCCAGCGAGGTCAGCACGATATTGGGCGGGGTCTGGTTCAGCCCAAGGGCCGAGCGCAGCATCGACAGGACAATGACAAAGCGGGTGAAGCTGGTCATCACCACCAAAAGCCCCGGCGCGATGCTGAGCACGGTGACCAGCGCGATGAACTGGACGATCCGCCCCGAAAGATTGGCGTTCTCATCACTGCCCGGCGCGGTGTCACCAATCACATCCGAAAGCGTGCTGAGAAATCCGCCATCTTGGGCCACGGCCATGCCGCCGCTGGCGAGAAGCACCAGCAGGGCAAGGCCCATCCGGCCCGACGCATAGCTGCGCAGAGAGGGGCGGTCAGTCAGGGACATAGTCCTTGACGATCTGGGTCAGGGAGACGCCAAGCCGGTCTTCACCGACCTTCACGAGATCACCGCGCGCCACCAGACGGTCCGAGACCATAAGGTCCACCGGTGCACCGATCTTGCGGTTCAACTCCACGATAGAGCCGCGGGTGAGTTCCAGCAGGCGCGAAATCGGCATACGGGCTTGGCCCAGCACGATCTGCACATCGAGGCCGACGTTCAGCATCGCGTTGATGCCCGCGCCGCCCGCATCGGGGCGGGGGGCCAGCGCGTTGCGCGAGTCTTCGGTGTCAAGCTGCGGGAAGACGCCCGCATCATCGCCGCCCGCGCTGGCGGCGTTGCCAAAGGCATCGGCGCGCGGCTGCTCTGGCGTGGCGTCAGGCGCTTTGCCGTCTGTGGCGTTGTTGTCGTCTTGGGGGGATTGCAGGTCAGGCTTGTCCATTTCCGTCCTTCTCCTTTTGTGCTTTCAGCGCCCGCGCATGGGTGTCGCGCAATTCGGCGAGCAGGCGGTCGCAAATCTTTTTGAACCCGTAATCAAGGTTGCCGTGGTCCCATTCCATGCGCGCATCGCCATCGGGCAGTTCGGGATCGGCCCGCAGGTCCAGCACCCTGTCGCATTTGTAATAGACCGCCCGTTGCCGCAGCTCGGGGCCGATCTGATCCAGCGTGGCGGGCGACAGGCGCACTTTGATATGGCTCGACCCGATGGCCATTTTCAGCGATTGGGTCACGGTCTTTTTCACCCGCGCGGTTGAAAGCCGTTCGATCACCTCGGGCAGGACGATCTCGCAGGTTTGCAGGGTAAAGCCCACGATCTGCGCCATCAGCGCTTCTTGATGGGCCTGCATCGCCTGTGCCAGCCGCGCCAGTTCCTGCGCGAGCTTTTCGGCCATGGCGGCATGTTCGGCCTGCATGGTCTGATGCATCTCGGCGCGGCCCGCATCGGCCCCGGCCAGATAGCCTTCGATATGGCCCTGCTTATGGGCCTTCTTGATTTTCGCTTCGATCTCTTCCGGGGTGGGCAGCGCCGGGTCTTGCGGCTTGCTCTTGCCGTCTTCGTCGAAGTTCTGAAGCTTGAGGCTCGTGATCACAAATCATCCCCTTCCGACAGCCATTCGCCCAGAACGCGCAGGGCGTCATCAGTGTTGTCCTCGGCCAGCTCGGCCACGGCGCGCAATTGGCTGTGCTGAACCGCCCCCTCGACCGAGGCGAGATGCACCATGTCGCGGGGCATTTCATCCATCGGGCCAAGCACCGCACCGGTCTGCGCCCCCGCCGGGGTGGGCAGGCGGTTTTGCGGCGTCTCTTTCTGGGTGCCGCCGGTCAGCGCCTTGGGCGCGTTGTCTTCCTCGGGGCCGTCCAGCAGCGCCGCATCGGCCCCGGCACCGGCCAGCGCGGGCTGGGGCAGGGTGGCATCCAGCACCATGCGCAGGGGGCGGGCGCCCAGCACCATGATGATCGCCACCAGCGCCAAGGCGAAGAGCGAGCGCAGGATGGTCATGGCGTTATCGGCCAGCACCGCGCCCAAGCCACGGCTGGCGGGGTTGCTGAACTCGGAATCGAAATCGAGGAATTGCAGACTGTCGACCTGCACCTGATCGCCCCGGGCCTGATCAAAGCCGATGGCCGTGCTGACCAGCTGCGTCAGACGCGCCATCTCCTCGGGGCTGCGCTCGATATAGCCTTCGGAGCCATCGGGCAGGGTGCCGTAGCTGCCGTTGACCAGCACCGCGACCGAGATACGCTCAATATCGCCCGGCTCGCGCACCAATTCGCTCTGAACCGAGCCGATCTCGTAGTTGATGATCTCATCGTTTTCCGAACGGGTGGACTGGCCTGCCGCCCCGCCCGCATCGTCGCGCAGCTCATCGGGAATGTTGTTGGCCACATCCACCGTGGCCGCCGCCGGGTCAGTCTCATTCGAGTTGCGCACGCGGGTCTCGATCGACCGGGCGACCTGCTGGGCGGGATCGAAGCTGCGCGAGACACGCACTTCGCGCTCGGTGGTCAGATCGACGCTGACCCGCACGCGGGCATTGCCCGGCCCAACCCGGGCGTTGAGGATCGATTCAACCTTTTGCGCCAGTTGCTCTTCGATCATGCTGCGCTGCCCCTGCAGCGAGAAGTCGGAGCTGCCGCCCTCATCCTTGGCCAGGATCGTCTCGCCGGAGGCCGAGAGGACGGTCACGTTCTGCGCTTCCAAATCCGCCACGGCTGAGGCGACCAGCGCTTGGATCGCCTGCGCCTGACGGCGCGTCATGCTGGTATTGGCCTGCGACCGCACGATGACCGAGCCGCTGGCCTCGGCTCGGCTGCGCGAAAAGGCGGCGCGTTCGGGCAGCACCAGATGCACCCGCGCGGCTTTGATGCCGCTGATCGTCTGGATCGACCGGGCAAGCTCCCCTTCCAGCGCGCGCAGGCGGTTCACCTTTTGCATGAAGGAGTTCATCCCCATGCCGGACATATTGTCGAAAATCTCCCACCCCGGGACGCCTTCGCCGGGCAGCCCTGCATCGGCCAACGCCATGCGGGCGCGGGCGATGTCGGTCTCGGCGACCGAGATGGTATCGCCGTTGCGCGACAGATCGACCGTCAGCCCCGCCTGTTCCAGCGTCTGCATCATCTGCGAGGCGGTGCCGGGGCTTAACTGGCTGTAAACCGGGACATAGGTAGGGGCGAGGATGGTCCGCGCGCCGATGAAGATGGCCGCGGTGATCGCCAGACCGATGCCGCCAAGAAGAGCCAGCCGCTTTGGACCCAAATCCTTAAGGTTTTCAACGATCTGATTCACGGCCCCTCACTCGGTTGTATGGCCCGAGCATTCTCCACTCGGCCCTCACTATGCAAGCATATATCGATTTATACTTGGCCGATCCGAAAAATAAACAGGTTTCTGTTGCAATAAAGCTTGTTTGAATATGTATTTGTTCTTGCATGTGGCGCTTCGCGCGGGATCCGATTAAGAGTGAAAGAATGAAAAAACCTCTCGCTATCCTTGCTGTCGTCTTGCTCTGCCTTCTTGCGGGTCTGGGTGGGGTCACGCTGGCCATCGGGCCTTCGGGGTTGCTTGAAATGGCCGGGCTGGGGGGGAGGAAACCGCCGAAGAGACCGTTGAGACGGCTGAGAGCGATCACGGCGAGAAGGGCGGCGAAGACGGCCACGGCGCAAAGCCCAAGACCGAAGTCAAAATGCCGGTCATGCCTTTTCCTGAGATCATCGTGAACGTCACCGACACCGGCCCGCAGGGCGGGCAGACCAGCCGCTTTCTCAAGCTCAACATGCTGATGGTCTATGACGAAACCGCCGAGGGCGCAGAGCGTCTGGTCGCGCGTGAGATTTACCTGCGCGACAGTTTCCAAGATTTCCTGCGCCAGTTGCATGTCAGCGATCTGTCGGGCAGCTATGGGCTGGCGATGCTAAAGACCGAACTGCTGCGCCGGGCGCGGGCGGTGGGGCACACCGACGCGCCGCATGAAATCCTGATTGCCGATATGGTGGTGCAATGACGATAGCGGCCTCCCCCGATGCGCTGAGCCTCGAAGAGACGATGATCCGTCAGGCGCGGGAAAGCTTCCAGCGCCTGCCCACGCTTGAGATCATCATCGACCGTCTGCTGCTGGCGCTGGTGCCCGACCTCAAATCCTATTGCACCGTCGCCCCCGAGATCGAGCTGAGCTCGCTCGAATACATGCCCTATGAGGACGCGATGGAGAGCATCCAGTCGCCCTCGCTCATCGCCATTGCCAATGCGGAAAGCTGGGGCAGCCAGATCGCCTGTGTGGTCGAGCCTGACCTGCTGTTTTCGGTGCTCGAGATCATGCTGGGTGGCCGCCGCGCCACCAGCCAGCAGTGGAAACCCCGCGGTTTGACCGCGATTGAGCAGAAACTGGGCCGCAGGCTGGCGGAACTATCGCTCAAAGGTTTGGCGCATTGCCTGCAGGATGTCAGCCCGGTGCAATTCGACATTCAATCGCTCGAATCCAACCCCCGGTCGGTCATGCTGGCCGCGCCGCGCACGGCGACGGTGCTGGTCCGCTTGCATATGCAATTCGAAGACCGCAGCGGCCATATGGCGCTGGTCTTGCCCTATGGCACGCTGGATGAGGTCAGCGCCCAGCTTGCGCAGCCTTTCCTTGGCGGGCGCTCGCCCACCGACAGCAACGCGCGCAAGGATATGAACAGCCAGATCTCCAGTACCACGGTCACCATCACCGGCGTGCTACAGCAGGTGACGATCCCGCTGCATGAGGTGCTGGAATGGAAGCCCGGTCAGGTGATCGATCTGGGCATGACCGTCGATACCCCCGTGGTCGGCATGGTGAACGCCCAGCCGATGTTTCAAGCGGCCTTTGGCCAGCGCAGCAATGGCGCCTTGGCGCTGCGGGTGATCCAATCCCTGCTCCCTAAGGAAAATCAGGAGGACAGCGACGATGATGCCGGCCTTGATTGATATCCTCATCATCGTGCTGCTGGTCGGCACGCTGGTCTATGCCTTTATCCTCGACCGCCGCGTTCGCGCCTTGATGGCGACCCTGAAAGAGATGGAGCCGATGGTCGGGGCCTTTTCCAACGCGGTCGATCAATCGGCGAAATCGGTCGAAGACCTGCGTGACCTCAGCACCAAGGTACAGCGCCCCGAGCCGCCGGTGCAACGCGAGGCCACGGCGCCCCGTCAAGCCGCGCCCGAGCCTGCCCCGGCGGGCCAGAACCCGGCCCAGATGCGCGCCGCGCGGCTCAAGGGCCGTGCGCAGGTCCGGGGCCAAGCGGCGGTACAGGGCAAGTCCGAACTGGTCCGCACCTTTTTCGACATCACCAAGGAGCGTAAGGAATGAGCCGTATTTCCCTGCCCAAGATCGCGCTTTTTGGCCTTGGCGTGGCTGGTGTGCTCAAACTCACGGTTGAGTTCATGCCGATGATGGCCATCGCCGAAACCCCCGATGACACGCCCCCGGTCCCTGTTGAGCTTGCCGCCGCCCCCGCGCCACCCAGCTATGACGCCAGCGCCCCGGGCGAGAGCGGCATGTGCGAGCCGAGCCATCTGATTGCCGAAGCCATCGCCGAAGAGCGGGCGCTGCTGAAAGAGCAACGCGACACGATTGCCGACCGTGAAGCCAAGCTTGCGCTGGCCGAACAGAGCCTCAAGGCCGAACAGACCCGCCTCGCCAGCCTGCGCGACGAGATCGGCGCGCAGCTCAAGGTGATCGAAGAGGCGAACAATCAGGACATGACCAAACTGGTCGAACTTTACCGGAACATGAAGCCGCAGGTGGCGGCGGGCATCATGGATGAGATCGACGTGGAGACCGCCGTGCAGGTCATCGGTGCCATGCCCGAACGGGACGCGGCGCAGATCATGGGATCGTTCAGCCTTGTCCGGGCGCGGTTGATCACGAAAATCCTGCTGGAACGCTCCAAACTCCCCGCCGACCGCAATCTCGAAGGGCTGCGCCTGCGCTAAGCACGCGCATCACTCTTCGCGGATCGACGACCCCGCAGGGGGCTTGCGGCGCACGTTGCGGCGCAGGTCCATGACAAAGCCGATGATCTCGGCCACGGCTTGCCAATGTTCCATCGGAATGTGGTCGTCGACCTCTACCGCCGCGTGGAGGGCGCGGGCCAACGGACGGTTCTCGATCATCGGAATGTCGTGTTCCTTGGCCAACTCGCGGATGCGGTGGGCCATGACATCGGCCCCTTTGGCCACGCAGACCGGCACATCATCGACGCCCTGTTCATATTTCAGCGCCACGGCGTAATGGGTCGGGTTGGTCAGGATCACGCTGGCATTGGGGATGGCCTGCGCGATGCGCTGACGGGCGCGGGCGCGGCGCAATTCGGCGCGGCGGCCCTTGATCTGCGGATCACCCTCGCTGTCCTTATGCTCGTCGCGGATTTCCTTGAGGCTCATCATCTGTTTCTTTTTCCACTGCGCCCGCTTCCAGATGATGTCGGCGATGGCGATGGGCACCAGAAGCACGGTGGTGACCAGAAAAATCCAGCGCACCTTTTGCAGGGTCGCTTGCAGCAGCGTCTCGGGGATGAAAGCCTGCGTCTGGCCCAGTGACTGCGCGATGTCACGCACGGCCCAGACGGTGATGAAACCGATCACCAGCACCTTGGCCGTATTCTTGGCAAATTCGACAAAAGCCTCGGCCGAGAACAGCCGTTTGAACCCCGACAGCGGGTTCAGCTTGGAGAACTTCGGTTTGATCCGCTCGGCCGAGACGACAGTCTCGCCTTGGATTAACACGCCGAAAAGGGCTGCCAGCACCATGATCCCCACCACCGGCATCATCGCCAGCCCCAGCGTAAAGCCGAGCGATTTCAACACCTGGCCCGCTTCTGCAACACCAGTGCCGCCGGTGCCGATGGCGGTGACACCCGCCCCCAAAAGGGGGCTTTGCAGCGCCGCCACGATACCGTCGATCGAGGCGGGCAGCACGAAGATCAGGATCATCAGCAGGGCAAAGACCAGCATCGCCGTGCCGGTCTCACGCGATTGCGGCACGTCGCCTTTCTTGCGCGCGTCTCGGAGCTTTTTCTCCGTCGGCTCTTCGGTCTTACTGCTCTTGTCCTCTTCCGACATGGGCTAGAATCCGTAGGTGGTGAGCCAATTCGCGAAAGGCTCAAGAAACCCGCGCATCATGGTCGGAACCGCCAGCACCATCAAGGCCAGCCCGGCGGCGATCAGCAGGGGCTGGGCGATAAAGAAGACCTGAAGGCTCGCCATCATGCGGTTGGCCAGCCCCATCCCGACGTTCAGCACCAGACCGGCGACATAGAAGGGGGCTGCGATTGACAGGCCGAGGTAGAGGCTCACCTGCGTCGCCCGCGCGAATTGGTCGGTCAGATCGGCCAGCATAAAGGTGCCGGGCACGAAGACCTGATAGGACATCAGCAGCGATTCAATGATGAGGTGGTGCAGGTCGGTGATGAAGATCAGCGCCGTGGCCCCGATCAGCAGCATCGCCGCCATAGAGGTCGCCCCCTCGAAGGCGCCGATGTTCGGGGCCAAAGCGTTGGCCAGCCCCGACATCAGTGCCATCTGATAGCCCGCGAATTGCAGCGCCGAAAGCAGCGTGCGCGCGACCAGCCCGATCCAAAGCCCCACGGTGATCTCAGAGCCAAAGATCAACAACAGGGCACCGGGGCGATCCTCGGCGACGGGGCCGAGGCCGGTCACGGGATAGAGCGCGGCGCTCAGGATCAGACCAAAGAACAACCGATGCCGCATCGGCACCGAGGTCTCCCCGAACCCCGGCATGAACACAAGCGCGCTGCCGATCCGGGCAAAAACGACGAAATACCCCATCAGGGCATCGGTCAGGAGGGCCGAGAGGTCCATCCCTAGCCCCCGATGGTGGCGACGGTCCGCAGGGATACCTTGCGATGGATCTCGGCGTTGGAGATCACCGGCGTCATCGGGCTGACCCGTTCCAGCATGGAGCGCACATAGGACCGCGCCTCGGGGTTGACCATCAGCGCGGGCCAACTGTCCTCTGAGGCGAAGCGCTGGATCTGCTGGCGCGCTTGCAGCACGAATTCCTGCACCCGTTTGGGCGACATGACAAAGGTGCGGTCCTCGCCCACGATCTTGACCGCCTCGATGAACTCCGCCTCCCATGAGGGCGATAGGGTGATGACCGGCACGAAGCCCTGCCCATCGGCCAGCCCTTGGCAAATCTGGCTCGACAGGCGGCGGCGCACATTCTCCAGCACCAGCGCGGGCTTGGAGGTCTGGCGCGTCGCCTCGGCCATCGCCTCGACGATCAGCGGCAGATTGCGGATCGAGACGCGTTCAAGCAGCAGTTCCTGCAAGACCTGCTGCACCAGAATCGCGGGGGAGGGGACAGGCAGATCGTTGACCAGCTTTTGATAGTTCCGGTCCAACCCCTCGATCGCCTCCTTCGCTGCGCCATAGGTCAGCAGTTCCGACATGTTCTCTTTGACGACTTCGGTCAGATGGGTGGTGATCACGCTTTCCGGGTCCACCACCGTATAGCCCTGCGCCTCGGCCTGATCGGCGACCTTGCTGTCGACCCAAAGCGCATCCAGCCCAAAGGTCGGCTCGCGCGTGGCCTCACCCGGCAGTTGCAGCGGCGCGCCTTCGGGGTTGATGACCATCATCTGATTGGCGCGGATGTCACCCTTGGCCGCGTCGACGCCGTGGATTTGGAAGGCGTAGCTGTTGATCGGCAGGCTCACGTCATCCTTGATCCGCACCGAGGGCATGGGAAAGCCGAATTCCTCGGCAAAATGCTTGCGCAGGGATTTGATCTTGCTCGGCAGTACCGCGTCGGGGCGGTTGGCCAGCGCCACCAACCCTTCGCCCAGCACCAGCCGCAGCTCATCCAGATGCATCGGATTGTTGTCGACCTCCGGCATCTCCTGCTTTTTCTGCGCCTCGGCATCGGCCTTCGCCTTGGCCTCTGCCGCCTCTGCCGCGCCGCGCTGGATCACCAGCCCCAAGCCCACCATGGCCGCGGCCAGAAGGGCAAAGACCAGCAGCGGGAAGCCGGGCAAAAGACCGATGCCGAACAGCAGCAGAGCCGCCATGTAAAGCGCCTTGGGGAAGTTTGAAAGCTGATCGAACACCGCCTCATTGGCCGCCCCCCGCGTGCCGCCCTTGGTCACGATCAGACCGGCGGCGAGCGAGACGACAAGCGCCGGAATTTGGCTCACCAGCCCGTCGCCGATGGTTAGCGAGGTAAAGACGTTGAAGGCATCGCCCACGCCCATGCCGCGCTGCACAACGCCGATGAGGATGCCGCCGATCACATTGATCAGCGTGATGATCAGCCCCGCGACCGCATCACCGCGCACGAATTTCGAGGCACCGTCCATCGCGCCGAAGAAAGCGCTTTCGTCCTCAAGCTCCTTGCGGCGGCGGCGGGCCTCATCCTCGTCGATCAGCCCCGCGCCCATATCGGCGTCGATCGCCATCTGCTTGCCCGGCATCGCATCCAGCGAGAACCGCGCGGCGACCTCGGCGATGCGGGTCGACCCCTTTGTAATCACGACGAAGTTGATGATCACGAGGATGGCAAAGATCACCACGCCGATGACGAAATTCCCCGCCACGATGAACTTGGAGAACCCTTGAATCACATCCCCGCCGCATGCATCCCCGCATGGCCTTCGCTGAGGATCAGCCGGGTCGAGGCCACGTTGAGCGACAGCCTTAGCATGGTGGTGACGAGCAGCAGCGTCGGGAAAGAGTTGAACTGCAAGGGGGAGGGGATCCAAAGCGCCACCATGAAGATCAGCACCGAGAGCGACAGCGACAGCGCCAGCCCGAAATCCAGCAGGATCGGCGGCAGCGGCAGGAACAGCACCGCCAGCACCAACGCCATGCCAACGGCAAAGCTCACGTCCTTATTGGCGCCAAACATGCTGAGTTGCGGCAGAAGGGTATTGGGTTTCGCGCTCATCCCGCATCCTCCGCCGGGACGGTGGTAAACTGCGGCAGGACCGGCTGCATCTCATGCGCCGAGTAAAGCGAGCGCCGCGCGTTCGCCGCCCCGCCGATCTGTGCGCCCCATGTAGCCTTGGCCGTCAGCCTGTCATAGCGGCCCGCCTCGCGCCGCGCCGTTTTGCGCGGGCGGGCAGGGGCCGCCGCCGGGCTGGCACTGGCCAGCGCCTGAAACTCCGGCAGCCGCGCATTGGCGGCGGAAATGTTCTTTTGCAGCCGGTCGAGGTAGGTGTCGCGGTATTCCGGCTCAAAGGAATGATACGACCCCGCCGCCTGTAGCCAACTGCCTGTGCGCCGGTGCAACCGCTTGAGAAAGCGCGCCGCGTAATCCACATTCACCCGCGGATCGAACCCTTGGGCGGGGCTGTCAAAGGCATCCGGGTGCCAGCGCAAGTTGATCTGCATACAGCCCACGTCGATAGAGCGGATGCCGCTCGCCTGCCGCTCTGCAATCCAATCCAGCGCGGCAGTGCGGCTGTCGAACAGCCGCCCTTCGCCCGCGGCGTTGACCGCATAGGGCCAGACCGTGAAATGCCCGTTGCGGCGGGTGCCCGCCTCTTGCAGGCCGATGGCCAGCAGCAGATTGTCGGGGATGCCATGCCGGGTTTGGGCGGCGAGGATCTCGCGGATGCAGACCCCCTCTGGCCCGCCCTTGGCGGCAAGCGTGCGCGCGGTCTGCGTCACCTTGTCCTTGCGCGACGGCTCATAGAAAGACCCCCAGCCTTGCGCGAGGGTGGGGGAGGCGAGCGCGGCGCCCAAAAGTGCCGCGCGGGCCATATGCCAAAACACCCTCACAGCCCACCGTTCTGCACGAGGTCGAAAATCGTATCCGACAGGTTCTTCAGCGTGGCATACATAAATGGCGTCGCCGCCAGTAGGGTGACAAAGATCATCACGATCTTGGGCACGAAGGTCAGCGTCATTTCCTGAATCTGCGTGAGCGCTTGGAAGAACGCGATCACCAGACCAATTGCCAGCGCCACCCCCAACACCGGACCCGAGGCCAGAAGCACGGCCCAGACGGTAGCAGAGATGATGTCATAGGTCTGGGTTTCGGTCATGGCCTAGATCGGCATCCGCAGAATTTCCTGATAGGCTTCGACAAAGCGGTCGCGCACAGACACGGCCACTTTGACGGTGGATTCCATCGCCAGCATGGCTTCGACCACCTGCTGGGTATCCGCCTCACCGCGCAGCCCGGCTTGGGCCACGGCTTCGCCCTCGCGCACCGTTTCCAGCGCGCTTTCCGAGGCTTGCTGCACCATATTGGTGAAACTATTGGCGCTGGCGCCTGCCTCTTCGGCGATGGCTTCGCCCTTTTGCGCCGTCAGCGATTGCGAGGTGCGATAGGCACCGCGAACCGCGGCGGTCGAGATCAGGGAGGCGGGATCGCTCATCTCAGGTCAGCCTCACTTCAGCAGGTCGAGCATCTGACCGCGCATCCGGCGGCCTGACTCGAACATGTTCATATTGGCCTCGTAGTTGCGCGAGGCTTCGCGCATGTTGGCCATCTCGATGATCGGATCGACATTGGGGCGTTTGACATAGCCGGTTTCATCCGCCGCAGGATGCGCCGGGTCATAATCGCGGCGAAAGGGGGATTGGTCGCGCCCGATACGGTCGACCTCCACCAAGGAGCCGCCGCCATTGCGGTCGATCAACTCTGAGAAACTGATGGTCTTGCGCCGGAACGGATCGGCGCCGGGCGTGGTGCCCGTTGAATCGGCATTGGCCACGTTTTCCGAGATCACCCGCAAACGCGCGGTCTGCGCGGTCATCCCGCTGGCGGCGATTTTGGCGATGGACTGAAGCGGATCCATGGGCTTTCCTTACCTGTTTCCGGTGACGGCCATGGTCAGCATGTCATAGCTTTTGCGGTAAAGCTGTGCGGCCAACCTGTAGTGATCGCCGATCTCGGCGGCCTTCACGGCCTGTTCTTCAAGGTTCACGGTATTGCCATCCAAAGTGGTGCCCTTGGCGTGGCCATCCGTCACTTCGCGCACGCCGGGCGTGCCATGGGCGACACCGGTGAAGTGTTTGTCATGTGTGGTCACCAGCCCGGTATCGCGCGACAACTCTCCGCTGAGCATCGATTCAAAGGACGATACGTCGCGCGCCTTGTAGTTCGGGGTCGAGGCATTGGCGACGTTTTCAGAAACAACCTTCTGCCGGGCCGAAAGCCACTGCATCCGGTCCGACGCGAGTCCAAGAATAGAAAGATTAGACAAGTTCATTTTTTTGCCTATAGCCTGTTTAATCCTTGTATAGTAAATATTGCCCCGCGCTCCTAGAGGAAATTTATCCATGCAGACACTCTTTTCCGAGCTGACCAGTTTCGCCCGCGAGGCAGGCGAGGCCGAGATCACCGGCGAAGTGCGCGCGATCACCGGCATCACCCTAACCGCCGTGGGGTTGGAGCGGGTCTTGGGCATCGGCGAGCGCTGCATCGTGCATGGCTCCGACGGGCCGGTCCATGCCGAGGTGGTGGGGCTGGGCAGTCACGGCACCGAATTGCTCCCCTTCGGCTCATGGCGCGGGGTGGCGGCGGGCGACCGGGTCGAGGTCGCGATTGGCCGCGATGTGATCCGCCCCGATGAAAGCTGGAAGGGCCGGGTGATCAGCGCCTCGGCCACGCCGCTCGACGGAAAAGGGCATCTGCCCGAGGGCAACGACCCCCGCCCGCTGCGCGCCGCCCCGCCGGGGGCTTTCGACCGCAAGCGCATCGGCCCGAAACTCGCGACCCATGTCCGCGCGCTGGATGTTTTCACGCCGCTTTGTCAGGGCCAGCGCTTGGGCATTTTTGCGGGCTCTGGTGTGGGTAAATCGACGCTGATGGCCATGCTGGCCCGCTATACCGACTGCGATGTGGTGGTCATGGCACTGGTCGGCGAACGCGGACGCGAGGTGCAGGATTTCATCGCCTCCGACCTCGGCCCCGAGGGGATGGAGAAGGCGGTTCTCGTCGTCGCCACCGGGGACGAGCCGCCGCTCACCCGCCGCCAAGCCGCTTGGACCGCCATGGCCGTGGCCGAACATTTCCGCGATCAGGGCCAGCATGTGCTTTTGCTGATGGACAGTGTCACCCGTTTCGCCATGGCGCAGCGCGAAATCGGCCTCGCCTCGCGCGAACCGCCCACCGCCAAGGGCTATCCGCCGACGGTTTTCTCCGAGCTTCCACAGATGCTGGAACGTGCAGGGCCGGGGCCGGTGGGCAAGGGGGATATCACCGCGATTTTCACCGTTTTGGTGGATGGCGATGATATGAACGACCCCATCGCCGATGCCGTGCGCGGGATCACCGATGGGCATATCGTGCTTGACCGCAAGATCGCCGAAAAGGGCCGCTACCCGGCGATTGACCTGCTGGCGAGCGTCTCTCGGACGTTGCCGGATTGCCACAGTTATGTGGAATATACGCTGCTCACCGTCGCCCATAAGGCGCTCGCCGCCCACGCGGATATGGAGGAATTGATCCGCATCGGGGCCTACCGCGCCGGCAGCAACCCTGAGTTGGACCGCGCCATCGCTTTTGCCGGACCTTGCGAAGCCTTCCTGAGCCAGCGCAAGGCCGAACATACCCCGCCGCAATCCTCTTTTGCTGAGGTGGCAGGGATGCTCGACCGAGCCGGGATCAGCCTGGGCTAGGCCCGGTTACTGCAACCGGCGCAGCAACTCGACCGAAGGCTCACCCGTCGCGGGCAGGCCGACGCTGGATTGATAGGCGCTGATCGCCTTGCGGCTGTTCGGCCCGATCACCCCATCCGCGCCATCGGTATCGAAGCCCCGCGCGGTCAGCCGTTGCTGTAGCGCGATGCGGTCGTCCTTGGTCAGCCCATTGGCGTCGGGTGGGAAGCTGCCGCGCAGCGGCCCGCCGCCCGCGATCCGATCCGCCAGATGGCCCACGCCAATCGCATAGCTGTCGGAGTTGTTGTAGCGTTTCAACGCGCGGAAGTTGCTGGTCACCACGAACTGCGGCCCGCCCGCCTGCGGCTGGATCACCGACCCCGCGCTGGCAGGAAGACTGCCCAACTCCCCGCCCCATTTCAGCCCCCGCGTCCAGCCGTTGCGCGACAGATATGCGGCGGTGGAGGCCAGCGCATCGCTGGGGTCTTCCGACCAAATATCACGCCGCCCGTCGCCGGTAAAATCCACCGCGAAGGCTTGGTAAGAGGTGGGGATGAACTGCGTATGCCCCATGGCCCCGGCCCAAGACCCGGTCAGCCGGTCGGCAGTGATGTCACCGTTTTGCAGGATCTTTAGCGCCGCGATCAACTGCTTTTCAAAGAACGGCCCGCGCCGACCATCATAGGCCAATGTCGAGGTGGCCGACACGACAGGCACATTGCCGCGCCGCTCTCCGAAATAGCTCTCGAGCCCCCAGACCGCCGCGACGATCTCTGCCGCGACGCCGTAGCGGCCCTCAATCGCGTTCAATGTGCTGCGGTGGCGAGCAAAGGCCGCGCGCCCCTTCGACACCCGCTCATCCGAGGTGGCGATCGACAGGTAATCTTCCAAGCTGCGACTGAATTCCGTCTGATTGCGGTCGCGTTTGACCACGCCGGGCAGATAGCCCGTGCCACGGAACCCGCGGGCCAAGGTGCTGGCCGAAATACCCTGCGCCGAGGCGCGGTTTTTGAAAGCCCCGACCCATGCGTCATAGCCCGCGTTCGGCACCGGGCGCAGATCGTCCGGCACCCCCGCCGCCGCGGCGGGGCCCAGCGTGCCGCCCCCGGTCGAACAGGCCGAGGTCAGCCCCAATGCGGCAAGGCCGAATGCGAATGTTCTGCGTGAATGTCTCATAAAACCTGCCTGTCGCTGCGTTGTTGCCTTTTGCGCAGCATATCGCAGGCAGGTCGCCCGACAAGGCGGGATCGCCCCAATGGCAAGGCTTTGCCTAAGCGATCCTCGGCTTTCGGCTACTGACCGGGCTGGTAGAGGGGCACCGTCGACATCGATGTCTTGGCCGAGCCGTCTTGCACCCGTTGGCTGTGGCTGATGTAGATCAGCGTGTTGTTCGCTTCGTCAAAAATACGCTTGACCTTCAAGGTCTTGAAGATGATTGAGCGGCGCTCGCTAAAGACGTTTTCGCCCTCGTCACCACGGTCAATGTCACCAATCTCAATCGGGCCGGTCTGGCGGCAGGAGATCGAAGAGTTCGACGGGTCTTCGAACCAATTGCCCTTTTGCAGCCGGTCGATCAGCCCGCGTTCGAAAAAGGCCAGATGGCAGGTCACGCCCTTCACCTTGGGGTCGGCCACGGCTTCGACGATGATGTCATTGCCCAGCCAATCCACATCCACCTTGCCGACCTCTTCGGCGTTGGCAGCGGTGGCGAAAATACTGGCGGATAGGGCGGCGGCGCGGGCAAATGTCTTATTCATGGCAGGCAAACGCGCAGCGGGCCGCGCGGTTCCCGGAATTTTTCTCGGCGGCGTCACCGGGGATGTTCGGCCAGCGCACAGGCCGCCTCATGCTGGCTGAGGAAGACCTCCCCGGTCAGCTCGTCAAGGAAATGACTGCGCTTCAGCCGGTCCATCACCGGGCCTTTCACCTCGCTCAAGTGCAGGCGGATGTCGGCGTCCTTCAGCCGGGTATTGATCGCTTCAAGCGATTCCAGCGCCGAAAGGTCGATTTCATTCACCGCCGGGAACATCAGCACCACATCCGTCAGGTCAGGCTTATCGGCGGCATATTGGGCCAGTTGATCCTCCAAGAACCGCGCGTTGGGGAAATAGAGGCTCTCGTCCACCCGCAGGCTCAGCACATGGGGCTGGGTCTCGACCTCGTGACGCAGCACGTTGCGGAAATGTTCGGTCCCCGGCACCCGACCCACCACGGCCATATGCGGGCGCGAGGTCTTGTAAAGATGCACGAGGATCGAGGTCACGACGCCCGCGCTCACCCCGGCCTCGACGCCGAAGATCAGCGTCAGAAGGATCGTCACGCTGACGGCGGCGAAATCGGCGTGGCTGAAGGCCCATGCGCGTTTGAGGATCGAAAAATCGACGAGGCTCAGCACCGCGACGATGATCGTGGCGGCCAGCGTGGCCTTGGGCAGGTAGTGGATGAGCGGCGTCAGGAAAAGCGCCGCCAGCGCCAGCCCGGCGGCAGTGAAGGCGCCCGCGGCGGGGGTCTCGGCGCCCGCGTCGAAGTTCACCACCGAGCGCGAGAAGCCTCCGGTGACCGGAAAGCCGCCGGTAAAGGCCGCGCCAAGGTTGGCGCTGCCGAGGCCGATCAACTCCTGATCCGGGTCGATCCGCTGGCGCTTCTTCGCGGCCAAGGTCTGCGCCACGCTGATGCTCTCGACAAAGCCGATGACGGAGATCAGCAGCGCCGGGACGAAGAGTTGCGACAAGAGCTCGGACGAAAAGGAGGGCAGGGTGAGCGGCGGCAGGCTCTGCGGCACTTGGCCCACTATTGAAACGCCCCGCGCGCCCAGATCGAAGCCCCAGACCGCCAGCGTCATCGCCACAATCGCCAGCACCGGCCCGGTCTTGGTCCCGATATCCGCCATCCGCGGCCCTAGCCCCATGCGCCGCAGCAGCGGTTTCAGCCCGCCGCGGACCCAGAACAGGAAACCCGTCGCCGCCACGCCCAAGCCGAGGGTGATGACATTGACCTCCCCCAGATGCGCCCAAAGGCTGGACAGGATCTGCGGCAGCGTGTGCCCCTCGGCCTCGATCCCCAGAATATGCCGCAACTGGCTGGCGGCGATCAGGATGCCGGAGGCGGTGATGAACCCCGCGATCACCGGGTGCGACAGAAAATTCGCCAGAAACCCCAGCCGAAACAGCCCAAGCGCCAGCAGCATCGCGCCCGACAGGAAGGCCAGCGTCAGCGCCGCCGTGACATAGCCCGCCGTGCCGCTCTGCGCGATCTCGCCCACCGCCGCCGCCGTCATCAGCGAGACCACGGCCACCGGCCCCACCGCCAGCGCCCGGCTGGTGCCGAAGATGGCGTAGAGCACGATGGGCGCGATGGAGGCGTAGATGCCAGCCTCGGGCGGCATGCCCGCCAGTAGAGCATAGGCCAGCGATTGCGGGATCAGCATGATCGTCACGATTACCGCCGCGATCATATCCCCGGTGAACTGGCCACGGTCATAGCGCCGTCCCCAGTCGAGGATCGGCAGGTAGTGCGAAAGCGAAGGGAGAGGCATGGGCGGCGATCCGTCAGATAGGGGCGGCCCCGAGGGGCCACCCGGTTGGCTCAGTCGAAACGGTTTACGGGCAGTTTCAGGTAGTGATGGCCATCATCCTCCGCCGGGGGCAGCCGCCCGCCGCGCAGGTTGATCTGCAATGCCGCAAGGATGCGGTTGGGCAGCGACAGGGTCGCGTCGCGTTTCTGACGGCGCTCGATATAATCTTCGCGCTTGGTGCCATCCTTGACGTGGATGTTGTGGGCGCGGTGCTCGTCCACCGTGGCCTCCCACTGCGGCTCATCGCGATCATCGGTGCCGTAGTCATGGCCGATGTAAAGCCGCGTGTCGCCGGGCAGGGCGAGGATGTCTTGGATCGACTCCCACAACTCTTCAGTCGTGCCGCCGGGGAAATCCGACCGCGAGGTGCCCGCATCGGGCTGCATCAGCGTGTCATGCACAAAAGCCGCATCGCCACAGACATAGGTGATCGACCCCAGCGTATGCCCGGGCGACAGCATCACCTTGGCATCAAGCTCGCCAATCTTGAAGGTCTCGCCCTCCTGAAACAGGTGGTCAAAATCGCGGTCCGGGTCAAAGGCATCGGGCAGGTTGTAAAGATCGGCCCAAATCTTGGCGATCTCAGGCACCAGCGCGCCGATGGCATTGGGCGCGCCCGTCCGCTCTTTCAACTGGGCCGAGGCCATAACGTGATCCGCATGGGGGTGGGTGTCGAGCACCCATTCCACGGTAAGGCCGTTTTCTTTCACCAGATCAAGCACCTGATCCATGCTTTCGGTGGTGAACTTGTAGTTCTTCGGATCGAAGTTCCACACCACGTCGATCAGCGCGGCCTTCTTCGTTGCCGGATCGGCGCAGATGTATTGGATCGAGCCGGTGTCAGGCTCATAGATGCCCCAGACATCGGGGCTGCCTGCTCCGGTCGAAGGGGAGTGGCGCACGACGGGTGAATTGAGAGGGTCGCTCATCTGGCTGGTCCTTTCTTGGTTATAGAGGTCAAATCAGGGCTGTGCCGGGCGATCCACATGCCGCCCAGCATGAAGGGGACAAAGATCAAGGTGCCGCTGGCCGCGATGGGCAGGGCGGTCAATGCCGGGCCGGGGCAAAAGCCGCCCAAGCCCCAGCCGATGCCGAAAATCGCGGCGCCGGTCAGCAGTTTCGGCTCAAGATCATTGCGGGTGGGAAGGCGGAATTTATGGTCGAAAAAGGGGGTCTGACGGCTGCGGAACAGCCAGGCGAACCCCGGTGCCGTTACCGCGATGGCGCCGCCCATGACAAAGGCAAGGCTGGGATCCCATGTGCCGAAAACATCGAGGAAGTTCAGCACTTTGGCCGGGTCGGCCATGCCGGAAACGATCAGGCCGATGCCGAACAAAAGGCCGGAGAGGAGGGCGAAGAACTGTTTCATATCACCCTCCGATCACATGGCGCATGACAAAGACGGTCACGAATGCCGTCGCCATGAATGTCACTGTCGCCACGATCGACCGCGCAGAGCCTCGGCTGATCCCGCAGACCCCGTGGCCCGAGGTGCAGCCATTGCCATAGGTCGCGCCAAAGCCGACGAGCAGCCCGGCCACCGCCATCAGGACGGGGTTCGAAGGCACCCATTGCTGCGGCCATCCGCCCGAGGTGATCAGCCAAAGCGGCGCCGCGAGCAAAAGACCCAATACGAAGAAAAACGACACGCCCCGTGCTTCGCCGTCGCTGTCACGCGCGAAGAGCCGAGAGGTCAGCCCGCTGATCCCCGCGATGCGCCCGTTCGTGGCCATCAGCAGCACCGCCGAGACCCCAATCATCGCGCCGCCGCCCAGCGACAGCCATGGTGTGAATTCGGTTTCCATCTCTCAACTCCTTACGGCCCGCCAAGCGGCTGGCTTGTGTCAGACTGTAAATCAGTATATATTACGTCATCATAATATTCAATGATGCTAATATGAAAAACACGGACGACTTTCTGGATGGCGATATCGCCGGGGCTGCGGCGCTTATGACGATGCTAGCGTCAGAAGCGCGGTTGCAGATCCTGTGCCGTCTGATCGGTGGGGAACGCTCGGTCGGGGATCTGGCGCAGGCCTGTGGTCTGTCGCAATCCACCATGTCGCAGCAGTTGAAAAAGTTGAAAGACGCCGGTCTGGTCGACAGCCGCCGGGCGGGGCAGACGATCTTTTACCGGGTCAAGGGGCAGGAGGCCGTGGCCGTTCTGGAAACGCTGCATGGCCTCTACTGCGCGCAAAAGTAAAACGCCCGGCAAAACCGGGCGCTTCTCTCACGCTTTGCTATCCGCGTAGGATTTGACCAACTGACCGATCTTCTCTTCGGTCAGGTCGATGCCGCGGGCCTTGCCCTCCTGCAGGGCCGTATCGCCGTCCCAACCCTTATCCGCCGCAAGGGCCATCAGGGTCATCGCCCCCGCACGTTTGCCCGAAGCGCAGTGCAGAAACACCGGCTGGGGTAGGTCGTCCAGTGACTTGCGGAATTCATCCACCGTCTCGGGGCCAAGGGCGTCTGGCGTCACCGGATGGTGCAGGTAGTTCAACCCCAGCTTCTCGGCCACCAGCCGCTCTGCATCGGGGAGAGGCCGCCTTTCTCATCCGAGGCACGGAAGTTCACCACCGTTTTCATCCCGGCCGAGGCCGCTTGCTCCAGTGCTTTCGCGTCCGGCGTGAACAGGGCCACGTTATGGGCAGGGTCGATGGTCGCGATCTTTTGGCTGTCGTCGGTCATTCTGGCCTCCTTCTCTGCGCGGATGCGGTCGCCCGCGCGTGGTGGTTTCAGCAGCCCAACCCCAGCCCGGCGCAACTGTTCCCCGCTTGGCAGAACGGGCCGCGCTGCGCAGATATAATCCGAGTATTAAAGTCAGGATTGTCACCGTCGCCCGGTTTTGCTAGGCAGCAGGCAGAAATTCCGCTTGGCGCAAGAGGTGCTGCGACGATTCTGCCCCGCTGTGGCAGGCGCCCCAGACCTGCGCCGTGATCAAAGACAAACCCATCGGGAGCCACCCCCATGCCGCATTTTCGTTCCGCGTTCCTCGCGGCCCTGTCCCTGACCATCGCCCAAGGCGCCGCCGCTGAGACGCCCGCCGCAACCCCGGCCAGCGCCTCGCCCGCGCTCAAGGTCGAGCTGAACGCCGCCGACACCACGGAAGCCAATTGCAAGCTGACCTTCCTCATCACCAACGAGCTTTCCGCCCCGCTCGACAAGGCGGTCTATGAAACGGTGCTGTTCGACCGCGAAGGCACCGTGAACCGGCTAACGCTCTTCGATTTCGGCGAACTGCCCGTTGGCCGCCCGCGCGTGCGTCAGTTCGTGGTGCCGCAGACCACCTGCGAAAACCTTGGCCGCATCCTCTTTAACGGCGCGCAAAGCTGTGACGGCGTGGGGATCGAGGCGGGCACCTGCGAAAACGCGCTGGCCCCGGCGACCCGGACCGAGATTGAGGTGCTGGGCTGATGGATCAACTTGACGCGCTGCTGACCCCGCTGCGGGGCATTGCCGAAACCGGTGGCCCGGTGGTGGTGATCCTGATGGCCGTGGCCGTGCTGACCCTTGCGGTCGCCCTCTATAAGACATGGCAGTTCCGCGCCGCCGCCGTGGGCCGCCACCGGGCGCTGTCCGAAGCGGTCAACGCATGGGAGCGCGGCGATGCCGCCGCCGCCCGCGCGGCGCTGGGCCGGTCGAAAAGCTACCTCGCCCGGTGATCGAATTGGCCATGTCCGCGCCTGAGGCGGGTGCCTCTCGCTTGCAGGCCGAGGCCGAGATGCGTTTTGCCAAGCTGGAGCGCGGCTTCCGCCTGCTCGATTCCGTGGCGCAGCTTGCCCCGCTCTTGGGTCTCTTCGGCACGGTTCTGGGCATGATCGAAGCCTTCCGCGCTTTGCAGGATGCGGGCTCTCAGGTGGACCCGTCGATCCTCGCCGGTGGCATCTGGGTGGCGCTTCTGACCACTGCCGTGGGGCTTGTCGTGGCCATGCCGACCGCGCTGGTGCTCAGCTGGCTTGAGCAACGCATGGAGAACGAGCGCGTCATCGCCGACAAGGCGATCCTCACCGTGCTGCATCCCGGCCAGAACGCGGCCCCCGCCGCTGCGCCTGCCGCCACCCCCTTCGCCGCCGCCGCGCCCCGGCCAGCCCATGGCTAGGCCACGCCGGCGGCGCAACCGCCTCTCCATGACCTCCCTGATCGACGTGATCTTTCTGCTGTTGTTGTTCTTCATGCTGACCTCGACCTTCTCAAAATTTGCCGAGATCGAATTGGCCGCAGCGACATCCGGGGCAGGGGCCGAGACGGGGGCGAAACCCTATTTCCTGCAACTGACCACCGAGGGGCTGCGCCTCAACGGCGATGCGCTGGCGCTTGAGGCGCTGACCGCCAGCCCCTTGGCCGAGGCTGAGGAGGGCACGCCGCTTCTGGTCTCGCTCGGGGCCGAGGTTGAGGCGCAGGCGTTGGCCGATCTGCTCATCGCGCTGCGCGCCCTGCCGGGGCTCAGCGTCTCGGTTCTGGAGGGCTGATCATGCGACCCATCGCCAAGGCCAAACCGCAACGCGAACCGACCATCGCGTTGATCAACATCGTCTTTCTGATGCTGGTCTTCTTCATGGTCGCAGGCACCCTGTCGCAGCCGCTCGATTCCGATCTCAACCTCGTCGAAACCCGCGAGCTTGAGGGCCGCGCCCCGCCCAATGCGCTGGTGGTCCATGCCGATGGCCGCATGACCTACGCAGGCCAAGACCGCGCCAGCGTGGCCGATTTCATCGACGCGCTGCCCGAAGAAGAGCGCGACACCGTGCGGCTTCTCCCCGACCGCGCGCTGCCCGCCCGCCGCCTTGTCGAACTGACCCGCAAGCTGCGCGGGGCAGGGGCCGCGCGCGTCATGCTTGTCACCGAAAGGGCGCTGCAATGATCCCCCGTTCCGGTCTCGTCAAAACACTTTCCATCGGCGTCGCTGCCAGCCTCGTCGTGGGCGTGTCGCAACTCGCCCAGATCGACGACAGCGCCAAGATCGCAGGCGGCGGCGCGCCCGCCGCGGCCCAGCTTGGCACGCGGTTTGAGGATATGGCGGTCGGCACATTGGATGCCGAACCGGTGGAAGAGATCACCCCAACCCCCGAACCCGAACCGGTGGAAACCGCAGAGGCCCTGCCGCCGACCCCCGCGCCCGAGCCCACGCTCACCCCCACGCCTGCGCCCGTCGCAGAGCCGGTGCAGACGGTTGAGGCCGAGCCCATGCCCGTGGCTCCGCCCGCCGCCGCGCCGACAGAGACGCCGGTCTTGCCCGCCCTGACACCGGTCGAAACCCCGCCCGAGACGACTGAGGCCACGCCAACGATCACGCCTGCCGCCCCGGTGCCGCCGGTCGAAACCCTCACCGCCGAGGCCGAGGATGACGCGCCGCGCCTGTCGCAGCGCCCGCAGCGCCGCGACCCCGAACGCGCCGCCGAAGCGGCCAAGAAGGCCAAGCCCAAGCCGCAGCCGAAACCCAAGCCCAAACAGACCACGCGCGGCAATGCAAAGCGCAACAACACCAAGGGCGCGCAGACGGCCAGCCGCGCGGGCAACGCCGCGCAATCCGGCAGCCGCCAGCGTGCCGCCGCGCCTGCGGGCAATGCGGCGGCCAGCAACTATCCCGGCAAGGTGATGAGCCGCATCGCCCGTGTCGGCAAGCCGCGCGTCCGCTCCCGCGGGACGGCTGTGATTGCCTTTTCCATCGGTGGGGGCGGGCAGTTGGCAGGGGTCCGCGTGGCCCGCAGCTCCGGGTCGGCGGCGCTGGATCAGGCGGCGCTTGGCATCATCCGCAAGGCCGCCCCTTTCCCGCGCCCGCCCGCCGGAGCGCGGCGCAACTTCTCGATCCAGATCAAAGGCCGGTAATGGGCAGGCGGAGGGGTCAGCCCTCCGCGATCACCCCGTCGACCGCCGCGCCCAGCATCTCGACCGTCATCTCGATTTCCTCGGGCGGGGAGGTGAAGGCCGGGGCCAGCAGAACGTGATCCCCCGCCGTGCCATCGGCGCAGCCCTGCGAAGGGTAGCAGATCATCCCCGCCTCCATCGCCGCGCGCTGGATCTTGCCCGCAAGGTTGCGGCTGACGTCAAAGGGCGTCTTGCTGTCGCGCTCGGCCACCAGTTCGATGGACCAGAACAGCCCGCGCCCGCGAATGTCACCGACATGAGGATGCTCGCCAAAGCGGTCGCGCAGCGCGGTTTCCAACTGCTGCCCCCGGATGCGCACCGCGCTCAGCAAATCGTGGCTCTCGACCTCTTGCAGCACCGCCAGCGCGCCCGCCGTGGCGACCGCATGGGACATATAGGTGTGCCCGTTCCACAGGTTGCCGCTGCCCGCCATGATCGCCTCGATCACGCTTTGACGCGCCATCACCGCCGCGATCGGCTGATAGCCCGCGCCGAGGCCCTTGGCCATGGTGGTGATATCGGCGCAAATGCCTTCCTGCTCCAGCGCGAAAAGGCTGCCGGTGCGCCCCATGCCGCACATCACCTCATCGGCGATCAAGAGCACGCCGTGGCGGTCGCAGATCTCGCGCACATGTTTGAAATAGCCCTCGGGCGCGGGCTGGGAGCCGAGCGAGGCGCCGACCACCGGCTCGGCCACGAAGGCGGCGACCGTCTCTGGCCCCAGCTCGACAATCCGCGCCTCCAACTGATCCGCCAGCCGCCGCGCAAAATCCGTCTCGCTCTCGCCGTCGCGTTGCAGACGGTAGGCATAGGCGGCGTCGATATGCTCCACCTCCATCAACATCGGGGCAAAGGGCTTGCGGCGCCCGGCATGGCCGCCCACCGCCAGTGCGCCGAGCGTATTGCCGTGATAGCTGGGCTTGCGCGCGATGATCTTGGCGCGCGCCGTGTCGCCGCGCTCCAGATGGTACTGCCGGGCGAGCTTCAGTGCCGCCTCCATCGCCTCGGACCCGCTGCCCAGATACATGACCCGGCCTTCGCCTGTACCCTCAGGCGCGCGGGCGATCAGATGGTCGGCCAGCGCCTCTGCCGGGGCGTTGGTGAAGAGGCCAGTATGGGCAAAGGCGAGCTTGTCCATCTGCGCGGCGACGGCGGCGCGCACGGCGGCATTGTCATGCCCAAGGCTTGATACAGCCGCACCGCCACAGGCGTCCAAATAGCGCTTCCCTTTGTCATCAATAAGGAAATTTCCTTCTCCGCGTACGATCACAGGTTGCGTGGCGCGCAGGTTACGGTGCAATACATGGCTCATCGTAGAATCCGATCCTTGGGGTCGACCCTATTTACCGCTTCGCCTGCTGACTGCCACATTAATCAGCACAAGGCGCCTATTCGGAAAAGCTTGGGCTGACCTAGGGTCAGGAGAAGCTTGACAGGTAAAATATTTTATCAAACGGTAAAATACCTAACCAACGGGGGATAAAAATGACACAACGCAATTTCACACGCCGCTTCCTATTGGGCACGGCGGCCATGCTGGCGGGTGCCAGCCTTTTGCCGCAGGGCGCGCTGGCCGCCGAGCCGATCAAGGTCGCGGGCGTCTATACCGTGCCGGTGGAACAGCAGTGGGTCAGCCGCATCCACAAGGCCGCCGAGGCGGCGCAGGAACGCGGCGACATTGAATATACCTTCACCGAGAATGTCTCCAACACCGATTACGCGCGGGTGCTGCGTGAATATGCCGAGGCCGGTAACCAGTTGATCGTGGGCGAGGTTTTCGGCGCCGAGGCCGAGGCGCGCGAGGTCGCCGCCGATTACCCCGAGGTTGCCTTTCTCATGGGTTCCAGCTTCAAGCAGGACGATGCGCTGCCGAATTTCGCGGTCTTCGACAACTACATTCAGGACGCGGCGTATCTGTCGGGGATCGTAGCAGGGTCGATGACCGAGAGCGGCAACATCGGCATGGTCGGCGGCTTCCCGATCCCTGAGGTGAACCGCCTGATGCATGCCTTCATGGCCGGTGCGCGCGAGATGAACCCCGACATCAAGTTCCAGGTCAGCTTCATCGGCTCCTGGTTCGATCCGCCCAAGGCCAAGGAAACCGCCTTTGCCATGGTCGAGCAGGGCGCCGACGTGCTTTATGCCGAGCGCTTCGGCGTCTCGGACGCGGCGCAGGAGAAGGGCGTGCTGGCGATCGGCAACGTGATCGACACCCAGGCCGAATACCCCGAGACCGTCGTCGCCTCCGCCCTGTGGCATTTCGAGCCGACGCTCGATGCCGCCATCGCCGCGGTGAAGGCGGGCGAGTTCAAGGCCGACGACTACGGCCGCTATTCCTTCATGGCCGAGAACGGCTCCTCGCTGGCGCCTCTGGGCACCTTCGAGGGCAAGGTCCCGCAGGAGGCGATGGACCTCATCGAGGAGCGCGAGAAGGCGATCCGCGACGGGTCCTTCACGGTCGAGATCAACGACGAAGAGCCGAAGTCCAACTAAATGACCGATCAAAACCCCGAGGCGCAGGTGGTCCTGCGCCTCGATGGCATTACCAAGCGATTTGGCAAGCTCACCGCCAATGACGCGATCTCCTTCGATCTGCGGCAGGGCGAGGTCATTGCCCTGCTGGGCGAAAACGGCGCGGGCAAGACCACGCTGATGAATATCCTCTTCGGCCACTACACGCCCGACGAGGGCCATGTCGAAGTGTTCGGCGAACGCCTGCCTGCCGGCAATCCGCGCGCGGCGCTGGCCGCCGGTGTCGGCATGGTGCACCAGCATTTCACGCTCGCGGACAACATGAGCGTTCTCGAAAACATCGTCCTCGGCACCCGCTCAATCTGGCGCCCCGGCTTTGGCCGGGCGCAGGCGCGACAAAAGATCGTGGCGCTGATGGAGGACTACGGTCTGCGCGTGGACCCCGATGCGCAGGTCGGCAGCCTCAGCGTGGGCGAGCGGCAGCGGGTCGAGATCCTGAAAGCCCTCTACCGCGAGGCGCGTATCCTGATCCTCGACGAGCCGACCGCCGTGCTGACCCCGCAGGAGACCGAGGACCTCTTCGCCACCATGCGAAAAGCGGTCGCCCTTGGCCTTTCGGTCATTTTCATCTCGCACAAGCTGCACGAGGTCATGGCGATCTCCTCGCGCGTCGTGGTGCTGCGACATGGCAAGTTGGTAGCCGAAGCCAAGACCACCGAGACCGACCGCGCCGCGATGGCGCAGATGATGGTGGGCTCCGAGGTCGCCGCCCCTGTTGTGCGCCGTGCTGATCCGGGTGCCGCGCTGGTGACGCTGCAAGGCGTCAGCACCCCGGACGTCGGCAGCGCTCCGGGGCTGAAGAATGTCGATCTGGAACTGCGCGCGGGCCAGATCACCGGCCTCGCCGGGGTTTCCGGCAACGGGCAGACGGCGCTTGCGGACCTCATCGGCGGCCTCATTCGCCCTGCCTCCGGCACGTTTCATGTGAAAGGCGACGCCCCGCGCGGCTGGTCGCCCCATGCCGCCATCGGCGCGGGCATCGCCCGCATCCCCGAGGACCGGCACAAGACCGGCACCATCGCCGATTTCGACCTCACCGAGAACGCGGTGCTCGAGCTTTACTCTCGCCCCGGTTTTTCCCGCCACGGCTGGATGAACTGGCGCGCCGCCCGCGATTTCGCCGCCAAGATCATCAAGGGCTACGACGTGCGCTGCCCCGGCCCCGAAACGCGTATCCGCCTTCTGTCGGGCGGCAACATGCAAAAGCTGATCTTGGGCCGGGTGCTAGAAACCGCGCCTTCGGTGGTGCTGGCCAACCAACCGGTGCGCGGCCTCGACATCGGGGCGCTCACCTACGTGCACGAACAACTCTTGGCCGCCCGCGACCGCGGCGCGGCGGTGCTGCTGATCTCGGAAGACCTCGACGAGGTCACGGCGCTGTCGGACGTGATCCACGTGATCTCCGAAGGCCGCCTTTCGCCCCCCTTCGCACGCGGCGCGCTCACCCCCGCCGAGCTCGGCGTCTGGATGGCGGGCGATGGATTCGAGGAGACCTCCCATGCGGCTTGAACCCGTCGCCAACCCCACATGGACCCGCTCGCTGGGCCTGCCCGCGCTGGCGCTGCTCGCCACCGTGGTTATCGCCTCACTGCTCGCGATGGTCGCCGGTGCACAGCCGTTCTCGGTGCTGGGCCTCATCGTCAAGGGCGCCTTCGGCTCGAAGTTCGCCCTGCTGGAGACGCTCAACCGCGCCACCCCGCTGATCTTCACCGGGCTTGCCGTCGCCGTCGCCTTCCGCGCGAAACTGTGGAACATCGGCGCCGAGGCGCAGCTTTACATGGGCGCGGTGGTCACCGTGGTGCTGGGCACCGGCGCGCTGGCATGGCCCAGCTTCGCGCTCCTGCCGACGATTGCCGTCGCCGCCATGCTCGCCGGGGCCGTGGTGCTGCTGGTGCCGACCTTCCTCAAAACCCGCTTCGGCGTCGATGAGGTGGTCACCACGCTTCTGCTGAACTTCGTCGTGCTGCTCTGGGTCTCCATGCTGCTCGAAGGGCCGCTGAAGGACCCGATGGGCCTCGGCTGGCCCAAGTCCGCGCGGCTAATCGGGGAGGCGCGTCTGCCGCGCATCGCCGAGGGGCTGCGGCTGCACTGGGGCTTTGCCCTCGCGCTGATCTCGGCCCTCGTCGTCTGGGTGATCCAGCGCCGCAGCACGCTGGGCTACGAGATGCGCGCGGTGGGGCTGAACCCCGCCGCTGCACGGTTCGCGGGCATTCCGGTGAATGCCGTGCTGATCAAGACGGCGCTCTTGTCGGGCGGCCTTGCCGCGCTGGCGGGCTTTTCCGAGGTGGCGGGGCTTAAGGGCAACCTCACCTTGGATATCTCGCCGGGCTTTGGCTACACCGGCATCATCGTCGCCATGCTGGCGCTCTTGAACCCCTTGGGCGTGGTGGTCGCGGCACTCTTCGTCGCCGGCATCTTCGTCGGCGCCGACAGCATGAGCCGCGCCGCGGGCGTGCCCACCTACCTCGCCGACATCATGCTGGCGCTGGCGCTGCTGGCGATGGTGCTGGCGATCATGCTCACGAAATTCCGGGTGAGGCGCGACTGATGGATATTTTCGACATTCTCCTTCAGGCGAGCTTCTGGACCGCCGCGATCCGCATCGCCTCGCCGCTGATCTTCGCCGCCTTGGGCGAGCTGATTTGCGAGCGGGCCGGGGTGCTGAACCTTGGCATCGAGGGCATCATGGTCGTCGGCGCTTTCGCCGGCTGGCTTACCGTCTACCTCGGCGGCGGGCTGTGGTTCGGCGTGGCGGTGGCGATGCTTTCGGGCATGTCCTTCGGCCTCGTGCACGGTGTGCTGACCGTGCCCTTCGGCCTCAGCCAGCATGTCGTGGGCCTCGGCATCACGCTTCTGGCAACCTCGCTCACATACTATTGCTACCGTCTGGCGCTGCCCGAGGTAACCTCGCCCCCCAAGATCGAGGCCTTCCAGCCGCTGGAAATCCCGCTTCTGTCCGACATCCCGGTGATCGGTCCCGCGCTCTTCAACCAGACCCCGCTGACCTATCTGGCCTTCGCGCTGGTGCTCGTGGTCACGCTGGTGCTCTACCGCACGCCCATGGGCCTCGCCCTGCGCGCGGCGGGGGAGAACCCGGCGGCGGTCGAGGCGCAGGGGCTCAGCGTCTCGGCGATCCGCATCGGCGCGGTCATGGTCGGCAGCGGGCTGATGGCCGTGGGCGGGGCCTTCCTGACCATGTCGGCCTTCAACTCCTTCTTCTTCGAGATGGTCAACGGCCGCGGCTGGATCTGCATCGCGCTGGTGGTCTTCGGCTCGTGGAAGCCGGGCAAGACGCTTCTGGGCGCGGTGCTGTTCGCGGCTTTCGACGCGTTACAGATCCGCGTGCAGCAGACGCCGCTCGGGGCCGATATTCCCTACCAGATATTCCTGATGGCGCCCTATATCCTGTCGATCCTCGCGCTTGTCGTCATGTCGCGCCGGGCGCAGGTGCCAGCGGCGCTGATGGTGCCCTTCAACAAAGGTGAGCGCTGACTGAAGCGCTTCCTTTCAACCGTTCCGTCCGGCCGCAGGCCGGACAGCCCCCGACCGCCCCCTGGGCGGGGGCTTCACCCCCACCCGCGGCCGGGGGCTGCCCTTTGTGGTTGCCCGCATAGCCATGAAAAGGACCAACCCATGTTCGACCTCATCATCAAAGGCGGCACGCTCCCCGACGGACGCCGCACCGACATCGGCATCAAGGGCGACCGCATCGCCGCCATCGAAGACCTCTCCACGGCGCAGGCCCGCGAGACCATCGACGCCAGCGGCGACCTCGTCAGCCCGCCCTTCGTTGACCCGCATTTCCACATGGACGCCACGCTCAGCTACGGCACCCCGCGCATCAACGCCTCGGGAACCCTGCTCGAAGGCATCGGCCTCTGGGGCGAGTTGAAGGAGGTGATGACCCAAGACGAAGTCAAAGCACGCGCGCTGGAATATTGCGACTGGGCCGCCTCGCTCGGCCTTCTGGCGATCCGCAGCCATGTCGACACCTGCGACGACCGTCTTTTGGGCGTCGAAGCCCTACTCGACGTGCGCGAAACGGTGAAGGACTACATCGACCTGCAACTCGTCGCCTTCCCGCAAGACGGGCTCTACCGCGACCCCACGGCGCATGAGAACACGATCCGTGCCCTCGACATGGGCGTCGACGTGGTGGGCGGCATCCCGCATTTCGAACGCACCATGGCCGACGGCGCCCGCTCCGTCACCGCGCTGTGCGAGTTGGCCGCCGAACGCGGCCTCATGGTCGACCTGCATTGCGATGAGACCGACGACCCCCATTCGCGCCACATCGAGACGCTGGCCTATGAGACTCAACGCCTCGGGCTGCAGGGCAGGGTGGCTGGCTCGCATCTGACCTCGATGCATTCGATGGATAATTACTACGTCTCGAAACTGCTGCCGCTGATGGCCGAAGCGCAGGTCGCCGCGATCCCCAATCCCCTGATCAACATCACCCTGCAGGGCCGCCACGACAGCTTCCCGAAACGCCGCGGCCTGACGCGGGTGAAGGAGATGCAGGCCATGGGCATCGACGTCGGCTGGGGGCAGGACTGCGTGATGGACCCGTGGTATTCCATGGGCACGGGTGACATGCTCGACGTGGCCTTCATGGGGCTGCACGTGGCGCAGATGACCTCGCCCGAGGAGATGCGCCGCTGTTTTGACATGGTGACGAATGTGAACGCGCGGATCCTCGGCTTGCAGGACTACGGGCTGCGCGTTGGCGCGACCGCCTCGCTGGTGGTGCTGGACGCGGGCAACCCGATCGAGGCGCTGCGCCTGCGGCCCGACCGGCTCTGCGTCGTGGCCAAGGGCCGCGTGATCTCACGCCAAGCGCGCAACGACGCGCGGCTCAGCCTGCCGGGGCGGCCCGACAGCGTGCGCCGCCGCCATAGCGCACATTCGTAAAACCGGGCTGAAAACAGGCCCAAAATCGGCGCCTTGAAACCGGGTGCCGATTTCCTACCTCTGGCCAATTGAACTCCATCACACCCAATGCTATGTTAGCGCTAACCGCGCCAATCCGCCCGAAACCGGGCCACCGGAGGACTCACCATGACCACTAAAATCGCCATCAACGGCTTTGGCCGCATCGGACGCTGCGTGCTGCGCGCGCTGATCGAGAACGGCTTTGACGGGATCGAAGTCGTTGCCATCAACGATTTGACCGATGCCGAGAACCTGCTGCACCTGCTGAAATACGACTCCGTCCATGGCCGCCTGCCGGTGGATGCGGAATTGAAGGACGGCACCCTGCATGTGGCGGGCCAGAGCATCCGCATGACGGCAGAGCGCGATCCGGCGATGCTGCCCTGGGGCGACGTCGATGTGGCCTATGAATGCACCGGTTTCTTCACCGCCCGCGATGCGGCGGCGAAACATTTGGAGAATGGCAGCAAACGCGTGTTGATCTCGGCCCCCGGCAAGGGTGTGGACCGCACCGTGGTCTACGGCGTCAACCATGACGAGTTGACCGGCGAAGACGTGATCGTCTCCAACGCCTCCTGCACCACCAACTGCCTCGCCCCGTGGCCAAGGTGCTGGACGATACTTTCGGGATCGAAACCGGCTATATGACCACGATCCACGCCTATACCGGCGACCAGCCGACCCATGACAGCCCGCACCGCGACCCCTATCGTGGCCGTGCCGCCGCCCTGTCGATGGTGCCCACCTCGACCGGCGCCGCCGCCGCGATTTCCGAGGTGATCCCGCATCTGAAAGGCGTGCTCGAAGGGTCCGCCGTGCGGGTGCCGACGGCCAATGTCTCGCTCGTGGACCTGTGCATCATGCCCAAGAAACCCGCCACGGCAGAGGCGGTGAACGCCGCCATGCAACAGGCGGCCGATGGCGCGTTGAAAGGCGTGCTGGCCTATGAGCCCGCGCCGCTCGTCTCGACCGATTTCAACCACGACCCGCATTCCTCCACCCTCGCGCCCGATCAGACGCGGGTGACCGATGGCGGCATGATCCGCGTGGTGAGCTGGTATGACAATGAATGGGGTTTCTCGAACCGCATGAACGACACCGCGCGCGCCATTGCCGCGCTGATCTAAGCTTTGGCAGGCGCGGGGGGCAGCCCTCGCGCCCGCGCTCTACAGCGAGGCCGCCGCGCGGCTCGCTTGGTCATATTGCCCCGACATCGCCCGAAGCTGCGCCGCAATCTTGCGCAGTTCCTCGCCCGAGATATCGGTGCGCGGCAAGCCATCCAGAAAACACGCCTGACGGATCGCGCGATAGGCTTCGCATAGCTCGGCGCCCGCAGGCGAGGTGCGATAGAACACCTCCTTGCCGCGCTTCTCTGCGCTCAGCAATTCGGCCTTCACCAGCTTGCGCAGCGCGTAGTTCACCGTATGCGTGTCTTCGATGTTGAGCAGGAAGCAAATATCCGTCAGCCGCTTTTCCCGGCCCCGGTGGTTGGCGTTGTGCAGCACGAGGATTTCCAGCGGCGTCAGATCGCCATTGCCCGCTGCCGCCATGCAACGCGACATCCAGCGCGTGAAGGCGTTATAGGCAATGATCATGCCATATTCGAGTTCGGAGGCCTCCCAGCCATCGCCCTCGGCCAAGTGACGTGAAGAGACGATCCGGCGTGACGGGGTGGGGGGTACTTCTTCCGACATGCGGTGCCTCCGGCTGTTTGACCCCTCTGACGTTACCAAGACGCTGACAATTTACAAGCGTTTCGCGGCGCTTCTCCGGTGCGGCAGGGGCAAAGATCAATTTGCAACAGGTTGCGCCGCCACATTCACGCCATCTTTCGCGCGGCCCCCGGCTTTGCTAGGCTGCTGGCAATAATAAACGAGGCAGGCAGAGCAGTTATGAAAACGGGCTTTCGGGGCACGTTTGTCATCAGCTGGTCGCAAACAGAGATCGACGGTCTGGAGGCCGCGCCGGTGCAGTCGCTCGAACTGGGCTCGGCCTGGGCGTGGCGCGGGGATACCATCCGGGTGGATGGGCCGAATGATGTGCTGCGGCTGGATATGGCGGACGGGGCAGAGCGGCTGCGCAAACGCGCGGCCCGCAAGGTGCAGCGCCTGATCGGGGCGGCACTAGAAGAGGGGGGCATGCTGCCGCCCGCGCCGCGGCGCGCCGTGGGCACGGCCCCGCTGCCCGATGACAGCTTCATGGCCACCAATGGCGCGCGGACCTATACCGTCACCCTGATCGACGCAGGCCCGGGGCGGATGCCGCTGCTGATGTTCGTCGATGAACTGCCCCGCGCGACAGTGAGCTTTGGGTGATGCACAGCACCCTGACCCCCGCGCGCGATGACCGGCCCGAGCGCGGCGGGGTGATCTGTTTTACCCCGGCACCCGCATCCGGACCCCCAAGGGCAGCGCCTTGATCGAAGAGTTGCGCGAGGGCGATCTGATCCAGACCAAGGACAATGGCGCACAGCCGCTGGAGTGGATCGGCAGCCGCCGGATGACAGGCGCGCGGCTACATGCCATGCCGCATCTGCGCCCCGTGCGCTTCCGCCCCGGTGCCTTGGGGATTGCCCAGCCCGACGCCCCGCTGCTGGTCTCGCCCGATCACCGGATCGTGCTGCAAGGCGCTCAGGCCCGTGATCTGTTCAACTGCGACGAAGTGCTGGTCGCCGCCAAGGACCTGATCAACGGCCGCAGCGTGGCCAGCGATATGTCCCTGCGTGAGGTGACCTATGTCCATGTGTTGCTGGCCGAACATCAGGTGATGTGGGCCAATGGGGTCGAAACCGAGAGCTTTCACCCCGCCTCGGCCCCGCTCACCAGCCTTGGCGCGCAGGACCGGGCGCGGCTGCTGGCGGCCTATCCGCAGCTTGAGACGGACCCGCACAGCTATGGCGGTTTCGCGCGGCGCAATCTCAGCACTTCGGAGGCGGCGATCCTGCAGCATGTGGCCTGAGGGCCGGGCCCGGAGGCCCGACCCCGCGTTAGGCGCTTAGCTCTCGGCGCCTTCTTCGATCAGGGCTGCGATGATCGCCCGTGCGCTGTCGGAATCCCATTTCGCATCGCCCTGCAACCGGGCAATCTCGCGCCCCTCACGGTCAAGGATCACGCTGATCGGCAGGCCGAATACGCCCATCTGGCTGGCGAGCTTTTGCTTCGGGTCTTGGTGGCGGGGCAGGCTGTCGACGCCGGCTTCCTCGAAGAACCGTTTGATCCCTTCTTCAGAGTTGCGCCCCGTGGCGATGGTCAGCACCTGAAAATCATCGCCGCCGAATTCCTTTTGCAGGGCATTCAACTGCGGCATTTCCTTGCGGCAGGGTGCGCACCATGTGGCCCAGAAGTTCACCAACACGACCTTGCCTTCGTAATCCGCCAGCGACATCGCCTCGCCATCGTCCTCACGCTCAAAGGTCACGTCAGAGGCCGCCTGCGGCGCGTCATGGATCACGAGTTTCTTCATGTCCCCTTCGCGCAGCCCCGCGATGTCAGCCGTTCCGGCAAGGGCGGGGTTTGCACCTGCGACAAGCAGCGTATAAACGAGGCCGAGCACAAGATTTTTCATACGTCCCTCCAAGGGTATTCAACATGACCGACACGACCTCGAACAAAATGTGGGGCGGGCGTTTCGCCGCCGGACCGGATGCGATCATGGAGGCGATCAATGCCTCGATCGGGTTCGACAAACGGATGGCCGCGCAAGACATCAAAGGGTCGCGTGCCCATGCCGCCATGCTGGCAGCCACAGGCATCCTGACTGATAACGACGCTGACGCGATACGGGAAGGGCTTCTCACAATCTTGTCAGAGATCGAAGAGGGCCGGTTCGAATTCTCCGCCGCGCTCGAAGACATCCACATGAACGTGGAGGCACGGCTGAAAGACCTGATCGGAGAGCCCGCAGGCCGCCTGCACACGGGCCGCAGCCGCAATGACCAAGTCGCGACCGATTTCAAACTCTGGGTGCGCGACCAATTGGACGCCGCCGATGAGGGGCTGCAAGCCCTGATCCGCGCGCTTTTGTCTCAGGCCGAAGCGGGGGCCGATTGGGTCATGCCGGGCTTTACGCATCTGCAAACCGCGCAGCCCGTGACATGGGGGCATCACATGATGGCCTATGTCGAGATGTTTGGCCGTGACCTGTCGCGCATCCGCGATGCGCGGGCGCGGATGAACGAATGCCCGCTGGGCGCCGCCGCATTGGCTGGCACCTCCTTCCCGATCGACCGCGAGATGACGGCAGAGGCGCTTGGTTTCGACCGGCCCGCCGCGAACTCCCTCGACGCCGTGAGCGACCGCGACTTCGCGCTGGAATTCATGTCAGCCGCCAGCATCTGCGCCATGCACCTGTCGCGCTTCGCCGAGGAACTGGTGATCTGGTCCTCCGCGCAGTTCCGCTTCGTGGCGCTGTCGGATCGCTTCTCGACCGGCTCGTCGATCATGCCGCAGAAAAAGAACCCCGATGCCGCCGAGCTCATTCGCGCCAAGGTGGGCCGCATCTTTGGGGCCAACACCGCCCTGATGATGGTGATGAAGGGGCTGCCGCTGGCCTATTCCAAGGACATGCAAGAGGACAAAGAGCAGGTCTTTGACGCTGCCGACAACCTGATGCTGGCGCTGGCCGCGATGACCGGCATGGTGGGCGACATGACCGCCGAGCGCGAGAACCTTGCCGCCGCCGCGGGCTCGGGCTTCTCCACCGCCACCGATCTCGCCGACTGGCTGGTGCGCGTGCCGAACCTGCCGTTCCGCGACGCGCATCAGGTGACCGGCACGCTGGTCGCCATGGCCGAGGCGCAGGGCTGCGATCTGCCCGACCTGACGCTGGAGCAGATGCAATCGGTCCATGCCGAGATCACGGCGGATGTTTTTGATGTGCTCGGCGTCGAAAATTCGGTAAACTCGCGCATGTCTTATGGCGGCACCGCGCCCGCGCAGGTGCGTGCCCAGATCGCGCGTTGGAAGGAAATCCTGAAGTGAAGCGCCTCCTTGCGGCCCTTTCCCTGTTGAGCCTTGCCGCCTGTGGCGCGGATGGTGAACCGGTGCGGCCCACGGCGAGCAGCAGCATCACCATGTCCTCGTCGGGCATCTCGGTAGGCACGGCGGTGGGGCTGCGCCGCGGGCCGTTCTCCGTCTCGCTCGGGGCCGGGTCGTGAGGCCGCTGTTGCAGATCACACTGGTGGCCGGGGCGCTTGCCTTGGCCGCTTGCACCCCGCCGCAGCCCAGCCCACGGCAGGCCGCGCCGACACCGCCGACCGAGCCGGGGATCAGCCTGTCGGGCTATGCCACCGTCGGCGTGGTCAAGAGTTTCTGATGTCGCTTTTGCGGATGCTCTACCTCGCCCTCGCGGTCTGGGGGGCGGTGCATCCGATGTATTACTTCGTCACATGGTTCAACGCCGAAGGCTGGAGCCTGAGCGCCATGGTGGACGCATGGCACGCCAATGCCGCCGCCAGCGGGCTGGTCTGGGATCTGACCATCGCTGCCGTCACTTTGACCATCTGGATCATTGCCGAAGTGGCCGTGCGGCGCAATTTCCTCAGCCTGATTGCCATTCCCGCCACGTTCTGTATTGGGGTGAGCTGTGGCCTGCCGCTCTATCTTTTCCTGCGGACAGCGCCCATCAGATAAGCGGTGACGACATGGGGCCAAGCGCAGATGGATCATTTTCTCTATAAAGACGGTGTGTTGCACGCCGAAGACGTAAGCCTGGCCGAGATTGCCGCTGCCGTGGGCACGCCTGTCTATGTCTATTCCACCGCCACGCTGCTGCGCCATTTCCACCTTTTTGACGATGCGCTGTCGGGGATGGACCATCTGGTCTGCTATGCGATGAAGGCCAATTCCAACCAAGCCGTCTTGCGCACGCTCGCGCAGGCGGGGGCGGGGATGGATGTGGTTTCGGGCGGGGAATACCGCCGGGCCAAGGCGGCGGGCGTGCCGGGCGATAAGATCGTCTTCTCCGGCGTTGGCAAGACCCGGGAAGAGATCGAACTGGCGCTGACGGGCGGCATCCGCCAGTTCAACGTCGAGAGCGAACCGGAGATGATCCTGCTGGATGTCGTGGCGCGCGAAGTGGGCAAAGTGGCCCCGATCACCATCCGCGTGAACCCGGATGTAGACGCGAAGACCCACGCCAAGATCGCCACCGGCAAGAGCGAGAATAAGTTCGGCATCCCCATCGCCCGCGCCCGCGAAGTCTATGCCATGGCGGCCAAGCTGCCGGGGCTCGAGATCATGGGCATCGACGTGCATATCGGCAGCCAGTTGACCGATCTCGCCCCCTTTGAGCAAGCCTATGGCAAGGTCGCGGAACTGACAGAGGTGCTGCGCGCCGATGGCCATGACATCCGGCGGCTCGACCTTGGCGGCGGCTTGGGCATCCCTTACGAGCGGTCGAACTCCGCCCCGCCGCTGCCCACGGATTACGGCGCGATGGTGCAGCGCACGCTGGGGCATCTGGGCTGCGAGGTCGAGATCGAGCCGGGCCGCTTGATCGCAGGCAACGCAGGTGTGCTGGTGAGCGAGGTGATCTATCTCAAATCCGGCGAGGGCCGCGATTTTCTGATCCTCGACGCCGCGATGAACGATCTGATCCGCCCTGCCATGTATGACGCTTGGCATGACATCGTGCCGCTGAACGAACCCGCCCCGGGGGCCGAACCGCGCCCCGTCGATATCGTGGGCCCGGTCTGCGAATCCGGTGATACTTTCGCCAAACAGCGGATGATGCCGGTGCTGGGCTCAGGCGATCTGGTGGCCTTCCGCTCTGCCGGGGCTTACGGCGCGGTGATGAGCAGCGAGTATAATTCGCGGCCCCTGATCCCCGAGGTGCTGGTGAACGGCGATCAATTCGCGGTTATCCGCCCACGGCCAAGCTTTGACGAAATGATAAACCGCGATACCATCCCTGAATGGCTTTGACGGCATCCCGCCGCCGGGCCACCGGAGCGTGACGCATGGAGACATCCACTGACAGGACAGACGGGCTGCGCGCTTTGCGTTGGCCGCTGCGGCTGACCTGGGCGGGGATGCTGGCCGAGGCGCTGGTGCAGGCGTTTTGGCCCATGTTAGCGCTGGTGCTGGCGGTGCTGGCGGCGCTGATGATGGGGGCGCAGGATGCTTTGGTGGGCGGCGCGCTTTGGGCCGTGCTGGCCGCTATCGGTCTTGCGGCCCTTTTTACTCTGTTCTTTGCCCTGCGCCGTTTCCGCCTGCCGTCCCGCGCGGCGGCGCTGGCGCGCTTGGATGCCAGCCTGCCGGGGCGGCCCATTCGCGCGCTCTTGGACGATCAGGTGATTGGCGCGGGCGATGCCGCCTCGGCGGCGGTCTGGCAAGCGCATCAGCGGCGCATGGCCGCGCGGGCGGCTGCGGCCGAGCCGGTGAAGGGCGACCTTCGGGTCGCGCAGGCCGATCCCTATGCGCTGCGCTATGTGGCGCTGCTTGGGTTCATCGTGGCGCTTGTCTTTGGCTCCGTCTGGCGGTTGGGGGAGGTGACGCATCTGGCCCCCGGCGGGGCGGGCGGCACGCTCGCCTCCGGCTCCGTTTGGGAAGGATGGGCCGAGCCGCCGCGCCATACCGGCAAGCCGACGCTCTACCTCAACGATCTTGAGGCCGGGGTGCTGTCGCTGCCTGAGGGCACGCTAATTACCCTGCGGCTCTATGGCGAATTGGGCGCGCTGACGGTGGCTGAGAACGTCTCGGGCCGCGAAGTGGCGGCATCCTCGGAACCCGCGCAGGATTTCACCCTGCGCCAAAGCGGTGAGATCAGCATCGACGGGCCGGGGGCGCGGGCGTGGCAGATCACGCTTTTGCCCGATGCCGTGCCGCAGGTCGAACGACTTGGCCCGCCTGAGGTGACCGCTTTGGGAGAGATGAGCCTGCCGTTCCTTGCGCGCGACGACTATGGCGTCGAAGCCGGGGAAGCGCGGATCAGCCTCGATCTGGCCTCGATCGACCGGCGCTATGGTCTGACCGTCGACCCCGAGCCGCGGCCTGAGATCGTCGTGCCGCTGCCCATGCCGATCAGCGGCGACCGGCGCGATTTCGAAGAGACGTTGATCGAAAATTTCTCGAAACACCCATGGGCCAATCTCCCGGTGTCGCTGCAACTTTCGGTCTTGGACGCCTCCGAACAGCAGGCCGTGACCGAGGTGAGCCAGTTGACCCTGCCGGGGCGGCGTTTTTTCGATCCGGCGGCGGCAGGGGTGATCGAGATGCGGCGCGATCTTTTGTGGTCGCGCGCCAATGCGCCGCGCATTGCGCAGGTGCTGCGCGCGGTGAGTTATGCCCCCGGCGATGATCTGCGCTCGGAGGTGACGGCGCTGCGGCTCAAGCAGGTGATCCGGCGGTTGGAATTGCGGGCGCGCTACGGGCTGGACGAAGAGGTGCAGACCGAGCTGGCCGAAGACCTTTGGGCGCTGGCGATTGAGTTGGAAGAAGGCGTGCTGGCCGATGCGCTTGAGCGGATGCGCCGCGCGCAGGATCGGTTGAACGAGGCGATGAAGAACGGCGCCTCTCAGGCCGAAATCGCCGAGTTGATGGACGAGTTGCGCCGCGCCACCGAAGACTACCTTGAGCAACTCCAGCGACAGCAGGCGCAAGAGGGCGCGGGCGAAGACCAGCAGCCGCAGGGCGAGGCGATGCAGATGACCCAAGACGATCTGCAGCGCATGATGGACCGCATTCAGGAGTTGATGGAACAGGGCCGCATGGCCGAAGCCGCCGAGGCGCTGCGCCAGTTGCAGGAAATGATGGAGAACATGCGCGTCACCGAAGGCCAGCCCGGACAGGGCGGCAATTCGCCCGGTGAACAGGCGATGGAGGGGCTGTCGGATACGCTGCGCGAGCAACAGGGGCTGAGCGATCAGGCCTTCCGCGACCTGCAAGAGCAGTTCAACCCCGGCACCGGCGCGGGGGAGAGTGACGGCAACGAAGGCCGCAACGGCGGGCAAGGGCGCGGCGAGAGCCATGAAGGGCAGCGCGGGCAGGGCGGCCCCTCTGGCGAAGAAGGGGGCGAGGAAGGGCTGGCCGGACGCCAGCAAGCACTGCGCGACGCGCTGCGCCGCCAGCAAGGGCGTTTGCCCGGGCAGGGCACGGCTGAGGGGGACGCGGCCCGCGACGCGCTGGACCGCGCGGGAGAGGCGATGGACCGCGCCGGAGAGGCGCTGCGCCGCGATGAACTGGCCGAGGCGATCGACAATCAGGCGCAGGCGATGGAGGCGCTGCGCGAGGGCATGCGCGCCCTCGGTGAAGCGATGGAGCAGGAGCAACGCGCAGGCCAGCCGGGCCAAGGCACGGCAGAGGGCGGCGATCAGCGTGGCGAGGGGCGCGATCCGCTTGGGCGAGAGCAGGGCGGCAGCGGGGCCAACAGCTCGGACGCGCCGCTGGCGCAGGGGCCGGACGATCAAGGTCGCGCGCGGCGGTTGCTGGACGAAATCCGCCGCCGCTCGGGCGAGGCGGAGCGGCCCGAGGTCGAGCGGGATTACCTTAACAGGCTGTTGGATCGGTTCTGATCGAGATTAACCCTGCGACTGGGTCGCCACGGTGTCGAGCCAGACCAGCAGGTCTTGCAACTGCCCGTCGAGCCAGAGCCGCGCATCGTCCATCCATGCCACATAGGATGACAGATAGGGATCGGCCTGCGGCAGGGATTGCGCGATCTCGGGCGCGTAGACATAGACCGCCGCGAGAAGGGCCGCCAAGACGATCATTATAGTGAACCCCCGCATGAACCCGCCGGATTTCTGCGGCTTTTCGGGGCGGTCGAGCGCGGCGGTGGGGTGGGCCCGGCCTGCGCGCCCTCTTGCCCGTCATGGCGCAGGGTCGAATTGATCTCTTCGATATCGGGCAGAAGATCGCGGCGCGAGGCGCTGCCATAGGCGTCG